>NZ_BJOR01000001.1:1841914-2455886 GCF_006540305.1 Streptomyces sp. 6-11-2 | reverse complement strand
CTGGATCATCCTCGACCTGGTCATGGCCCTGCTGGGCAAGATCGGCCTGGTCGATCCGCACGGCGCCAACCACGTGTGGAAGATCGCCGTGGCGGCCGTGATCATGGCGGTCCAGGTGTGCATCTCGTGGATCGGCTACCGCGCGATCTCCGCCTTCGAACGCTGGACGGTGCCGCCCACCATCGTGGTCCTGGTGGCCATGTCGGTGGTGGCCTGGTTCTTCCTGCACATCGACTGGTCGTACGCGGGTCCGCCCGGACACGTGCTCACCGGCGGCGCGCGCCTGGCCGCCATGACCGGGGTGATGACCGCGATCGGCATCGGCTGGGGCATCACCTGGTTCACCTACGCGGCGGACTACTCGCGTTTCGTCAGCACGAGCATGCCCCGGAGCCGGCTCTATCTGGCAAGCACCCTCGGGCAGTTCATCCCCGTGGTGTGGCTGGGGGTGCTCGGCGCCACCCTCGCCACCAAGAACGGCTCCGTCGACCCGGGCCGCCTCATCGTCGACAACTTCGGGGCGCTCGCCATCCCCGTGCTGCTGCTCGTCCTGCACGGCCCCGTGGCGACCAACATCCTGAACATCTACACCTTCACCGTCGCCACCCAGGCCCTGGACATCCGGGTGCCGCGGCGCACGCTGAGCAGCGTGGTCGGCGTGCTCTCCATGGCCGCCGTGGTCTTCTTCATCTACCAGTCGGACTTCGCCTCCGTCCTCGACACCTGGCTGGTCGGCCTGGTGGCCTGGGTGTCCACGTGGGGCGGCATCATGCTCGTCCACTACTACCGGGTCGAGCGCGGCTCGATCCAGGTCGAGCGGCTCTTCGACCCCGTGGGCACGAGGCGGCTTCCCAACGTCAACTGGGCCGGTTACACCGCGTTCTTCGCCGGCGTCCTCGCCACCTGGCTGTTCATGTACGGGATGATCCCGTTCTTCCAGGGGCCCGTCGCCGTCGCCCTCGGCGGCGTGGACCTGTCGTGGCTGGCCGGCGGCGTCACCAGCGCGACGGTCTACGCGGTGCTCGGACCGCGTGCGGCACGCCCGGCCCAGTCCGCCGCCCTCCCCTCCGTCCCGGAAAGGACCGACGATGAACTTCCCCTGGCCTGACGGCCGCCGCGCCGCCGCCGCGTTCACCTTCGACGTCGACGCCGAGTCGTGCGTCCTCGCGCACGACCCCTCGGCCTCGTCGCGGATGTCGCTGATGACCCACCAGGCCTACGGCCCGCGGGCCGGCGTGCCCAGGCTGCTGCGCCTGCTGCGGCGCCAGGACGTGAAGGCCACGTTCTTCGTCCCCGGATTCACCGCCGACACCTATCCCGACATGGTGCGGAGCATCGTCGACGAGGGACACGAGGTGGCGCACCACGGCTACCTCCACGAGCCGATGCAGGGCATCGACGCGGCGCGGGAGGCCGAGTACCTCGACCGCGGCCTGGAGGCGCTGGACCGGCTCGGCATCCGCCCGGCCGGCTACCGGGCCCCGTGGTGGGAGATGAACTGGCACACGCCGGACCTGCTCATCGAGCGCGGCTTCCAATACGACTCCAGTCTCCTCGACGGCGACACCCCGTACCGGCTGCACGGCACCGGCACGACGGGCGACCTGGTCGAGATCCCGGTCGACTGGGGCCTGGACGACTGGGAGCAGTACGCCTTCTACCCGGGCTGGACGGGCAGCGGGGTGATCGAGAGTCCGCGCAAGGTGCACGAGATGTGGCTGCTGGAGGCACAGGCGCACCACGCCGAGAGCGGCTGCTTCGTCCTGACCAACCACCCCTTCATCTCCGGCCGCCCCTCCAGGGCGGCGGCCCTGGAACGGCTGATCGAGGACGTGCGCGCCCTGGACGGCATGTGGATCACGACGCTGGAGGAGATCGCGGCCCACACGGCCGGGACCGTCAAGGAGATCCGGCACATCGAGCGCATCGAAGCACCCGGCTCACTCACCACGAGCCACGGCTGACACTGGCCGGGTAGCACCGGGTATCCCCGGCCCGGTCGGCACCGGCCGGGCAGCGCCCGGCGAACGCGCCGAACTCCCGCCGAACCGCTTGGGCGGACCGCCGGGAGTGCGGCGCGTTCGGTCTTCGGCGGCTGGGAGTCCGGGGTTGTGGCCGCCGGGTCGCCGTGGCGCCGGCCGGCGGTGGGTACTGCGCGCCGTGGTGCCGGGCCGGGGGCGCGATGTGCCGGGTGCGCCCTTGGAGGGATCTTCCCCGGACCTTTCACGCCGGGCTGTCCTGAAGACCGGGTCGGGGCGGGGTGGTGGCTGGCGGCTCCGGCGTCCCGCGGAACCGCCTGGGCGGACCGCCGGGAGTGCGGTGTGTTCGGCCTTTGGCCGTCGGGTGTACGGGGTTGCGGCTGCCGGGCTGCCGGGCTGCCGTGGTGTCGGGCTGCTGGGCTGCCGTGGTGTCGGGCTGCCGTGGTGCCGTCCGGCTGGGGGCGGCTCGTCCGGGCGTTGTGGCACTCGCCGGGGCGCGATGTGTCCGGTGCGTCACGGGAAGGGTCCGCCCCGGGCCTCTCCGGCGTGGTGCGGGTGGGGCATGGACGGGCGGGGCGCGTTCCGCGCGGTCGTCCCCGTCACCGTGGCCGGTCCGGGTCGTGGCCGCCGAGTCGGCGGGTCACCTGGTCGGCGGCGGCGCGTACCGCCTCGCCGAGAACCGGCAGCAGGTCGGGGGAGACGCGGAAGCGGGGCGCCGAGGTGAGAACGGCCGCGGCCACCTCGCCACGGTGGTCGAAGACCGGTGCGGCCACGCCGGCCTCCTGCAACGAGGTCTCCCCGAAGTTCGTGGCGTAGCCCTGCCCGTGCATCGCGTCGAGCTGGGACAGATACGCCTGGAGCACCGTCTCGTCGAGCCCGGGCAGGACCAGCGTGCCGCTGGTGAGCAGGGCGCGGACGGTGCCGCCGGGCAGCTGGGCCAGGAACACCCGCACCGACGAACTGGCGGCGGTGTCGTACCGGGTGCCCAGCGCGGTGGTGTGCTTGACCTCGTGAGGGCTGGGGACCTGCTCGACGCACACGGCCTCGGTGCCGTTCCACAGCATCAGCGCCGAGGTCTCACCGGTGCGCCGGGTCAGATCCCGCAGCACCGGGTGGGCGACGCGGCGCACGTCGAGGTCCGCGAGCAGGGGCCCGGCCATGGCGATCACGCCCAGGCCGAGCCGGAAACGCCGGGAGCCGGCGGCCCGTTCGACCAGGCCGGCCTGCTCCAGGGTGGCGAGGATGCGGGAGACGGTGCTCTTGTGCAGACCGACCCGGGCGGCGATGTCGGTGACCCCGAGCAGGGGCTCCCGCGCGCTGAAGCAGAGCAGGACGGAGATCCCGTTGCGCAGGACGGAGGTCCCCCGGTTCTCCGCCGTTCCGGTGTCCACGCCGCTCGGGTCCGTCCGCCTGTCCGCCATGGGCGCTCCCTCGGTGTGCACGGCACGGCACGGCGCGGTGCCGCGCCGACCCGGGGAGGGCCGGTGCGGCACCGCGCGCCGTCGGGTTCGCGATCAGACGCCCAGGATGTTGTGCTCAGGACCGAAGGGGAACTTGGTGATGTTCTCGGCGCCGTTCTCGGTCACGACCAGGATGTCGTGCTCACGGTAACCACCGGCGCCCGGCTCGCCCTCGGGCACCATGATCATCGGCTCCATGGACACCACCATGTTCGGTTCGAGCACGGTGTCGATGTCCTCGCGCAGTTCGAGCCCCGCCTCGCGGCCGTAGTAGTGGGACAGCACACCGAACGAGTGGCCGTAGCCGAAGGTGCGGTGGGGCAGCAGGCCGTGGCCGATGTAGATCTCGTTGAGCGAGTGGGCGATCTCCGCGCAGCTGATCCCCGGCTTGATCAGTTCCAGACCGCGCCGGTGCACCTCGACGTTGATCTCCCACAGTTCGAGCGACCGGGCGTCGGGTTCGCCGTAGAAGAGGGTCCGCTCCAGCGCGGTGTAGTAACCCGAGATCATCGGGAAGCAGTTGAGGCTCAGGATGTCGCCGCGTCCCACCTTGCGGGTGGTGGGCCAGTTGTGGGCGCCGTCGGTGTTGATGCCCGACTGGAACCACACCCAGGTGTCGCGGATCTCGGTGTGCGGGTACGCGCGGGCGATCTCGCGGACCATGGCGTCGGTGCCGGCCAGTGCGACCTCGTACTCCGAGACGCCCTCGTGGATCGCCGCGCGGATGGCCTCGCCGCCCAGGTCGCCGACCCGCGCGCCCTCCTTGATCAGGGCGATCTCCTCGTCCGACTTGACCATCCGCTGCCGCATGGCGGTCTGCGCGATGTCGGCGAACTCCGCTTCGGGGAAGGCGGCTTCGAACTTCCGCAGGGTGTCCAGCGGCAGGCTGTCGTGCTCGACGCCGATCCGGCGCGGCGTGACGGCCCGCCCCCTCAGGGTCTCCTTGATGACGTGGATGTAGTTGTCGCGGTGCCAGTCGGTGTAGACGACGTTGTCGCCGAAGGTGCGCCGCCACGGCATGCCGGCGTCGATGTTGGCGGAGACGGTGATCTGGTCGTCCGTGGTGACGATCAGCGCGTAGGGACGGCCGAAGGAGGTGAAGAGGAAGTCGGAGTAGTACTTGATGTTGTGGTACGAGGTGAACAGGGCGACGTCGACGCCCGTTTCGGCCATCGCCTTGCGGAGCATCGACAGCCGGCGCTCCATCTCGGCGTCCGAGAAGGTCAGTCGCTCCTTCTCACCGTTGCGGATCAGCTTCAGGCGCTCGAGGTCGGCAGCGGACACGGGTACTCCTTCGCGTCGGTTTTCGTCGGCTTTCATTGGTTCTTCATCGGTTCGGCGTCTCCCCGTCGACCGGGGAAGAGGAGCCGTCCGGTGGGTGGGTGGTCCTCAGCGCTCGCGCAGCGGCTCGCGTGAGGTCTCCTTCGAGGCCAGGACGGCCCAGAGCGAGACCAGTGCCGCGGCGGCGAGGTACCAGGCGGGGGAGAGGCTGCTGCCGGTCCAGGAGATGAGCAGCGTGGCGACGAACGCCGCGGTGCCGCCGAAGAGGGCGTTCGCCAGGTTGAAGCTGATGGCGAAACCGCTGTAGCGGACCCGGGTCGGGAACTGCTCGGCGAGGAAGC
Organism: Streptomyces sp. 6-11-2; assembly: GCF_006540305.1. GTDB lineage: Bacteria > Actinomycetota > Actinomycetes > Streptomycetales > Streptomycetaceae > Streptomyces. The sequence continues at coordinate 2,450,825 of NZ_BJOR01000001.1, read as the reverse complement.
TCGGCAGCGTCCCGTCGTTGAGGGTGAGCATGCCGCCGAGCAGCACCTGGATCGCGATGACGGTCAGCAGCCCGGCGCCGTCCAGCAGCATGAACGCCGGCACGGTGCACAGGGTGAACAGGGTGGACGCCGTGATCAGCATCTTCTTCCGGCCGAACCGGTCCGAGGCCAGGCCGGTGAGGAAGACGAAGGCGATGTACGCCGTGAGCGAGACGGTGGTGGCGAGGAACGACTCGGTGGTGCCGAAGTGGAGTTCCTCCGACAGGTACGTCGGCATGTAGCTGAGCAGCATGTAGAAGCCGACCGCGTTGAGCACGGTGGCGCCCATCGCCAGGACCAGCGGGCGGCGGTTGGCGCGCAGCATCTGCTTGGCCGGGGTCCGCGCGACGTCCTGCTCCTCCAGGGCCCGGAACGCCGGGGTGTCCTCCAGTCGCATCCGGATGTAGCGGCCGATCAGGCCCATCGGAGCGGCGAGCAGGAAGGGCAGGCGCCAGCCCCAGCCGTGCATCTGGCCCTCGGAGAGCACTCCGGTGAGCAGGGCCGCGAGCAGGGAGCCGAGCAGCAGACCCGAGGCGGTGCTGGCCGGGACCACGGAGGCGTACAGACCCCGCCGTCCGGCGGGCGCGTACTCGACCAGGAAGGCGGAGGCGCCGGCGTACTCACCGGAGGCGGAGAACCCCTGGACGACCCGGACCATCAGGAGCAGCAGCGGTGCGAACAGGCCGACCGCGTGATACGTGGGCAGCAGGGCGATGCAGAAGGTCGCCACCGACATGATCACGATGGACAGCGAGAGCGCGCTGCGCCGGCCGACCTTGTCGCCGATGTGCCCCCAGACGAATCCGCCGAGGGGACGGACGAAGAAGGAGACGGCGAAGACGCTGAAGGTCGCCAGCAGGGCCGTCGTGCGGTCGGTGTCGGGAAAGAAGACCGTGGAGATGGTCGCCGCCAGATAGCCGTAGGCGGCGTAGTCGAACCACTCGACGAAGTTGCCGATGAAGCTGGCCGCCACCACGCGGCGGCGTACCGCGGGGCTGCCGGCGGGCGAGCCGGCCATGGCGTCGGCGGAGGGGGCGAGCGGCGGGGGTGGATCGGGCGGCTGGGGCCGCACCGGGGCGCTTGGCTGGTCGTTCATGGAACGGACTCCCCAACATGGAGTTGCGTATCCAGCAACGTTGTTGCACAAGCTAGGTGGAGCCTCGGGCTTGCGCAAGGGATTCACTCATGGTTTTTCCTTACGAGCACCTCTGTTGCGGCAAACGCAACAAGCCGCCGACCTGAGGCCGGCGGCTGAGGGGTTTGTTGCGCTCAGATCGCCTCGCGGATCGCCCGCTCGAAGCCCACGACATGGCTTCGCGCGAGCTCCGAGGCCTTGTCGGGGTCGCCGTCGACGATGGCCCGCAGCAGCGGTCCGTGCTCGACGACGTGCCCTGCCATGCCGGGCAGCCGGTTCACGAACAGGCACCAGATCCGGGTGGCCAGGTTGTCGTAGCGGACGAGGGTGTCCTCGAAGTACGGGTTGTGGGTCGCGGCGTAGATGGCGCGGTGCACCCGCAGGTCGAGGCGCATCAGGGCGTCCGCGCCCTGCCCGGGGGTGTCCTCGCCCTCCAGCCGCCGCAGCAGCGCGCCCAGCGCCTCGCGGTCGGCGGCCGTGGCACGCTCCGCCGCGCATGCCGCCGCCATCGGCTCCAGCTGGCGCCGCACCTCGGAGATGTGCGCGAGGTCGGTGATGTTGACCTCGGTGGCGAAGGTCCCGCGCCGCGGGTAGGCCACGATCAGCCGCTCGTGCTGGAGCCGCTTGAGGGCTTCGCGCACCGGGGTGCGCCCGAAGCCGACGCTCTGGGCGAGCAGATCCTCGTTCACCGGGGCGCCCGGCGGGATCTCCAGCATGATCAGCCGGTCGCGGATGTCGCGGTACGCGCGCTCGGCGAGGGTGAGCGTCTCCTCGGCGCCCGCCGGCGAGACCTCTGTCCGATCCATCGCGCTGCCCCCTTGACCCGTTCCGTCGGCTTGTCCTACGTTACCGCAGCAACTGATATATCAGTGTGGGAGCAGTCGCATATTGAGGTGGTGCTCACTATGGCAGCGAGTCCGTCGACGACGGAGGCAAGCGGCCTTCTCTCCCTCCCGCTGGCGGCGCTGGACCCGGAGATCGCCGTCGCCGTCTCCGAGGAGCTGAGGCGCCAGCAGACGACACTCGAGATGATCGCGTCGGAGAACTTCGCGCCGGCGGCCGTGATGCAGGCCCAGGGCTCGGTCCTGACGAACAAGTACGCCGAGGGCTATCCCGGCCGCCGCTACTACGGCGGCTGCGAGCACGTCGACGTCGTCGAACAGCTCGCGATCGACCGGGTCAAGGCCCTCTTCGGCGCGGAGGCGGCCAACGTCCAGCCGCACTCGGGCGCCCAGGCCAACGCCGCCGCGATGTCCGCCCTGCTCGACCCCGGGGACACGATCCTCGGGCTCGACCTGGCGCACGGCGGCCACCTCACCCACGGCATGCGCATCAATTTCTCCGGCAAGCTCTACAACGTCGTGCCGTACCACGTCCGCGAGTCCGACCTGCGCGTCGACATGGACGAGGTGGCCGAACTGGCCCGCGCGCACCGGCCGAAGCTGATCGTGGCCGGCTGGTCGGCCTACCCCCGCCGGCTGGACTTCGCCGCCTTCCGGCGCATCGCCGACGAGGTCGGCGCGTACCTCATGGTCGACATGGCGCACTTCGCGGGACTGGTCGCGGCCGGACTGCATCCCAGCCCCGTGCCGTACGCGGACGTCGTGACGACCACCACGCACAAGACCCTCGGAGGTCCCCGCGGCGGTGTGATCCTCAGCCGGTCCGGACTCGCCAAGAAGATCAACTCGGCGGTCTTCCCCGGCCAGCAGGGCGGCCCCCTGGAGCACGTCGTCGCGGCGAAGGCGGTCGCCTTCAAGGTCGCCGCGAGCGAGGAGTTCAAGGAGCGCCAACGGCGCACCCTCGAGGGCGCCCGGATCCTCGCCGGCCGGCTGCTCGCCGACGACGTCGCCGAGGCCGGGATCTCCGTCCTCACCGGCGGCACGGAAGTCCACCTCGTCCTGGTCGACCTGCGCGACTCCGCGCTCGACGGACAGCAGGCCGAGGACCGCCTCCACCGCGTCGGCATCACCGTCAACCGCAACGCCGTGCCCTTCGACCCCCGCCCGCCGATGGTCTCCTCCGGCCTGCGCATCGGCACCCCCGCGCTGGCCACTCGGGGCTTCGGCGCGGAGGAGTTCCGCGAGGTCGCCGACATCATCGCCCGCGCCCTGAAGGAGGAGGACCTCACCGACGAGGGCGCCGGACTGCTGCGCGGCCGGGTCACCGCGCTCGCCGAGAAGTTCCCGCTCTACGCCGGCCGGACCGCCCCCGACGGCCGGACCGCGAACGCCGAACCGACCGGACCGGCCCACCCGACCGGACCCACCACCCCGACCGGACCCGCCGAGCAGAACGGAACCGCCGGATGACCGCCACCCCGCTCCCGGAGCATCCCGACTGGCTCTGGCGCACCCCCGATCCGCGCTCCTCCTACGACGTCGTCATCGTCGGCGCCGGAGGCCACGGCCTGGCCACCGCCTACTACCTCGCCAGGAACCACGGCATCACCAACGTCGCCGTACTGGAGAAGGGCTGGCTGGCCGGCGGCAACATGGCCCGCAACACCACCATCATCCGGTCCAACTACCTGTGGGACGAGAGCGCCGCCCTCTACGAGCACGCCCTCAAACTGTGGGAGCGGCTGCCCGAGGAACTGGACTACGACTTCCTGTTCAGCCAGCGCGGCGTGCTCAACCTCGCGCACACCCTCCAGGACGTCCGCGAGGGCGTGCGCCGCGTCAACGCCAACCGCCTCAACGGAGTCGACGCCGAATGGCTGGAGACGGACGAGGTCGCCAAGGTCTGCCCGATCCTCAACGTCTCGCCCACCACCCGCCACCCGGTCCTCGGCGGCACCTACCAGCCGCGCGCCGGCATCGCCAAGCACGACCACGTCGCCTGGGCACTCGCCCGCCGCGCCGACGAGATGGGCGTCGACCTCATCCAGGGCTGCGAGGTCACCGGCTTCGTCAAGGACGGCGACCGGGTCGTCGGCGTGGAGACCAGCCGGGGCCGCATCCTGGCCGGCCGGGTCGGTCTCGCGGGCGCCGGGCACAGCGGCGTCCTGGCCGAGCGGGCCGGATTCCGGCTGCCGGTGCAGTCGCACCCGCTCCAGGCTCTGGTCTCCGAGCTGCACGAGCCGGTGCACCCCACCGTCGTGATGTCGAACCACGTGCACGTCTACGTCTCCCAGGCGCACAAGGGCGAGCTGGTGATGGGCGCGGGCGTCGACGCGTACAACGGCTACGGCCAGCGCGGCTCGTTCCATGTGATCGAGCATCAGATGGCCGCGGCCGTGGAGCTGTTCCCGGTCTTCGCCCGCGCGCACGTGCTGCGCACCTGGGGCGGCATCGTCGACGTCACCCCGGACGCCTCCCCGATCATCGGCACCACCCCGGTGGAGAACCTCTACGTCAACTGCGGTTGGGGAACCGGAGGCTTCAAGGCGACGCCGGCCGCCGGCTGGACCTTCGCCCACACCATCGCCACCGGTGAGCCGCACCCCCTGAACAAGCCCTTCGCCCTGGAGCGCTTCACCACGGGCGCCCTGATCGACGAGCACGGCGCCGCGGCCGTGGCCCACTGAGAGGAGGACACCGTGCTGCTGCTGAACTGCCCCTGGTGCGGTCCACGGGACGAGACCGAGTACCACTACGGAGGCCAGGCCCACATCCCCTTCCCCGGGACCCCCGGGGACCTCACCGACGAGCAGTGGGCCGAATACGTCTTCTACCGGGACAACCCCAAGGGCCCCTTCGCCGAGCGGTGGGTGCACTCCACGGGCTGCCGCCGCTGGTTCAACGTCGTACGCAACACCGTCAGTTACGAAGTGCTCGCCGTCTACCGGCTCGACGAGCCCCGCCCCGATCTCCCCGGGCTTGCCGGGCTCCCCGGGCTTCCCGGGCGGAGCGACCTTCGTCAGTCCGCCGATCCGGCCGGAGGGAACCGATGACCGACCAGGAATTCCGTCTGCCGCACGGCGGCCGTGTCGACCGCGGCACCGTACTGCGGTTCACCGTCGACGGACGGCAGTTGACCGGCCACCCCGGCGACACCGTCGCCTCCGCCCTGCTGGCCAGTGGTGTCGTCGAGGTCGGAGCGTCCCTCTACCGGGGCCGCCCGCGCGGCATCGTCTCCGCCGGAGTCGAGGAGCCCAACGCCCTGCTCCAGCTCGACGGCCCGTGCTCGGAGAGCATGCTGCCCGCGACAGCCGTCGAGCTGTACGACGGGCTGTCCGCCACCACCCTGTCCGGGATGGGCCGGCTCGACCCGAACCCCGACCCCGCCGTCTACGACAAGAAGTACGCGCACACCGACGTCCTGGTCGTCGGAGCGGGCCCGGCCGGACTCGCGGCGGCCGTCGCCGCCGCCGGTTCCGGCGCCCGCGTGATCCTCCTCGACGACCAGCCCGAGCCCGGCGGTTCGCTGCTGTCCGGGCGCACCGGGACCGTCGGCGACCAGGCCGCGCTCGACTGGGTCGCCGACATGCGCGCGGCCCTCGACGCCGCGCCCGAGGTCGTCGTGCTGCCCCGCACCACCGCCTTCGGCTCCTACGACGACAACTACGTCCTCGCCCTGCAACGGCGCACCGACCACCTCGGCGCCGGCGCCCCCGACGCCTCCGCGGGCGTCTCGCGCCAGCGGCTCTGGCACATCCGGGCCCGCCAGGTGATCCTGGCGACCGGCGCCCACGAACGGCCGCTGGTGTTCGCCGGCAACGACCGCCCCGGCGTGATGCTCGCCTCCGCCGTGCGCACCTACGTCAACCGCTACGCGGTCGCTCCCGGCTCGCGCACGGTCGTGACCACCACCAACGACAGCGCCTACGACACGGTGGCCGACCTGCACGCGGCCGGCGTACCGATCGCCGCCGTCGTCGACGCGCGGCCCCAACTGTCCCGGCGGGCGGCCGAGGTCTCCGTGGCGTCCGGCGTCAAGGTGCTGACCGGCAGCGCGGTGACCGGCACCGCGGGCGAGGGCCGGATCACCGGGGTCACCGTCCAGGCCCTCGACGACGCCGGCGAACTCACCGGCGAGCCCGTCTCGTTCGACTGCGACCTGCTCGCCGTCTCGGGCGGCTGGAGCCCGGTCGTGCACCTGCACAGCCAGCGCCAGGGGAAGCTGCGCTGGGACGGGGACCTGGCCGCCTTCGTCCCCGACGGCACGGTGCGCGACCAGCACATCGCGGGTGCGGCCCGCGGAACGTACGACCTCGACGGCGCGCTCGCCGAAGGGGCCCGCGCCGGTGCGCGGGCCGCCACCGACGCCGGGTTCCCGGTGCCCGTCCCCGCCCCGCCGGCCGGCGAGGCCCGCGACCGCGCCCCGGTGCGCGCACTGTGGCTGGTGCCCGCACCCGGCAACGGCCCCGAGGGCCCCGAGGGCTCAGTCGGCGATCCCGGCACCTGGGACACCCACTTCGTCGACCACCAGCGCGATGTCACCGTCGCCGACGTCTGGCGGTCCACCGGCGCCGGGATGCGCAGCGTCGAGCACGTCAAGCGCTACACCTCGCTCGGCACCGCCAACGACCAGGGCAAGACCTCCGGCGTCAACGCGATCGGCGTGATCGCCGCCGCCCTAGGCGACGGCGCCTCGCCGGGCGAGATCGGCACCACCGCCTACCGGGCGCCGTACACCCCGGTGGCCTTCGCCGCCCTCGCCGGACGCGAGCGCGGCGACCTGTTCGACCCGGAGCGCACGACGGCGATCCACGGCTGGCACGTCGCGTACGGCGCGGAGTTCGAGAACGTGGGGCAGTGGAAGCGGCCGTGGTACTACCCCCGGGAGGGGGAGGACATGGACGCTGCGGTGGCACGGGAGTGCCGCGCGGCCCGCGAGGGCGTCGCCTTCATGGACGCCTCCACCCTCGGCAAGATCGAGATCCGGGGCGCGGACGCGGGCGAATTCCTCAACCGGATCTACACCAACGCCTTCAAGAAGCTCAAGCCCGGCTCCGCCCGCTACGGCGTGATGTGCAAGCCCGACGGCATGATCTTCGACGACGGCGTGACCCTGCGCCTCGACGAGGACCGCTACTTCATGACCACCACGACGGGCGGCGCGGCCGGCGTACTGGACTGGCTGGAGGAGTGGCTGCAGACCGAGTGGCCCGAACTCGACGTCCACTGCACCTCGGTGACCGAGCAGTGGACCACGATCGCCGTCGTCGGCCCCAGGTCCCGCGAGGTCGTCGCCCAACTCGCCCCCGGCCTCGACCTGTCGAACGAGGCGTTCCCCTTCATGACCTTCCGTGAGGTCACCCTGGCCTCCGGCGTTCCCGCCCGCATCTGCCGGATCTCCTTCTCCGGCGAACTCGCCTACGAGATCAACGTCTCCGCCTGGTACGGCCTGGCCGTCTGGGAGCAGGTGCACGCGGCCGGACAGTCGTACGGCATCACCCCGTACGGCACCGAGACCATGCACGTGCTGCGCGCCGAGAAGGGCTACGTCATCGTCGGCCAGGACACCGACGGGACGGTCACCCCCCACGACGCGGGCATGTCCTGGGCGGTCTCCAAGCAGAAGGACTTCATCGGCAAGCGCTCCTACAGCCGCCCCGACACCGCCCGCGGCGACCGCAAGCACCTGGTCGGCCTGCTGCCCGCCGACGGCAGCACCCGGCTGCCGGAGGGCTCCCAGATCGTCGCGCCGGACGTCCCCGTCACCCCGCAGGACGGGCCGGTGCCGATGCTCGGCCACGTCACCTCCAGCTATCACAGCCAGGCCCTCGGCAGGCCGTTCGCCCTCGCGCTCGTCGCCGACGGACGCAACCGGATCGGCGAGACCCTGCTCGCCCCGGTCGGCGACGACCTGGTGCCCGTCCTGGTCGCCGACCCCGTGCTCTACGACCCCGAAGGGACCAAGCGAGATGGCTGAGCCGACCGACGCGGGACCCGCGGCGCTGCGCCGCGGTCCCCTGACGCACCTCCGGGACCGGATGCGCGCCGCCACGGTGACGGGCGAGCGCGGTGTGTCGCTGGAGGAGTGGCCCTTCGTCACCATGGTGAGCCTGCGCGTCGACCCCGCCTCCGAGGCGGCCGGCCGACTGGGCTCGGCACTCGGCGCCGCGCTGCCCGGCCACTGCGGCGCCACCGCGCGGTCCGGCCCGCACTCCACCCTGTGGCTCGGCCCCGACGAATGGCTCGTGCTGTCGCAGAGCGAAGGGCCTGCGCTGGTCGCCGAACTGCTGGACGCGCTCGCCGGGGCGCCGGGCTCGGTCGTCGACGTGTCGGCGAACCGGACCACGCTGGAGCTGAGCGGCCCCTCGGCCCGCGCGGTCCTGGAGAAGGGCTGCGCCCTGGACCTGCACCCGCGCTCCTTCGGGCCGGACCGGGCGGTGTCCACACAGGTCGGACCGGTCCCGGTGGTGCTCTGGCAGACCGGCGAGACCGCCTACCGGCTCCTCCCGCGGTCCTCGTTCGCCGACTACCTGGCCCGCTGGCTCATCGACGCGATGAGCGAGTTCCAGGGCGCCGAGGTGCCGTGATGGCCCTCAGCGTCTTCGACCTCTACTCGGTCGGCATCGGCCCCTCCTCCTCGCACACGGTGGGGCCGATGCGGGCGGCCCGGCGCTTCGTCCGGCTGCTGGAGCGGGACGGGCGGCTGGACGACGTCGCCGGCGTCCGGGCGGAGCTGTACGGCTCGCTCGGCGCCACCGGCCGCGGCCACGGTTCCGACCGGGCCGTGGTCCTCGGCCTGGAGGGCGAGGACCCGGCCACCGTCGACACCGACCGGTCCGACGGCCGGGTCGCGGCGGTACGCGCCGGCGGCACGCTGCTGCTCGACGGCAGGCACCGGATCCGCTTCGACGGCGACCGGGACCTGGTGCTGCACCGCCGCAGATCCCTGCCCGCCCACCCGAACGGCATGGTGTTCCGGGCCCTGGCGGCGGACGGCCGGGAACTGGCCGCGCGCACCTACTACTCCGTGGGCGGCGGCTTCGTCGTCGACGAGGAGGCCACCGGCGCCGACCGCGTCGTCGCCGACGCCACGCCGGTGCGCTTCCCGTTCTCCACCGGTGCCGAACTGCTCGACGTCTGCGCCCGGGAGAACCTGTCGATCAGCGAGGTGATGCTCGCCAACGAGCAGGCCTGGCGGCCCGAAGCGGAGGTGCGTGCCGGACTGCTCGATCTGTGGGCGGTGATGCGGGCGTGCGTGGACCGTGGCTGCCGGCGCGAGGGCGTGCTGCCCGGCGGCCTGCGCGTGCCGCGCCGCGCGCCGGGACTCTTCCGTGAGCTGAGCGCCACCGGCGGGGACAGCACGGACCCGCTGCGGGGCATGGACTGGGTGAACCTGTTCGCCCTCGCCGTCAACGAGGAGAACGCCTCGGGCGGCCGCATCGTGACCGCGCCCACCAACGGGGCGGCCGGGATCGTGCCCGCCGTACTGCACTACTACGCGCGCTTCGTGCCCGGCGCCGACGAGGACGGCGTCGTCCGCTTCCTGCTGACCGCCGCCGCCATCGGCATCCTGTTCAAGGAGAACGCCTCCATCTCCGGGGCCGAGGTCGGCTGCCAGGGCGAGGTCGGATCGGCGTGCGCCATGGCGGCGGGGGCGCTGTGCGAAGTGCTCGGCGGCAGCCCCGCCCAGGTGGAGAACGCGGCCGAGGTCGGGATCGAGCACAATCTGGGCCTCACCTGCGACCCGGTGGGCGGCCTCGTGCAGATCCCCTGCATCGAGCGCAACGCCGTCGCGAGCGTCAAGGCGATCAACGCGGCCCGGCTCGCCCTGGCCGGCGACGGCACCCACAAGGTCAGCCTGGACAAGGCGATCAGGACCATGCGGGACACCGGCCGCGACATGAAGGCCAAGTACAAGGAGACCGCCCGCGGCGGCCTCGCCGTCAACGTCATCGAGTGCTGACGTACAGAAGGGAGTTGCCGTCGCCATGGCTGACACCCCGGCCAACCCGGCCACCCGGGCCGCACCGGCTTCCCCGGCCCCTCCGGTCGAGCACGTGCTCACTCTCGACTGCCCGGAGGCTCCCGGCATCGTGCACGCGGTCACCCGTTACCTGGTGGACCACGGCTGCGACATCATCGACAACCAGCAGTTCGGCGACCACCGCGGCGGCCACTTCTTCATGCGGGTGCGGTTCGCCTCCGCCACCGGCGGCGCGGATGAAACCCGCCTCCTGCGCCGGGACTTCGCCGCCGTGGCGGCCCCCTTCGCCATGAGCTGGCGGCTGGAACCGGCCGGCTCCAGGCGTCGCGTCCTGATCATGGTGTCCCGCTACGGCCACTGCCTCAACGACCTGCTCTTCCGGGCCCGTTCCGGCGACCTGCCGATCGACGTGGTCGCGGTGGTCTCCAACCACCGCGACCACGAGGCACTCGCCCAGTGGTACGGCATCCCCCACTTCCACCTCCCCGTGACCGCCGCCACCAAGGGGGCCGCCGAAGAGCGGCTGCTCGGCGTCGTGGACGAGCTCGGCGTGGAACTGGTCGTCCTCGCCCGTTACATGCAGGTGCTGTCCGACGGTCTGTGCGCGCGGCTCGCCGGCCGGCTGATCAACATCCACCATTCCTTCCTGCCGAGCTTCAAGGGCGCCAAGCCCTACCACCAGGCGTACGAGCACGGCGTCAAGGTGGTGGGCGCGACCGCCCACTACGTCACGGCCGAGCTCGACGAGGGGCCGATCATCGCCCAGGAGGTCATCGGCGTCGACCACACCCACACCCCCGAGGACCTCGTCGCCGTCGGCCGGGACGTGGAGTCGGCCGCACTGGTCAAGGCGGTGCGTTGGCACTGCGAGGGGCGGGTGGTGGTCCACGGCCGGCGCACCGTGGTGCTCCAGTGAACGCTCAACCGGCCTGTCGGCCCGGCTAGTTGGCCGACTCGTGCTCGGTCAGCCGCCGGTGCTCGTGCACCCGGCTCGGAAGACCTTCGGGGTTGGGGCCGTACACGGCGAGCAGGCGCGCGTACTCCGGCGCCCAGTACCGGCCCGTGGCACCGGTGGGGACCTGGACGGCCTCACCGGCGCGTGCCTCGACGGTCACTCCGTCGCACTCGACGTACAAGTGGCCCTCCAGGACGTAGTTGAACTCGTCGTGCGGATGCTCGTCCGTCCACGACTCGCCCCGCAGTTCCCATTCCATGAGCGCGGGGGAGCTCCGGGGACCGTCGCCGGCCGGGACGAAGACACGACCCATGAGGCCCGAGGGGCGCGGCTCCAGCGGCGCGGAGGGGTACTTCCGTGGTGGCATCCGAGTCTCCTGCCTTCCTCTGCTTCCGCGCCCGCGGTCGTGCGGAAGTCGCGGGGCGCGGCGGGACGACCATGGTGGGGCCCGCGCGGGCCGGTCGTCACGACCACTGTGACGCACCCCACTTCGCCGCTCGTCGGCCACCGTCCCCCCAGTGGACCGCCGGGCCGGGCCGCCCGGGTCCGATGCCGGTGCCGCGTGCCACGATGGACGCGCACCGCACGGCGGGGAGGTCCGTGCGGTACGGAGAGACGGGGGTGACGTGGAGGGGGAGGTTCTGCCGCGGGCCGGGCGCGGGGTCCGAGAGGTGTGCGAGCAGGGCGCGCGGCTGCACGAGGCGGCGCGGAACCTCCGCACGGACCAGGCCGGCGCCCTGGCCGCCGTCCGCGCGGCCTTCGAGCCCTTGCGGGACGAACTCGTCGCCCTGGAGCTGGAGTCCATCCCCGTGGCACGGCTCAGGGACGTCACCGAGGGACGGCTGCGCCTCGGCGCCGTGGAGGCGGCGGGTCTGCGCACCGTACGCGCGGTGCACGAGGCGAGCCGGTACGAACTGCGGCAGGTGCCCGGCGTGGGCGAGCAGACCGCCGACCGGGCGCTGGCCGCCGCCCGGCAGATCGCGCGGGCCGTGGCCGACACCGTCACCGTCCGCATCGACGTCGACCACCCCGAGCCCCGCACCACCGCCCTGGTGGTCGCCCTGCACCGGCTCGTCGAGGCCGGCCCGGAACTGCGCCGCGCCCTCGACGCGGCCGAGCGGCTGGACACCCGGTTGACCGAGCTGCTGCCCGCGGCCCGGCCGGCCGGCGGACGGCTGCGGCTGGCGCTGGCCCGCCGCGAGCGCCGCGAACGCGCCCTGGCCGCGGCCGCCGAGCTCGGCGCACTGCTCGCCGACGCGGCCGCCACCGGCGTACGCCTGCTGCTCGCCCAGGCCTCCACCGACCTGCTGCGCCCGGCCGCCTCCGACATCGAGGCCTGGGTCGACTTCGAACTGCGCCCCGCGGAGTACTACGGCCTGCTCGCCGAGGTCTCCGAACAGCGCCCGGACGCCGCCGCGAGCGAGGGCTTCGTCCCGTCGGAGGTGGCCGAACGGGTCCACGCCCAGCGGCTCGACGACGCCCACCGCCGGGTGTCCCTGCGCGGCTACCAGGAGTTCGGCGCCCGTTTCGCGCTCGCCCAGCGGCGGGTGGTCCTCGGCGACGAGATGGGCCTGGGCAAGACCGTGCAGGCCGTCGCGGCCCTGGCCCATCTCGCGGCCGAGGGGCACAGCCACTTCCTGGTGGTCTGCCCGGCCAGCGTCCTCATCAACTGGACCCGTGAGATCCACGCCCGCAGCACCCTGCGCGTCCTCGCCGTGCACGGCCCGGACCGGCAGGACGCCCACGCCGAATGGCGCGAGCGCGGCGGGGTCGCCGTCACCACCTTCGACGTCCTGCACACCCTGCCCGGACCCGACGGCACACCGCCGGGCATGCTCGTCGTCGACGAGGCCCACTACGTGAAGAACCCGGACACCCGCAGATCCCGCTCGGTCGCCGTGTGGACCGGACGCTGCGAGCGCGTGCTGTTCCTGACCGGTACGCCGATGGAGAACCGGGTCGAGGAGTTCCGCGCCCTGCTGCGCCACCTCCGGCCCGAGTTGGTGCCCGCGGTCAGCGGCACCGACGCGGCCGCCGGACCGCACGCCTTCCGCCGCTCGGTGGCCCCCGCCTACCTGCGCCGCAACCAGGAGGACGTGCTCACCGAACTGCCCGCGCTGGTGCACACCGACGAGTGGGTGGAACTCGGCCCCGCCGACCGGGCGGCGTACCGCGAGGCGGTCGCCGACGGGAAATTCATGGCGATGCGCCGGGCCGCCTACGCGGATCCGGAGACGTCCGCGAAGCTGCGACGGCTGCGGGAACTCGTCGCGGAGGCCGCCGCGAACGGGCTGAAGGCAGTGGTGTTCTCCTACTTCCGGGACGTGCTCGACGCCGTCCGCGAGGCCCTGGGCGACAGCGCGTTCGGGCCGATCTCCGGAAGCGTCCCGGCGGCCCGCCGGCAGCGGCTGGTCGACGACTTCACCGGGGCGTCCGGCCACGCCGTGCTGCTCTCCCAGATCGAGGCGGGCGGCATCGGCCTCAACCTCCAGACCGCCTCCGTGGTGATCCTGTGCGAACCCCAGGTCAAACCGACCCTGGAGCACCAGGCCGTGGCCCGGGTCCACCGCATGGGCCAGATCCGCGCCGTCCGGGTCCACCGGTTGCTGGCCGCCGACAGCGTCGACGACCGGCTGCTGCGCATCCTGGCACGCAAGGAACGGCTGTTCGACGCCTTCGCCCGGCGCAGCGACATGGCCGACGCCACGCCGGACGCCGTCGACGTCTCCGACGCCGGCCTGGCCCGCCGCATCGTCGAGGAGGAACAACGGCGCCTGTCCGAGAACGCGAAGGCCGGAACGGGCTGACCGGCCGACCGGCACGACGGCATCGATGAGTCGACGCGTCGATGTGCCGATGTGCGGGGGGAGGCGCCCTACGCCTTGCCCGCGCCGGCCTCGCCGTGGAGCGGTCGCCCCCGATCCGCTCCGGAACACCCTGGCCGTACGGGCCGTACGGGCCGAGCGGGCCCCTCGCCACCGACACCACCGGACCGCCGGGTCCCGGCCCCGCCGGTCCACCACCGCACAACCGGCCACCGAGCCACCGGAGAGCCCCGCGCCGGGCCGACGAGGCCAGGACCGCCCCGGCGCCCGGCCGGGCATGGCGCTGCGCCGCGCTGGGCAGGACACCAGGCCGGACCGTGCCGAACCGGGCCGGGCCCTGCGCTGGGCCGGACATGACGCTGCGCCGGGCTGGGCTGGGCACCGGGCCGGGCATGGCCGCGGGCCGGGCCGGACAGGGCGCTGCGCCGCGCTGAACCGGGCCGAGCACGGCACCGCCCGGACCGCCCGGACCGCCCGGACCGCCCGGACCACCCCGGACATGGCACCGAGCCGAACTGCGCCGGTCCCGACCCAGCCGGTCCCGTCCCAGCCGGCCCTGCCCCCGCCGGACCGTTCCGGACCAGGAAGGAGTGGCCCAGCCGGGGTTAGGGACGGGCCAGGCCCGACTTCAGGCCCGCGCCGCACAGGGGGACCACCGCCGACTTCCCGCCGAGGGCGCCCTCGCGGATCGCCGCCCAGCAGACCGCGCCCGTCGACTCGACGTACAGGCCGCGGGAGGCCAGGTCCAGCTGGGCGTGGCGGATGCGGTCCTCCGTCACGGTCAGGAAGGTGCCGCCCGAGGCCCGTACCGCGCGCAGGATCTGGCGGGCCCGGGGCGGGTGGGGGACGGCGATGCCCTCGGCGTGGGTGGGGGCCACGGGGGTCGAGCCGGTGAGTTCCTCCGCGCCCTCCTCCCAGGCGCGGGCGAGCGGGGCGACCGCCGCCGCCTGCACCGCCCACAGCGCGGGGCGCCGGTCCAGCAGACCGGCCCCGAACAGCTCGGCGATCGCCAGCGCCGCGCCCAGCAGCAGCGTGCCGTTCCCCACCGGCAGGACCAGGACCTCCGGCAGGCGCCCGCCGAGGTCCTCCCACAACTCGTGCACGTAGGTCTTCGTGCCGTGCAGGAAGTACGGGTTGAAGACGTGTGAGGCGTAGAACGTGTCCGGCTCGTCCGCGGCGCGCTGCGCGGCCCTGCCCGCCGCCTCGCGGTTGCCGTCGACCACCTCCAGGCGGGCGCCGTGCGCCTCGATCTGCTCCAACTTCTTCGCCGACGTGCCGAGCGGGACGTACACCGTGCACGGCAGCCGCGCGCGGGCGCAGTACGCGGCGATCGCCGTGCCCGCGTTGCCGCTGCTGTCGGCGACCACCCGGCGCGGTTCGGCGCGCAGCGCCAGTTCGGCCAGCAGCACCGCGCCCCGGTCCTTGAACGACAGCGTCGGCATCAGGAAGTCCAGCTTCGCCGAGACCTCGTCCGTCAGCGGCACCAGGGGGGTGCGGCCCTCGCCGAGGGACAGCGTGGGCGCGGGCATCGGCAGCGTCTCCGCGTACCGCCACAGGGAGTTCACCCTCCCGGTGAGGGACTTCAGGGACGCCGGGGTGGGCGAGAAGTCGAGATCGAGCGGGCCGTGGCAGGTCGGGCAGCGCCAGGCGAGGGAGTCGCCGGGGACGCGGACGCCGTCGGTGGGGCAGTAGCGGTCCGGCAGAGGTGTCATGTACGGAGGTTAAGGGGCGAGGTTCGCCGACGCCCCGTCATGACTCCCGCACGGCACGTCCGTCGCACTCGGCCTCGCCTCCTCGCCCCCGACGCTTCCGTTTTCAGCCATGTGGAGGTGTGACGGCGGCCGTAGCGGGGAGAAAGCGCCTGGGCATGCCTTCGCCGCCCGCAAGTCATCACTTCGAGTGATTCTCTGGCCCCTGCTTGCAAGTACAACCCGTGGTTGCCACGCTGTTGCTGTCTGTACAACTTGATGGGAGCGGCCAGTGACTTTCGGTGAGCAGCCGGCGTACCTGCGCGTCGCGGATGATCTCCGCAAGAAGATCGTCGACGGTCTGCTGCCCCCGCACACCCGGCTGCCCTCACAGGCCAGAATCCGCGAGGAGTACGGGGTCTCGGACACGGTCGCGCTCGAGGCCCGCAAGGTGCTGATGGCCGAGGGGCTGGTCGAGGGCCGCTCCGGCTCGGGGACGTATGTGCGCGAGCGGCCCGTGCCGCGCCGGGTCGCCCGTTCCGGCTTCCGCCTCACCGGCGGCGCCACACCGTTCCGGCAGGAGCAGGCCGACGCCGAGGTGCGCGGCACCTGGGAGTCGAGCAGCACACAGGCCGAGGCGAGCGGCGCCATCGCCGAGCGGCTCGGCATCAAGCCCGGCGACCGCGTGATGCGTACCAAGTACGTGTTCCGGGACGCCGGCGAGGCGATGATGCTCTCCACCTCCTGGGAGCCGCTCACGCTCACCGGCCGCACCCCTGTCATGCTCCCCGAGGAGGGCCCGCTCGGCGGCATGGGCGTGGTCGAGCGCATGCGCGCCATCGACGTCATCGTCGACAACGTCACCGAGGAGGTCGGCGCCCGCCCCGGCCTCGCCGAGGAACTGCACGCCCTCGGCGGTGTCCCCGGCCATGTCGTGGTCGTCGTCCAGCGCACCTTCTACGCCTCCGGCCGCCCCGTGGAGACGGCGGACGTCGTGATCCCCGCCGACCGCTACCGGGTGGCGTACCACCTGCCGGTGAGGTAGGAGACGCGCCGCAGGACCGTGCGGCAGGGGGCGCGGCGGGGCGGGCGCCGGCCCGGAAGCAAGCTGGGAAGCAGGCCCGGAAGCGGTGATTCCCCGGGGGTGGTGTGCGCCCCCTCGGCGCCCGGCCCGCCCGTCCGTCTGTCGCGTCGCCCCGCCCGTGCGCCGTATTCCGGCCGTTCTCGCAGGTCGCCACCGCGGCTGCCGCATGCCCCCGAGCGGATGTACAGAGGCCCTCGCACGGCGCGTTCGTCCCCGTGCGCCCCGGGCGACCGGCTCCCGTACTGGCCGGTTGCCTACCTCTTTGTGAAAAGCCGTATTCGCTGCGTGAAGGTTGGGCGTAGGCTCAGGCATATGCGGAGTGCGGTTTCCTCAACGGGCGGGACGCGGCGGGGGCCGGGAGCCGGACGCACAGGGGCGGGAAGGAGCAGTGGGGGCGCGATGAACGACAGCACGATCACCCTTCCCTGGCTCGTCGTCCGGCAGGACGACAACGGCAATCGGTACAGCGTGGGCCGGTACGCCACCCGCGCCGAGGCCCAGAAGATCGCGGAAAGCCTCGACGGTCCGGACACCCAGCTGTACTGGGTCGAGCGGATCGGGCAGAGCGCCGGCGGTGCGGGCGGCGACGGCTGACCCCTTCGCCGGACGCAGGCCCGCTCCCGTAGGCTCCGGCGCATGAGCGAACGGATCGTGGTGGTCGGTGCCGCCCTGCTCGACGGCGGCCGCCTGCTCGCCGCGCGCCGCAGCGCGCCCGCCGAGCTGGCCGG
This sequence comes from Streptomyces sp. 6-11-2, assembly GCF_006540305.1. Lineage (GTDB taxonomy): Bacteria > Actinomycetota > Actinomycetes > Streptomycetales > Streptomycetaceae > Streptomyces. The sequence continues at coordinate 2,433,545 of NZ_BJOR01000001.1, read as the reverse complement.
CCGTTGGGAGCTGCCGGGCGGCAAGGTCGAGCCCGGTGAGCGGCCCGAGGCCGCTCTCGTACGCGAGTTGCGCGAGGAGCTCGGCGTCGAGACCGAGGCCGTCGAGCGGGTGCCGGGCAGCTGGCCCCTGCGACCGCCGTACGAACTCCAGGTGTGGACCGCGCGGCTGCGCCCCGGCTCCGCCGACCCCAAGCCCCTCCAGGACCACGACGACCTGCGCTGGCTCACCCCGGCCGAGATCTGGAGCGTCCCCTGGCTGGACCAGGACGTGCCCGCCGTGCGGCAGACCCTCACCCACCTCGGAGTCGGCCCGACGGACGGCGCCCCCGGGGCGTGAGAGTCATCGTGTGCTCCGTCAAAGTCCGGGGCGCACGGGAGACGTAGGGCGTGCGCCGGGTACGCCGTTCGTGCCACACCGCACCGTCGCGAGCGGTAATGCCCCCTGGATGCCGGGTATGTCCCCTTTAGTCCTCTGAAACCGGACATGGGTGGGCTCGCCGGCCCGCGAGGTGATCGGCGTGCCTGGGAAGTGAACGGCGTGATCGACACCGATGGCGACACCGCCGAGTGGACCTTTCCCGCGGATCCCGGCGCGGTGCGCACGGCCCGCGCCGCCGTCCGCGGCAAGCTGCGCAGCTGGGACATGGACGCGCTCGGCGACACTGCGGCCCTGCTGGTGAGCGAACTGGTCACCAACTCCCTGCGGCACGCGACCGGTCCCATCGGCGTTCGGCTGCTGCGCCGCGCGGACCTGCCCAAGCTGCTGCTGGTCGAGGTCTCCGACCCGCTGCCCGACCCGCCCCGCGAGCGTCCGGCCCGCCCGGACGACGAGTCCGGCCGCGGCCTGCAACTGCTCGCTTCCACCTCCCGCCGCTGGGGCACCCGGCCGGACGACGCCGGCAAGACGGTCTGGTTCGAACTGGCCGTCCCGGGGTGAGCGGAGCGGTGGACGGGCCGTGCGCGGAGCCCGCCGGACAGCCCCCGCCGCGCAGCGGCCGGCGGCGGCCGGCGACGGTTGTCCGCGAGCGGGATTCGACCCGGTCCTGCCTGGTTAGAAGACTGATGGTGTTGTCGCAGGCCCGGACCGGAAAGCATCGGGATGGTCCTGTGATCGTGAACACCGTGTTGTGCGGCGCCGTAGTGCTGGATACTGCGGGCAGCCGCCCCCGGTGACCGGTGCCGGACGCGGTGAGCTGGAGGGGACGGTTCGCGTGAGCGAGATACCAGCGAAGGCCACGGAGTCCGAGGACCCGTCGGACGGCGCGATGGCGGGGTCCGCGGGCGGCGGTGCGGCCGACGGGGCGCCGTCCGGGGACGCCATGTGGCAGAGCAGCCCGCCCGGCTCGATGTACGACTACATCAAGGTCGCCTCCTTCTCCATCGGCCCCGACGGCCACGTCGACCAGTGGAGCCTGCGCGCCGAGCGGCTCTTCGGCATCCCCGCCGAACGCGCCGTCGGGATGGACCCCATCGAGGCGTTCGTCGACCCCGACCTGCGCGAGCACGGCCAGCGCAAGATGGCCGAGATCCTCGACGGGCGGGAGTGGACCGGCGTGGTCCCCTTCCGGATCCCGGACGACGAGGACGGCCGGCGCGGTGAGGAGGGACTCGCCGAGGTCTACGTGATGCCGACGACCACGGTGGAGGGCGACAGGGCCGCCGTGTGCACCGTCGTCGACGTCCGCACCCTGCGGCGGATCGAGACCGACCTCGCCGCCTCGCAGGCGATTTTCGGTCAATCCCCGTTCGGTTTCCTGCTGATCGACACCGACCTCAAGGTCCGCCGCGCCAACGAGCGGTTCGCCTCGATCTTCGGCGGCTCGCCGGACGACCACCGCGGCAGGGGCGTGCACGACTACCTGCCGCGCGGCGAGGCCGAGCGGGTCACCGCCACCCTGCGCCGGGTACTGGAGAACGGGCAGTCCATCACGGACATGCACGTCTCCGGCTTCGTGCCGGGAACCGACGGGCGCCGCCACTGGTCCGTCAACCTCTACCGCGTGCACAGCGGCAGCGGCCGCACCATCGGCATCGCCTGGCTCGGGACCGACATCACCGCCCGCCGCGACGCCGCCCGTGAGGCCGCCGCCGCGCGGCGCAACCTCGCCCTCCTCAACGAGGCCGGCGCCCGCATCGGCAACTCCCTCGACCTGGAGACCACCGCGCGCGAACTCCTCGACGTCGTGGTCCCCGGCTTCTGCGACCTGGCGACCGTCGACCTCTACCAGGGCCTGCTGGTCGGCGACGAGACCCCGCCCGGCCTCGCCGACGGCAGCGCCGAACTGCGCCGCGTCGCCTTCGCCAGCGCGGTCTCCGGCGCGCCGTTCGGCGGCACCGGCGCACACGTCGAACTCGGCGCCGTCCTCCGCTACCCGTTCAACTCGCCCCGCGCGGACGCCCTGCGCACCGCCCGCCCGACGACCGTGCCCGGTGAGGACGGCGGTCTCGTGCAGACCACGCTGGCCGTGCCGATGGTCGCCCAGGACACGGTGGTGGGACTCGCGCAGTTCGCCCGGACCAAGGGCAGCGAGCCGTTCGGCCAGCGCGACCGCGACCTCGCCGTCGAACTCGCCGCGCGCGCCGCCGTCTGCATCGACAACGCCCGCCTGTACCGGCGCGAACACGAACGCGCTCTGATACTGCAGCGGTCCCTGCTCCCGCCCGGCGACCCCGAGGCCTCCGGTCTCGACATCGCCTGCCGCTACCTGCCCGGCAGCGCCGCCACCGGCCGGCCCAGCGAGGTCGGCGGCGACTGGTTCGACGTCATCGAACTCCCCGGCCACCGCACCGCGCTGGTCGTCGGTGACGTCATGGGCCGCGGTCTGCGCGCCGCCGTCGCCATGGGCGAACTGCGCACGGCCGTACGCACGCTGGCCCTGCTCGACCTGGAACCGGCCGAGGTCCTCTCCCAGTTGGACGAGATCGCCCGCGGTCTCGGCGCGCCCGGCGGTGTCCAGCAGGCCACCCGGGCCGCGCGCCGCCCCCGCGAGGCCGACCTCTCCGAGGTGTACCTGGCGACCTGTATCTACGCCGTCTACGACGCGGTCACCCGGCGGTGCACCTTCGCCAACGCCGGCCATCTGCCGCCGGTGCTCGTCGAACCCGGCGAGTCCGCGCTGATGCTGGACGTGCCGCCCGGCATGCCGCTCGGGGTCGGCGGCGAACCCTTCGAGGAGGTGGAGGTCGAACTCCCCGAGGGCGCCCTGCTGGCCCTCTACACGGACGGCCTGGTCGAATCCCGCGACCACCCCCTGGACGAGGGCCTCCAGGCCTTCGTCGGCGCCCTCACGGACCCCTCCCGCCCCCTGGAGGACGTCTGCGACCACATCCTCAACACGCTCGGCTCCCACCACGGCGAGGACGACATCGCGCTGCTGATGGCCCGCGTCCAGGGCCTGCCCGCCGAGTCCGTCGGCGACTGGGCCCTGCCGCGCGAACCCCGCAGCGTCGGCCGCGCCCGCGAGTACGCCCGCGCCCAGCTGACCGCCTGGGACCTCGAACCGCTGATCGACACCACCGAACTCCTCGTCAGCGAACTCGTCACCAACGCCCTGCGCTACGGCGAGGGCGAGATCAGGCTCCGCCTCCTGCTCGACCGCACCCTGGTCTGCGAGGTGTGGGACTCCGGCCTCGTCCAGCCGCGCCGCCGCCGTGCCCGCGACACCGACGAGGGCGGCCGCGGCCTCCAGCTCGTGGGCCTGCTCAGCGCCGCCTGGGGCTCCCGCCGCACCCCCCGCGGCAAGACGGTCTGGTTCGAACTCCCCCTGCCCGACGGGGAGAACGACCTGATCGACCCGGCGGAGGCGCTGCTGAGCCTGTTCTGACCGCTCCGCCCGGCCACCGTCTACGCCGCCGGTCCCGGACGGCGACGCCCCCGCGTCCGCGGGCCGCCGTAGCAGGCGGGCGGACCGCCGTCGGGATCCTCGGCCAGGAGGATGCCGCCGAGCACCGCTCCGGTGGCGCCGGCGGACGGGTCGGTGGTGGCGGTGCACGGGTTGCCGTGCAGGCGTACGTCCTGTTCGGCGAGGTCGTGGGCCTGGCGGGCCAGGGTGTCGGAGGTCTGTGGGTCGGTCGGGAGGAGGCGCAGCGCCTCCGACAGCCGGATGCGGGCCGTGGCGCCGACCGCGGCCCGGTGCGTGCCGACGAAGTCGTCGGCGGCGGCGACGGCGCTGCGGGCGACGAGTTCCTCGGCGGGCGCCAGGACACCGGCCCGCCGGGTCCCGGTCGGCGCGGTCGCCCGCACGATCCGCCGCAGCGTGGCCAGCGGGTCGTACGGCCCCGCGGCGGGCTCGGCGTGTACGCGTACGTGGGCCAGCTCCAGGTCGGCGTGCGTGACGCGGGCGCGCAGCTCACCGGCGGCGACGTCGACGGGGACGGCCGCCGAGGGAGTGCCCGCCGCGAGGGCGGGTGCCTCGTCCGAGGCGGTGGCCGTTTCCGGGGCCGGGCCTTCGGCCGTGCGCTGCGCGGACTTGCGGGACTTGGCCGACTCCGGGGTGGGCGCGGTGGCGCGGTCCGGGTCGCCGGTCAGTTGCGCGGTGGCGGACTCGGCCGCTCGCCGGATCGCCTCGAGGTCCGCCTCCGCGCCGCCGAGCGCCGCCGGTACGAGTCGCTCGGCGGTCGACAGCTCCTCGGCCAGCCGTTCGACGCCGTGCACGAACACCGCGATCTGGGCGATCGCTCCCTCGGCCACGCGCAGGTGACAGGCCGCAGCCCGGGGGTTTCCCGAGTCCGCCGACTGGCGGGCCCGGTTCAGTCGGGAGGTGGCCAGCAGCAGGCGGTCCTTGGCCTGCTCCACGTGTCCCGTGACGGACGCGACGGCCGCCGGCCCGTACCGTTCGCGGAGCGCGGCGACGGTCGATGCGGCGGTCCCCGTGCGCCCCGCCAACTTCCGGAACCGCGCCTCCGCGACCTCCAGCGCCTCACCCGGTCCCCGTTCCAGGCCGCGCAGTTCGTCGAACGCGGCGGCCTCCGCGTCCAGCAGCCGCCCCGCCTCCTCACAGCGTCCGACCACGCCGGCCAGCGCCTGTTGCCGGGCGGCCGCGTCCTCGGGGACCCCGTGGTCGTAGCGCTCCCGCATCCGGCAGGCGGCGGCGAACTCCGCCTCCGCCTCCCGCACCGCCCGTGCGAACGGCTCGACGGCCGCCGCGCCGAACCGCGCCTCGGCGAAGCCGAGTTCCTCTCGGCTGGTGCGCACCCAGTCGTCCGCGAGGCGGATCAACTCTGTTGATCTACCGTCGAGTTCATCGGGCGGCGGCGGCGGTCGCCACGACGCGGAGGGCGGGGCGGGGCCGCCGCCGGGGGTCGTACGGGTCCTGGACCGCCGGGTCCGCCGGACGTACCCGTATCCGGCGAGCACCCCCGCCGCGCCCACCGCCACGAGCGGCAGGGCGAGATAGCCCGGCGAGGTCTCGTCGTGCCGCTGTGCGGCGGTGGCGGTCACCGGAGGGGTCCGGGGGAGCGCAACCGCGGCGTCGCTGTTGATCGTCATCCCCGGAAGCACCAGCCACACCAGGCCCGCCGCGCCACACAGCACGCTGTGCGCGATCCGTCCCGGCGGGCGGCGTGTCGCGCGCCGCGGCCGGGCCGCCCGGAACACCGATGCCGTCACATTCGGGAGCGTATGACCGCCCGAGCGGGCACGCGACCGGGGCTGCGGCACTGGTGGGGCCGACGGGACGCGGCAACGCGGGAGGGGACACCGGCATGAAGAACACCACCGGCAGACAAGAAACGTCCGGCCGGGAAAGCACGACAGGCACGCCTGGTGGCGAGGCCGCGTCCGCTACGGACGACACCTCGGGCGGGCGGAGGACCGCCGGCGCGGAGCCGGCGTCCGACACGGGGAGCGCGAGCGGTACGGGTGGCGGCAGTGGCAGGCACGACACTGCCGGAGGGGGAAGCGGGACCGCCAGGGCCGGTACCACCGGTGCGGAGAATGCCTCCGGTACGGATGACATCACCGGCGGGCGGAAGACCGCCGGCGTGGAGCCCGCGACCGGCGGGGTCAGTATCACCGGCGGGGAGGACGCGTCCGGCACGGACGACCCCGCCGGTGAGCGAGAGACCACCGGCGCGGAAAGCGCGACCGGCAGGGACGACAGCACCCGCGCGGGGAGCGAGACCGGCAAGGACGGCGGCACACGCGCGGCGAGCGCGTCCGGTACGGGTGGCACCGTTGCCGGGCGAGAAGCCGCCGACGCGTCACGCGCCGTGGACACGGCGCGCACCGACCCCGATCCGGGGCGCGCGGGTCCGCCGTCCCGGCGGCGTCGTGGGCTGCGCTGGGTCCGTCGTGTCGCCCTCGGTGTCGTCCTGCTGCTGGTGTTGCCGCTGCTCGCCGCCGAGACCGCCCTGCGGGTGAACTACACGGGCGACCCCGCCGACGGGACGTACACCAGGGGCCAGGACGCGATCTGGCTGGGCCACGCCTGGGTGGACGGCAGGAAGACGGACGCCGATGTCGCGGCTCTTGCCCGGCGCCTGCGCGGCACCGGCATCCGCGACCTCTACGTGCACGCGGGACCGCTCGAACACGACGGCACGCTCCCCAAGTCATCCTATTCCAAAGCTGGTTGGCTGATTCCGACCGTTCACCGAGCGCTGCCCGGCGTACGTGTGCAGGCGTGGCTCGGGGACGAACTGGCCACCGAGAGCCCGGACGGGATGCGGCTGGAGCGGGCCGCGACGCGCGTGGCCGTCGTCACCTCCACCCGCGAGATCCTGGCGGACGGTTTCGACGGCGCCCACTTCGACCTGGAGCCGCTGCACTCCGGCGACCGCGACTACCTCGACCTGCTCGACGACCTGCGCGCCGTCACCCGCGCCCACGGCGTCCCCCTGTCCGTCGCCGCCCACCAGATCGACCCGCTGCCCGCCTTCCACTCCGTGTGGGGCACGCTCACCAACCACCCCAAGTGGTGGTCGCAGGCGTACTTCGCCCAGGTCGCCCGCCGTGTCGACCAGATCGCCCTGATGTCGTACGACACCATGCAGCCGCTGCCCAGCCTGTACGGCGGCTACGTCGCCCAGCAGACCTCCCTCGCCCTGGAGGCCACCCCGCCCACGACCGACCTGCTGATGGGCCTGCCGTTCTTCCACGACAACCGCTTCGGCCACCGCGCCTCCGCCGAAACGGTCCCCGCCGCCGTCCGCGGCGTCCGCCTCGGCCTCTCCCGCACGGACGCCGGTCGCGAGCGCTTCGGCGTCGCGCTGTACGTCGACTTCGCCGCCACGGAGGGCGACTGGACCGCATACCGGGACGGCTGGGTTCGACTGTCATGATCACGACGCTGATGGGAGAATGACCGGTATGGAGTGGATGGCGATGGGGACGACCGCGCTGGCCGTCGTGGCCGTGACGGGGGTGGCCGTGATCGGGATCGCGGCGATCACGACCGGTTGGGTGCCGCCGGTCGGCTGGAAAAAGGTCCTGCGGCCCAAGCAGTGGGGGTACGGCTCACTGACCGCCGCCGTCGGCATGGGCGCGTTCCTGGGCCTCGGTCCGCTCAGCAGCAGGCCGGCCGCCCACTTCAACCTCGCGCTCGTCGGCTTGGCCGTGTTCTTCCTGGGCACGTTCCTCCAGCACCTGTCCCAGCGCCCCCGCACGGACTCCCTGAACCGCCCGCAGGACGGGGCCTAGGACGACCGCCGCCCGATCTTCGAGCCCAGCCACACCAGCGGGTCGTACTTGCGGTCGACGGCCCGTTCCTTCAAGGGGATCAGCGCGTTGTCGGTGATCCTGATGCCCTCGGGGCAGACCTCCGTGCAGCACTTGGTGATGTTGCAGTAGCCGAGCCCGTGGTCGTCCTGGGCCGCGCGCTTGCGGTCCAGGCCGGTGTCGGCGGCGGCGTCCAGCGGGTGCATGTCGAGTTCGGCGACGCGCATCAGGAAACGCGGGCCCGCGTACGCCCGCTTGTTGTCCTCGTGGTCGCGCACGACATGGCACACGTCCTGGCACAGGAAACACTCGATGCACTTGCGGAACTCCTGCGGCCGGTCCACGTCCTCCTGGAACATGCGGTACTCGCCGGGACCGAGACCGTCCGGCGGGACGAAGGCCGGAACCTCGCGCGCCTTGGCGTAGTTGTAGCCGACGTCCGTCACCAGGTCACGCACGACCGGGAAGGTCCGCAGCGGGGAGACGGTGATCGTCTCCTCGGGCTCGAAGACCGACATACGGGTCATGCACATCAGCCGGGGCCGCCCGTTGATCTCCGCAGAGCACGAACCGCACTTGCCCGCCTTGCAGTTCCAGCGCACGGCGAGATCCGGCGCCTGGGTGGCCTGGATCCGGTGGACGATGTCAAGGACCACCTCGCCTTCGTTGACCTCGACCGCGAAGTCCTCCAGGCCCCCGCCCCGAGCGTCACCCCGCCACACCTTGAAGCGGGCCTCGTAGCTGCTCACTCGTACAGCTCCTCTTCGGTGAGGTACTTGACCAGCTCCTCCTTCTCGAAGAGGGCGAGCAGGTCGGGGCGGATGGGTTCGGTGGTCTCCCGGGAGAGGGTGATCTGGCCGCGTACGGGGTCCGTCGCCGCCAGCCCGCCCGTCGGGTCGGTCAGCCGGCACAGCAGGTTGATCCGGCGCCAGGCGCGCTCCATCGACGGGCAGTCCTCCCGGGTGTGCCCGCCGCGCGACTCCGTGCGCTCCAGCGCGGCGCGCGCCACGCACTCGCTGACCAGCAGCATGTTCCGCAGGTCGAGCGCGAGGTGCCAGCCGGGGTTGAACTGCCGGTGCCCCTCGACCCCGGCGCGCCGCGCCCGTACCCGCAGTTCGGCGAGCTTCTTCAGCGCCTGCTCCATCTCGCCCTCGCGGCGGATGATGCCGACCAGGTCGTTCATGGTCTGCTGGAGTTCCTGGTGCAGGGTGTACGGGTTCTCCGGTGGCCCGCCCGCCGGTTCCCCGTCCTGACCGCCCTCCGCCGAGAACGGCCGCAGCGCCTCCGCGGCCGCCGCGTCCACCTGGGCGCCGTCCACGGCCGGGCGTTCGCGCGCCGCCCCCCGCGCGTACTCGGCCGCGTGCCACCCGGCCCGGCGCCCGAACACCAGCAGGTCGGACAGCGAGTTGCCGCCGAGCCGGTTGGAGCCGTGCATACCGCCTGCGACCTCCCCGGCCGCGAACAGCCCCGGCACGCCGCGGGCGGCCGCCGTGTCGGAGTCGACCGCGATGCCGCCCATGACGTAGTGACAGGTCGGGCCGACCTCCATCGGCTCCGCCGTGATGTCGACGTCGGCCAGCTCCTTGAACTGGTGGTACATCGAGGGCAGCCGGCGGCGGACGACCTCGGCCGGCATCCGCGTCGACACATCCAGGAACACCCCGCCGTGCGGTGAGCCGCGACCTGCCTTGACCTCGGAGTTGATGGCGCGGGCGACCTCGTCACGGGGCAGCAGCTCCGGCGGGCGCCGGTTGTTGTCCGGGTCCTCGTACCAGCGGTCCGCCTCCTCCTCCGACTCGGCGTACTTCTCCTTGAAGACGTCGGGGATGTAGTCGAACATGAACCGCTCGTCCTCGGAGTTGCGCAGCACTCCGCCGTCGCCGCGGACCGACTCGGTGACGAGGATGCCCTTCACCGACGGCGGCCAGACCATGCCCGTCGGATGGAACTGCACGAACTCCATGTTCAGCAGCGGCGCCCCGGCGAGCAGCGCGAGCGCGTGTCCGTCGCCGGTGTACTCCCACGAGTTGGACGTCACCTTGAACGACTTGCCGATGCCGCCGGTCGCGATGACGACCGAGGGCGCCTCCAGCACGAAGAAGCGGCCGGACTCGCGCTCGTAGGCGAAGACCCCGCAGACGCGGTCGCCGTCTTTGAGGACCCTCGTCACCGTGCACTCCTGGAAGACCTTCAGACGGGACTCGTAGTCCCCGGTCTCCCTCTTGTCCTCCTGCTGCAACGAGACGATCTTCTGCTGGAGCGTCCGGATCAGCTCCAGGCCCGTACGGTCGCCGACGTGCGCCAGGCGCGGGTACTCGTGCCCGCCGAAGTTGCGCTGCGAGATCCGGCCGTCCTTCGTACGGTCGAACAGCGCGCCCCAGGTCTCCAGCTCCCACACCCGCTGCGGCGCCTCCTGCGCGTGCAGCTCGGCCATCCGCCACTGGTTGAGGAACTTGCCGCCGCGCATGGTGTCGCGGAAGTGGACCTGCCAGTTGTCGTGCTCGTTGGCGTTGGCCATGGCCGCCGCGATGCCGCCCTCGGCCATCACCGTGTGCGCCTTGCCGAACAGCGACTTGCAGATCACCGCGGTACGCGCCCCGCGCTCGCGCGCCTCGATCGCGGCCCGCAGCCCGGCGCCGCCCGCGCCCACCACGACGACGTCCCACTCCTGCCGGTCCACCACGGACATCACAAGGCCCCACTCGTCGTACTCATCAGAAGAACCGCGGATCGTCGAAGGCGCCGGAGGCGACCAGGAACACGTAGAAGTCGGCGAGCGCCACGCTGAACAGCGAGGCCCAGGCGAGCTGCATGTGGCGGGCGTTCAGCCGGCTCACGAACTGCCAGAGGCGGTAGCGCACCGGATGCTTCGAGAAGTGCTTGAGCTTGCCGCCCACGATGTGCCGGCAGGAGTGGCAGGAGACCGTGTACGCCCAGATCAGCACGATGTTGGCCAGGAAGACCAGGGTGCCGAGGCCCATGTGGCCCCAGCGGTAGTGCTGGTCGCGGAAGGCCAGCACGGTGTCGTAGGTCAGCACGCCGGCGACCAGGATCGCCGCGTAGAAGAAGTACCGGTGGACGTTCTGCAGGATCAGCGGGAAGCGGGTCTCACCGGTGTACTTGCGGTGCGGCTCGGCGACCGCGCAGGCCGGCGGGGACGCCCAGAAGCCCCGGTAGTAGGCCTTCCGGTAGTAGTAGCAGGTCAGCCGGAAGCCCAGCGGGAAGATCAGGATGATGATCGCCGGGGAGATGGCCCACCAGCTGCCGAACAGGTCGGCGTTGGGTCCCGCGTGCATGGTCCGGCAGTTCTGCGCCAGACACGGCGAGTAGAACGGCGAGACGTACGGCGCCGCGTAGTAGTGCGCGTTCGCGAAAGCCCGCCAGGTCGAGTACACGACGAACGCGAGCAGTCCGGCCGCGGTGGCGGCGGGCGCCAGCCACCAGCGGTCGGTCCGCAGATGCCGGGCAGCGATCGAGGCCCGCCCGGGGGAGCGGACACCGCCGCCGAGCGGATGGGGTTGTGTGCCGGGAGGTTCCGTACCTGTGGCCAATGCGGGACGCACCTTCCTGTCGGGCTCGCCTCCGGGGCACTGGAGCCGGTGCCGAGCCCCTTCGGGTCATGCGCGGTCGGTTAGGGGGCGTGGCGGTCGCGGGCGCCGAGTCCCTCGTCGTCCGAGTCCGTCCACAGGGAAATGTCGTAGGGAGCGTCGGAGATGGTGACGAGCGAGGGCCGCTGGGGGGCGGCCTGGCTCTGGGAGGTCTCGCGCAGCAGGGCCACACTCTCCCGCAGGTGGTCGGCGTCGGTACGCACGCGGCGTATCTCCAGCCCGCCACCGAGTTGCTGCTCCAGTCGGCCCACCGACCGCAGCAGATCGTCGAGGGCTCGCTGGACCGACGTCAGGTCGTCGTGCACGGACATGACGTGACCTCGCTTCCATGGGCGTACAGCCCTAGGCGGCAACGTTCATGCGCCTGCGAGTGTTGCGCGTCACACCTGTCGGTGGGAAGGGATGTGCCGCGATTGGCGGATTGCACATCCCACACGCACGCCCGCACGCGCTCTGTGTGCGCCGGGAACGACCTGCGCCGAACGGGTGACCTTCCGGACCCGCTCCGCCGTGTCGCCTCCGGCTGACGAACCCTTTCCTCTTCAGTGGGCCGTAGATCTGATGAGCACCAAAATACCGCCAAATGCGATCAAACCCCACCCGTGCCACCGGCGGGAGCGGCTCCACGGAGGTAGCGCAGATGTCCTACGACGGTGTCGGTCCGCGCGCGGTCATGCGCTCGGTCGCCTTCCTGACCGCGGGCGCCCTCGCGGTGCCCCTCCTCGCCGGCTGCGGCTCGGACGACGAGGGCAACAAGCCGCTGGCCGCCCAGGACATCGCACCCGCAGCCCGCAAGCAGATCGCCGACGGAGGCAGGCTGCGCTGGGCGGTGGACGCGATGCCGCAGACGCTGAACGCCTTCCAGGCGGACGCCGACGCCGGCACCACCCGCATCGCCCAGGCCGTGCTGCCCACCATGTTCCGGCTCGACGCGAACGGCCACCCGCAGCCCGACGCCGACTTCCTGGAGTCCGCCCGGGTGGTCGAGACCGAGCCCAAGCAGGTCGTCGTCTACCGGCTCAACCAGCAGGCCGTCTGGAGCGACGGCCGCGAGATCGGCGCCGCGGACTTCGCCGCCCAGTGGCGCGCCCTGTCCGGCAAGAACTCGGCGTACTGGACCGCCCGCAACGCCGGATACGACCGCATCGAGAAGATCGAGCGCGGCGCCAACGACCTGGAGGTCCGGGTCACCTTCGCCCGCCCCTACGCCGACTGGCGGTCGCTGTTCTCGCCGCTGTACCCGAAGGACGTCATGGGCACCGCGAACGCCTTCAACGACGACGCCCGCAGGAAGCTGGCGGTCAGCGCCGGACCGTTCGCCGTGCAGAAGATCGACACCAAGGCCAAGGACATCGTCCTCGGCCGCAATCCGCGCTGGTGGGGCCGCCCGGTCAAGCTGTCCGAGATCGTGCTGCACGAGGTGCCGCGCGACAAGCGGGCCGCCGCCCTCGCCGAGGGTTCCGTGGACGTGGCCGACATCGACCCCGCCGACGTCCCGCGGATCACGTCCGCCGGCGCCCGGGGCGGCAGCCCCCTCCAGGGCCCGGCCGGCGGCCGCACCGCCGCCAGGGCGCTGCTCTCCTGGGCGGTGCTGCACGGATCCGACGAGCAGGCCGCCGAGCGCGAGCGCCGCGCCCTGGCGGCGGAGCGCACGTCGCTCACCACGTACCCGCGGCAGCAGCAGGTGCTGCGCGACTTCCAGGTGCGCAAGTCGCTGGAGCCCGCGTACACCCAGCTCGCCCTCAACGGTTCCGAGGGCCCCCTGGCCGACGAGCGCGTCCGCCACGCGGTGGCGCACGCGCTGGACCGCAAGGAACTCGCCGAGATCGTCCTGAAGCCGCTCGGCCTGCCCGCGGTCCCGGTCGGCAGCCACCTCGCCGTGTCCGGCCAGAACGCCTACGCCGACAGCAGCGACGCCCTCGGCGGCCAGGACACCGCCCAGGCGCGGGACCTGCTCGCGGACGCCGGCTGGGTGCCAGGGCCGGTCAAGGAGCAGAAGGACCCCAAGGAGTCCAAGGAGCCCAAAAAGGGGGACAAGGCGGCCGGCGGCGACGGCCACGGCTCACAGAACTCCGCCGGGGACGGCGACGGGACGCACCGCGTCGGCCAGAACGACCACGTGGAGGACGGCAAGGCACCCGGCCCGAGCGAGCAGGAGCGGGACCACAAGGACCAACGGGAGCAGCGAGGGCCGGGCGACGAGGGCGCCACGCAACTCGCCCAGGACGGCAGACAGTATACGAACGACCATCTCAAGCAGGGCGGCGCGCCCGGCGCCTACGCCCCCAAGGGCACCGCCGCGCCGCGGCCCGGCGCCGCCGCCGGGCCGCTGGCCAAGGACGGCAAGCCGCTCACGCTGCGCTTCGTGGTTCCCTCCGGCCCCGGCTCGGACACGCTGCGCAAGGTGGCCGACCGGGTGACCGCCATGCTCAAGAAGGTCGGCGTCGGCACGGAGATCACCAGGGTCCCCGACGAGAGCTACTTCCGGGACCACATCGCCTCCGGGCAGTTCGACCTCGCGCTGTACTCCTGGCCCGCCTCCGCCTGGCCGGCCACCGACGCCCGCCCCATCTACGCCAAGCCCGTACCGGCCGCCGACGGCTCCCTGAACGTCCAGCAGAACTACACCCGCGTCGGCACCGACCAGGTCGACCAGCTCTTCGACCAGGCCATCACCACCCTGGACGAGGACGAGCAGGCCGGCCTGCTGCGCAAGGCCGACGCCCGCATCTGGGCGGCGGCCGGTTCGATCCCCCTCTACCAGCGCCCCCAGCTGACGGCCGTCCGCAAGAACCTCGCGAACGTCGGGGCCTTCGGCTTCCAGACCCCCGTCTACGAGGACATGGGCTTCCTGAAGAAGGGGGCACAGCCGTCGGGCGGCGGGTCGCCGAAGGGCTGACGCCGCAAACACGCCGGCAGGCGCCGCTCCGGAGAGCGGCGCCTGCCGGTGACGTTGTGCCCGAGGGTCAGGCGTGCTTGGCGCGGCTGGCGGCGCGGGCGCGGTCGCGCTGGTCGAGGACGACCTTGCGGATGCGGACCGCCTCCGGGGTCACCTCGACGCACTCGTCGTCGCGGCAGAACTCCAGCGACTGCTCCAGGGAGAGCTTGCGCGGCGGGACGATCGCCTCGAACGAGTCGGCCGACGACGACCGCATGTTGGTGAGCTTCTTCTCCTTGGTGATGTTGACGTCCATGTCGTCGGAGCGGGAGTTCTCACCGACGATCATGCCCTCGTACACCTCGGTGCCCGGATCCACGAAGAGCACGCCGCGCTCCTGGAGGTTGGTCATCGCGAAGGCGGTGACGGCGCCGGAGCGGTCGGCGACCAGGGAGCCGTTGTTGCGGGTCTGCAGCGTGCCGAACCAGGGCTCGAAGCCCTCGTGGATGGAGTGGCCGATGCCCGTGCCGCGGGTCTGGGTCAGGAACTCGGTGCGGAAGCCGATCAGACCCCGGGAGGGCACGACGAACTCCATGCGGACCCAGCCGGAGCCGTGGTTGGACATGTTGTCCATCCGGCCCTTGCGCACGCCCATGAGCTGCGTGACGGCGCCCATGTGCTCCTCGGGCACGTCGACCGTCATGCGCTCGACCGGCTCGTGAACCTTGCCGTCGACCTCCTTGGTGACCACCTGCGGCTTGCCGATGGTCAGCTCGAAGCCCTCGCGGCGCATCTGCTCGACCAGGATGGCCAGCGCCAGCTCGCCGCGGCCCTGGACCTCCCAGGCGTCGGGGCGGTCGGTTTCCAGTACGCGCAGCGACACGTTGCCGATCAGCTCGCGGTCCAGGCGGTCCTTGACCTGGCGGGCGGTCACCTTGCGGTCCTTGACGGCCGCCTTCGCGTCGGCGCCCTTGCCGGTGCCGCCGCGGCCGACCAGCGGGGAGGTGTTGGTGCCGATGGTCATGGAGATCGCCGGCTCGTCGACCGTGATCAGCGGCAGCGCGACCGGGTTCTCGGTGTCCGCCAGGGTCTCGCCGATCATGATGTCCGGGATGCCCGCGACGGCGCAGATGTCACCGGGGCCGGCCTTCTCGGCGGGCTTGCGGGTGAGCGCCTCGGTCATCATCAGCTCGGAGATCCGCACGTTCTGCACGGAGCCGTCGCGCTTGATCCACGCGACCGTCTGGCCCTTGCGCAGCTCGCCCTGCTCCACGCGCAGCAGCGCGATACGGCCGAGGAAGTTGTCGGCGTCGAGGTTGGTGACGTGCGCCTGGAGGGGGGCGGCCTCGTCGTAGACGGGGGCCGGGATGTGCTGGAGGATCGTGGAGAAGAACGGCTCCAGGCTGCTGGAGTCGGAGGGGACCGTGCCGTCCTCCGGCTTGGTCAGCGAGGCGATGCCGTCCCGGCCGCACGCGTAGACGATCGGGAACTCGATCTGGTCCTCGTCGGCGTCCAGGTCCAGGAACAGGTCGTAGGCCTCGTTGACGACCTCGTCGATGCGGGCGTCGGGCCGGTCCGTCTTGTTGATGCAGAGGATCACGGGCAGCCGGGCCTGGAGGGCCTTGCGCAGCACGAAGCGGGTCTGCGGCAGCGGGCCCTCGGAGGCGTCGACGAGCAGGACGACGCCGTCGACCATCGACAGGCCGCGCTCGACCTCACCGCCGAAGTCGGCGTGGCCGGGGGTGTCGATGATGTTGATCGTGATGGGCTCCCCGCCGTCCTTGGGGTGGTACTTCACCGCCGTGTTCTTGGCGAGGATCGTGATGCCCTTCTCACGCTCCAGGTCGTTCGAGTCCATCATGCGGTCGTCGACCTGGTCGAGCTGGTGCGCGGCGAAGGCGCCGGCCTGCTTCAGCATGGCGTCGACGATGGTGGTCTTGCCGTGGTCGACGTGGGCGACGATGGCGACGTTGCGGATGTCGTGGCGCGTGGCCATAGTGAGGCGTACTCCCGAAGTGTGCGGACGACCTGCGCGTACGTCGGTGTTACGCGGGCCCTGCCGGGCGGGACACGCCACGGCCTCACCCCATGGTACGGGTTTCCATCACCCCGCCGTCGTCCCAGACCGGCGCGAAGGCCGCAACCGGCCGCAAGCTCAGGTTTCCCTCAAGTCGCTGGTGCCCCTTGGATCACGACTGTCTACTTTGACCCGGCCTCGTCATTCGGCGAGGCGGCCGCCCGGCCGGGACCAGCCGGCCGGGCCAGTTGAAACGGGGAGAAGACAGTGACCAAGAGGTTTGTCTCGGCGGTGGCGGCCACGGGTCTGGCCGCGGCGTCGATCGTGGTGCTCGGTCCGGTGACCTCGGCCAGCGCCAAGCCCCTGGTGTGTGAGCCGGGCTACAAGTCCGCGACCTGGTCCAGCCTGAGCAACGCCTGGGTGATCACCCACGCCAAGCAGATCAACATCCCCAGCGGAGGCACCGGCACCTACACCAAGTCCGCGACCTACCGCAGGACGGTCAGTTCCGGCCGGGAGATCACCGGCGGGGCCAGCTACTCGGCCAGCTGGGTCATCTCCAGCATGGATGCCCATGTCTCCGGGACCCTGACCAAGGCGGGGGAGAAGACGAAGGAGACGAGCGAGTCGGTCACCTTCAACTTCAACAAGCCGGGGACCTACGTGGTCTTCAGCGGTGTCAAGAAGGCCTCCGGCTACTACAAGGCCAAGACCTGCAACAGCAACGGCACGGACTGGACCAAGGTCGGCTACGGCAAGGCGCGCAGCTGGAACGTCCAGGCGGAGGGCGCCGTCAAGTGCAGCGAGAAGCCGAAGAGCGGGACCGCGAAGCTCGCGGCGAAGAAGGGGTACTGCTGACCCCTGGGTCCTGTCGGGCCCGCTGATCGGGGCGCACCACGCCCGGCCGCGGCCGGGGTTCCGCAAGGAGCCCCGGCCGCGGTGCGTTCGCGGACGGGACCAGCGGATAGAGGGTTTTCCCTAGGGAGCGGCCGGGGGGCCGCTCAGGGATCGCATCAGCGACTCCGCGGCACTAGGGTGGCGCAAATGTGCCTGCCCTTCGGTGGGTGTGTCCCGGTTCATCCCGCTCGCGGTGTCGCGAGCACGACTTTGCCGGCGGACGCAACTGATTTGCCGTCACGTTGTCCGCTATCCGGACACTCGATCCCGATAGTTGTGTAACAAGTCCGTTTCGCAGGGATCTTTCGCCAAACGGTTTGTCCGGATTTTGGAAGATGTAGACATCAGGTGTGATCGAACCGAGACCAAATGGCAGTGGTCCCACCGGTGAGCAATGGCAGATAGTTAGGCGCGTAGAGCTCGGGTCGACGGGTCATGCGCTGCAGGAGGCGCCGACTCACGAGCGTTGCGGGTGCATCCGACCTTCCCCGTTCTTCGTGTCCGCGGGATGTCGTGTGCTCCGCCTTGCGGTGAACATAGGACTCAGAGGAGGAACCCATGCGTGGTGCCAGGAGCGCCAAGTGGGTCGCTGGTGCAATCGTCATAGCCCTGGCTGCGACCGCTTGCGGAGGCGGCGACGACAGCAGCAGCGGCGGCAGCGGCAAGGGCTCCGGCAAGGACGGTGGCTCCTTCCGGATGGGTATCACCGAGCCGGTGGCCATTGACCCCTACAACGCCCAGGAGTCCGAGGGCATCCTCGTCACGACCAACCTCTTCACCGGTCTGTACCTGCCGACCGCCGACGGTCAGGTCGTTCCGGCGCTGGCCACCTCGAAGAAGGTCAGCTCCGACGGCAAGACCTGGACCTTCGGCATCAAGAAGGACACCAAGTTCACCAACGGCGAGGCCGTGGACGCCGAGTCCTTCATCCGCGGCTGGAACCGCGTGGCCCAGAAGTCGGCCGCCTCCGACGTGGCCTACCACATGGCCGGCATCGAGGGCTTCGGCGACGTGCAGTCCGGCAAGGCCAAGACCATGACCGGCCTGAGCGCCCCGGACCCGAACACCCTCCAGGTGAAGCTGTCCGAGCCGGACTTCGAGTTCTACATCAAGCTCACCCACACGGTCTTCAGCCCCGTCCCGAAGGTCGCGGGCGACGCCAAGAACAAGGCGTACAACGACGCCCCCATCGGCAACGGCCCCTTCAAGATGTCGGGCAAGTGGGAGCACAACAAGTCGATCACGCTCGTCCGCAACGACGACTACGGCCTGACGAAGGCGCACCTGGACAAGGTGCAGATCGACATCCTGAACTCCAACAACGGCGTGACGCTGGAGTACCAGGGCTTCGAGTCGGGCCAGTACGACTGGGCCCGTATGCCCACCCCGCAGCTGCCGGCCGCCAAGGCCAAGTACGACCCGCAGGGTGAGTGGCTCGAGCAGGACACCAACGGTATGAACTACCTCCTGCCGATCACGGACAACGGTCCGCTGAAGAACGCGAAGGCGCGCGAGGCCGTCTCCTACGCGATCGACCGGGACGCCATCATCAAGGGCGTCTTCCAGAACATGCAGAGCAAGTCGACGACGATCCTGCCGCCGGCGTTCAAGGACGTGTACCAGAAGGACCTGTGCACCTCCTGTGTCGCGCAGGACAAGGCCAAGGCCAAGCAGCTCGCCAAGGAAGGCGGCCTGAAGCCGGGCACCACCATCGAGCTCGGCTACAACACCGGTGCGGGCCACGAGGAGTGGATCCAGGCCGTCAAGCAGCAGCTCGAGGAGGTCCTCGGCGTCAAGGTGAAGGCGACCGGCAAGCCGTTCGCCGAGCTCCTCGGCGACCAGCAGAAGCCGAACGCGACCGGCCTGTACCGCTTCGCCTGGGGCGCGGACTACCCGACGCCGGACAACTTCCTGTACCCGCTGCTGGACACCGCGTCGATCAACAAGGACGCCTCCGGCAAGGTCACCGGTGACAACCGCGGCCGCTACAGCAACAAGAAGTTCGACGACCTGCTCGCCAAGGCCCGCGCCACCGAGGACCAGGCCGGCCGCAACGCGATCTACAAGGAGGCGGAGAAGGTCGCCATGGACGACATGGCCCTGATCCCGCTCTGGAACCGTCACCAGCTGCGTCTCGCCAACACCAAGAAGTTCGACAACATGGCGATGGACTTCCACGAGGACCCGAACCTCGCTGAGATCAAGCTGAAGTAACGGGTCGCCGCGCACGGCGCGGAATCCGGAAACCGGGGGTCGTGGGGTTCGAGCTGGGGCTCGGACACCGCGACCCCCGCCGACCGTCGGGAGGGGTGTGATCCACCTCTCCCGCCCCCACCCCACCCCCCCACATTCCGGGGCGCGAGGGAGCTGCTGAGGAAGTGGCAGCAAGGTAGAGAGGCAGTTATGGGAAGGTACGTGGTCCGCAGGCTGGGCCAGCTCGTCGTGGTCGTGCTCGGCGCGACGATGATTCTGTTCGCCTGCCTGTTCGTGATCCCCGGCGACCCGGTGGGTCAGATCGCCGGCAGCGACAAGGCGCGGGACCCGGCCGTCATCGCGGAGATGCACAAGCAGTACGGACTCGACAAGCCGCTGGTCGTCCAGTACGGGACGTACGTCGGCAAGCTCGTCACCGGCGACCTGGGCACGGACTACACGCAGAGCCGGCCGGTGACCGAGATCCTGGTCCCGAAGCTCGGGAACACCGCGAAGCTGGCTGTCGCAGCCATCGTGATCGACATCGTCATCGGCATCTCGGTCGGCGTGCTCGCCGCCATGCGCAGATACTCCGTCTGGGACGTGTCGGCGACCTTCCTCACGACCCTGGCCATCGGTGTGCCGTCCATCGTGCTCGGCATGATCATGCAGCGCGTCTTCGTCATCGAGCTGGGCTGGTTCCCGCTGATCGCCGGCGACAGTCTCGACGCCATCGTCCTTCCCGCCGTGACCCTCGCCATCATCGACGCGGCCCTCGTGGCCCAGCTCGCGCGCAGCACGATGCTGGAGGTACTGCGCGCCGACTACGTCAAGACGGCCATCGCCAAGGGCCTGCCCCGCCGGACGGTGCTCGCCCGGCACATCATGCGCAACTCGGTCATCCCGGTGATCACCTACCTGGGAATCTCCTTCGGCTCGCTGCTCGGCGGCGCCATCATCACGGAGACGATCTTCAACTGGAACGGCATCGGCCTCGCGCTGATCCAGGCGATCCAGCAGAACAACAACCCCATCATCGTCGGGGTGGTGACGATCAGCGTGGCGGTCTTCGTCGTGCTGAACCTGATCGTCGACCTGCTGTACGCCGCTCTCGACCCGCGCATCCGCCTTGCCTGACCCGCAGGGTCGTTTTCCTCTAGGAGTCACACAATGACCGAACTCGTCTCGGGCACGGGAGAGCCGACGGCGGCCGGCCCCGCCCCGGCGCGGCCGGACGCCGAACCCAGCGTCGCCAGGGTCAGCCAGTGGTCCGACATCCGGCACCGCTTCTTCGCCAACAAGCTGGCCGTGGTGGGCCTGGCGATCATCGTCGTCCTCATCCTGGTCGCGATCTTCGCCCCGCTGCTCGCGCCGTACGACCCGCTCAAGCAGAACCTGATGAACACGCTGCAGTCCCCGGGTGGCGATCACCTGCTGGGCACCGACGCCCTCGGCCGCGACCAGCTCTCCCGGCTCATCTACGGCAGCCGCATCGCCATCGTCGTGGGTCTCGCCTCGATCCTCGTGGCCCTCACCATCGGCATCCTGCTGGGCTCCCTGGCCGGTTACTACGGCCGCTGGGTCGACACGGTGATCATGCGCGTCGCCGACATCTTCTTCGCCTTCCCGCTGCTCATCGGCGCCATCGTCATCATCCTGCTGATGGGCCGCGGCGTGCTGCCCGTCGTGCTCTCGCTCGGCATCTTCACCTGGGCGACCTTCGCCCGCCTGCTGCGCAGCCAGATCCTCTCGGTGCGCGAGATGGACTACGTGCACGCGGCCAAGGCGCTGGGCGCGAGCCAGGGCCGGATCATCCGCAGGCACATCCTGCCCAACTCGCTGACGTCGGTGCTGGTGTACGGCACCAGCAACGTCGGTATCGCGATCGTGGCGGAGGCGTCGCTGTCGTACCTCGGCGTCGGCGTCGACCCCGAGGTCGCCGAGTGGGGCAACATGATCGCCGCGGGCCGCGGCTTCATGGGCGTCAAGGACTTCATGTGGACGTACCCGAGCCTCGCCATCGTCATCACCGCGCTGGGCTTCATCCTGCTGGGCAACGGCCTGCGCGACGCGCTCGACCCGAAGCTGCGGTGAGGCACCGCCATGAGTCGAACCCCTGTGACCAAGCACGATGAAGGTGACGGCATGACCAGCCTGGAGATGGCACCCGGCAACACTGGGGCGGACGGGACCGCGCCGCTTCTCGAAGTCCGCGACCTGCACGTGGAGTTCAAGGTCCGAGACACCGTGACCAAGGCGGTCAACGGCGTCAACTACAGCGTCAGGGCGGGCGAGACGCTCGCCGTGCTCGGTGAGTCGGGCTCCGGCAAGTCCGTCACCGCGCAGGCGATCATGGGCATTCTGGACAGCCCGCCCGGACGGATCGCCAAGGGCGAGATCTTCTTCCAGGGCCAGGACATCCTGCGCCTGCCGGAGAACGAGCGGCGCAAGCTGCGCGGCGCCAAGATGGCGATGATCTTCCAGGACGCGCTGTCCTCGCTCAACCCGGTGCTGTCGGTGGGCTACCAGCTCGGCGAGATGTTCCGGGCCCACCAGGGCATGTCCAAGAAGGACGCCAAGGCCAAGGCCATCGAGCTGATGGACCGCGTGCGCATCCCGGCCGCCGCCCAGCGTGTCGGCGACTACCCGCACCAGTTCTCCGGCGGTATGCGCCAGCGCATCATGATCGCCATGGCGCTCGCCCTGGAGCCGGACCTGATCATCGCCGACGAGCCGACCACGGCTCTCGACGTGACCGTCCAGGCCCAGGTGATGGACCTGCTCGCGGAGCTTCAGCGCGAGTACAACATGGGTCTGATCCTGATCACCCACGACCTGGGTGTGGTCGCGGACGTCGCCGACAAGATCGCGGTGATGTACGCGGGCCGGATCGTCGAGACCGCGCCGGTGCACGAGCTGTACAAGCGCCCCGCGCACCCGTACACCAAGGGCCTGCTGGACTCGATCCCGCGCCTGGACCACAAGGGCCAGGAGCTGTACGCGATCAAGGGTCTGCCGCCCAACCTGCAGGCGATCCCGCCGGGCTGCGCGTTCAACCCGCGCTGCGGCATGGCCCAGGACATCTGCCGCACCGACGCACCGCCGCTGGTGCCGGTGACCGAGCGCGACGGCACGGAGCTGCCCGGCCGTCGCTCCGCATGCCACTTCTGGAAGGAGACGATCCATGGCTGAGCCCACGAAGCTCGCGAAGGACCACGAGCCGCAGGACGACGCCACGCCGAACGTCTCCGAGGTGGACACCGTCGACGCGGCCTCCGAGGAGGAGGCGGTCGCGGCGATCGACGCGCCCGCCGACCGCGGCGAGCCGATCCTCCAGGTCCGCAACCTGGTCAAGCACTTCCCGCTGACCCAGGGCATCCTGTTCAAGAAGCAGATCGGCGCGGTCAAGGCCGTCGACGGCATCTCCTTCGACCTGTACCAGGGCGAGACCCTGGGCATCGTGGGCGAGTCCGGCTGCGGCAAGTCCACCGTCGCCAAGCTGCTGATGAACCTGGAGCAGGCGACCGCCGGCGAGATCTTCTACAAGGGCCAGGACATCACCCGGCTGTCCGGGCGCGCGCTGAAGGCGGTGCGCCGCAACATCCAGATGGTGTTCCAGGACCCGTACACCTCGCTCAACCCCCGTATGACGGTGGGCGACATCATCGGCGAGCCCTTCGACATCCACCCCGAGGTGGCCCCCAAGGGCGACCGGCGCCGCAAGGTGCAGGAGCTGCTGGACGTCGTCGGCCTCAACCCGGAGTACATCAACCGCTATCCGCACCAGTTCTCGGGCGGTCAGCGCCAGCGCATCGGCATCGCCCGCGGCCTCGCGCTCAACCCCGAGGTCATCATCTGCGACGAGCCGGTCTCGGCCCTGGACGTGTCCGTCCAGGCGCAGGTCATCAACCTGATGGAGCGCCTGCAGGACGAGTTCAACCTCTCCTACGTCTTCATCGCGCACGACCTGTCGATCGTCCGGCACATCTCGGACCGCGTGGGCGTGATGTACCTCGGCAAGATGGCCGAGATCGGCAGCGACGAGCAGATCTACGAGCACCCGACGCACCCCTACACCCAGGCGCTGCTGTCGGCGGTTCCGGTGCCGGACCCCGAGGCCCGCGAGCACCGGGAGCGGATCATCCTGGCCGGCGACGTGCCGTCCCCGGCCAACCCGCCCTCGGGCTGCCGCTTCCGCACCCGCTGCTGGAAGGCCCAGGACAAGTGCGCCGAGGAGGTGCCGCTGCTCGCCGTGCCCGAGCGCTTCAAGGGCTCGGACTCCCCGGCGGCCCACGAGTCGGCCTGCCACTTCGCCGAGGAGAAGGACGTCGTCGGCGCGGCGTGACCCGCTGAGGCACAGAGCCTGATCCCCGACTGGTTCCCGGTACCGCAGGACGGTGCCGGGAACCAGCCGTATGCGCCGGCCGTTTCCTGGGCGGCGGGCAACGTCACGGAGCGCCGGAGAAGGGGAGCCACTGGGTGACACTGCATCACATCGAGCTCTGGGTGGCCGACCTGGAGCGCGCCCGCGCCTGCTGGGGCTGGCTCCTCGAACGGCTCGGCTGGTCGCCGTACCAGGACTGGCCGGCGGGGGTGAGCTGGCGGTCGGGTGACACCTACCTCGTGATCGAGCGGTCCCCGGCCCTCCGCGGGGACCGGCACGACCGGCTCCGCCCCGGCCTCAACCACCTGGCGTTCCATGTGCCCACCCGGCACGGGCTCGACGCCCTGGTCACCGAAGCGTCCCGGCACGGCTGGACGCTGATGTTCGCCGACCGTCACCCGTACGCCGGCGGCCCCCGGCACTACGCCGCCTACCTGGAGAACGCGGACGGCTTCGAAGTGGAGCTCGTGGCCCGCCCCGAGCCGGCCGGGGAGCACGCCGACGCCGCGCCGGACGGAACGGATCCCGGACCGCCCGGCGAGCACCCGTGACGCCGGGCGACGTCCGCGTGCCGGGTGACGTCCGCGTGCCGGGCGGGCACAGCGCCGGGCGGACCGGTTCCCTACTGTTCCCAAGGAGCACCCCATGACGGAGACCGCGGCGGCGAACGCCCTGCCGTACACGGAACTCGACGGCTTCGGCCTGCGCCTGCGGGCCTGGCGCGAGGACGACGTGCCGGCCCTGCTGAAGGGCCTGAACGACGCCGAGTCGCGGCGCTGGTCCGGCGCCCAGCCCATGCCCATGGACGAGGCCGGAGCGCTGGCCTTCATCGCCAGACGCGCCGCGCTTCTCGAACAGGGCACGTTCGCGCCGTACTGCGTCACCGACGCGGCCACCGGAGAGGTGCTCGGCAGCGTGGAACTCCACAAGATAGAGCCCCGCATGGGCCACGCCGGGGTCGGGTACTGGCTCCTGCCCGAGGCGCGCGGCCGCGGCACGATGACCCGGGCCGTCGAGCTGTGCGTCCGCTGGGGCTTCGAACAGCTCGGCCTGCACCGCATCGATCTGGGGCACGCCGTCGGCAACACGGCCTCCTGCCGGGTCGCCGACCGCTGCGGCTTCGTGTACGAGGGCGTGCTGCGCGGTTTTCTGCCCGCCTCGGGCGCGCCGGGCACGTACGACGACACCCACCTCCACGCGCGACTCGCGACGGACCCGTACCCGGCTTTCGCCTGAGCGTGCCGAGGATGCCGAGGACCCCGCCGATGACGTAGTCGGTCCTCCGTGGACCCTTCCACCCGTCCGGCGGGAGTGCCCGGTGCGGCGACCGCGTGATATGCGGCTTATGTGCTGATATGTCTCTGGTCATCGCATCCCGAGGAGGCACCCATGCGTGGAGTCGCGCGCGCTGCCGCGGGGGCGGTGGGGGCCGTGCTCGTCCTCGCCGCCTGCGGGGGCGGGGGAGCGGGCGTCGGCGCCAAGGCGCTGACCGCCTCCTGGGGCGACCCGCAGAACCCGCTGGAGCCGTCCAACACCAACGAGGTGCAGGGCGGCAAGGTGCTCGACATGATCTTCCGCGGGCTGAAGCGGTACAACCCGAAGACCGCCAAGGCCGAGAACATGCTCGCCGAGCGCATCGACACCACCGACTCGCGGCACTTCACCATCACCGTCAGGAACGGCTGGCGGTTCAGCAACGGTGAACCAATCACCGCCAGGTCCTTCGTCGACGCCTGGAACTACGGCGCGAGCCTGCGGAACAACCAGAAGAACGCCTACTTCTTCGGCTACATCGAGGGCTACGGCAAGGTCCACCCCGAGAGCGGGAAGCAGAGCGCCGACACCCTCTCCGGGCTGAGGGTCACCGGCCCGCGCACCTTCACCGTCACCCTCGACCAGAAGTTCTCCACCTTCCCCGACACCCTCGGATACGCCGCCTTCGCCCCGCTGCCCCGCGCCTTCTTCACCCACCACGCCGCCTGGCTGGACAAGCCGGTGGGCAACGGCCCGTACACCATCGAGTCGTACACCAGGGGCGCGCAGATGACCCTCAGGAAGTGGGACGGCTACCCCGGTCCGGACAAGGCGCGGAACGACGGCGTGACCCTGGTGGTCTACACCGACAGCAACACCGCGTACACCGACGTGCTGGCCGGCAACCTCGACCTCGTCGACGACATCCCCGCCGGCCAGCTCAAGAACGTGCGGACCGACCTGGCCGGCCGCTACATCAACAGCCCGGCCGGCATCCTGCAGACCCTCGCCTTCCCGTTCTACGACCCGAAGTGGAACACCGGCGGGGCGCGCAAGGTCCGCACCGGCCTGTCCATGGCCATCAACCGCAAGCAGATCACCGAGACCATCTTCCGCAACACCCGCACCCCGGCCACCGACTGGACCTCACCGGTCCTCGGCACGGCCGGCGGCTTCAAGCCGGGCCTGTGCGGCCGTGCCTGCGACTACGACCCCGCCGGGGCCAGGAAGCTGGTCCAGGAGGGCGGCGGGCTCCCCGGCGGCCAGGTGAAGATCACGTACAACGCGGACACGGGCTCGCACAGGCAGTGGGTGGACGCCGTGTGCAACTCCATCAACAACGCGCTCGGCAACGACAGGGCATGCGTCGGCAACCCGGTCGGCACCTTCGCCGACTTCCGCAACCAGATCGGCCGGCACCGGATGACCGGACCCTTCCGGGCCGGCTGGCAGATGGACTACCCGCTGATCCAGAACTTCCTGCAACCGCTGTACTACACGGACGCCTCCTCCAACGACGGCAAGTGGTCCGACAAGCAGTTCGACCACCTCGTCGACCGGGCCAACGCCGAGACCGACAGACCCCGGGCGATCGGCCTCTTCCAGCAGGCCGAGGGCGTCGTACGGGACAACATGGCCGCCATCCCGCTGTGGTACCAGAACGGCAGCGCCGGCTACTCCGACCGGCTGCACAACGTGGCGCTCAACCCGTTCAGCGTCCCCGTCTACGACGAGATCAAGGTCGGCTGATCCGGCATGGGACGGTATGTCGCCAGGCGGCTGCTCCAGATGATCCCGGTGTTCTTCGGGGCCACCCTGCTGATCTTCGTGATGGTGAACGTGATGGGCGACCCCATCGCCGGACTGTGCGGCGAGCGCGCCTGCGACACCGCGACGGCCGCCCAGCTCAGACGGGAGTTCGGCCTCGACAAGCCGCTGTGGCAGCAGTACGCGACCTACATGGGCAACGTCTTCACCGGCGACTTCGGCACCGCGTTCAACGGGCAGCCCGTCACACAGCTGATGGCGTCGGCGTTCCCCGTCACCATCCGGCTGACCGTCGTCGCGATCCTCTTCGAGATCGTCGTCGGCATCACCCTGGGCGTGCTGACCGGACTGCGCCGGGGCCGTCCCGTGGACACCTCGGTCCTGGTCCTCACCCTCGTCGTCATCTCCGTCCCCACCTTCGTCACCGGTCTGCTGCTGCAACTGCTGTTCGGCGTCCAGTGGGGCTGGATCAGACCCTCGGTGTCCCCGGCGGCGGCCTTCGGCGAGCTGATCGTGCCCGGCCTGGTCCTCGCCTCCGTCTCCCTCGCCTACGTGACCCGGCTGACCCGTACCTCCATCGCCGAGAACCGGCGCTCGGACTATGTGCGCACGGCCGTCGCCAAGGGACTGCCCCGGCGCCGGGTCGTCGTCCGGCACCTGCTGCGCAACTCCCTGATCCCCGTGGTCACCTTCATCGGCACCGACATCGGCGCGCTGATGGGCGGCGCCATCGTCACCGAGCGCATCTTCAACATCCACGGCGTCGGCTACCAGCTCTACCAGGGCATCCTGCGGCAGAACACCCAGACCGTCGTCGGCTTCGTGACGGTCCTCGTCCTGGTCTTCCTGGTCGCCAACCTGCTCGTGGACCTGCTGTACGCCGTACTCGACCCGAGGATCCGCTATGCCTGAGCAGTCGCAGGAGCCCGAGCGCGTCATCGCCGGAACCGGCATGGGCGGCGCGATGGACCTCGCGGCGAGCGAGGCGACGACGCTGGAGCGGGCGCCGGGCGGGCCGGAGGGCAAGCCCCGCTCCCTGTGGTCCGACGCCTGGCGCGACCTGCGCCGCAACCTCGTCTTCATCCTCTCCGCGCTGGTGATCTGCTTCCTGGTCGTCATCGCGATCCGGCCGTCCCTGATCGCCTCGGGCAACCCGCTCACCTGCGACCTGGCCAGAGCCCAGGACGGCCCCGCGCCCGGCCATCCCTTCGGCTTCGACGGCCAGGGCTGCGACGTCTACACGCGCACCGTCCACGGCACCCGCGCGTCCGTCACGGTCGGCGTGTGCGCCACGCTCGGGGTGGCGCTCTTCGGCTCGGTGCTGGGCGGGATCGCCGGATTCTTCGGCGGTGCCGGAGACGCCGTGCTGTCCCGGACCACCGACATCTTCTTCGCCATCCCCGTCGTCCTCGGCGGTCTCGTCCTGCTGTCCGTCGTGCCGAGCAACACCGTCTGGCCGGTCGTCGGGTTCATCGTGCTGCTCGGCTGGCCGCAGATCGCCCGGATCGCGCGCGGTTCCGTCATCACCGCCAAACAGCTCGACTACGTCCAGGCCGCCCGCGCCCTGGGCGCCTCCAACTCCCGCATCCTGCTGCGGCACATCGCGCCCAACGCCGTCGCCCCGGTGATCGTCGTCGCCACCATCGCGCTCGGCACGTACATCGCGCTGGAGGCCACCCTGTCCTACCTCGGTGTCGGGCTGAAGCCGCCCAGCGTCTCCTGGGGCATCGACATCTCCGCCGCCTCCCCGTACGTCCGCAACGCCCCGCACGCGCTGCTGTGGCCCGCCGGGGCGCTGGCGATCACGGTCCTGGCGTTCATCATGCTCGGCGACGCGGTGCGCGACGCCCTCGACCCGAAGCTGAGGTGACGGCGCCATGCTGCTCGAAGTCCGTGATCTGCACGTGGAGTTCCGGACCCGGGACGGGGTCGTCCACGCCGTCAACGGAGTCGGTTACGAGGTGGACTCCGGGGAGACGCTCGCCGTCCTCGGGGAGTCCGGCTCCGGCAAGTCCGTGACCGCGCAGGCGGTCATGGGCATTCTCGACGTGCCGCCCGGCCGGATCAGCGGCGGGCGGATCCTCTTCCGCGGCAGGGACCTGCTGCAGCTGAAGGAGGACGAACGGCGGCGGATCCGGGGCGCCGAGATGGCGATGATCTTCCAGGACGCGCTGTCCGCGCTGAACCCGGTACTGACCGTCGGCGACCAGCTCGGTGAGATGTTCGTCGTGCACCGGGGCATGTCCCGCAAGGACGCGCGCGCCAGGGCCGTGGAGCTGATGGACCGGGTGCGCATCCCGGCCGCACGGCAGCGCGTCCGCGACTACCCGCACCAGTTCTCCGGCGGCATGCGCCAGCGCATCATGATCGCCATGGCGCTGGCCCTGGAGCCGGCGCTCATCATCGCCGACGAGCCGACCACCGCCCTCGACGTCACCGTCCAGGCCCAGGTGATGGACCTGCTCGCCGAACTGCGGCGCGAGTACCGCATGGGGCTCGTCCTCATCACCCACGACCTGGGCGTGGTCGCCGACGTCGCCGACCGGATCGCGGTGATGTACGCGGGCCGGATCGTGGAGTCCGCGCCGGTGCACGACATCTACAAGGCGCCCGCCCACCCGTACACCAAGGGCCTGCTGGATTCGATCCCGCGCCTGGGGCACAAGGGCCGGGAGCTCTACGCCATCAAGGGCCTGCCGCCCAACCTCCAGGCGATCCCGCCCGGTTGCGCCTTCCACCCGCGCTGCCCCATGGCCCGGGACGTGTGCCGCACGGACGTACCGCCCCTGTACGAGGTCTCCGAAAGCCGCGCGAGCGCCTGCCACT
The DNA here is from genome assembly GCF_006540305.1 of Streptomyces sp. 6-11-2. Classification (GTDB taxonomy): domain Bacteria; phylum Actinomycetota; class Actinomycetes; order Streptomycetales; family Streptomycetaceae; genus Streptomyces. Next base: position 2,404,064 of record NZ_BJOR01000001.1, on the reverse strand, counting down.
TCTGGAGGGAGTGCCTGGATGGCAGAGCAGACGGCTGAGCGGACGGCCGAGCCGATCCTGGAGGTCAGCGGGCTCGTCAAGCACTACCCGCTCACCCGGGGCGTCCTGTTCAGGAAGCAGATCGGGTCGGTCAAGGCGGTCGACGGCGTCGACTTCACCCTGGCCCGGGGCGAAACGCTCGGCATCGTGGGCGAGTCCGGCTGCGGCAAGTCCACGGTCGCGAAGATGCTGTGCAACCTGGAGCGGCCCACCGCGGGCGAGATCCGCTACCGGGGCGAGGACATCACCCGGCTGTCCGGCCGGGCGCTGAAGGCGGTGCGCCGCAACATCCAGATGGTGTTCCAGGACCCGTACACCTCGCTCAACCCCCGTATGACGGTGGGCGACATCATCGGCGAGCCGTACGAGATCCACCCCGAGGCGGCCCCCAAGGGCGACCGGCGCCGCAGGGTGCGGGAGCTGCTGGACGTGGTCGGCCTCAATCCGGAGTACATCAACCGCTATCCGCACCAGTTCTCCGGCGGCCAGCGCCAGCGCATCGGCATCGCGCGGGGACTGGCCCTGCGTCCCGAGATCATCGTCGCCGACGAGCCGGTCTCCGCGCTCGACGTCTCGGTGCAGGCCCAGGTGATCAACCTGATGGAGCGGCTTCAGGACGAGTTCGACCTGTCCTACGTCTTCATCGCGCACGACCTGTCGATCGTGCGGCACATCTCCGACCGGGTGGGGGTCATGTACCTCGGGCGGATCGTCGAGATCGGCACCGACGAGCAGATCTACGACCATCCGACGCACCCCTACACCCAGGCGCTGCTGTCCGCCGTTCCCGTGCCGGACCCCGGGGCACGGGAACGCCGGGAGAGGATCATCCTCTCGGGAGACGTGCCGTCCCCGACGAACATCCCCTCCGGCTGCCGCTTCCGCACCCGCTGCTGGAAGGCGCGGGAGCGCTGCACGCTGGAGGTGCCGGAGCTGGCGGTGCCCGCGGAGTTCCGGCACGACACCGGGCCGGCGGTGCACCCCTCGGCGTGCCACTACGCGGCGGAGCTCCAGGTGGTGCCGCCGGAGGAGCGGGACACCGGGGGACAGGGCAGCGGCACCAGGGCACCGTGACCGCTTCGGCGCGCGGACGCCCCTCACGGCCCGGGACGGGGCCGGGGAGGCGTGTCGCGTGCCCCCGGCCCCAGGCCCGCGTGCGCTGTCCCGCCGGCGCTCAGCCGAGCCCGAGGGAACGCTTGAGGAAGTCCACCTGGAGCAGCAGCAGGTTCTCGGCGACCTGCTCCTGCGGAGTCATGTGGGTGACCCCGGACAGCGGCAGCACCTCGTGCGGGCGCCCGTCGGCGAGCAGGGCGGAGGACAGTCGCAGGGCATGGGCGACCACCACGTTGTCGTCGGCCAGACCGTGCACGATCATCAGCGGCCGGTGCGGCTCGGCGGGCGAGGACAGCCCGTCGTCGGTGACCAGGGAGCTGTGGGCGTACACCCCGGGAGCCTGCTCCGGGTCGCCCAGATACCGCTCGGTGTAGTGGGTGTCGTACAGGCGCCAGTCGGTGACCGGGGCGCCCGCGATGCCCGCGTGGAAGACGTCCGGGCGGCGCAGCACGGCCAGGGCGGCCAGGTAGCCGCCGTAGGACCAGCCGCGGATCGCCACCCGGTTGAGGTCGAGCGGATACGTCTTGGCAAGGTCCCGCAAGGCCTCGATCTGGTCGTCGAGGGTGACTGTGAAGTCGTGGTGGACGGCCTTCTCCCAGGCGGGGGAGCGGCCCGGGGTGCCGCGGCCGTCGGCGACGACCACCGCGAAGCCCTGGTCGGCGAACCACTGGGAGGTGAGGTGCGCGTTGTGCGCGGCCGCCACGCGGGAGCCGTGCGGGCCGCCGTAGGGGTCGAGGAGGACGGGCAGGGGGGCGGAGGCGGCAGTGTCACGGGGGTAGTCCGTAGGCATAAGCACGGCGCACGGGATTCTGCGTGCGCCCCCCTGGGTGAGGGTCACGCGCGGGGACAAACCAGGATCTTCCGCGTGGGAGCGGATGGTGGCCACCGTCCGGCCCTCGCGCACCACCCGCACCCGGGCGCCCGGCCGGTCGAGCGTGGCGGAGACGAGGACGGCCACGCCCCCGGCGCGCACCGCCGTGTGCACACCGGGCTCCTGGCTCACGCGCTCCACGCCCAGCTCGTTGACGCGGTAGACGTGCACCTCACCGGTCTCCGGCTCGGCCGCCTCCTCGCCCGCCGAGGCGGAGACCAGCACGTCGTCGTCCGACACGTCCAGCACGGCCCGCACGTGCAACTGCGCTCCCGTGAGCGGTCGTTCACCGACCGCCAGCACCCGCGCTCCGCCCTCGTCGGCGAGTCGCACGAGCTGCCCGGAGGGAGACCAGCACGGCACTCCGGGGAAAAGATCCAGCCAATCTGGATCTTCGTCCGCGTGCACCATACGGGTCGCGCCGGACTCCGGGTCCACCGCCAGGTACAGCTGGCTGCGCTGGTCGCGCGCCTGTACGAGAAGCAGTGGCGCCCCTGCCGCTGACCAGTGCACATGAGCCAGATACGGGTAACGGGACCGGTCCCAGAGGACCTCCGTGCGGGTCCCGTCCAGGCCGAACACGAACAACTGTACGTCCGCGTTGGGGGTGCCGGCGGCCGGGTAGGGGACGCGGCTCGGCTCCCGCCCGGGATGCGCCGGATCGGAGATCCACCACCGCCGCACCGGCGTGTCGTCCACACGCGCCACGAGCAGCCGGTCCGACTCCGGCGCCCACCAGAAGCCGCGGGAACGGTGCATCTCCTCGGCCGCGATGAACTCCGCGAGGCCGTAGGCGACGCCCTCGGACTCCGGTTCGGCGAGCGCCCGGTCGCCGTCGCCCTCGGCACCCACCACCCGCAGGGTCCCGTCGGTGACGTAGGCGACGTGCCGTCCGTCGGGGGACGGACGGGGGTCGATCACCGGTCCGGGGGCGGGAAGTTCGCGTGCCGTACCCGCTTGCAACTCGGCCGTGAAAAGCCGCCCTGACAAGGCGAAAGACGCCAACTCCGCGGCGGTGTCGGTGGCGTAGCCGACGATGCCCGCGCCGCCCTCGCGGCTGCGTTCGCGGCGGGCCCGTTCCTCGGCCGAGAGGTGCTCGGAGGCGCCGCCGAGGAGGGTGCGCGGGTCGGCGGCCATGCGCTCCGCGCCGTCGCCAAGGTCGAGCACCCAAAGGGAGTTGGCCCGGTCGGTACCGGATCCGGAGCGCAGGAACACCACGCGGGAGGCGTCGGGAGCCACGGTGAACGCGCGCGGCGCGCCGAGCGTGAACCGCTGGGTGCGCGCGTGCCGTCGGGGGAAGGAGACAGGCTCGGTCGTCATGCCATGACCATATTGGCCATGCGCCCCCTTGTGCGGCCGTGCGCCGACCGATGCGCGCGTGCGGATAGTTATGATCGTTAGCGCATAGTGGGTATGAACCTGCTGCCCGCTGTGTGGATTTATCTGCCCCTCATAGTCCGACGACCCCCGATACCCCCGACACCCCCCGCGTCCTGGGATCTTTGGAGGTGAACCGCCGTGGCACTCTCGATTTCGGCGGTGGTGCTGCTGGCGATCATCGTCTTCTTGCTGATCAAGAAGTCGGGCCTCAAGGCCGGCCATGCGGTCGTGTGCATGCTCCTGGGCTTCTACCTGGCGTCCTCCACGGTCGCCCCCACGATCAGCGAACTCACCACGAACATCGCGGGGATGATCGGCAACTTCAAGTTCTAGTCCCCGTGGGCTGTGCCCTCGGTGGTGGGGCGGCACCTGCCCCACCACAGGCGGGTGTCCGCCTCAGCAGTGGATGGCGCTCGCCGGCAGGGCGGAGCGGAAGTCGCCACGGAGGTCCTTGAGCCCCTCGTTGGGCTGGATGATCACCCTGGTGCCCATGTAGTCGTCCTTGCTCCACACGCACCAGTACTCGTTGGTGCGGTTCCATGCCGAGCGGGCCGAGGGCAGGTTCTGCCGCTTCACGTCGTCCGTCCCCTTCACGTAGCTGCCGCGGCGGCCGGTGCCGTTGGAGAACTCGTAGAGGCAGAAGTGGTCGATCGCGCAGACCGCCGCGGCCGATGCCGGGGCCGAGGAGGGGGCCGCCGGACCGGCGGGCAGCAGGGCGGCGGCAGCGGTCGCGGCCACCACGGCCCCGACGGTCAGGAACTTGCGCATGTCATCCCTTTCGGAGTGCGTACCGGGCATGAAAAGGATCACCAATCGGACGCAGTGCCGCCAATTCCCTGAAAGTGTGGCATTTCTTCAGAGTTGTCCGGGAATGGTCACCGGCTGCGTGCTCCGCCCTGTCAGTCCTTGGAGGCGTACGACACGAAGCGGGTCCAGGACTCCGGCGTCATCGCGAGCCGGGGGCCCTCGATGTACTTCGAGTCGCGGACGTGAACCGTGCTGGGGGCGATGGCGACGCCCTCGCCGACCGCTGGGGCGTGGCCGAGGAGCGTTTCCCGCGCAAGACCATCTGGGCCGAACTGCGCCTGTCGCCACCGGAACCCGCGCCCACGGGTTCCGGTGACGCCGACGGCTGAAAGTAAAGGAACGAGGAGAAAGAACCCGCACCAAGCCTCACCCCTCCCACCCGTGGCCCGCGCTCACTCGGGAGGGTGAACATCCCCGGCTCGGCTGGATTTGGCAGCCCCTGACGGCTCTACGCTCAGCCCAACGCAAGCACAACAACCGCAGACATGCGACGGCCCCCGCCGGGACGGCAATCCCAGTGCGAGGGCCTGACCACCGAGGAAGACAGGACCTTCCCGATGGGTACCCAGAACCCTAGCGTGCCCCCGCTCGCCCAGTCCCGTATTGCGGGCGATAAGCACCCGAACCGAGGCAACCACACAGGCGGCCTGGTCCACGACAACACCCGCCACACCACCCGCTTCACGGTGATCGGCAACCACCTGGCCCCGCGAGTTGTCGCTGCTCGCCATCGGCCTCGGTGTGCACCTCCAGTCGCTGCAGAAGGGCGCCCGCGTCGACATCAAGACCCTCACGGTGCGCTTCCTCGAGGGGGCTACCTGTATCGCCGCCGCCCTGCGCGAGCTGGAGGCCCACGGTTACCTGTGCCGCGTCCGCGAACGCGTGCCCCGCGGCCGTATCGTCACCCGGACGATCTCCTGCAACCAGCCGGCCGCGGCCCGCCACCACCACGCGGACGCACGCGACCCCGCTCCCGACCGACCCGCCCGACCGGCGACGGCCCCGACGCAGCCCGAAAACCGCGGGAGCCGTGAGGAACGCGAGAACGGCGGCGAGAAGCAGACGACGTGCGAGACGGGCAGGCCGCGCGAGAAGCGGGCGCCCCGCGTATCCCGCTCCCGCGCTGCTCCAGGCGGCCACCGACCTCCTCGCGGACCTCCGCCGCCATGATCCCCGCCTCCTCCTCTCCGCCTGCGACACGGCCCACCTGGCCCCGAGAGTTGCCGTCTGGCTGGAACGTGAGGTGGGCCCCGCCGCCGTACGCCATGCCCTGACCGCCGATCTCCCACCCGAGGGACTGCGGCGGCCCGCTGCCGTTCTGGCCCACCGCCTCGCCGCCCAGCTCCCGCCGCCACTCCCGTTCCGCGCCTCGGCCGCCCCTCCGCCCGTGCGGCATCCGCTCCAGACCTGCGCGGGTTGCGACCGTGCCTTCCGCGCCCCCGAACCCGGCCGCTGCCGCGACTGCCGAACCGATCTCCAGGAGGACGCCTAGCATGAACGTGACGATCCTTGCCCCTGGGCACAGACGACGAGGAGCGAGCGCCATGGCCGTCGTACCGGACCACGCGAAGCAGTGCGGCTCCCACCTGTACCGGGCCATGCGCGACTTCGTTCAGTCCGCGGACGACACACTGCCGGGCAAATTCGAGATCACCAAGGAAGGGATCGTCCACGACATGATGTCGCCCAGCGGCCGCCACGAGCTGACCGCACTGCGGCTCCGGAAGCGCCTGGAAAGGGTGATGCCCGAAGAGATCGTCGCCCATACCGGCGAGCCCGACGTGGAGAACGAGCCCGAAGGCGTCATGCGGCGCCCGGACGTGATGGTGATCGCCGAAGAGGACATGGACACCGAAGGGTCCATCGATCCTCGAACGCTCGTCGCCGCCATCGAGATCGTCTCCCGTTCGAACCCCGGCAACGACTGGGTGGGCAAAGTGCGGGACTATCCGCTGCTCGGCATCCCCGTCTACGCCGTCTTCGATCCGCGCACCGGCGAAGGCGCGGTCTTCACCGACATCCACTCCACTCCGGACGGTCCGCGCTATGCGACCCGCAAGGACTTCGTCTACGGCGAGGACGTCACCATCGGCGACTGGACGATCTCGACGGACGGGCTGCCGCGCTACCAGGACGAGAGCACAGCGGCAGCCGATGCGTGAGCACTCGGACCGATACCGTCGGCGGTGAACAGTCAGGCTGATCGCGCTCACGCCACGCGTGGCCACAGCCAGAGCCGGCGTATCAGCCCGTTCCAGCGGCCCGCTGCTGTCAGAGGCCGGCGCAGATGCCCCTTGCCTTTTGGAGGGACTGCTTGCCCTCCTTGTCGATGTCATGGATCCGCTCATAGCCCAACATCACTTGCATGACGGCTTCCGCGAGTGGCTTGTACTGACGGTCGCCCGCGGCTGCCGATGCCGAAAGGTCACTGGCGCCCGCGAGCCGGTACATCGACACGTCGAACTCCGACCCATTGGTCTCGAGCTTTGCTTCATCCAGTCGATCGAGGGCGCGGCACGCATCGCGTGCGTCGTCTGCCGGGGCAGACGCACTGGTCCGGCTGTCACCGCTGAGACCCCATGCCGCGCCCACGGCGCCTCCGCCGGCCAAGAGGCCGATCACCAGCACGGCGACCAGGATGCCGGCAGGGCGACGGGGAGGCACGGGTACCGCGGAGGCCGACGGGACGGGAGAACTGTATTGCGGCTGGGTCGACATGGTGCCAACGTACGGCGTGCACATGCCTAATGGATCACGGTGCCACCGGTGATCGCCGACGCCGCAGCCGGGCGGCTCACCGGCCCCTCGTAGGGTTGGCCCCATGACGGAACGGGCCGCTCGGCGGCTGATGCTGGTGCACGCGCATCCCGACGACGAGTCGATCAACAACGGCGCGACCATGGCGCGGTACGCGGCCGAGGGCGCCCTGGTGACGCTGGTGACCTGCACGCTCGGGGAGCTGGGCGAGGTCATCCCGGAGGAGCTGCGGCACCTGGAGGGGTCGGCCGGGCTCGGGGCCTACCGGAGGCAGGAGCTGGCCGCGGCCATGCGGGAGCTCGGAGTCGAGGACTTCCGGCTGCTCGGCGGGGCCGGGCGGTACCGGGACTCCGGGATGATGGGGCTCGCCGACAACGACGACCCGGACTGCCTGTGGCAGGCCGGCCTCGACAGCGCTGCCGAACACCTCGTCGCCGTGATCCGGGAGGTGCGCCCGCAGGTCCTCGTCACCTACGACGACAACGGCGGCTACGGCCACCCCGACCACATCCAGGCCCACCGGATCGCGATGCGCGCCGCGGACCTGGCCGCCGACCCCGCCGTACGCCCCGACCTCGGCGAGCCCTGGCGGATCGCCAAGGTGTACTGGAACCGCGTCCCGCGTCCGGTCGCCGAGGCCGCCTTCGCACGGCTGAAGGACGACCTGCCGGGGCTGCCGTTCGACGAGCCGGCGACGATCGGCGACGTTCCCGGAGTCGTGGGCGACGAGCGCGTCACCACGGCGGTCGACGGCGGCGCGTACGCCGCCGCCAAGACCGCCGCGATGGCCGCGCACGCCACCCAGATCGAGATGGCCGAGCCGTACTTCGCCCTGTCCAACCAGCTCGCCCAGCCGGTCTTCACCACCGAGTTCTACGAGCTGGTGCGCGGGGAACCCGGAGCCGGGAAGGGGGAGCGGGAGATCGACCTGTTCGCCGGGATCGATCTGTTCGCCGCGGCCGAGAAGGAGGCGTCATGAGTTCAGAGGGAGGGGGCCCGATGCTCGCGCAGCCCCTCAAGCCGCCCTCCGCCGGGCGGGCCGCCGCGTATCTCGGGCTCTTCCTGCTCGGCGCGGTGGTCGCGGTCGCGGGCGCCCTGGTGCAGGCCGCCTGGTTCCCCGGCGGGCTGCTGCTCGCGCTCGCGGGCGCCGCCGGGCTGTTCCTGGGCGGGGCCCGGGCCGCGCGCAGCCGGGGCGGGGCCGTGGCGGGCGCGGCCGGCTGGGTGGTCACCGTGTTCGTGCTCACCGCCGGCCGCCCCGAAGGCGACTTCTTCTTCGCGGCCGCGAGCGGCTCCTATCTCTTCCTGCTCGGCGGCATGGCCGTTGCTGTGATCTGCGCCACCCTTGCGCCGGGGCGGCAACGGCACGACCGCGACGCCCGACTTGGCAAGTGACGTACCACTTCTTCCCGTGGGACCGGTGCGTGTCCGGTGGGGGTTTACCCAGCGGTCCTGGGATAAGGGCCCGGAGTGGCCAGTATGGTGGTGCGCGCGCCGCCGAGCCGCCCGCACTGAGGTCGTAACGTGCGGCGGAGCCAATCGGGAGAACCTGCCTTGAGTCGTGAAACTGACACTCCGTCGTCCGGGCCCAACGGGCGCGGCGGAGCCGCCTACCCCTCGGGGACCCCGCCGTACGGAATCCCGGCGGTCTCCGACGACCGTGCGGACGCGGGCCGTTCGGCCACGCAGCCCGAGGAACGCAAGACGGAGACCACGCTGACGACCCGGATCCGGATCAACATCCCCGGATCCCGGCCGATCCCGCCGGTCGTCGTGCGTACGCCCGTCTCCTCGGAGGGATCCGAGAACAGCGCCCAGGACACCGGCGGCGAGGCCCAGCAGTCGCCCGCCCCGGCGCCCGAGGCCGCCGTCGAGCCGACCGCCGAACCCGCGGCACCGGCCGAGGAGAAGGTGACCAGCGACTGGTTCGCGCCCCGCAAGCCCCAGGCGAACAAAGGCGGTCAGGGCGGCGGCTCCACCAACGGCGCGGGACTGCCGGGCGGTTCGGGCGCACCCGCGGCGAACGGTTCGGGCCCCGGCGCCTCCGGTCCGGGAACCTCCGTCCCCGGGCCCTCGGGCGCCGGCTCCTCCGTTCCGGGCTCCTCCGGCGGGGCCCGCCCCGGCGGCGTGGTCGGCTCCATGAACGTGCCCGGCTCGGCCAACGGCTCCCGCCCCGGCTCCACCAACGGCGCCGGGCTGCCCGGGGTCACCGGCGGTCCCGTCGCCCCCGGCCACGGCGGCGGCACCGGGTCCTTCGACGTCACCGAGGCGCTGGCCGCGGGCCCGCTCTCCGGCGGCCCCCGCCCCGGCGACGAGCCGCGCCGCGAGGACCTTGCGTACTTCTCCGACAACGGGCACGACGGCCGGGGCGGCCCGAGCGGCACCGGCGGCCTGGGTGGTCCGGGCGCCCCCGGTGTGCCGGGCGGCCCGCAGGGCCCCACGGGCCCGACGGGTGGCCCCGTCACCGGCGACGGACCGCTGCGGCCGCCCGGGGTCGGCGCACCCGCGGGTCCCGCCGCGGGCGCGGGACACCCGGCCGGTGCACACGGCGCGCACACGGCGCGCTCCGGCGGCGGTCTGAGCGACGACACCGCGGTCCTCACCCCGCAGCAGCAGGTTCCGGAGCCGGGCACCCCCGGTTACGGCGCCCGGCCGGACAACGTCTCCGGGAACACCGTCACCAGCGGCATGCCCGTGATCCAGCCCGGTTCCGGCTCGCCGTTCGGGCCGGAGGCCGACTGGAGCGGGCCGCAGGCGCACATGCCGCCGGGACTGTCCGAGCCGGCCCCGCAGAGCGCCGCCGCGGCCCCCGCCGCGCCCAAGGCCAAGAAGAAGGGCCGCAACAAGCTCGTCCTGCTCTGCGGCGCCGTGATCGTCGTCGCCGGTGCCACCTACGGCGCCGGGCTGCTGATGAACCACTCCGACGTGCCCAAGGGCACCACCGTGCTCGGCGTCGACATCGGCGGCGGCACCCGTGACGACGCGGTCAAGAAGCTCGACGACGCCTTCGGCGGCCGGGTGAACCAGCCGCTGAAGCTGTCGGTCGAGGGCAGGACCGTCACCCTCAAGCCCGACCAGGCCGGGCTCCAGTTGGACACCCAGGCCACAGCCAGCTCGGCCGCGACGAGCGACTACAACCCCATGTCGGTGATCGGCTCGCTGTTCGGCAACCACCGGGTGATCGAGCCGCGGATGCCGGTCGACGAGGAGAAGCTCCAGGTCGCCCTGCAGAGCGTCTCGGGCGGCGACGGGTCGATGACCGAGGGCGGCATCAAGTTCCAGTCCGGCAAGGCCGTCGCCGTGTACGGCAAGCCGGGCAAGGGCATCGACGTCGGCGGCTCGACCCGGCTGGTCCAGCAGGCGTACCGCACGCAGGTGGAGACGGGCACGGCCACGCCGGCCCAGCTGCCCACGGTCACCAAGCAGCCGACGGTCTCCAACGCCGAGGTCGACCGGATGATGAAGGAGTTCGCGGAGCCGGCGATGTCGGGCATTGTCGCGATCGAGGCGGGCGGGGTGGAGGTCAAGTTCAGCCCCCAGAACTCCCTGTGGAGGTTCCTCGCCGTCAAGCCGGTCGGCAACAAGCTGGTCGAGTACTACGACAAGGCCGCGCTGAAGGAGCTGTACGGCGGCGCCTACGACAGCGTGCTGATCACCCGGGGCAACGGCAAGAAGACCCCCGTGACGCCCGAGGACGTCATCGGTGCTATGCACAAGGCCCTGCTCGGCAAGACGGCGGCGGACCGGGTCGGTGTGATCGAGACCAACCCGAGCTAGCGGCGAGCAGTTCGAGGGGGCGTCCCGGTCCATGGCCGGGGCGCCCTCTGACGTTCGGAGGGCATCCGGATGCTGCTTGCGAATGACCGAAATTGATCCCTCCTGTACTTGTGTGACCCCCTAGGATCACTCCGGCGCATGGGCCGAACCAAGTTCACCCCATGGGGTCGGGGATTCGTTGTGCGCTCATTCCAGCGCCCTGCCGACTTCAGTGGGTATGAGGACAGGATTGGTGAGTGGATGAGCGCAAGGAAGAAAGCCCTCGTGGGACTGGCGAGCGCGGCGCTGGTTCTGGGATTCAGCGGCACCGCCTTCGCCGGCAGTTACAACGGTGTGTGTGAGTCCTCGGGTGGTGGCGAAGTGTGCATCTACAGACTCGCGAACTACAGCGGCGGCCTGTACGACACGCTCTACAGCAAGCCCAACTACAACGGCAGCACGTACTACGGCACCAGCACCCTCATCGACAACACCATGTCCTCGGTGAAGAACATGGACCCTGACACCTTGGTGTACTTCTACCAGTACTCCGGTTACACCGGTAACCTCACCGCTATTCCCCCGGGTGAACAGATCAATCAGGTACCCAACGACAACACGGCGAGTTCGCACTGCTTCGGCTCGAACTCCGCCTGCCCGAACTGAACGCGACGATGTGCCCCTTTCTCGGGGCGCATCCCGTTCGGAGCTTCTCCAGCGAAGAAAGCGTCTGAATTGATGCGGAAGAGCTCAGTGGCCGTCGGCGTTGCCGTCCTTTCCGTCGTGGTGCTGTCGGCATGCCAATCGGGTGGCCGGACGGGGAGCGAACCCGAGATCTCTTCCTCTCCGGTCACGAAGACCGTTGCCGGTGTTCCGGCGCCGGTCCTTCCCCTTGATTCCTATGGCGTCAGCGCGGAGCAGCGAGCCGTTCTCGACCAGGCCGTCGACGAACTGGCCGGTACGTGCATGAAGGCGAAGGGATATACCTGGCCCGCTCGTCCGAAGCGGCTGGGCGTGGCGCGTTCGGCCAATGAGCGGCGCTACGGGGTCACCGACCCCGGCACCGTGCGCGTGTACGGCTATCACCTGGCTCCGCCGGCCGGCGTGACCGCCGAGCAGCTGGCCGAGGAGACGCGGCGGGAGAAGAAGCGCAAGGCCCTCATGACGGATGCGCTCACCAAGGCCTACACCGGCCGTGACGGGGCGACGACCGGAACGAGCCTCACGGGCGGCTGCCGCGGCGAGGCCCTGAAGCAGCTCGGCCTGCTCCGGCTGGAGGCGTTGAACGCCGTCGACCTGGCGCAGCAGCAAGGATGGAAGCGTACGGAGGCGGACAGCCGGGCCAAGGCCGTGAACGCCAAGTGGAGTGCCTGTATGAAGAAGGCCGGCCACACCTACGCGGATCCCCATGCCGCCGCCGGCGACCCGGCCTGGTGGACCGAGGGCGAGGGAGACTCCGCCGCCCTGAAGAAGACCCGTGCCGCCGAGATCGCCACCGCGGTGGCCGATGTGAAGTGCAAGCAGCAGGTGGGCTACGTGATGGTCTGGCAGTCCGTCGAGACCACCTACCAGAACAAGATCATCGAGGCCAACAAGCAGGACCTCGAAGACGTTCGGCAGCGGTGGCAGAGCGCTCTGCGGAAGGCGGCCCAGGTGCTCCGCTGAGCTGAGCCGGCGGCCGGCGGGCCGCCGCGCGGCGCCATGACATCTGTCATGCGGTAGTCAGGACCGCCGACACTGCCCGGCGCCCCCACCCGTCGGCCAGCATGGCGGCCATGACGACGACAGCGGAGCGAGCCGGCACCACCACGGTGGTGGGGTTCGACCAGGTGACCAAGAGTTACGGGGACGTACGGGCCGTGGACGGGCTGACCCTCGCCCTGCGTCCGGGCGAGACCGTGGCCCTGCTCGGCCCGAACGGCGCCGGCAAGTCGACCACCCTCGACCTGCTGCTCGGCCTCCGGCAGCCCGACAGCGGCACCGTCAGCGTCTTCGGCACCAGCCCGCGCGAGGCGATCGTCGCCGGGCGCGTGGGCGCCATGCTGCAGAGCGGCGGGCTGATGGAGGACGTCACCGTCGCGGAACTGGTGCGGCTCGCCTGCGACCTGCACCCCAGGCGGTACAAGACCGCCGACGTGCTGGCCCGGGCCGGCATCTCCCAGGTCGCCGACCGCAAGGTGAACAAGCTCTCCGGTGGGCAGGCCCAGCGCGTCCGCTTCGCCCTGGCCACCGCCGGTGACAGCGACCTCATCGTGCTGGACGAGCCGACCACCGGCATGGACGTCTCCGCCCGCCAGGCCTTCTGGGCCACCATGCGCGAACAGGCCGACCAGGGCCGCGCGGTCCTGTTCGCCACGCACTACCTGGAGGAGGCCGACGCCATCGCCGACCGGGTGCTGGTGCTGCACCGGGGACGGCTGCTGGCCGACGGCACCGCCGCCGAGATCAAGGCGACGGCGGGGGCGCGACGCGTCTCCTTCGACCTTCAGGGCCCCATCGACGAGGCCGCCCTGCGCGGTCTGCCCTTCCTGACCTCGATGACCGTGAGCGGCCAGACCGTCCGCATTCAGTCCTCCGACGCCGACGCGACCGTGCACGCCCTGTACGGGCTCGGCCTCTACCCCCGCAACCTCGAAGTCGCCGGGCTCGGGCTCGAGCAGGCCTTCGTCGCCATCACCGAGGCCGAGGAGGCCAGGCAGTCGTGAACAGTCTGATCCGGCTGGAGCTCGCCCGCGCCCTGCGCAACCGCAAGTTCCTGTTCTTCTCGGTGCTCTACCCCTCGATCCTCTTCCTGATCATCGCGGGCAAGGCGGACGGCGTCACCAAGGTCGACGGCACCGGCCTGACCGTCCCGACGTACATGATGGTCTCCATGGCCTCCTTCGGCGCGCTCACCGCCGTGCTCATGGGCAACAGCGAGCGCATCGCCAAGGAGCGTGAGAGCGGCTGGGTACGGCAGCTGCGCCTCACCCCCCTGCCCGGGCGCGGCTACGTCCTCGCCAAGACCGCCGGCGCCGCCGTGGTCAGCCTGCCGTCCATCGTCGTCGTCTTCGTGGTCGCCGCCGCCGTCAAGCAGGTCCGCCTGGAGGCCTGGCAGTGGCTCGCCCTCACCGGCGCGATCTGGGCCGGCAGCCTGGTCTTCGCCGCGCTCGGCGTCGCCATCGGGTACCTCGCCACCGGGGACGCGGTCCGCCCGATCACCATGATCATCTACTTCGGTCTGTCCATGCTCGGCGGTCTGTGGATGCCCTCGACCACCTTCCCGCGGTGGCTTCAGGACATCGCCGAGTGGCTTCCCACGCACGCGTACGCTGCACTGGGGCGGGCGATCGAGGAGAGCCAGGCCCCGCACGCGAAGGACATCGCCATCCTCGTCGTCTTCTTCGCCCTGTTCGCGGGCGGCGCGGCCTGGCTGTACCGGAAGGACACGCTGAAGGCGTGAGCGCCATGACGGAAGACCTGCGGCCCGGCGAAGCCCGCACGGACCGGCTGATGCGCATGGGGGAACCGCCCCGGAACGGGGGCGAGGCGCTGCGCAAACTGGTGTGGATCCTGCCCTGGCTGATCTTCCTCAGCTCGCCGGTGCACGATCTGGTCTCGGGCGCCCACACGGCCGCCGCCACCGCGGCCGGCTGGGCGGGCCTCGCGGCCTTCACCGGGACCTATCTGACGCTGGTCTACCGGAACATGGGCCGGCCGTTCTCCGGGGCGGTCGTCGGCTGGCTCGTCGCCGTGCTCGGCGCGCTCTCCGTCGTGCTGTGCCTGACCCTCGGCTCACCGTGGATCGGCCTGTTCGTGTACGTCTCCGTGGCCTGCGGCGCGACGAACCCGCTGCGGATCGCCTACTGGACTATCCCGCTGACCACGGCCGTGATGCTGCTCGTCGCCCGGCACACGGGCGCCGAGGGCGAGTGGACCCTGTTCCTGCTGGTGATGCTCGTCGGCTTCGCGATGACCGGCGTACGGCAACTCGTACGCACCACGATCGACCTGCGCAAGGCCCGCGCCACCGTGGCCCAGCTCGCCGCCAACGAGGAGCGGCTGCGGCTCGCCCGCGACCTGCACGACCTGCTCGGCCACTCGCTCTCGCTGATCACGCTGAAGAGCGAGCTGGCCGGCCGGATGCTGCCGGACCACCCCGACAAGGCGGCCCAGCAGGTCGCCGACATCGAACAGGTCAGCCGCCAGGCCCTGGTCGACGTCCGCGAGGCCGTCACCGGCTACCGCCGCCCCCGCCTGCACGCCGAACTGGCGGGCGCCCAGGTGGCGCTGACCGCCGCCGACGTCGCCGCCGACGTGCCCGCCGAGCCCGACCTGCACGGCGTCCCCGAGGAGTGCGAGTCCGCGCTCGCCTGGGCGCTGCGCGAGGCGATCACCAACGTCGTACGGCACAGCGGCGCGACCCGGTGCACCGTCGACCTGGTGCGCCGCCAGACCCTGGACGGGCCGTTCCTGGAACTGTGCGTCGAGGACAACGGCTCGGGCGGCTCCGGCAGCGTGGGCAAGGGCCCCGGCAACGGTCTGACGGGACTGGCCGAGCGCCTGGGGAAGGCGGGCGGGCAGCTGGAGGCGGGGCGCGCCGGGCGGGGCTTCCGGCTCGTCGCCCGGGTGCCTCTCGCCTCCCCCGCGGACGTAGGATCCCCGGCATGAGCCGAACGATCAAGGTCCTCCTGGCCGAGGACCAGTCGATGGTCCGCGAGGCACTGGCCGCCCTGCTCGGCCTCGAGGAGGACATCGAGGTCGTCGCCCAGGTGGCGCGCGGGGACGAGGTCGTGGCGGCGGCGCACGCCCACGGCGTCGACGTGGCCCTGCTCGACATCGAGATGCCCGGCTGCACCGGCATCGAGGCGGCCGCCCGGCTCCACAAGGATCTGCCCGCGGTGAAACTGGTCGTACTCACCACCTTCGGCCGCCCCGGCTATCTGCGCAGCGCCATGGAGGCGGGCGCGGACGCGTTCCTGGTCAAGGACGCCCCGGCCGCACAACTCGCCGCGGCGGTACGGAAGGTCCTCGGCGGCGAGCGGGTCATCGACCCCACGCTGGCCGCGGCGGCGCTGGCCGAGGGCGCCAACCCGCTGACCGACCGGGAGCGCGAGGTCCTGCGCGCCGCGGCCGACGGCTCCACCAACGCCGAGCTGGCCGCGGTCCTCCACCTGTCCCAGGGCACGGTCCGCAACTACCTGTCGACCGCGATCCAGAAACTCGCGGTGCGCAACAGGACGGAGGCGGTGCGCATCGCACGGGAGAAGGGCTGGCTGTAGCAGCGCTCGCCCGGTGGGCCGGGCGGCCGCGCGAGCGCCCCCGGCGGCCTCGGCCCGGCTTCAGTTCAGCAGGGCCCGTGCGGCCCGCGCCTGCCCCCGCACCTGCTCGGCCGCGGGCTCGTCCACCGCGCCCACCACGTCGGCGTACGCCTCCAGCTCCCGGGCCCCGCCCACGAAGTCCCCGCGCTGCACCAGCAACTGCGCCCGCTCGTAACGCAGCCGCGCCGGATGCGACGGCAGCAGCAGCGACAGCTCCACCGCCCACAGCGCCACGTCCGACCGCTCGGGCCGTATGGCCGCCCAGGCCCGGATGTTGTTCAGGATCCGGGACACGACCTCCGAGGGAGAGGCGGGCACCAGCATCGACGGGTGCAGCGGCGCGCCCGTCGCCCCGACCACCAGCAGTTCGGCGTCCGCCCCCGTGAGCACCCGGCCCCCGTCGAACGGGTCCGCGAGCACCTGTTCCCCGGCCTCCCCGAACCCGACGACGAAGTGCCCGGGCAGCGCGACCCCGTACACCGGCGCTCCGGCCCGCCGCGCGACCTCCATCCACACCACCGACAGCAGGATGGGCAGCCCGCGCCGCCGCACCAGCACCTCGTGCAGCAGGGACGACTCCAGCCGCTGGTAGTCCGCCGCCGAGCCGTGGAAGCCGTACCGCTCGCCGAGCAGTTCGCACAGGGCCCGCGCCCAGTCCCGCGGCCCGCCCGGCCGGTACGGCAGCTGCCCCGCGAGCCGGTCCAGCTCCAGCTGCGCCGCGTCCATGCCGGCCTCGTCCAGCGCCCCGTCGGCCGCCGCGCCCACCAGCAGGCACAGCGTCGCGAGGTCCGGCCGCTCGGACCGTACCTCCTCGCCGAACCACCGGCGCACCGCGGCGGACCGTTCCGGAGACGGCGGATGCAGGGGACGCATAGCAGGCTCGTGCCCTTTCACGACGATCCCTACGACGGACGAGCGCCGGAGTTTCGCGGGGGCCCCGACGGGAGCCCCGGCGCGGACTCCGCCCGTGACGGCCGCGGGTGGCCGCCGTCGCCGGATTCCGGGGCGCGGTAGTGGTGGTACGCGTGGTGCGCGCCGAAGCCCATTCCGGCGTACAGCGCCCGCGCCGCGGCGTTGTCGCTCTCGACCTGGAGCCAGGCCGCCGACGCGCCCTCGTCGAGGGCCCTGCGAGCGAGCGCGGCGAGCACGGTGGTGGCGAGCCCCCGTCGCCGCAGCGCCGGATCCACCTCGACGGCGGCGAAGGACGCCCAGCGGCCGTCGACGACGCACCGTCCGATCGCCGCGGGGACAGCGCCCTCACCGGGAACCGTCGCGAACCACACCGACGGCCCGCTGCCGAGCACCTTCAGGGCCACCTCGCTCACCCCCTTGCGCTGGTACCGCGCAAGCCACGCCTCGTCGGCCGTGCGGGACAGCACGACCCCGGAGCCCTCGGCCCGGTCGGCGACCGGCGCGAGCGCCCCGATCCACAGCTCGGCGGTCACCTCGCGCACCCAGCCCCGCCGTTCCAGCTCCGCGCACAGCAGTTCCTGCGTGCCGTCGGCGCCGGTGGCCGTCTGGATGTACGCGGGCAGGCCGCGCTCGCCGTACCAGCGTCGTACGACGGCCAGGGCCGCGTCGAGTGGAAGTCCGGGATCGCCGAGCGGCAGCACCGAGTTGGCGCGGCGGGTGAATCCCGCGGCCGCCCGGAGTTCCCACTCGCCCAACGGCTCGCTCTCCACCGGCCGCCAGGCCCGCGCAGCCACGCGCGCGAGCTCCTCGTACGTGGCCGCCGGGCCCCGCCGCCGGGCCGGTGCGGCCGGTACGACCTTGCCCGCGACCAGGGAGGACTCCGCGATCCGCACGGTCTCGCCACTCTTTCGTGTGATCAGCAGCACACCGTGGTCCCATGATGTGAGAACTCCGACCGTGTCGGTGAACTTCTCACCCCGCGCGCCAGGTTCGCTCAAGCGCCGTATGGAGACCCGTTTGCCCACGTCAGCAGCGGTGATTCGGACCTCGAGGCGTCCTGAAGCCGATATTTCCACAGGTCTGTTCACCCCTCCTGTTCGGATCATGCCCCGGAACGGAGATACTAGGGGCGGGCATCGACGACGCCGCGCTCCCGCGCGCCAGGCGGCGGAGCCTGTGGAGGCCCGCCAGCGCCCTATCGAGGAGGAACGACAGCGTGACCTACGTCATCGCGCAGCCTTGTGTCGACGTCAAGGACAAGGCGTGCATCGAGGAGTGCCCGGTCGACTGCATCTACGAGGGCCAGCGGTCCTTGTACATCCACCCGGACGAATGCGTCGACTGCGGAGCCTGTGAACCGGTCTGCCCGGTCGAGGCGATCTTCTACGAGGACGACACTCCCGAGGAGTGGAAGGACTACTACAAGGCCAACGTCGAGTTCTTCGACGAGCTCGGCTCTCCCGGTGGCGCCAGCAAGCTGGGGCTGATCGAGCGCGACCACCCCATCATCGCCGCGCTGCCGCCGCAGAACCAGTAAGAGCGGCCCGCCTTCGCGCCGCCTCGGTCCCGTACGGCCTGATCGCACTCCAGCGCTCCGCCCGCCGCACGGGACCGAGGCGTTTCCCGGACCAGAAAGTGAGCCTGATCCCCGTGTCCGCACTCTCCGACCGGCTCCCCGCCTTTCCCTGGGACAAGCTGGAGCCGTACAAGAAGACGGCCGCAGCCCATCCGGACGGCATCGTCGACCTGTCGGTCGGCACCCCGGTGGACCCGGTCCCCGACCTGATCCAGAAGGCGCTGATCGCGGCCGCGGACTCCCCGGGCTACCCGACGGTGTGGGGCACGCCCGAACTGCGTGACGCGATCACCGGCTGGGTCGAGCGCCGCCTCGGCGCGCGGGGCGTCACCCACCGGCACGTCCTGCCGATCGTGGGCTCCAAGGAACTGGTCGCCTGGCTCCCCACCCAACTGGGCCTCGGCCCCGGCGACAAGGTCGCCTACCCGCGCCTGGCCTACCCGACCTACGAGGTCGGCGCCCGCCTGGCCGGCGCCGAGCACCTCGTCTACTCGGCGACACCGGGCACCGGCGTACCGGGCCCCACGGAGCTGGACCCGGCGGGCCTGAAGCTGCTGTGGCTGAACTCGCCCTCCAACCCCACGGGCCAGGTGCTGCCCAAGGAGGAGCTGAGGAGGGTCGTCGCCTGGGCCCGCGAGCACGGCGTGCTGGTCTTCTCCGACGAGTGCTATCTGGAGCTGGGCTGGGAGGCGGACCCGGTCTCGGTCCTGCACCCGGACGTGAACGGCGGCTCGTACGAGGGCATCGTCGCGGTCCACTCGCTGTCCAAGCGCTCGAACCTGGCCGGCTACCGCGCCGCCTTCCTGGCCGGCGACCCGGCCGTCCTCGGCCCTCTGCTGGAGATCCGCAAGCACGGCGGCATGATGACCTCGGCGCCGACGCAGGCGGCGGTCGTGGCCGCGCTCGGCGACGACACCCACGTCCGCGAGCAGCGCGAGCGCTATGCCGCCCGCCGCACGGACCTGCGCCGGGCCCTCCTCGCCCACGGTTTCCGCATCGAGCACAGCGAGGCGAGCCTCTACCTGTGGGCCACCCGCGACGAGTCCTGCTGGACCACGGTCGCCCACCTCGCCGAACGAGGCATCCTGGTCGCCCCCGGCGACTTCTACGGCCCGGCGGGCGCGGACTTCGTACGCGTCGCGCTGACGGCCACGGACGAGCGGGTCCGCGCCGCGGTGGAGCGCCTGGCCGCGTAGTCCGCGACGGCCGTACCCGCGTCCACGCGCGGACGGGCTCCGCACGCCGACGGGGTCCGGGGAGAAGACCCCGGACCCCGTCGGTCGTTCGAGGGGCGCTCAGCCGAGAGGCAGACCGGGGACCGGCAGGGACTGTGCCGGCAGCCCGCCCTTGGCCGCCTTGTTCGTGGCGCCGCCGAGGAGACCTCCGGCGGACCCCGCCGCGTCGCCCGCCGCCTTCCGCGCCGTCGGCGTCGCCTGCTTCACGACCTTGCCACCGGTGTCGCCCGCGACCCCGGCGACGTGCTGCGCGGCGCCGTCCACGGTGTTGCCGACGCTCGCCCCGTCCAGGGCGGTCAGCCCGCCGAGGTTCGGGGCGGCCGGCAGCTCGGGGGCAGCGCTCGCGGCTCCGGCCGCACCGACCCCGGCGGCCGCTCCCGCAGCGAGGAGCAGCGCGGCACGGGCGATCCGGCGGGTCAGGGGGAGGGACATGTTGCTCCTTCGACGGAGGGAACGGACGCTCTGACTACCGCTCGAAGTCCGCGAAGGTTGCGGCGGGCCAACGTAAAGAGTTGGTAACGCGTCGCATTATCGGGTACGCGTAAAACCGGACAAAGGGCACTCGGTGCTCGCCGGGGGGCGGCGGCAAAACCCCTTGCCGCCCTTGCTCCCAAGGGCTCCGGCGCCCTTGGGAGGGATGACACGTCGGGGTGAGGACCCGTACTAACGCCCGGTCGTGGTGATGAGGACCGAGCCCGCCGCCCGCTCCGCTCCGGCGGCACCCCGTGTCTGCGCCGTCCGCCACCGGCTGTCGGTCATCCCGGCCGTCCACTGCCAGCCGCCGTAGGAGACCTGCTCGATGTGCAGCGCGGAGGCGTTGGCCACCGCCCAGTGCGCCAGCTGCCAGCCGCGCTGCCGCGCGCCGCGCCCGGCGGCGGCCGTGTCGTCGGGCACGGGCACCGTCACGGTCCGCCCGTCCCCGCTCGCGGCCTGGCTCGGGGTGGGCGTCGGCGACGGCTTGCCGCCGACCTCCGCGCCCGCCTCCTGCACCACGTCCCGGCCGAAGTCCCGTACGAGCGCGGCACGCACCGCGTCGGGTCCGCTGGTCCGGGTGGGACCCGGGCGGCCCCGGCAGGCCAGCGTGGCCCCGGAGCGCCCGGTGAGCGCGGCGGCGAGCAGCGTCGCGTCCGGCTCGTGCTTGGCGTACGCCTGCGGGAATCCGCTGCGCTGCACGCGCTGTGCGGCCACGGTCAGCGGCAGCCGCGTGTAGCCGGGGACCTTGTTCAGGTGCTCGTAGAAGATCCCCGCCGAGTAGGCCGGGTCCATGATCTCCTCCGGCGTGCCCCAGCCCTGCGAGGGCCGCTGCTGGAACAGGCCGAGGGAGTCCCGGTCGCCGAAGTCGATGTTGCGCAGGGCGGACTCCTGGAGGGCGGTGGCCAGTGCGATGGTCACCGCCCGCTCGGGCATGCCGCGCCCGGTGCCGACGGCCGCGATCGTCGCCGCGTTCACCGCCTGCTCCGGTGTGAACCGGTACGACGCGCCGTCGCCCTTGCCGGAGACGACCTCGCAGCCCGGGCCTCCGGTGCCTCCGGTGAGGTACTGCACCGAGAGGTAGCCCGCGAGCCCGAGAAGGACCACGACGGCCGCCCCGAACCGGAGGAGGCGGCCACGACGCTTGGATGAGGGGGGAGGGTGCGGCACGCCTACAAGGTACTGGAGGCCGGCGGGACGCATGAGGCAGGTGTGAACAACGCGCGGCGACGTACGGGCGGTTCGCCGGGTTAGGGTCGACCGCATGGCCGATAACCCGCTTGACCTCACGCTGGACGCCGCACGCCTGACCGCGCGACTCGTCGACTTCCCCTCGGAGAGCGGCACCGAGAAGCCGCTGGCCGACGCGATCGAGGCCGCCCTGCGCGCCCTGCCGCACCTGACGGTCGACCGCTTCGGCAACAACGTCGTCGCCCGCACGAACCTCGGGCGCGCGCAGCGGGTGATCCTGGCCGGCCACATCGACACGGTCCCGATCGCCGGAAACGTCCCCTCGCGGCTCGACGAGGACGGCGTGCTGTGGGGCTGCGGCACCTGCGACATGAAGTCCGGCGTGGCGGTCCAGCTGCGCGTCGCGGCCACGGTCCCCGCCCCCAACCGCGACCTGACCTTCGTCTTCTACGACAACGAGGAGGTCGCCGCCGAGCTGAACGGCCTCAAGCACGTCGCCGAGGCGCACCCGGAGTGGCTGGCCGGCGACTTCGCCGTGCTGCTCGAACCCTCCGACGGCGAGGTCGAGGGCGGCTGCCAGGGCACGCTGCGGGTGCTGCTGAGGACCACGGGCGAGCGGGCCCATTCGGCGCGCGGCTGGATGGGTTCCAACGCCATCCACGCCGCCGCGCCGATCCTGCGGCGGCTCGCCGAATACCAGCCGCGCTATCCGGTCATCGACGGCCTGGAGTACCGCGAGGGCCTCAACGCGGTCGGCGTCTCCGGCGGGGTGGCGGGCAACGTCATCCCCGACGAGTGCGTAGTCACGGTCAACTTCCGCTACGCCCCGGACCGCACCGAGGAGGAGGCCGTCGCCCACGTCCGCGAGGTGTTCGCGGACTGCGGGGTGGAGGAGTTCGTGATCGACGACCACAGCGGCGGCGCCCTGCCGGGGCTGAACCACCCGGCCGCGGCCGCGTTCATCGAGGCGGTCGGCGGCACCGCGCGCCCGAAGTACGGCTGGACGGACGTCTCGCGTTTCTCGGCGCTGGGCATCCCCGCCGTCAACTACGGCCCCGGCAACCCCCACTTGGCGCACAAGCGCGACGAGCGGGTGGAGACGGCCAAGATCCTCGCAGGCGAGGAGCGACTGCGGGCCTGGCTGACGGACTGACCGCCGCAACGGGCGTCCGACCGCCGCCACGGGTGTCCGACCGCCGCCACAGGCGTCCGCACGGCGCTTCACGGCGGACATACCGACGTCCCCCTCTCGTAACCCCCGCGGATCTACGCTGAGGTGGAACGTCACGCACACGGAGGGAGCGCACATGCCAACAGGCAATCCCGAGGGCAAGAAGCAGCCACCGGAGGAGCAGCGACTCGGACCGGTCCTCCGGCGGCGTGGCCAGGTCCAGGCGAGCACCACGGACCAGCGGCTGCTGGACGAGCGCGCCCCCACGGACTGGGTCCACACGGACCCCTGGCGCGTCCTGCGCATCCAGTCGGAATTCATCGAGGGCTTCGGCACGCTCGCCGAACTCCCGCCCGCCATCAGTGTGTTCGGCTCCGCACGGACGGCGGTGGACTCGCCGGAGTACGACGCGGGGGTGCGGCTCGGCCGTGGCCTGGTCGAGGCGGGCTTCGCGGTGATCACGGGCGGTGGTCCGGGCGCGATGGAGGCGGCGAACAAGGGCGCGCTGGAGGCCGGCGGCGTCTCGGTGGGCCTGGGCATCGAACTGCCCTTCGAGCAGGGCCTGAACGCCTACGTCGACATCGGCCTCAACTTCCGCTACTTCTTCGTCCGCAAGATGATGTTCGTGAAGTACGCGCAGGGCTTCGTCGTCCTGCCCGGCGGCCTCGGCACCCTGGACGAGCTCTTCGAGGCCCTGACTCTCGTGCAGACCCAGAAGGTCACCCGGTTCCCGATCGTCCTCTTCGGCACCGCGTACTGGGGCGGCCTGGTCGACTGGCTGGAGAACACCCTGATCGCCCAGGGCAAGGCGGCCCAGGCGGACCTCACCCTGTTCCACGTCACGGACGACGTGGCGGAGGCGGTGGCCCTGATGTCGAAGGAGGCGGGCCGCTAGTGCTGTGACCGGAAAGGTTCACCGGCTCGCGGCGCCCGGCACGGCACTCCCCCAGCCTTCGGCCGGGGGTACCCCCACGCCGCGTTGTCGCATCACCCGAGTACATCCAGTACGCGGGCAATGCTCCGCCTTGCGATGCTCCCCCACTGCCTGAAGGGCGTGGGAGGTGCCCCCGGCACCGGACGCCGCGAGCTTCCCGGCAGACCTTCCCGGTCACAGCACTGGCGCGCCCGTACGGCGGGGCGCGGGGCGCTGTGCGCCCGGCCCCCACCGGCCCCACCGGCCCGCGCCGGGTCTCCGGCGGCGGGAAAGCCCTACGCCAGCCCGCGCCGGGCCACGGCCGGCGGCCGGTGTCCCGCGATGGACGCCACCATGTCCAGCACCTGCCGTGTCTCGGCCACCTCGTGCACCCGGTACACCTGGGCGCCCAGCCACGCCGAGACAGCCGTCGTCGCCAGCGTCCCCACCAGTCGCTCCTTCACGGGCTTGTCCAGCGTCTCGCCCACGAAGTCCTTGTTGGACAGCGACACCAGCACCGGCCACCCGGTCGCGACCATCTCGCCCAGACGCCGGGTCGCCTCCAGGCTGTGCCGCGTGTTCTTGCCGAAGTCGTGCCCGGGGTCGATGATCACCGACTCCCGGGGCACGCCGAGCGCCACCGCCCGCTCGGCCAGCCCCACGGTGACCCGGAGGATGTCGGCCATGACGTCGTCGTACGTCACCCGGTGCGGCCGTGTCCGGGGCTCCGCGCCGCCGGCGTGCGTGCACACCAGGCCGGTGCCGTAGCGCGCCGCGACCTCGGCGAGCCGCGGGTCCACCCCGCCCCACGCGTCGTTCAGCAGGTCGGCACCCGCCTCGCACACGGCCTCGCCGACGTCGGCCCGCCAGGTGTCGACGCTGATGACCACGTCCGGGAACCGCCGCCGCACCTCGGCCACGAAGCCGACCGTCCGCCGGGCCTCCTCCTCGGCCGTCACCTCGTCGCCGGGCCCGGCCTTCACCCCGCCGATGTCGATGATCGCGGCCCCCTCGGCGACCGCCTGCTCCACGCGCGCGAGGGCCGGCTCGTCGCGGAAGGTCGAGCCCTGGTCGTAGAAGGAGTCCGGGGTCCGGTTGACGATCGCCATGATCACCGGCTCGTGCGCGTCGAATTCGCGCCTGCCCAGCCTGAGCATCCCCTGTGGCCTCTCCTCTTTTTCCCGGTCCTGCCCGGTCTTCCCGGGCCTTTCCCGGTCTTCGGTCGTCCGGCGACCCTAACTGTCAGCCTCGCATGGCACGATCGGACCCTGACACTTACGACAGACTCCGTGGGGACCCCAGCGATGGTTATGTTCTTCTTCCTGGTCGTCGCGCTCGCCGTCGTGGTCGCCGCGGTGACCCTCGCGGTGGTGGGCGGCGGCGAGGGAACCGGACCGCTGCCCGAGGCGGCGCCCGAGCGGCTCGTGGACCCGCTGCCACCGGACCGCCCGGTGGACCGCGCGGACGTGGAGAGCCTCCGCTTCCCGCTGACCGTCCGGGGCTACCGCATGGCGGACGTCGACGACGCCCTCGGCCGTCTCGGCGCCGAACTCGCCGAGCGCGACGCGCGGATCGCCGACCTGGAGTCCGCGCTGGCCGGTGCCCGGGCCGCGGCCCCCCACGTCCACCTGACCAAGCCCGAACCGGAGGACCAGCGGTGACGGACGAGACCCTGACGCCGGGTGCCGCGATCGCCGGCCCGGACGGCGCCCTGCGCTGCCCGTGGGCCCTGTCCACGGCGGAGTACGTGGCCTACCACGACGAGGAGTGGGGCCGCCCGGTCCACGGCGACGACGCGCTCTACGAACGGCTCGCCCTGGAGGCCTTCCAGTCCGGCCTGTCCTGGATCACCATCCTGCGCCGCCGCGCCGGCTTCCGCTCCGCCTTCGCCGACTTCAAGATCGCGGCGGTGGCGGACTTCACCGACGCCGACCGCGAGCGGCTGCTCGCCGACCCGGGCATCATCCGCAACCGCGCCAAGATCGACGCGACGCTGGCCAACGCGCGCGTGATCGCCGACTGGTCCCCGGGCGAGCTGGACGCCCTCATCTGGTCCCACGCCCCCGACCCCGCCGTCCGCCCGGCACCCAGGACCCTGTCCGACGTCCCGGCCGTCACCCCCGAGTCGACGGCCCTGTCGAAGGCCCTGAAGAAGCGCGGTCTGCGCTTCGTCGGCCCGACGACGGCGTACGCCCTGATGCAGGCGTGCGGCCTGGTCGACGACCACCTCGCGGACTGCGTGGCGCGCCGCCCCTGACCCGGCCGGTCAGGGGCGGCACCCGCCTGCGCCGCGGTCAGCGGCCCAGGTACTTCGGCTTCTCCTTGTCGACGAACGCCTGGACCGCGATCGCGTGGTCCTCGGACTGCCCGGCCCGGGTCTGGAGCTCCTCCTCCTTCTGGAGGGTCTCCTCCAGGGAGTGCGTCAGTCCGAAGGCCACCGCCTCCTTCAGCGCCGCGTACGCCACCGTCGGCCCCTCGGCCAGCGCCCGCGCCGTCCTCTCGGCCTCGGCCCGCAGTTCGGCGGCGGCTACGACCCGGTTGGCGATGCCCAGTTCGTGGGCCTCCTGGGCGGTGACGCGGCGCGGGAAGAGCAGCAGGTCGGCGGCGCGGGCCGGCCCCACCACCCGGGGCAGGGTCCACGAGATCCCCGAGTCCCCGGTGAGCGCGACCCCCACGAACGAGGTGTTGAAGGACGCCGTGTCCGCCACGATCCGGTAGTCGGCGGCGAGCGCGAAACCGAAGCCCGCCCCGGCGGCGACCCCGTTCACCGCGGCGACCACCGGCTTCCGCGCCCCCGCCAGCGCCCGCACGATCGGGTTGTAGTGCTCCCGCACGGTGCTCATGGTCTGCCCCGACCCGGACTCCCGGTCGGCGGCCAGCAGCCCGATGTGCTCCTTGAGATCCTGGCCCACGCAGAACGCCCGGTCCCCGGCGGCGGTCAGCAGCACCGCCCGCACGGCGTCGTCGTCCGCCGCCTCCCGGGCCGCGTCCCGGAGGGCCACCTTGGCGGCGACGTTCAGCGCGTTCATCGCCTCGGGGCGGTTCAGCGTGATCGTCGCGAGCCCGTCGCTCACCTCGTAGAGCACGGTGTCGGCCATGGGACATCCCCTCCGGTGTCGCCTCGATGACGTACCGCTCGGTACGTCATGGTCGGTCCTGGTCCGAGGACAGCATGACGGAGATCACCGGCCGGGGCGCGGACCCGGCATGTGACCTGCGTCAAAGAATTCCGGCGCGTCCGCGGCGGGCACACGAAGGCGTGGGCGCGAAGTATCGCAGCCACATCGCCGAATTGAGTGGTTTTGCTCGCGCGCGTTGCCCAAGCGATGCCAACTGATGTTGGTCATCGGGTCCTGGGATGCGGGATAATGGCTTGGAAGCAATGTGTTCGATGCCGGTGTCGCGTGTCCTGTGCCGTTCTGGGCAGGGATCGCGCGCGTGCCCTGTCGGTGGGCCGTCGGCTTTGACGATGAGCTGGGTTTCAGGAAGGGGAACGAGCATGGCGGCCATGAAGCCGCGGACGGGTGATGGCCCGCTCGAGGTGACCAAGGAGGGGCGGGGCATCGTCATGCGCGTTCCGCTCGAAGGCGGCGGTCGGCTCGTCGTCGAGTTGACCCCTGACGAGGCCGACGCGCTCGGCGACGCCCTCAAGAAGGTCGTCGGCTGACGCGGAAGCGACCATACCCTTTCAGTAGCCCCGGCATCGTACGCGGTGTCGGGGTCGCTGTTTGTGCGGGGGCGCGCGGCGCATGGGTGACGGGAGCGCTCAGCGCTTGACGGCGCACAGCAGCCCGTCGCCCACCGGCAGCAGGGACGGCGTCAGGTCGGGGCTCTCGCGCACCGTGCGCAGCAACTCCCGCAGCCGCACGACCTCCGTCGGCTGCGGTCCGGAGTCCACCGTCCGCCCGTGCGCGAAGACGCCCTCGAAGGCGACGAGGCCTCCCGGTCGCAGCAGGCGCAACGATTCAGCGAGGTACTCGGGGAACTCCAGCCGGTCGCCGTCGCAGAACACGAGGTCGTAGCCCGCGTCCGCGAGCCGGGGCAGCACGTCCAGGGCGCGGCCGGGGATGAAGCGGGCACGGTTGCCGGCGAAGCCCGCGGCGCGGAACGCCTGGCGGGCGAACTGCTGGTGCTCCGGCTCGGGATCGACGGTGGTCAGCACCCCGTCCGGCCGCATGCCGTGCAGCAGGTGGATCCCGGAGACCCCGGTGCCGGTGCCGATCTCCGCGACCGCCTTCGCGTCCACGGTGGCGGCCAGCAACCGCAGCGCGGCGCCCGCGCCGGGCGACACCGAGCGCAGCCCTGCGTCACGAGCCCGCTCACGGGCCCAGCGCAGCGCGTCGTCCTCGGCGACATAGGCGTCGGCGAACGCCCAGCTCGTCTGCCGGTTGCCGGTAATGACCCTCTCCTGTCCCCGTCGATGCCTGGGCGTGACTGTATCCGTTGGGGCCGGGAACCCGCAGATGGGACCGGTCGTTTGATGGGGTGAGGAAACGACACGGGGTGCGACGACGGTGTGGACGGGGGGTATGGGATGGATCGGGACACCGAGCAAGTGCTGACGCAGACGCACCAGCCGTGCCAGCACGTGTCAAATTCTCGTAAAACTGCTTATCCGGAGCTAACGGGCGAGGTGGCTATGGTAGGGGCTCCACTGGACACCACCAGAGCTGACAGGGGAGGTGCGGCCGCGCCTGGAGATCGGGGAGGAGTGCTACGGCGCTTTCTCGGATCGGCGGGCAGGCCGAAATCCGTGACCAACACCGCTGCTGACGTGAGCCACGCCGCCGAATCCACCCAGACCGCGACCTTCTCGACCGACGCGGACGGGCAGGCGTGGACTCCGCCCACCTGGGAGGAGATCGTCAGCACGCACAGCGGCCGTGTCTACCGCCTGGCCTACCGCCTCACCGGCAACCAGCACGACGCCGAGGATCTCACCCAGGAGGTCTTCGTCCGCGTCTTCCGCTCCCTGTCGACCTACACGCCGGGCACGTTCGAGGGCTGGCTGCACCGCATCACCACGAACCTCTTCCTGGACATGGTCCGCCGCAAGCAGCGCATCCGCTTCGACGCGCTCGGCGACGACGCGGCCGAGCGACTGCCCAGCAAGGAGCCCACTCCGCAGCAGCTGTTCAACGACGCGCACTTCGACGCGGACGTGCAGCAGGCCCTGGACACCCTCGCGCCCGAGTTCCGCGCCGCGGTCGTCCTGTGCGACATCGAAGGACTGTCGTACGAGGAGATCGCCGCGACCCTGGGCGTCAAGCTGGGCACGGTGCGCTCCCGCATCCACCGCGGCCGTTCGCAGCTGCGCAAGGCCCTCGCGCACCGTTCGCCGCAGGCCCGGGCCGAGCGCCGCGGCTTCGTGGCCACGGTCCCCGCGCTGGGGGGAGGGGGCGCGACCGCGTGAGTGGATCACGGCCGGACCCCGCGGGGCGCCTCGCGGAACAGCATCTGGGAGACCGGCTCGCCGCCCTCGTGGACGGCGAGCTCGGTCACGACACGCGCGAGCGTGTCCTGGCGCATGTGGCCACCTGCCCGAAGTGCAAGGCGGAGGTCGACGCACAGCGCCGTCTGAAGAACGTCTTCGCCCAGGCGGCCCCACCGCCTCCCTCCGAGAGCTTCCTGGCCCGCCTGCAGGGCCTCCCGGGGGGTGGTACCGGTGGCGGCGGTGGTTCGCCGCTGGGCGGCGGAGGGTTGCCCGGGGGGCTGTCCTCGGGCTCCGGGGTGTTCGGGGTGGAACGCGGCGAGCAGTTCGAGTTCGGGTATGTGCCGGCCCGGCCGCACCCCGCCGTCCCCGCCGAGGACCGGGGCTTCCGGGTCCACCCCGTCGGCCGTCCCGACAGCGAGCGGTCCGCCTCGCGCGGGCTGCGGTTCGCGTTCGTCGCCGCCGGGGCGGTGTCGCTGGCCGCCCTCGCCCTGGGCGGGGTGACCACCGGCGGCTCGGCGGGTGACACCGCCGCGGAAGCGCGCGGTGGCTCCGGGGCCGGCAGCAACGTGACTCCGGCGCGCACCGCGGGTGCGGGCGCGGGCGCGGCGTCGGCCTCCGACACCGCGCGGCGCCGCCAGTCGGCCGCGCCGCAGTCGGGCCGGGGACAGCGGTCGTCGGGCTCGGTGCAGGCGGTCTCGACGCCGCCGGCCGCACCGCTGCTGCCGGGGGCCGTGCCTCCCGGCGGGCAGACGCAGAACGTGATGCATCCGCTGACCACCCCGGTGGTCGCCGGCGCGGCCGTCATGTCGCCGTTGATACGTCCGCTCACCGCGACCCCGCCGATCTCCCTGACCTCGTGGTCCGCAGACCCGGGGCTCACCGCCCCGGGTCTGCTCGCCGCGCCCTCTCCCACCGCCTCCTCCCGCACCGCGCGCTGACCGGTCCCTGCGCCCCGGCGCGGGAACCTGGTTGAATCCACAGTGGTCGCGCCCATGACACCGGTCGGGGCGCGGAGTCGACGCCGTACGGCCACCGAACGACGAGCCGTGCCGCGACCCGCTGTGGGGAGAACATGAACGAGGGCAAGCCCACGAAGTCCGCCCGCCCGAAGTGGTGGAGCCGCTCAGTCCCTCCGGATGACCGGCCGGAGGGCACGTCCGGTCCCGCCCCGGCCGCCGACACAGCCGGGACGCCGGCCCAGGGTGCGGCAGCCGGCGGGCCCGTGGCCGAGCAGGCGCAGGCCGCGCCCCCCGCACGCGCCGACGCAGACGGTGACTACGAACTGGACCGCCCGCTCCAGACCTCCGGCGCCGCCCCCGACACGGGCGACTTCGAACTCGCTCGGCCCCGCCCGGCGTCCACCAAGGCGGAGGGCACTCCGTCCACCCTTGCCGCCGGAACGGACCACACACCGGCGGCACCGGCCGCGTCGACCACGCCCGCCACGCTTGGCACGAATGCCGAGCCTGCGATGCCTGTCGAGGCTGGCGTACGTACCGAGCCTGCGATGCCTGTCGAGGCTGGCGTACGTACCGAGCCTGGGGTGCCAGGCGCGCTTGCCGCACCTGGCGAGCCTGCCGTGCCCGGCGCGCCTGCCGTACCCACCGCACCTGGCGTGCCTGCGGCGCCCGTCGAGCCCGCCGTATCCACCGCACCTGGTGAGCCTGCGGCGCCCGTCGAGCCTGCCGTATCCACCGCACCTGGTGAGCCTGCCGTGCCCGGCGCGCCTGCCGTATCCACCGCACCTGGCATGCGTGCGGTGCCCGGCGATC
This sequence comes from Streptomyces sp. 6-11-2, assembly GCF_006540305.1. Classification (GTDB taxonomy): domain Bacteria; phylum Actinomycetota; class Actinomycetes; order Streptomycetales; family Streptomycetaceae; genus Streptomyces. The sequence goes on along the minus strand of NZ_BJOR01000001.1, from coordinate 2,373,369 downwards.
CTGCTGCACCTGCTGCACCTGCGGCACCCGCTGCGCCCGTCGTGCCCGCTGGGCCCGCCATGCCGTTGACTGAGGCCGTTCCCGGTGTCCCCGGGGCTTCCGCCGAGACGGTCGCCAACGGGCCCGTGGAGGGGCCCTCCGGGGCCGTTGACACCTCCGTCGTCTCCGGCGAGCGGCCCAGGCCGCTGCACGATCCCGATCCCTACAGCACCCCTCCGTACGGTGAGCCCGGTCCCTGGGCGCCCGCCCCGCCGGTGCAGCACCCGGCGGTGACGCCCGCCCAGGGCACACCCGCCCTCTCCTCCGGCACCCCTGCACCCGCCCCCCAGGGCCCGCCCGCCGCGGACACCCAGCCGTACGGTTCGGTGCCCCCGGCTCCCACCCACCCCGCGCCCTCCGGCCTCCCCTCGCAGCCGCAGGCCCCGGCCGCCGTACCGCAGGAGGCGCCACCCGCGGACGCCATGCCGGCGGGCGTGCCGCAAGGAACCCCGCTCGGGGGCGGCCCGTCGCACGGCGTGCCCGCCCAGGCTGTGGGTGACGGGTACGGCATGCCCGCCCCCGGCGCCGCCGAGCCCCACCACGGTGCCGCCCCAGCCGACCCCTGGGGGCGTTACGACCCCTGGGCCGGTGGCCGGGTCGCCGGACCGTTGCAGCAGACCGGAGCCGGCGTGCTCAGCGTCGAGCAGCGGCACCGGCGGGTCACACGGGCGCTGGTGGGCGGGGCCGTGGTGCTCGCGCTCGTGTCCGGAGCGCTCGGCGGGCTGGCCGGGGCGTACATCGAGCGCAACGGCGGCGTGGGCACCGTGGAGTTGCCGCAGGCCGGGAAGGAGCCCGCCGGGCGTGCCCCGGACAGCGTCGCCGGGATCGCCGCGCGGGCCCTGCCCGGCGTGGTGACGCTGCACGTCAGCGGCTCCGGGGAGCAGGGCACCGGCACCGGGTTCGTGCTCGACGGCCTCGGCCACGTCCTCACCAACAACCACGTCGTGGAGAACGCGGCCTCCGGCGGCGACATATCGGTGACCTTCAGCGGCGGGCAGACCGCCAAGGCCAGGATCATCGGCCGGGACGCCGGATACGACCTCGCGGTCGTCCAGGTCCGCGGTGTGCGCGGCCTGACCCCCATCCCGCTCGGCAACTCCGACAACGTGCAGGTGGGCGACCCCGTCATCGCCATCGGCGCGCCCTTCGACCTGGCCAACACCGTCACCTCCGGCATCATCAGCGCCAAGGAGCGCCCCATCACGGCGGGCGGCGAGAAGGGCGACGGCAGCGACGTGTCCTATGTCGACGCCCTTCAGACCGACGCCCCGATCAACCCGGGCAACTCCGGTGGCCCCCTCCTCGACGCCCGGGGCCGGGTCGTCGGCATCAACTCCGCCATCCGCTCCGCGGACACCGGCTCCGACCTCCAGACCGGTCAGGCCGGCTCCATCGGCCTGGGCTTCGCCATCCCCGTCAACCAGGCAAGGCGCGTCGCCGAGGAGCTGATCAACCACGGCAAGGCCAGCCACCCGGTGATCGGGGTGACCCTGGACATGAACTACCCCGGCGACGGAGCCAGGGTCGGCGTCAAGGGCCGGGACGGCGGACCGCCGGTCACCCCCGGCGGTCCCGGTGCCAGGGCGGGCATCAGGGGCGGAGACGTCATCACCGCCGTGGACGGCCAGCGCGTCCACTCGGGTGAGGAGCTGATCGTCAAGACACGTGCCCACCGCCCCGGCGACCGTCTGGAGCTGACCGTCGAACGCGACGGAAAGGCACGCAAGGTTTCCCTGGTACTCGGGTCCTCGAACAGCAACTGACACAAACCGTGCGGAACAAGCCGGAAAATCCGTCGTGTACACGCAGTCCGACACCTCGGGACGGTACCGGTCGGGCACGTGGGCCGGGTACCGTGGATCCGGCCCGGACCACGGACAGCCCCACACAGACCGGACCACCCGAGGGCCGAGGACCGAGGACATCGCAAGGAGCTTCAGGTGTTCAATGACATAGGACCGCTCGAGCTGCTGACGATCATCATCGTGGCCGTGCTCGTGTTCGGTCCCGAAAAGCTCCCGAAGGTCATCCAGGACGTGACGCGCACGATCCGGAAGATCCGTGAGTTCTCGGAGAGCGCCAAGCAGGACATTCGCAGCGAACTCGGCCCGGAATTCAAGGACTTCGAGTTCGAGGACCTCAACCCCAAGACGTTCATCCGCAAGCAGCTGAACAACGACGACCTGGGGTTGCAGGAGATCCGCAACGGCTTCGACCTGAAGAAGGAGATGGCCGAGATCACGGACGCGGTGAACGGCAACGAGTACGAATCCTCGTCGTCCTCGTCGTCCTCGTCGTCCTCGTCGGCCTCCACGCCTTCTGCTTCGGGCTCCTCGGGTTCGGCCGGCGGCCGGATCGACATGACCAAGAAGCCCGAGGCCCCCGCTCAGGACGAGCGCCCGCCCTTCGACGCGGACGCCACCTGACCCGCGTTCCCATGTGACGCGTTTCACGTCGCGCTCGGCCCGTGCGCGGCGTGAAACGGCTGTACCCGCGACCCACGCGCCGAGCGGTTTCCCGGCTGTCCGAAGCGGGATGGATATGCTGCCGAGTTGTTGTGCGGACCGGACGAGTACGCCCGAAGGGGGGCGGGACACCCCGGTCCGACGAGAGCGAGGAGGCCACCGGGCACATGGAGACGACAAGTCGGGCAGGCGCGCAGGCGCCGGCCGCGGAGGGCGGACAACAGTCCCCCTTCGCCCGGCGCACGGCCGACGGTTACCTGCTGGCGCCCTTTCCCTGGTACGGCCTCGACGAGGCCTTCACGGGGCCGCGCTGGCTGATGCAGGTCGGCACCTCGGCCGACGGTTCCGTGGAACACGGTTCGACCGGGCACGGCGACGAGCCGTCCGTACGCAACGAGTTCGTGTCCGGATCGCCGGACGAGTCCAAGGAGAAGTTCGCGGTCGTCGTCACCGTCGCCGCCCAGCCCGTACGGCGCCTCGCCGACGGCACGGGCCAGCTGGAGGCCACCTCGGTCTCCTCGGCGGCCTGGCTGGCCGCGGTGGGCCTACTGTCGTTCACCTGGCCCGGGCAGGTGGACCACACCCTGCGGGACGACTGGCTGGAGCAGCAGACGGAGACCGCGTGGGAGCTGGCCGACGACCTGTCCGGCCCGGAGTGGTCCATGCTGTCCCTGCCCGTGGACGGCGCCCCGACGCCGTTCTACTACCGGGAGTCGGAGTTCGGCTGGGTGCTCGCCGGTTCGACCTCCCAGGGCGTCCACCTGGGGGCGTACGGCAGGGGCATGAGCGCGTACGGGCTCGGCTTCGCCATGATCAAGGACATCAGCGCGTACGCCTGACGCCACGCGGCACACGGCTGACGACAAGAAGGGGCGCCGTCCACGCGGGACGGCGCCCCTGTCGCCTTACGGGCACTGCGGGCCGCCACGGCCCTCGTACGGGCTAGAACTTGTTCTTCGGGGTGATCCCCAGCGACAGCCCCGCGAGGCCCCGCTGCCGGCCCGCGAGCTTGTCGGCGATCGACCGCAGGGCCGAGCCCGCGGGGGAGTCCGGGTCGGTCAGGACGACCGGCTTGCCCTCGTCGCCGCCCTCGCGCAGGCGGACGTCGATCGGGATGGAGCCGAGCACCGGGACCGTGGCACCCGTGGTGCGGGTCAGGCCCTCGGCGACCGCCTGGCCGCCGCCCGTGCCGAAGACGTCGACCATCTCGTCGCAGTGCGGGCAGGGCAGGCCGGACATGTTCTCGACCACGCCGACGATCTTCTGGTGGGTCTGGACGGCGATGGAGCCCGCCCGCTCGGCCACCTCGGCCGCCGCCTGCTGAGGCGTCGTCACCACCAGGATCTCGGCGTTCGGCACCAGCTGGGCCACGGAGATCGCGATGTCGCCGGTGCCGGGCGGCAGGTCCAGCAGGAGGACGTCCAGGTCGCCCCAGTACACGTCCGCCAGGAACTGCTGGAGCGCGCGGTGCAGCATCGGCCCGCGCCAGACGACGGGCGCGTTGCCCGGGGTGAACATGCCGATGGAGATGACCGTCACGCCGTTCGCCGACGGCGGCATGATCATGTTCTCGACCTGGGTCGGGCGGCCGTCAGCGCCCAGCATCCGCGGCACGCTGTGGCCGTAGATGTCGGCGTCGACCACGCCCACCTTCAGACCGTCGGCCGCCATCGCCGCCGCCAGGTTCACCGTCACCGAGGACTTGCCGACGCCGCCCTTGCCGGAGGCGACGGCGTAGACGCGGGTGAGGCTGCCGGGCTTGGCGAAGGGGACCTCGCGCTCGGCCTGGCCGCCGCGCAGCGCGGTCGCCAGCTCCCGGCGCTGCTCGTCGCTCATCACGTCGAGCGTGACGTCGACCCGGGTGACACCCTCGACACGGGAGACGGCGTCGGTCACCCGCTGGGTGATCGTCTCGCGCATCGGACAGCCGGAGACCGTCAGGTAGACGGTGACCGCGACCGCTCCGTCCGCGCCGATCTCCACCGATTTGACCATGCCGAGCTCGGTGATGGGCCGGTGGATCTCGGGATCGTCAACCGTCGCCAGAGCTGCGCGCACCGCGTCTTCCGTAGCCATAAGGACGATGGTACGGCGCTCCGTGCGGACCCCGGGACCCCGTCACCGGTCGTCCATGTCACGTGCGTGCGGGTGATCCGCCGGGAATACCCCGTGCCGCCGGTGACCGTCGACGGTCCGCTCCTCCAGCTCCTTGACCAGGTCCTGGAGCTCCGAGCGCATCCAGTCGCGGGTCGCCACCTCGCCCAGGCCCATGCGCAGCGCGGCGATCTCGCGGGTCAGGTACTCGGTGTCGGCGATCGACCGCTCGTTCTGCTTGCGGTCCTGTTCGAGGTTGACCCGGTCCCGGTCGTCCTGCCGGTTCTGCGCCAGCAGGATCAGCGGGGCGGCGTAGGAGGCCTGAAGGGACAGGGCCAGGGTCAGGAAGATGAACGGGTACTCGTCGAACCGCAGATGCCGGGGCGCGGCCACGTTCCACAGCACCCACACGATGATCACCACCGTCATCCAGACGATGAACCGCCCGGTGCCCAGGAACCGTGCGATGCGCTCGGACAGCCGCCCGAAGGCGTCCGGGTCCCACTCCGGCAGCAGCCGGCGCCGGGGCGGGCGCGGCTGGTCCAGCCGGCCGGCCCGCGGCCGTCCGGCGGCGGTGGCCCCCACCGGCCTTTCGCGGAGGCCCTCTCGCTCAGCCACCATGCGTCGCCGCCCCCTCGTCCAGGTCGTACTCCGTCTCCCGCCAGTCGTCCGGCAGCATGTGGTCCAGGACGTCGTCCACGGTGACCGCGCCGAGCAGCGAGCCGGACTCGTCGACGACGGGCGCCGCCACCATGTCGTAGGTCGCGAAGAACCCGGCGACGACCGGCAGCGTGGCGTCGGGCGCGAGGGGTTGCAGGTCGTCGTCGAGGATCGATCCGACGAGGGTGTAGGGCGGGTCGCGCAGCAACCGCTGGAAGTGCACCGTGCCCAGGTACTTCCCGGTCGGGGTCTCGTCGGGCGGGCGGCACACGTAGACCTGGGCGGCCAGCGCGGGGGAGCGGTCGCGGTTGCGGACGCGGGCCAGGGCGTCGGCGACGGTCGCGTCCGGACGCAGCACGATCGGTTCGGTCGTCATCAGTCCGCCCGCGGTGTGCTCCTCGTACGACATCAGCCGGCGCATGCCGGCCGCGTCGGCGGGCTCCATCAGCCCCAGCAGCCGCTCCTGCTCCGCCTTCGGCAGCTCGGCGAGCAGGTCGGCGGCGTCGTCAGGGTCCATCGCCTCCAGCACGTCGGCCGCGCGCTCGCCCTTCAGCTTGCCCAGGATCTCGATCTGGTCGTCCTCCGGGAGCTCTTCGAGGACGTCGGCGAGCCGGTCGTCGTCCAGCGCGGCGGCGACCTCGGCACGCCGCTTGGAGGACAGGTGGTGCAGCACGTTGGCCAGGTCGGCGGGGCGCAGCTGCTCGAAGGTGGCGAGCAGGCTCTCCGCGCCCTGCCCCTGCTCCTCCAGCGAGAAGCCGGTGACCGCGGACCACTCCACGGTCAGGGCCTCTCCTCGGTTGCGCCGGAACGCGCCGCCCTTCCTGCCCTTGCGCACGAAGACGCGGTCGACCTCCCAGTCCCGGCGCGCGGACAGCTGCCGCACCGACATGTCCAGGACCGTGACCTCCTCGCCGGTCTCCGCGAGCGTCACCCGCCGGTCGAGCAGTTCGCCGAAGACGAGACGTTCGGTGGGGCGCTGCTCGAAGCGCCGGACGTTGAGCACGCCCGTGGTGATGACCTGGCCCGACTCGATGCCGGTCACCCGGGTCATGGGCAGGAAGATGCGGCGCCGGGTGGCGAGTTCGACGACCAGCCCGAGCAGACGGGGCGGCTTGCGCCCGACGCGCAGCATGACGACCAGATCGCGTACGCGGCCCACCTGGTCGCCCGTCGGGTCGAAGACGGCGACTCCGGAGAGATGCGAGACGAAGATCCGGGGGGCGCCCGCTGCCATGGCTGCGCCTCCTTTGCACGGCTGTGTGGTGCGTGTGGTGCGTGTCGCGTGTGCCGGGTTTCTTTTCCCAAATGCCCGCTCAGGTGCGCTTCAGGCTAGCCCGTCCACCCCGGATACGCCCTGGTGAGGGTCCGCACGAGCCGGGTCCGCCGGGCGCCTCCGGCCCCGGTACGCTGCCGTACGCCGCTCAGGACACCCGTCAGAAAGGCAGCTCCACCTGTGACCGTGATTCCCCAGGGCCGTACCCGCCGGACCGCGCTGACGAGCGCGTTGTGTGCTCTGGTCGTCGCGGGCGCGGGTCTGACGGGGTGTTCCGGGGACGATCCGGACGCGGGCACCAACGGGGTGGGCAGACTCCCGGCCGACAAGATCCAGGCCAGGACGAAGGCGGCGGCCGCCGCCGCGGACACCGTGCACCTGTCCGGGAACGTGGTCACCAACGGCCGCACGTACCGGCTCGACATGCGTCTGAAGGACGACGGCGGCTCCGGTTCGGTCACCTCGGAGGGGGTGACCTTCGGGCTGCTGCGGGTCGGGGAACACCTGTACCTGAAGGCGGACGCCGGGTTCTGGGGCCAGGTCGACGGCGGCGGCAAGGCCACCGGGGCCGCCGACAAGCTGGACGGCAAGTACGTGAAGGTGCCGCAGGGCGATCCCGCGTACAAGCGGTTCAGCGGCTTCACGGACAAGGACGTCCTCCTCGACGGGCTGCTGACACTGCACGGCACGCTGGCGACCGACGGGCACCACGAGCAGGCGGGCGTGCGCACGATCCGCATCACCGGCGGCAAGGGCACCGGCGGCACCCTGGACGTCTCCCTGAAGGGCACCCCCTACCCGCTGCGCCTGGTGCGCGCGGGCGACGCGGGGACGCTGAGTTTCTCGGACTGGGGCAAGGACTTCGCCGTGGCCGAGCCCGAGAAGGACGAGACGGTCGACTACGGCAAGCAGCTGCCGACGTCCTGACCTCCGTGCCCCTGCTCCCTAGGAGGGGACTACTTCCGGCGCCGTCTCTTCACCAGCAGTCGCGGCAGCCCGTCCGGAGCCGGCCGGCGGGTCGTCGCCGGGGTCGGCAGCGGTGCCTCGGCCAGCGAGCCCTCCGGCAGCGGCGCGGTCGTCCCCGTGGGCTCCAGGCGCAGCACCCGGCACTCGCGGGCCCAGCGCGCCGTCATGGCCTCGCCGTCGGGCGCGTTGAGCCGCTTCCCCTTCAGCTCGGCCACGACCTCCGGCCACCGCGGGGAATCCGGCACGACCTCCACGACCCGCGCCGCCCAGGTGACCAGGCGGCCGCCCTTGTCCTTGCTGCGCACCGTCACCTCGGCGGCGGCCCCGTCGGCGAGTCCGGGCAGCGGCTGCTCGCCGGGCCCGTCGCCCACCACGCACGCGGCGCCCTCGTGCCAGACGTGCCACAGGGCACGGGCCGGGACGCCGGGGCCCTTGACCCAGATGAGGCCGGACTTCTTCGTGGCCTCCTCGACGAGGGCCTGGTCGAGCAGCTCGGTGTTCATGGCAGAAGAGTAACGAGCCCGCTCACAGCCAGCCGTTGCGCTTGAGCGTGCGGTGGATGCCCAGGCAGATCGCGGCCGTGACCGCCACGATCAGCGGGTAGCCGTACTTCAGGTGCAGCTCGGGCATGTACTTGAAGTTCATGCCGTACACCCCGCAGACCATCGTCGGTACGGCGATGATCGCGGCCCAGGCCGTGATCTTCCGCATGTCCTCGTTCTGGGCGACGGACGCCTGCGCCAGGTTGGCCTGGAGGATGGAGTTGAGCAGCTCGTCGAAGCCGATGACCTGCTCCTGCACCCGGGCCACGTGGTCGGCCACGTCCCGGAAGTACTTCTGGATGTCCGGGTCGATCAGCCGCATCGGACGCTCGCTCAGCAGCTGCATGGGCCGCAGCAGCGGCGACACCGCCCGCTTGAACGCCAGTACCTCGCGCTTGAGTTGGTAGATCCGGCCGGCGTCGGTGCCGCGCGGGGTGCCGCCCCGGCCCGGCGAGAACACCTCCGTCTCGACCTCGTCGACGTCCTCCTGCAACGCGTCCGCGACCGCCATGTACCCGTCGACGACGTGGTCGGCGATGGCGTGCAGCACCGCGGAGGGGCCCTTGGCCAGCAGCTCGGGGTCGTCCTGCAGCCGGTGCCGCAGCGCGCGCAGCGAGCCCTGCCCGCCGTGCCGGACGGTGATGAAGAAGTCCCGGCCGGTGAAGCACATCACTTCGCCGGTCTCCACGATCTCGCTGTTGGCGGTCAGCTCGTCGTGGTCCACGTAGTGGATGGTCTTGAAGACCGTGAAGAGCGTGTCGTCGTAGCGCTCCAGCTTGGGCCGCTGATGGGCCGTGACCGCGTCCTCCACGGCCAGCGGGTGCAGCCCGAACTCCCCGGCGATACCGGCGAACTCGGCCTCGTTCGGCTCGTGCAGACCGATCCACACGAAGCCCCCGTCGCGCCGCACCTGACGCATGGCCTCCTGCGGCGTGAGCGGGCGGTCGGTCGGGACACGGGAGCCGTCGCGGTAGACGGCGCAGTCCACGATGGCCGAGGGCGTGGCCGGGTCGCGCGTGGTGTCGTACGCGCCGTCGTCCTGGCGCGCGGCCGTGCGGGAGGGGCGGACCACGGAACGCAGGTCGCGGATCATCGACATGGCGGGGCTCCTTCGCAGCGAGCGACGAGGGCCGCCGACGGCGGTTGGAACTGCCCGGAATGAGGACGTGGTGGCCTCAGGGATGTTTGGCACGTCCACAAAGCGGGGAGCACCGCACCGTCGCGGTGGCGAGCTTCGTCACTGGTTCAGATCAGACAGATCAAACGAAACGAAGTGCTCTTCCGTATGACGTGCGCGGGGGCACGAACGCGAGAGGTGGCGGCCGACCGGAGTCAGAGCGACGACATCAGCGGCGGGAAGAGCGGGTGCTACTGCACGGTCGACTTCGATCCATGACAGCCCCACCTCCTCCGGCCGGTCCCTCGTAAGGGAGTCCCATCGGCGTCAGGGCCGGATCGAGACCTCCCAGGGCTGAACACCTGGGGGGCATCCCGCTGCGCGCTGCCCCGGACGACCGGCCAAGAGTATCAGCAGCCCGGTGTGTCAAGGTGCCGCTTTGCCTGCCGCTGACGAGTTCTATGCTCGCCGCATGGCTGATGTTCTTCCTCTGGTAGAGGCCCGGTTGTGTTCCGCGCTGGGTGAACCGGACGCCCGCGCGGCGGTCACCTTCCTCGGCACGGACCGGCTCGAGGTGCTGCGCTTCCACGAGGGGGACATCGTCCGGTACGCCACGCTCGGCATGTCCGCGCGGCCCATGACCGACCCCACCGCGCTGCTCGCCGACCCGGTCAAGGGGCCGCGCGCGGAGCTGGTCCTCTCCGTCCGCGCCGGACTCGCCGACACCGACAAGGTGCTCCGCCCGCTTGCCGTGCTGGGAGCGTCTCCGCAGGTCGAGGGAGTGGTCGTGGCGCCGGGTGCCTCGCTCGACGTGGGCGAGCCGCTGTGGCCCGGCGCGCTGTTCACCTCGGTCCTGGTGGCCGAGCCGGGCGGCCTGGTGGAGGACCTGGAACTCGACGAGCCACTGGACCCCGTACGGTTCCTGCCGCTGCTGCCGATGACTCCGAACGAGGCCGCCTGGAAGCGGGTGCACGGCGCGCAGGCCCTGCGCGAGCGCTGGCTGAGCCACGGGACGGACCTGCGGGACCCCGCCCGCGGTTCCGTCCCGCTGGAGTGAGCAAGCTCACCAACAGGCCGCCGGTCGCCGTCAGTTGGCGAAGACCGTGACGCTGTCCTCGGTGGCGTGCCGCGGCTGGAGCTCCTCCGCCTCGTGGGTGAGGGATCCGCGCCGGACGGCGACCACCACCGCGCCCGCCACCGCGGTCGCTCCCGCGACCACGAACGGCACGTGGATGTCGGTCCACTCCGCGATCTTCGGTGCGAGGAAGGGCGCGGCGGCGGCCGCGAACCAGCGCACGAAGTTGTAGCCCGCGCTCGCCACCGGACGGGGGGCGTCCGACACTCCGAGGGCCAGCTCGGTGTAGACGGTGTTGTTCACGCCGATGAAGGCGCCGGACAGGATGGTGCAGACGACGGCGGTGGTGTGGTCGCCGTAGCCGAGCACGACCACGTCGGAGGCCAGCAGCACCAGCGAGCCGCCGAGCACCTTCAGCGAACCGAACCGCGCCTGCATGCGCGGCGCCACCACCACCGAGAACAGTGCGAGCAGCACACCCCAGGCGAAGAACACCGCACCCGACTTGTACGGGGTCATGTTCAGCACGAACGGCGTGAAGGCCAGCACGGTGAAGAACGTGTAGTTGTAGAAGAACGCCGAGACCGCCGCCGAGGCCAGGCCGCCGTGGCCGAGCGCCTTGACCGGGTCCAGCAGGGAGGTCTTGCGGGCCGGCTTCGGCTGCTCCTTCAGGAACACCGTGATGCACAGGAAGCCGACGGCCATCAGGAACGCGGTGCCGAAGAACGGATAGCGCCAGCTGGCGTTGCCGAGCAGCGCGCCGAGCAGCGGGCCGCAGGCCATGCCGAGGCCGAGCGCCGACTCGTAGAGCAGGATCGCCGCCGCGCTGCCGCCGGCCGCCGCGCCGACGATGACCGCGAGGGCGGTGGAGACGAAGAGCGCGTTGCCGAGGCCCCAGCCGGCCCGGAAGCCGACGAGCTGGGCGACGGAGCCCGAGGTGCCGGCGAGCCCGGCGAAGACCACCACGAAGGCGAGGCCGAGCAGCAGGGTCTTGCGGCCGCCGATGCGGCTGGAGACGAAGCCGGTCACCAGCATCGCGATGGCGGTGATCAGGAAGTACGAGGTGAAGAGCAGGGAGACCTGGCTCGCGGTGGCGTTCAGCCCCTTGGCGATGGAGGGCAGGATCGGGTCGACGAGCCCGATGCCCATGAAGGCGACGACGGACGCGCCGGCCGTCGCCCAGACCGCCCTGGGCTGCCGCAGGATGCTTCCCGCGCCCGCGTCGAACGGGTCGTCGCCCTCCGCGGGGCCTCCTGTGCTGCTGTGCATGCCGCTCCTTCCGATCGTTGCTGTTTACACATAATAAGTTAGCTGCCCTAATTGATGCAACATGCATCTAGTTGGTCGTGGCCGGGCGTCCGGGCCGGACGGGTGATCGTCCTTGACGTGGCGCTGCCGGGGTAGGACCGTGGGGCCCTATGAGGGGCGAACCCAGTTGCCCGAAGTGCGGTGGCCGGGTCAGGGCTCCCGGACTCTTCAGCGATTCCTGGCAGTGCGACGTGCACGGGACCGTGTATCCCCTGCAGCCCGTGATCCCGCCCAGCGTCGAGGCCCTCGGTGTCGTGGTGCGGCGCACCCAGGTGCCCGTGTGGATGCCGTGGCCCCTGCCGGTCGGCTGGCTGTTCACCGGCGTGGTCTACGCCGGGGACGACCGCAGCGGCGGCCGTGCCACGGCCGTGGCCTGTTCCGGACCCGGGCCGCTCGGCGGCACGGGCGAACTCATCCTGGTCGCCGAGGAACTCGGCGTCGGCCTCGGCGCGCGCTACGCCGGCATCGACGGCCCGGACCCCGGAACCTACCTGGACGTGGAGAAGCCGCCCGACGCCAAGGTCCTGGCCGGCGGCCGCCCCACCCCGCTGTGGCACGTGTCCGGCGCACCGGACGACCGTGCCGTCTTCGCGGGCGAGGCGCTCGGGTTGTGGCTGTGGGCGGTGGTGTGGCCCGAGCAGTCCGGGCTGCTGATGTACGACGAGCTGGTGCTGGCCGACCTGCGGGACGCGGGCGCCGAACTCGAACTGGTCCCGTGCGGGGCGCTGTCGCCTCGACTGCTCCATCCGTAGGAGCCGAGGGTCGTAGCAGGTGGGAGCCGCAGGGGCGCGTGAGGCGTCGAGTGCGCGAGCCGCAGGGCGTGCAACCGTAGGGGGCGCACGGCCTTCGCGGGTGTGACACGGCACCCTCGGGCGCCCGTTATCCTGGGGTGTCCCCTTCCGTCCCGTCAGAGCCTGGAGTCCGTGTCGTGCGCATCGATCTGCACACCCACTCCAGCGCGTCCGACGGCACGGACACCCCTGCCGAGCTGGTGCGCAACGCCGCCGCGGCGGGTCTGGACGTCGTCGCGCTGACCGACCACGACACCACCCGCGGGTACGCCGAGGCGATCGCCGCGCTCCCCGAGGGGCTCACCCTTGTCACCGGTGCCGAGCTCTCCTGCCGTGTCGACGGCATCAGCATGCACCTGCTGGCCTATCTCTTCGACCCCGCGGAGCCCGCGCTGCTCGCCGAGCGCGAACTGGTCCGCGACGACCGGGTGCCGCGGGCCAAGGCCGTGATCGCCAAGCTGAACACGCTGGGCGTGCCGGTCACCTGGGAGCAGGTCGCGCGGATCGCGAACGACGGCTCGGTCGGACGGCCGCACGTCGCCTCGGCGCTGGTGGAGCTCGGCGTCGTACCCACCGTGAGCGACGCCTTCACGCAGGACTGGCTGGCAGACGGCGGCCGCGCCTGGGTCGAGAAGCACGAGACGGACCCCTTCGAGGCGATCCGGCTGGTCAAGGGCGCGGGCGGAGTGTGTGTCTTCGCCCACCCGGCGGCGGCCAAGCGGGGCCGTACGGTGCCGGAGTCCCGCATCGCCGAGATGGCCGCGGCCGGGCTGGACGGCATCGAGGTCGACCACATGGACCACGACCCCGACACCCGCGAGCGGCTGCGCGGGCTGGCCGGCGACCTGGGACTGCTCGCGACCGGCTCCAGCGACTACCACGGCAGCCGCAAGACCGTCTCGCTCGGTGAGTTCACGACGCATCCCGACGTGTACGGGGAGATCACGCGGCGGGCCACCGGGGCGTTCCCGGTCCCGGGGACCGGCGGGGTCTGAGGCCCACCTCCCCCGCCCTCACGTCACTTCTCTCTTCCTCAAGGCCTCTCACCGATGTTCGACGCTGCCGTTTTCGGCTCCCTGTTCCTCACCCTTTTCGTCATCATGGATCCCCCCGGGATCACCCCGATCTTCCTCGCGCTGACCGCCGGACGGCCCGCCAAGACGCAGAAGCGGATGGCCTTCCAGGCCGTCTGCGTGGCCGGCGGGGTCATCGCCGTCTTCGGCGTGCTCGGCAACCAGATCCTCGGCTACCTGCACGTGTCCGTCCCGGCGCTGATGATCGCCGGCGGACTGCTCCTGCTGCTGATCGCGCTCGACCTGCTCACCGGCAAGACGGACGAACCCAAGCAGACCAAGGACGTCAACGTCGCGCTGGTCCCGCTCGGCATGCCGCTCCTCGCCGGTCCCGGCGCGATCGTGTCCGTCATCCTCGCCGTGCAGAAGGCCGGCAGCGTGGCCGGCCAGATCTCGGTGTGGTCGGCGATCCTCGCGATCCACGTGGTGCTGTGGCTGGTCATGCGCTACTCGCTGCTGATCATCCGGGTCATCAAGGACGGCGGTGTGGTCCTGGTGACACGACTGGCGGGCATGATGCTCTCCGCGATCGCCGTGCAGCAGATCATCAACGGGGTCACGCAGGTGATCCAGGGCGCCTGAGCGCGCACATGCGCGAAGCCCCCGTACGGCAGTCGTACGGGGGCTTCGAAGCAGCTTCTGCGGTGGTCCGCGTCTGTGCTGAGGCCGGCGTCTCGGCCTCTGTTACGAGGCCGTGGTCCCGGCCGGGCGGATCCACAGCCGCTGTCCGACAGCGGCGGCCTGCTGAACGATCCGGTTGACGGAGGCGGCGTCCACGACGGTGCAGTCCACGGGCGTGCCGTCGACCTCGTCGAGTCGCATGATTTCGAAGCGCATTGCCTCTCCCTTCGTCTGGTCATCCTCCTGAGGAGAACTACTGGCTTCACCCGGTACAACGAGCTGCACGATGCAAACATTCCCTACGCTAAGGAAATTTTTCGAATGTCTAATCAGTGACCGGTAAGACAGCTTCAATTGACCGACCGGGACCGGTTGTGTTCGCTGCGTGACCGCCGGGACAATGGAAGGCGATGAACGATGACCTCGCGGCGCTGTCCGCCCGCATCGACCGCACGAACGAGTTGCTGAAACGCATGCTCGCCGAGGTGGCGAAGACGCCCTCGACGCATGCGATCTTCGTCGACGCCGGGTACCTCTACGCGGCGGCGGGGCGGCTGGTGGCCGGGACGGAGGACCGCCGCGCCTTCGACCTGGACGCCGAGGGGCTGATCGACGCGCTCATCGACCGGGCCCGCACCATCTTCGCCGACAGCCGGCTGCTGCGCGTCTACTGGTACGACGGCGCCCGGCGCCGCATCCACACCGCCGAGCAGCAGTCGATCGCCGAACTGCCGGACGTCAAGGTCCGCCTGGGCAACCTCAACGCCAACAACCAGCAGAAGGGCGTGGACTCCCTCATCCGCACGGACCTGGAGTCACTGGCCCGGCACCGCGCCATCAGCGACGCCGCGCTGCTCGGCGGCGACGAGGACCTGGTCTCGGCGGTGGAGGCCGCCCAGGGCTACGGCGCCCGGGTGCACCTGTGGGGCATCGAGGCCCCCGACGCCCGCAACCAGGCCGAGGCGCTGCTCTGGGAGGTCGACAGCCAGCGCACCCTCGACCTCGAGTTCTTCAAGCCGTACGTCTCCCGGCGCACCGCCCCCGCGTACGACCCCGACCAGACGGCCCGCCCGACCCGCGAGAACGTCCGCTTCGTGGGCGCGCAGATCGCCGCCAAGTGGCTCGCGGCGCGCGGCCGCGAATCCCTGGCGGAACTGCTCCCCGGGCACCCGTATCTGCCGGGGTCGGTGGACCAGGACCTGCTGGTCGAGGCCGAGGGCATCCTCCAGTACTCCCTGCGCGGCCAGGCGGACCTGCGGCGCGCGCTGCGGGACGGCTTCTGGGAGCACCTTCAGACGCGGTTCTAGCCGCCTGTCCGGTCCTCCGGCGGTTCGGTGGCGGTGTCCCAGAAGACGGCGAGGGCGAGGGCGGTGGCGAGCGGCTGGTCGCAGTTGGGGGAGTGCTCGGCCCCCTCGACGACCGTGCGCCGGGCGCCCAGCCGCCGGGCCATGTCGTCCAGGAGCGGCACCGGCCAGGTGTCGTCCCGTGCGCCCGAGAGCACGTGGAACGGCATTGGCAGGGCGGCGAGTTCGGCGACGCGATCCGACTCGGTGCACAACTGGAGCCCGGTCGCAAGGAGTTGGGCGGGCTTGTGGCCCAGCCAGCGGCGGCGCAGGTCCGCGCGGTCGTCGAGGCCCGCGTCGAGTCCGGCGCCGGTGTCGGTCTCCTCGGGCGGCTCCATCGCCTGGATGACCTCCCACACCTCGGCCATCGACATCACGCCGAGCGCGTCCCGCAGCAGTTTCACGCGCTGCCGCTGGGAGGCGGAGATCTGCGCCGGGCCGGAGGCCATCAGGGTGAGCGAGACGAAGGGGGAGTGGTCGAGGAGCACGGCCGCGCGTGCGATCTGCCCGCCCAGCGAGTGCCCGAGCAGATGCAGCGGCATGCCGAGCGCCTCCGCCTGCGCGAGGACGTCCCGGGCGAGTTCCCCCTGGGCGTACACGGAGTCGTCGTCCACCGGTCCGTCCGACTCGAACTGTCCGCGGCCGTCCACGGCCACCGTGCGGTACCCGCGCGCTGCGAGCGGCCCGTGCAGCGGGTTGAAGTCCTCCTTGCTCCCGGTGAACCCGGGCAGCAGCAGCACGGTGCCCCGCGGCTCGGCACCGGCCGCGACGGGCGCGTCGACCACGGCGAACTCGCCGCGCGCGGTGCGCAGCCGGTAGGCGCGCGCCCCGGGCGGCGGGACGAACGTAGGAGGCCTGCTCATGCGCCGAGGCTACCGGGCACGGCGTCCTCGGGGGCGTGGGATGGAGGTTCGGGTGAACCGGCCGGCGGTCGGGATGGACCGGCCGGGTACCGCGCGTACGCCGACGGCCCGGTCCCACACGGAGTGGGCCGGGCCGCCGGGTCGTACGGGCGCCTGGAGCGCTGGATCAGGCCTCCGTGGACTCCACCGCGGTGGCCGTCTTCCCGGTGGTCTGCGCCGGGATCTCGGCGGCGTCCACCGCTGCCTTGGCGGCGGCCGCCGTCTTGCGCGTACGGCGCGGCTTCGGCTCGGCGGCCGTGCTCACCGCCATGTCGACGGCCTCCGCGGGGGCCTCGGCGGCCTTGCGGGTCCGGCGACGCGGCTTGGCCTCCGCCTCGGCCTCCGCCGTCGCCGCGACCGCCTTGCGGGTGCGGCGGGGCTTGGCCTCGGCGGTGTCCACGGCGGCTTCCGGCGCGTCCGCGGTGGCCGTGGCCTTGCGGGTGCGGCGGGGCTTGACTGCCGTGGCCTCGTCGGTGACGGGTGCGTCGGCCGTCTCGGCGGTCTTGCGGGTCCGGCGGCGCGGCTTGGCCTCCGCCTCGTCGGTGGTGCCCTCGACGGTGTCCGTCACGGTCTCGGGCGCGGTGGCCGCTTTGCGGGTGCGGCGGCGCGGCTTGGCCTCCGCACCCTCGGCGGCGTCGACCGCCGCTTCGGCGGCGCTGTCCGGCCCGTCGGCCAGCTGTGCCGGGATCTCCGCGGCGACCGTTTCGGCGGTCTTGCGGGTGCGGCGCGGCTTGGCCGCGGCAGCGGCTTCCGGCGCGTCCGTGGTGACCGCGGCCTTGCGGGTGCGGCGACGGGGCTTGGTCTCGGCCTCGTCGGTGGTGCCCTCGGCGGTGTCCACGGCGGCTTCCGGCGCGGTGGCCGCGGCCTTGCGGGTCCGGCGGCGCGGCTTGGCCTCCGCCTCGTCGGTGGTGCCCTCGACGGTGTCCGTCACGGTCTCGGGCGCGGTGGCCGCCTTGCGGGTGCGGCGGCGCGGCTTGGCCTCCGGCTGGTCCGTGGTGGACTCGGCCGTGTCCAGGGCCGTCTCGGCGCCGGTCCCGGCCGGAGCCGCCGGTTCCGGGGCGACCTCGGTCACGGTCTCGGCCGGGGCCGTCGTGACCGTCTGCTCCGCCGCCTTGCGGGTGCGGCGGCGGCGCGGCTTCTCGGGTGCCTCGGTGGCGTCGAGGGCGGGGCCCTCGGCCGTCGTCACCGCGGACTCGGCAGGCTCAGCGGGCTCGGACGGTGTCGTCGGCTCGCCGGCCGCGACCGGCTGCGCCGTCGCACTGCCGCGCAGACGACGCCGGCGGCGCGGAGTGCGCGTGGCGGATGCCTCTTCCGCGACCGTGGACTCGACCGGCGCGGCGTCGACCGGCGCGGCGTCGGCCGACGTGCCGTCGGCCGGCGTGACCGCCGCCGGGTCCAGCGGAGCGCCGCCACGGGTGCGGCGACGGCGGCGCGGCGTACGCGCCGGGCGCTCGCGGTCCGCCGAACGCTCACGGTCCGCCGAGCGTGCCTCGCTCCGGCCGCCCCGGCCACCGCGACCGCGTGCACCGCGGCCGCCGGTCTCGCCGAGGTCCTCCAGCTCCTCCGCCTCCAGTCCGGCGCGGGTGCGCTCCGAGCGCGGCAGGACGCCCTTGGTGCCCTCGGGGATGCCCAGGTCGGTGAAGAGGTGCGGCGAGCTGGAGTACGTCTCGACCGGGTCGTTGAAGTCCAGGTCCAGCGACTTGTTGATCAGCTGCCAGCGCGGGATGTCGTCCCAGTCGACGAGTGTGATCGCCGTACCCTTCGCGCCCGCGCGGCCGGTACGGCCGATGCGGTGCAGGTACGTTTTCTCGTCCTCGGGCGACTGGTAGTTGATGACGTGCGTGACGCCCTCGACGTCGATGCCGCGCGCGGCGACGTCGGTGCACACGAGCACGTCGACCTTGCCGTTGCGGAAGGCGCGCAGCGCCTGCTCGCGGGCGCCCTGGCCGAGGTCGCCGTGGACCGAGCCGGAGGCGAAGCCGCGGCGCTGGAGCTGCTCGGCGATGTCGGCCGCCGTGCGCTTCGTCCGGCAGAAGATCATCACCAGTCCGCGGCCCTCGGCCTGCAGGATGCGGGCGACCATCTCCGGCTTGTCGAGCGAGTGCGCGCGGTAGACGAACTGCTTGATGTTCGCGACCGTCGCGCCCTCGTCGTCCGGCGCGGTGGCACGGATGTGCGTCGGCTGCGACATGTAGCGGCGGGCCAGACCGATGACGGCGCCGGGCATGGTGGCCGAGAACAGCATGGTCTGCCGCTTGACCGGCAGCATGCCGATGATCTTCTCGACGTCGGGCAGGAAGCCCAGGTCGAGCATCTCGTCGGCCTCGTCGAGCACCAGGCTCTTGACGTGCTTCAGGTTCAGCTTCTTCTGGCCGGCGAGGTCCAGCAGACGGCCCGGGGTGCCGACGACCACGTCGACGCCCTTCTTCAGGGCCTCCACCTGGGGCTCGTACGCCCGCCCGCCGTAGATCGCGGTGACCCGCACATTGCGCACCTTGCCCGCGGTCAGCAGGTCGTTGGTGACCTGGACGCACAGCTCGCGCGTGGGGACGACGACGAGCGCCTGCGGGGCGTCGGTGAGGGCCTCGGGCTGGGCGCGGCCCGCCTCGACGTCGGCGGGGACGGTGACGCGCTCGAGGAGCGGAAGGCCGAAGCCGAGCGTCTTGCCGGTGCCGGTCTTGGCCTGGCCGATGACGTCCGTGCCCGTCAGGGCCACGGGCAGCGTCATCTCCTGGATGGGGAAGGGAGTGGTGATGCCGACGGCTTCCAGGGCCTCGGCGGTCTCGGGGAGGATCCCGAGTGCTCGGAACGTCGTAGTCAGGGTGCTGCCTCTTCTGTGTGCGCGGTGCGAGGCGAGCGCGGGGGTCGTGTCTGACCGGGCCGGGGACGTCGGCCGCCCACGCGGGCGGGCCGTGTGGCACGGGACCACAGCCGACGCTCTAGCGCTCGAACCGCTTGGAGGTCCCTCCGACCGTCGTACACACAGTGCCGTACGGTCAGGGAGGGCTGTCGGGTCGGAGCCGATCGGGCCACCGACCGGGCATCCTCATGCGTGCGGCCTGTCGACGTACGCCGAAACACGTCGGCGTACTCAGCAGGCGCATTACCACCATACCCCGGAAACACGCACACGTGATGGCCGATTCGGTCACGTAGTCGTCGTCACACTGGTTGATCAGGTCCTTCGCAGGCGCGGAGAGCGGGCTATTGTGCGCTTCATGACGAGCTCTGACAAGTCTGACAACGCCTCCGACACGCCCGCCGAACCCACCGGCATCGCCGCCCAGGACTGGGCGACGGCCGCCGCCGACCCGCAGTACCGCGCCGCGGTCGTGGACCTGCTCGGCGCCCTCGCGTACGGAGAGCTCGCGGCGTTCGAGCGGCTCGCGGAGGACGCCAAGCTGGCGCCCACCCTCGCGGACAAGGCCGAGCTGGCGAAGATGGCGTCGGCCGAGTTCCACCACTTCGAGCGGCTGCGCGACCGGCTCACGGAGATCGGCGAGGAGCCGACACTCGCGATGGAGCCGTTCGTGGCCGCGCTCGACGGCTTCCACCGGCAGACGGCGCCCTCGGACTGGCTGGAAGGGCTCGTCAAGGCCTACGTCGGCGACTCGATCGCCAGCGACTTCTACCGGGAGGTCGCCGTCCGTCTGGACTCCGACACGCGCGAGCTGGTCCTGGCCGTCCTGGACGACACCGGGCACGCCGGCTTCGCGGTGGAGAAGGTGCGCGCGGCGATCGACGCGGACCCGCGCGTGGGCGGCCGGCTCGCGCTGTGGGGGCGGCGGCTGATGGGTGAGGCCCTGTCGCAGTCCCAGCGGGTCGTGGCCGACCGGGACGCGCTGTCCACGATGCTCGTCGGCGGCGTCGCGGACGGCTTCGACCTCGCCGAGGTCGGCAGGATGTTCTCGCGGATCACCGAGGCGCACACCAAGCGGATGGCAGCGCTGGGGCTGGCCGCGTAGGACTGCCGGGAGACGTGGTCAGGGGGTGCGCCGCCGTCGGCGTCGGATCAGGCCGGCGCCGACCGACGGCGCAGTCTTCCCGCGGGGCGTACCAGCAGGGACAGCGAGGCGGCCGAGACGACCACCGCGCCGAGCAGCGTCGGCAGCAGGCTGCCGGAGCCCAGCGCGCTGTGCGTGACGAAACCACCGAAGAGGCCCCCCGCGACACCGGTCGACTGCACCAGGAGACGGGACGGCAGACGGTGGGACAGACGGTGGAGCGCGGCCCAGCCGAACAGCAGGCCGATCAGCGCCGAGCCGAGCGTTTCCAAGAACATGCCGGTTCCCTCCCACACGATCGGCCGGTGCTGGTGGTTCGTAGCCGGTCTTACCCCTGACCTGCGGAATGCAACCCTCTCTGTGAGCGGATTGTGCGCCACCCGTGAAAGCGCCACCCGGGAAAGGGAGACGCGGGAGGGGCCCGGCGGTTCTCCACCGCCGGGCCCCTCCCGTCATCCGCGACGCAGCGACTACAGCGCGCCGAAGCCCACCTTGCGCGGGGCCGGCTCGCCGAGCTCGACGTACGCGAGGCGGTCGGCCGGTACCAGCACCTTGCGGCCGTGCTCGTCGACGAGGGTCAGCAGCTGCGACTTCCCGGCCAGCGCCTCGGACACCGCCCGCTCGACCTCCTCGGCGGTCTGACCGCTCTCCAGAACGATCTCGCGGGGCGCGTGCTGCACGCCGATCTTGACCTCCACGGCTATGTCCCTCCGACGGTCAGTGAAGTGCGCGACCTTCCGCGCCGTACCAGCACACATTAGCCCGGTGAGGGGACGAGCACGCTCCGCCCGGGAACGCCAGGAGCGAACAGCCCACGGGAACAGAACCCCCGTACGGCGGTGCCCCGGCGGGGTGCGGGGGTGCCGCCCGCGCTCAGTGGTGCTGCTCGGCGCCGTGCAGCGGGAAGCCGGCGATGCCGCGCCACGCCAGGGACGCCAGCAACTGGACCGCCTGGTCGCGGGGGACGCTGCGGTCGCTGTTCAGCCAGGAACGGGCCACCACTTGGGCGAGTCCGCCGAGGCCCGAGGCCAGCAGCATCGACTCCGCGCGCGAGAGGCCCGTGTCCTCCGCGATGACCTCGCAGATCGCCTCGGCGCACTCGTTGGTGACCTTGTCGACGCGCTCGCGCACCGCCGGCTCGTTCGTCAGGTCGGATTCGAAGACCAGCCGGAAGGCGCCGCCGTCGTCCTCGACGTAGGCGAAGTACGCGTCCATCGTGGCGCGCACGCGCTGCTTGTTGTCGGTGGTCGAGGCGAGCGCGCCCCGTACCGACTGGATGAGCGCCTCGCAGTGCTGGTCCAGCAGGGCGAGGTAGAGGTCGAGCTTGCCGGGGAAGTGCTGGTAGAGCACCGGCTTGCTGACGCCGGCGCGCTCGGCGATGTCGTCCATGGCGGCCGCGTGGTAGCCCTGTGCCACGAAGACTTCCTGGGCGGCGCCCAGCAGCTGGTTCCGTCGGGCACGGCGCGGCAGGCGCGTGCCTCGCGGGCGTGCCGCCTCTGTCTGCTCGATGGCTGTCACGCCGCCTCCCAAAGTCGTCCACATGCGGTGTGCGCCGCGCCGCCATCGTACTTTTCGGTAACCGTGGTGTGCGCGGTGCGAGCGCAGGATTTCACGGACCGGACGGCGACAAAAGCGGCATAGAGCGTTTCAAACAGGCTCAAGGTGGGCATAACCCTCCGCTCCTGCTCAGCGGCGGTCTCTCCCGCCGCGCGTCCCGAGCGTCGCCTCATGCGCCACCCCGTCCGCCCCGTCCCTCACCGGTAGTCGTCCTCGTCGATGGAGACGACCCGCGCCTGCTCGATGAGATCGGCCTCGTTGGCGCTGTCCGGGTCCCCGGTGAGGGGTTCGTCGTGGTCCGGCGCCACGTCCGCGTGCTGCTCGGCGGCGTCGCCCTCCGGGGCCTCGACGGCGATCTCCGTGGCGTCGCCGTCCTCGAACGTCTCGGGATCGGTGGGGTCGAATGCCATGCTGGGCTCCCTTCCTGCGGAATGTCCCTGCGAATGTCCCTGGAAGAAGCAGGGGCCATGGGCGGGTGCCCTCTGTATGAGCCTAGGAGACACCCGATGGCGACGCTATGCGATCCGCGGCCCGATCGGCGGTCCTGCCCGCGCACGATCTGTGACCGCGAACACAGGCGAACACATGAGTCGCTACGTGATCGTCTCGTAACATTGCCCGCATGTCTTCGACCGAGCTGCCTTTCGTGCCGCCCGCCAACGTCTTCCCGCGGGTGACGCCCGTCGGGGTCGAGGAGGGCGAGCGGCTGCGCTCGGTCGAACTGCCGGGGATCACACTGTCGGTACGCACGCGGCCGCCCGCGCGGGAGGGACTGCCGCCCGCGCTGTACGTGCACGGCCTCGGTGGCTCCTCCCGGAACTGGTCCGCGCTGATGCCGCTGCTCGACGGTGTCGTCGACGGCGAGGCGGTCGACCTGCCGGGCTTCGGCGACTCCCCGCCACCGGACGACGGCGACTACTCCGTCACCGGCCACGCGCGCGCGGTGATCCGCTTCCTCGACGCCTCGGACCGCGGACCGGTGCACCTGATGGGCAACTCGCTGGGCGGCGCCGTGTCCACGCGCGTCGCGGCGCTGCGGCCCGATCTCGTGCGGACGCTCACGCTCGTCTCGCCCGCGCTGCCCGAACTCCGGGTGCAGCGCACCGCCGTCCCGACCGGCCTGCTCGCGGTGCCCGGCGTGACCACCCTGTTCACCCGGCTCACCCGGGAGTGGACGGCGGAGCAGCGGGTCCGCGGGGTCATGGCCCTCTGCTACGGCGACCCGGGGCGGGTGACGCCCGAGGGGTTCCGCAACGCGGTGCGGGAGATGGAGCGGCGGCTTCAACTGCCATACTTCTGGGACGCGATGTCGCGCTCCGCGCGCGGGATCGTGGACGCGTACACGCTGGGCGGTCAGCACGGCCTGTGGCGGCAGGCGGCGCGGGTCCTCGCGCCCACACTGCTGATCTACGGCGGCCGTGACCAGCTCGTCGGCTTCCGCATGGCGCAGCGGGCGGCCCGTGCCTTCCGCGACTCCCGCCTCCTCACCCTGCCGGACGCCGGCCATGTGGCGATGATGGAGTACCCGGAGACCGTGGCTACCGCCTTCCGCGAACTACTGCTGGACACGGGAGATTTGGAGGCCGGATCGATGACGGAACCGGGAGCGGCCGCCGGGGTCGGGGGTGACGGCGGCGTACGGACCGGCGTCGAGTCCGCCGGTGCCGAAGCCGGCCGTGGGGCTTCCAGGGCCGGGACGGCCGGCCGGACTTCCGGCGCGCGGACCGGCGGTGGCGCTTCCGGCGCCCGGGCGGTCGGTGGTGCTTCCGGCCCGGAGGCCGGCGGTGGAGCCTCCTCCGGCGCGGCGGGGGGCTGAGGGCCGACGTGGGACGCCACAGCCGCCGCGGGCCCGCGCCCAAGGGCAGGACCAAGAACACGAGCACCGGCCGGGACGACCGGCCGCCCCAGGAGGGGTACGGGCCACGGGACGGCCACGGGCCGCACGGCGGCCCGGAGCGCTGGGACGCCCGCGAGAACCGGGACGGCGCCGAGCCCTGGCACGGTCCCGGTGGTCGGCCGGGGCCGGGTGCGGGGCCGAACCCCGGCCCGGCACTCGGACAGCGGACCACCTCCGCGGGGCCGGCCGGCGGCGGGCCCCGCTTCCAGGACGGGACACCGCGTTTCGCCGACGGCACCGGCGCTCCGGCGCGGGGAGGTCCCCGACTTGCCGACGGCACACCGGCTCGCGGGGTTCCGCGGTTGCCCGACGGGACCCCGGCCGGCGGGATTCCGCCGGTTCGAGGTGGGCACCCGGAGCAGCGGGAAACCGGTGGCGGCTGGGGGCAGTTGGGAACGCAAGGCATGAACGGGGGCGGGGCGCAGGGACCGACGGCCGCCGGTCTCGGCAGCTCGACGGGCCTCGTCGGCTCCACCGCTCCCACCGCCGCCTCCGTGCGTACCCGCGCTCCGATTCCCCGGCAGCGGCGGGCCTCGCCCGCCGGGCCGCGGCAGGACTACCTCGACGCCTTCGACGAGGACGACGACGTCTTCGCCCCCCGGCCCCGCGGTGGCGTGAGCACCGCGAACCCGACCGCGGCACCGCCCTTCGCTCCGGCCGGGCAGGACGCGGTGGACGGCGGGGACGACACCGCACGACCGGCCGGCGAGTCCGTACGGGGGACCGCGACCAAGGGGAAGGCGTTCACCGGCATAGCGGCCGCCGCCGTCACCACCGTGCTCGCCGTCGTCGTCGCCGGGCAGGTCGCCGAGGACCAGTCCGGCGCCGGGGTGCTTTCCCAGTCCGCGACCGACCGGGCGGGGCCCGGCACCGCCGGCATCGCGGGCGGGGACGGCAAGGCGGCCCCGTCCGCGCCGCCGAACGTGTCGGCACTGACGTACGACCAGAAGATGAGCACGAAGTACCCGCTCAGGCCCGCCCTGAAGGGCTCCGGCCGGTTCGACGCGGTTCCGGGCTTCGCCAAGGCGCCCGGCACGGGACGCAAGTACACCTACCGCGTCGACGTGGAGCAGGGCCTCGGCCTGGACGGCGAGCTCTTCGCCGCGGCCGTGCAGAAGACGCTCAACGACCACCGCAGCTGGGCCCACAACGGTGCCCGCGCCTTCGAGCGCATCTCCTCCGGCCGCCCCGACTTCGTCATCACGCTCGCCAGCCCGGGCACCACCGCCATCTGGTGCGCCAAGTCCGGCCTGGACACCACCGTGGACAACGTCTCCTGCGACTCGGCCGCCACCGAACGCGTGATGATCAACGCCTACCGGTGGGCGCAGGGCTCCCAGACCTACGGCGACGAGATGTACGCCTACCGGCAGATGCTGATCAACCACGAGGTCGGCCACCGGCTCGGCTTCGGCCACGTCACCTGCGACAAGGACGGCGCGCCGGCGCCCGTCATGCAGCAGCAGACGAAGTTCCTCGACCACGACGGAATCCACTGCCTGCCCAATGCCTGGCCCTATCCGGGGAAGTGACCGGAGGCCGGCCGGACCGGACCGCGGCGTGATGGTTCGTGTCCGGTTGATCTCCTAGCGCGACGGAACGCCGTCCGTGCGGGAAAGTTACGACTGTTCACCCCTTTTGGTGGCGTGATGGACAACCGTCCATCACGCCACCGTCATGTCCGCATACGTTCGTCCCGCTGCGAGCCGCCGGTGCGACGGCGGCTCCCCACACGGGACAGACGGGAGATCGGGGGTGCACGCGTGCGCATCGGACTGGTGACGGAGGGTGGCTATCCGTATGTGAGCGGTGACGCCGGACTCTGGTGCGAACGGCTCGTGCGCGGGCTCGAACGGCACGAGTTCGACCTCTACGCGCTCAGCCGCAGCCGGCAGCAGGAGGACGAGGGCTGGGTGCCGCTGCCGCCACAGGTCAGCCGGGTCCGCACCGCGTCCCCATGGGCGGCCGAGGACGACGGGACCGCGTACGGACGGCGTGCGCGCCGGCGCTTCGCCGAGTGCTACGGGGAGCTGGCGTCGGCGCTGGTCGCGGCGAGCGGCGGCGATCTGCGCGAGTTCGGCGAGCCCGGCGGGGCGACGGCCACGGGCGGTGCCGAAATCGAGGCGGACCGTTTCAGCAGCGGGCTGTACGGCCTCGCCGAACTCGCCCGCGACGAGGGCGGCCTGGCGCGCGCCCTGCGCTCGGAAGCCGCCGTCCGCGCGCTGGAACGCGCCTGCCGAGCGCCCGGCGCACCGCGGGCGGCGCGCGAGGCCCGCGTCCCCGATCTGCTCGCGGTCGCCGCGCATCTGCGACAGGCACTGAGCCCGCTGTCGCTCGACTGGTACGAGGACGACGGACTCGGCGCCACCGATCTCTGCCACGCGGCGGCCGGCGGCACGGCGGCCCTGTCCGGACTGCTCGCCCGCCACTTCACCGGCGTGCCCCTGCTGGTCACCGAGTACGGCGTACACCTGCGCGCGCACTACCTCGCCGCCGGCGCCGACGGGACCACCCCGGCCGTGCGGGCCCTGCTCGCCGCCTTCCACGGCAGTCTCGCCGCCGAGGTCTACCAGCGCGCCGCCGTCGTCACCCACGGCAACGCGCACGCCCGACGCTGGCAGGAGCGCTGCGGCGCCGACCGCGCCAAGCTGCGCACCATCCACCCGGGCATGGACGCCGCCCCCTTCGCCGAGGCCGGGGAGTCGCCGGAGGCCGCCGACCCGGACACGCTCGTGTGGGTCGGCCGTGTCGGGCCGGCCAAGGACCTGGTGTCCCTGCTGCACGCCTTCGCCGAGGTGCGCAAGCAGGAACCGAAGGCACGACTGCGGATCGTCAGCGCGGGAACCGGCTCGGACGGCGCCGCCTACCTGGGCCACTGCAGGGCGCTCGCCGCCCAGCTCTTCCCCGACGAGGCCGAGGGCCCGCACACCGTCGGGCACAACCCGGTGTCCTTCGAGGAGATCGGCGGCCCGGAGGTGCCGACCCTCGCGGACGCCTACGCCTCGGGCGCCGTGGTCGTCCTGTCGAGCGTGGTCGAGGGCTTCCCGCTCGGCCTGATCGAGGCCATGCTCTGCGGCCGAGCGACGGTCTCCACGGACGTCGGCGCGGTCGTCGAGATCGTCGGCGGCACCGGAGTGGTCGTGCCCCCGCGCAATCCGCGGGCGCTCGCCGAGGTGTGCGTGAACCTGCTGCGCGACCCCGAGCGCCGTGCGCGCCTGGGCGCCGCCGCCCGCGCCCGCGCGCTCGAACTGTTCACCACCGAGCAGAACATCGCGGCGTTCCACGGCATCTACCTGGAGGTCGTCTCGCACTGCCCGGTCCAGCGCGTCGTCCTCGACGAGACCGGCGAGCCCCTTCCGTTCGCCGCGCCCGCCGAGGCTCACGTGCCCGGCCGCTGGACCCGGGCCGTGGACCACGTCGCGGCACGCTCGCGCCCCAGCTGGGCCACCGGCTCACCGACGGGGTGCGCGGCCCCCACGACCACCACGGAGGCTTCCCGATGAGCGGCCCGAGAACAGGAGACGACCTCGGTACCCCGACCGGCCGGGGCGGTCCGGTCGGCGGTTTCGGCGAGCCGGCCCTCGACCAGAGCCCCTCCGTGCCCTCCCGGCGCGGTGCGGCCGACCCGGTCAAGGTGCTGATGCACCGTCACCGCGAGCTGTGCGAAAGGGCCGTCGACCCGTTGGAGATCGCCGCGGGCCTGGAGGCGCACGGCGTCACCGACCGCACCGCCGCCCGCTTCCGCCACCGTGACGTCTTCTCCCTCGCCGAGGAGATGTACGCCCGGATCAGCCGAGACGCCGAGACACCCCCGCGGCACGAGGCCGCCGCCGTACCCCGACTGGGCCTCGGCCGGGTCGCGTTCGGCCTGTTGCCCGGCGCCCTGTGCGCCGCCGCCGTGGCCGGGCTGCGTCTGACCGAGGGCCGGACACGGCTGGCCGTCGCCGCGCTCGGTGTCGTGGCCGTGGGCCTGGGCCTGCGCGCCGTACTCCGCCGTGGCCCGCTGAGCGCCGAGGAGCGCACGCTTCCGGGCCCGCACACGCCCGGCACGCGCATGTGGACGTGCTGGCTCCTCGGCTACGCCCTCCTCGGCGACGGCCTGCTCGGCGCGGCCGTCGGCGGCGGGCCCGACGGGCTTCCCGACGGCACCGCGGCCGGGCCCTGGCCCCTGACCACCGCCCCCGTGCTGGCCCTCGCCCTGGCCTGCGGACCGGCGGCCTGGACCGCGCACCTCTTCGCCGTGGGCGCCCGGCGCAAGGTGACCGCCAGCCGGGGCCTCGAGGAGTTCGCCGCGTCCGTACGACCCCTGCTGCTCGGCGCGTTCGGCCTGTTCCTGTGCGCCCTGGCCGCCCTGCTCGCGGTGTGCGGCGCGATCCTGGACGAGCCCGCCGGATACGCCCCGGCCCTCGCACTGGGCGCGCTGCTGCTGCTCGCGCGCCTCCTCACCACGCACGGCTTCACACACGCCCCGGCCGTCGCCCTCGGCACCGCGGCCGCGGCCGAAGTGGCGGCCCAGGCCGGCGTCTTCACCGCCCGCCTCCCCGGCTGCGGCGCCCTCGCCACCCCTGTCGACACCCTCGTAACCGCCTGGGGCCCCGGCGGCGTACCCGCACTCGTCTGCGGAGCCGCCGCCCTGGCCCTCCTCCTGCACGCGACCCGCACGCTGACCCGGGCCTCCGCCCATGCGCGAGCGCAGCCGCAGCCGTGAGGGACACGGGGCCGGCCCCGATCACTCCCGCGTGCCCCCGTACGGCCGCAGCCACGGGTGCCGCCCGCGTTTCCCCGCCGACCGCAGGCACTTGAGCCGACGCAGGCCCCGAGCCACCGCCGGAGCCCGTCGCACCACCGCCCAGAAGGAGAACACCAAATGATCACCGCCCGATCCGGAGCGTCCGGAGCATCCGGAGCCACCGGAGCGCACACCCCGGGAGCCGCCCGATGAGGGTTCTGCTGATCGGAGCCAACGGATACCTCGGCCGTTTCGTCGCCGACCGTCTGCTCGCCGACCCGGCCGTCCAGCTCACCGCGCTGGGCCGCGGCGACGACGCCGACGTCCGCTTCGACCTCGCAGCCGGCAGCCCCGGAGCGCTCACCCGCTTCCTGGACGCGGTCCACCCCGGCGTCGTCGTCAACTGCGCGGGCGCCACCCGCGGCGGCGCCCGCGACCTCACCCGGCACAACACCGTCGCCGTCGCCACCGTCTGCGAGGCCCTGCGCCGCAGCGGCTGCGGCGCCCGCCTGGTGCAGGTCGGCTGCAGCTCCGAGTACGGCCCCAGCCAGCCCGGCTCCTCCACGGCCGAGGACGCCGTGCCCCGCCCCGGCGGCCCGTACGGCGTCAGCAAGCTCGCCGCCACCGAACTGGTTCTCGGCTCCGGTCTCGACGCCGTCGTGCTCCGTGTCTTCTCGCCCGCCGGACCCGGCACCCCGGCCGGCTCGCCGCTCGGCCGGCTCGCCGAGGCCATGCGCCGCGCCATGCAGTCCGGCGACAGCGACCTCAAACTCGGCGGTCTCGGCGTCCAGCGCGACTTCGTCGACGTCCGCGACGTGGCCCGCGCCGTCCACGCCGCCTCCCTCTCGGCCGCCCAGGGCGTCATCAACATCGGCTCGGGCCGCGCCGTCCGGCTGCGCGACGCCGCGGCGATCCTCGCCCGCGTCGCCGGATACGGGGGCGCCCTGCACGAGCTCGACGGCCCGCCCGGCGGCCACCTCAGGGCCGCCATCGGGCACCCCCGGGCCGAGTCGGACCATTCCGCCCCGGTGGCGTACCCGTACCCCGACGGCTGCGGCAGCTGGCAGCAGGCCGATGTGCGCACCGCCCGCGACCGGCTCGGCTGGCGGCCCCGGATCAACCTCGAAGAGTCCCTGGCCGACATCTGGATGGAGGCGGCATGCCGTATCTGACCAGCACCTCCGTGGGCATCTCGAGCACCGGACTGCGCACCGGACTCGGTGTCCCCGGCTGGGCCCACCCCCTTCTCGCGCCGGCCGAGTGGAGCGAACTCACCCGGCCCGGGACGCCCCTGCACTGGGTCGTCCTCAACGTCGCCGACGGCCCCGGCGTCCAGCCCGACCCGCACTGCCTGGAGGCGGCGGGACGGCTGAGGAACGCGGGCGTCCGCGTCCTCGGCCACCTCGACGCCGCGCACGGCGCCCGGTCCTTCACCGAGCTGATCTCCGAAGCGCGGCGGTACCTCGAGTGGTACCGGGCCGACGGCTTCCTGCTGGACCGCTGCCCCGCCGACCGCGCCGGGCTGTCCGAGGTCCGCCGTACGATCGGCGCGCTGCGGGCCGTGCGTGACGATGCCCATGTCGTCCTCGGCCACGGCACCCACCCGCACCCCGGCTACGCCGAGAACGCCGACCAACTGGTGACCTTCCGCGGCCCGTGGAGCGACTACCGCTGGTCGCAGGCCGCGGAGTGGACCGCCGACTATCCGCCCGAGCGCTTCTGCCACTTCGTGCACGGCGTCCCGCGCGGCCACCTCGACGAGGCGCTGCGCATCGCCCGCTGGCAGGGCGCGGCGACCATCTGGTTCACCGACCGCTCCGACCGCGGCGGCACGGCCGCCCCCTGGGAGGACATGCCCGGTTACTGGGACGAAATCGTCTCGCGGATCGGACGAGGTGTCTCGGAATGAAGAAGGCCGTGGCAGTGTTACGAGGAGAACAACCGTAGTGTTTGACCGACCAACGGAGTCCCCGTGTCGCTGCCACCCCTGGTCGAGCCCGCTCCCGAGCTCACCGTAGACGAGGTCCGCAGGTACTCCCGCCACCTGATCATCCCCGACGTGGGGATGGACGGGCAGAAGCGGCTGAAGAACGCCAAGGTGCTCTTTGTGGGTGCCGGCGGGCTGGGTTCGCCGGGTCTGATGTACATGGCCGCGGCGGGCGTCGGCACGCTCGGCATCGTGGAGTTCGACGAGGTGGACGAGTCGAACCTGCAGCGCCAGGTCATCCACAGCCAGTCCGACATCGGCCGTCCCAAGGCCGAGTCCGCGCGCGACACCATCAAGGGCATCAACCCGTACGTGAACGTGGTCCTTCACCAGGAGCGGCTCGAGGCCGACAACGTGAAGGAGATCTTCAGCCAGTACGACCTGATCGTCGACGGCACGGACAACTTCGCGACCCGGTACCTGGTCAACGACGCCTGCGTGCTGCTGAACAAGCCGTACGTATGGGGTTCGATCTACCGCTTCGACGGCCAGGCCTCCGTCTTCTGGTCCGAGCACGGCCCCTGCTACCGCTGCCTCTACCCGGAGCCGCCGCCCCCCGGCATGGTCCCCTCCTGCGCCGAGGGCGGAGTCCTGGGCGTGCTGTGCGCGTCCATCGGTTCCATCCAGGCCAACGAGGCCATCAAGCTCCTGGCGGGCATCGGCGAGCCGCTGGTCGGCCGCCTGATGATCTACGACGCCCTGGAGATGCAGTACCGCCAGGTCAAGGTCCGCAAGGACCCCGACTGCGCGGTCTGCGGCGAGAACCCGACCGTCACCGAACTCATCGACTACGAGGCCTTCTGCGGCGTCGTCTCCGAGGAGGCCCAGGCGGCGGCCGCGGACTCGACGATCACTCCCAAGCAGCTCAAGGAGTGGATCGACGACGGTGAGAGCATCGAGATCATCGACGTCCGCGAGCCGAACGAGTTCGAGATCGTCTCCATCCCGGGCGCCCGGCTGATCCCGAAGAACGAGTTCCTCATGGGCTCCGCCCTGGAGAGCCTCCCGCAGGACAAGAAGATCGTCCTGAACTGCAAGACGGGTGTCCGCAGTGCGGAAGTCCTCGCCGTGCTGAAGTCCGCGGGCTTCGCGGACGCCGTGCACGTCGGCGGCGGCGTGATCGGCTGGGTCAACCAGATCGAGCCGGACAAGCCGGTCTACTGATCAACCGTTCCGCCGACCAACGGAACAGAAGAAGGCCACGGCTCTGACCAGCTCAGATGCCGTGGGCTAATTCGCCCCGGGCCACGGCGCTCCCTGCCCGCACACCGTGGGCGGCGTTCTACTGGGGCGCCGCGGTCGACAGGGCGATCTTGAAAGGGGAACGGGCCCTGACCAGGTGAAACGGCCAGGGCCCGTTTTGCTGCGCGATGCCGCCTGTGTGGGCTAGCGGTTGATCGGGATCTCGTACACGATCTCGCAGTGAGCGGCGGGCACCACGATGTCCGCCGTCTCCTCAGGCCGCCCCTGCTGAGCGCGGCCTTGTGGATGCCCAGGAGCGACGCCTCCTCGGTGGTCGCCTGCCTGGGCTCGGGCTGCTCCACGGCGTGGCTGACGGTGATGCCGATCGTGGCCATCCGGTTCACGACACAGTGCCCCGGCGTGCGGCTCTCCCTCGGGGAGGACGACGAGAGCGCCGGTGGTGAGGTCGTACGGCTCCCTGCTCGTCGACAGCAGCACCGGCCTGCCGTCGGCCAGGCGGTCGGCGCTGCGGAAGCCGCCCGGGTCGCAGCGAAGGTCACCCATCACGCGCCGACCGCACCGACTGCGCCGCCCTGTGCCCTTGGCTCGTCATGCCTGGGGCATTGCCGGGCCTGGCTCGTGCTCGCCCGGTGGAGTTCCGGGCTTGAGGATGATGGAGGTGTAGTGGTTGGCGAAGAAGTACGAATAGGACAGGCCTTCGTCGATGTTGCCGAACTGGTTGCTCATCATGGACATCAGCGCTGTCGTGCGGGTGCCGTCGCCGGCGTAGGCGGTGAACTGCTGGTTGGCTGGCAACCCAGTGGCTCCGATGGTGACTTCGTCGATGCCGGGGAGTGCCCGGATCAGGGCCGTGCCCTGGCCGGAGCTACCGGAGACGCGCAGAGGGAGGTTCTGCGTGCGCATGCCCAGACCTTGCCGGCCCACATTGTTTGTGCTGGTGGCCGGAGTGCTGCGCGCCACGTACACCAGCGCCATGGGTGACTGGCCGATGGGAAGGGTCTTGATCACCGAGTTCGTGTGCGTATCGATGACGTCGACCGCGTCGGAGTTCTGCAGGGCGACGTAGACCCTGGTGTTGTCGGGGCTCGGCCAGATGCCGTGGGGACCGTGGCCGCTGTTGTGGATGGTCTTCACCAGCGTGGGCGGCCCCCCGGTGTGCGATCGGCGGTACACCAAGGTCTGGTTCAGTCCGCCCACGGTCTGGTAGGCGTAGTCGACGCCGCCGACCGTGACGAAGTTGGGGTGGTTGGTGCGCGGCCCCGTCTTCAGCACCGCCTCCACACGGTAGGTGCGTGCATTGAGCACAGCGGTGGTCCGGCCGTTGGTGGGCATACCGAGCCAGATCTCCCGGCCGTCGGGTGAGATGGCCTCGTCGGAGGACCCGCCCGCCTCTGCGGGGATCTGCACACGCTTGATGATCCGGCGGGAGGCCACATCGATCACGTCCAGCCTCGGGGCGCGCAGGTGGTTGACGTAGGCGAGCTTGCCGTCGGGGCTGAAGACCACCTTCGACGGCCCGTCCTCGGTGTGGATCCGGTCGACCTCCTTGCCGGCCCGCCAGTCGATCACCGAGATGTAGTCCTGACCGCGCACCGCCACCCACAGCCGCGTGCCGTCCGACGAGAAGAATCCCTCGTGCGGCGCCCGGCCGACGTACACGGTGCGCACCACTTTGTTGGTTGCGGTGTCAATGACATGGACGGCGTTGGTGGTCACATCGATCACGTTGAGCCACTTCCCATCCCCGGAGAAGCCCAGGCCGTGCACGTCGATCTGCCCGTCGTACATGGCCCCCAGTACGTCCGCGCTGGGGTCCAACCGCGGCTTGCCCAGAGCGATCGTGCCCAGCACCGTGTTCGTCGCCGGATTGATGACACTCACTGTGTTGGAGGCCTGGTCGGCGGTGTACACCCGGTCGTTCCCCGAGATCGGCTGCGCCCCGGGCAGCGCTGGAGGTTGGATCAGCGTGCCCTGTACTGAGGGGCTGGCGTTCGACCTCACAGATTCCTGCGTCCCGGGCGTCGCGCAAGCAGCGATTGATGCGTACGCGACCATCACCACGAACGCACGGGCCAAGCTGGGCCTTATGCCCATGTTCACTCCTTGTGGTCACGTCGCCGGCGGATAACCCGCGTCGCAAGCCGCCACCGTCGCTTGGCTCGTGGGGATCGTGCCGCGTGGCGTGAGAGGTTGCGGCAGGGGCTGGCGCTGCGTTCATCAAAGGCCGCAGGCGAGAGCAGCGCCTGTCATCGTGGCGCCGAGGTCACCTCTTCCGAATGCGATCACGCATCCCCGAACGCGTGACCGATGGCGCCGGTCGCCTGAATCATCGTCGGGCTATAAGGGAATCTAACGGACACTTTCGGCATGCTCACCTCGGCTGGAGGGTTTCACTCGGACGGCCCGTCTGTCAGCGAACGGCGGACGAGTGCACGGCCGTTCAAGCTTCGTGCGGTGTATGCCGAACGGGTTCACGACGGGCCGACCACAACCGCGATCGCAGCCACACGGGGCAGTGGTCCGCGCGGGCGACGGAGCTGGCTTGGCCGGTGGCCTGCCCGGTCCCCGTCACGCAGCGTGAAGCGAACAAAAAGCCCGCTGGCGTTGGGGTCGACGCACGTGCCGAAGATCCCGGCGTCGGCCTCCACGAGGTGGTCCTCCCTCCTCGCGCGGCAACGGTGCTCTGCCAACCAACCTTGCGGAGTCCCGACGCCGTGGGCACCCGGGCCGCTGATGGAGGAGAGCCGCTCGCGGCGGCGCCTCTTCCGCGTCACTCCTCTGCACCGCCGGGGGCGACGTCAAGCCGCCGTCCGCTGAGGCTGGGGCCTGACACAGGAGCGCGCCGTCTCTTCAGGAGCCAAGCGCGTGGACGGAATCGCGGCGCCGCAGCCGTGCGCCGCCGAAGGAAGAAAGAGGTGCCTCCGCATGTCACACCACACCGCGGCGGTGCCGGGGGCTACCTGGGTGGCCAGGGGGGCGGGAGCTCTGCTGTCCCTCGCGGTGGCCGCCATCCATGTCACTGACCAAGGCGGTATCACGGCAACAGTGGACCCCTACTACATCGGCGTCGCTTACCGCGTCCTGGAGATCGCGGCCGTGGTCACCGCCGTGTTGCTCCTCATCGGCCTCGTCCAACTGGGATGGCTGCTGGCAACCGGGGTCGCCGCCGGCCCCTTGCTGGGCTATGTCCTCTCCAGGGGGCCGGGACTGCCCGCCTACAGCGAGGACATCGGCAATTGGACCGAACCGCTCGGGCTGGTCAGCCTGGCCGTCGAAGGTGTCCTGCTCCTGATGTCGGTGCCACTCCTCGTCGGAAGTTGGCGGAACCGTGATGGGCGAGCCAATGCCTGAATGGTCTTGAAAACCGTCGCGGCGCGAGTCACCGTGGGTTCAAATCCCACACCCACCACAATGATTTACGGCCCCTGACCAGGCGTTACGGTCGGGGTCGTCGTCATGCGCACTGCCCGTCGGACACCGCCGTTCCCCGCGATTCCCCGGCCGATCGGGCACGGTAGCGCCACAGCTGCACTTGGTCCCTGACAGTCTCTGGTGTCCGCGGTGGCGCAAACCAGCACCAATCGCAGATCGGAGACCGAGCATGGCTCACGTCACTGGCGAAGCGACTCGTGGCCTACCTCGAAGAGCTGCCCGGCGGTGAATGCGCGCTGTTGTTCACCATGCCCGCGGGCAAGCCGCTGCGCTACAACCAGTGGTGCACGGCGTACTTCGACCCTGCTGTCTCGGCGGCCGGCCTCACCGACGTAGCTCCGCACGATCTTCGGGCCTCCCGCGGAACGTGGGTCGCGGACCGGTACGGCGTCATCATCCGCCGGCCGCTGTGACCCTGCCGTGGCGGGCGGTCGGCGGAGAGCCGGTTACAACATCACTGCTCCTCCATCGGGATCGCGGTCGCCCGGTCAACCGCGACGACTTCAACCGCTGGGCTTGGCGACGGGCTCTCTCATGAACAGACCTTGCCGTCCCTCGGCACCGTGCCGTGCAGCAGATACGCGTTCACCGTCGAGTCCACGCAGTCGCTTCCGCTGCCGTACGCCCCGTGGCCCTCGCCCTTCCAGGTGAGCTCCACACCGACGCCCTTGCCGAGCGCGTCCGCCATTCTCCGGGCGCCCTCGTAGGGCGTCGCCGGGTCCCCGGTGTTGCCGATCAGCAGGATCGGCGCCGCCCCCGGCGCGCTGACCCGAGGGGTGTCGTACTGACCGGGCACCGGCCAGTCGTGGCACCAGCCGGCTGTGTCCAAGGCCATGAAGGCGCCGAACACCGGCGAGATCCGCTCGAACTCGGGCAGCAGCTTCCTCGCCTCCTCCGGCGTCGGCCGCCGCTTGGCGTCCAGGCACGATATGACCCGTTGGGCGTGGGTCGTCGTGCCGTAGTGGCCCGAGTCGTCACGGTCGTTGTAGGCGTCGGCGAGGGACAGCAGCCCCGAGCCGTCGCCCTGTTCCGCCGCGGCGAGGGCGCTCGTCAGGGCCGGCCAGCCGCTCTTGCTGTAGAGCGGCAGCGCGATGCCGGTGAGCGCCGAGGCCTCCGTCAGCTTCCGCCCGGAGGAGGTCGTGGGCAGCGGCTCGGCGTCGATTCGCCGCAGCAGATCCGCGATCTTCCGCGAACCGCGCTCGGGATCCTGGCCGGTGGACTTCAGGTAGGCGTCCAGCGCCCGCTGGAAGCCCCTCGCCTGGTTCAGCGCGTGGCCCACGGAGTCCGCTGTC
This sequence comes from Streptomyces sp. 6-11-2, assembly GCF_006540305.1. GTDB lineage: Bacteria > Actinomycetota > Actinomycetes > Streptomycetales > Streptomycetaceae > Streptomyces. Next base: position 2,336,999 of record NZ_BJOR01000001.1, on the reverse strand, counting down.
GGGTCCACCACCGCGTCCAGCACCACCCGCTCGACGCGCTGCGGGAACAAGTGGGCGTACACACCGCCGAGTTCGGTGCCGTAGGACATGCCGAAGTAGTGCATTCCGGCGTCGCCGAGGACGTGGCGGATCAGGTCCATGTCCCGGGCGGTGTCGGTCGTCGAGACGTGCGCGAGCAGCTTCCCGGCCGCCTTCCGGCAGCCCTGGCCGAAGTCGGCCGCGTCCTGGAAGTAGGCCCGCTCCTCGGCCGCGGTGTCCGGTGTCACGTCGATCGCCTCGGCGGCCTGGATCCGCCGGTCGTTGCGGCAGCGCACGCCCGAACTGCCGCCGACCCCGCGGGGATCCCAGCTCACCAGGTCGTATCGCTGCCGCAGGGCGGTGACCTCGGAGGCGTACGACGGCAGCGCGGCCACGCCGGAGCCGCCGGGGCCGCCGAAGTTGAACAGCAGGGAACCGGTGCGCTCCGCGGTGGCCCTGGCGCGGATGAGGGAGAGGCCGATGGTCTCGCCGTCCGGCCGGGACCAGTCCAGCGGTGCCTTGAGCGTCGCGCACAGCCATTCGTCGCCCGGCGCGGGCGAGTCGGCCGTGGCCTCGCAGTGGCCCCAGTCGAGTTGCTGCGAGGTGAGTGAGGAAGGCAGCCGCGCGGACGGTGAGCCGGACTGTGCGGCCGGCGCGGGAGCGGACCGGTTCTTTCCGTCGTCCGCGCTTCGGCCGACCGGATCGCCGCCGCATCCGGCCAGCAGCACCGTGGCGGCGACCGCGGCCGCCCACTGCGCCAGACGCGCCATGTGCTTCCCCCCTCACAGGCTCCCCGCGGATCGGCCGAGGGGAGTGTTCAGGCCATGGTAGGCGGATCCCATCACTCCCGTGGGAGCCTGTGGATAACCCTCTGACCTGCTATTTTTCGTGTGAGGTGGGGAGGTCGCGGCCCTTCGCCCGGCTAAGCGCAGACCGTCCCGGCCGGTGGCACCTTTCCGTCGAGCAGATAGCTGTTCACCGCGTTCTGCACGCACGGGTTCTTGCTGTTGTACGCGCCGTGTCCCTGGCCCTGCCAGGTGAGTTCGACCCCGACACCCTTGCCCAGCGCGTTCGCCATCCTCTTGGCGCCCCCGTACGGAGTCGCCGGGTCGCCGGTGTTGCCCACCACGAGGATCGGCGCCGAACCCGGTGCGCTCACGTCGGCGTGGGCGGCAGCACCAGGTACTGCCCATTGGGTGCAGCTGAGCACGCCCCAGGCCAGGAAGTCCCCGAACACGGGCGAGGCGACCCGGAACTCGGGCAGTTTCTGCTCCACGAAGGCGGGGGTGTACCGCTGCTTCTGGTCGGCGCAGTTGATGGCGGTGTTCGCGGCGGCGAGGTTGCTGTACTCGCCGTTGGTGTTGCGGCCGTTCATCGCGTCGGACAGCAGCATCAGGATCTGGCCGTCGCCGGCGTAGGCCCGCTGGAGCCCTTCGGTGAGCGGGGCCCAGAGCTCCTTGGAGTACAGGGCCTGGGCGATGCCGTTGGTCGCGGCGGACCGGGTCAGCCGGCGCGGGAAGATGCCGGGGAGCGGATTGGTGTCGAGCTTTTTGAGCAGAGCGGCGATGCGGTCCTCGACGTTCCGGACGCTGCTGCCGATCGGGCACTTGGTGCCCTTCGAGGCGCAGTCCTTCGCGAAGTTGTCGAGGGCGAGCTGGAAGCCCTTGGCCTGGCCGAGCGAGGTCTGCTCGGGGGTCTTGGTGGGGTCGACTACCGCGTCGAAGACCGCGCGCCCCACGTGCTTGGGGAACAGATGTGCGTACACGCCGCCGAGTTCGGTGCCGTAGGAGATCCCGAAGTAGTGCAGCTTGGAGTCGCCGAGTACCTGGCGGATCAGGTCCATGTCGCGGGCGGCGTCGGTGGTGCGCACATGCGGCAGGATCTTCCCGGAGTTCTTCTCGCAGGCGGCGTTGAACTGCTTGGTGTTGTTCACGAACGTGGCACGTTCGGCGGCGGTTTGCGGTACCACGTCCTGCTGGAAGTACTGGTCGAGCTGTGCGTCGGTCTTGCATTTCACACCGGCGCTGCGCCCCACCCCGCGCGGGTCGAAGCTCACCAGGTCGTAGCGGGTGCGCAGCTTGGTGTAGTCCTGGGCGATCGCGGGCAGCGTGGTGACGCCGGAGCCGCCCGGGCCGCCGAAGTTGAAGAGCAGTGAGCCGATGCGCTTGCCGGGCCCGGTCGCCTTCTCCCGGATCAGCGCGACGTCGATCGTTTTGCCCTGGGGCTTGCTCCAGTCCAGCGGCGCCTTCATGGTGGCGCACTGCCACTTGCCACCGTTGGGCGGCGGCGAGGGTGCCGCCCCGCCGCCCTCCGACGCGGACGGCGCCGGGCAGTCCTTCCAGTCCAGCCCCGGGTCCGTCGAACCCCCGCCGACGGAGAGCCCGCCGCAGCCCGCCGTCAGGGCGCTCAGCAGGACGGTGGTCGTGGTCAGGGCGGCGGCGCGCAGCCCGTGGCGCTTGTGCATGCCCCCATCCTCACGCCGCCGGCGGCCTCCCGCGCGGGACGCGGGCCGTTCGGAGTACGCGCGACCGCCGTGTCTACAGGGCGCCTTTGCGGGTCAGGTGGTTGAAGGCCAGCCAACCGGGCAGGACCGGCAGCCACAGCGTCAGCAGCCGGAACATCAGCACTGCGGGCGCGGCCACTTCCTTCGGCAGGCCCACCGCGATCAGGCCGACGGTGAGGGTGGCCTCGACCGCGCCCACGCCGCCCGGGGTCGGGGCGGCCGAGCCGAGCGCGTTGCCGGCGAGGAAGACGACGGCGACGCTGGCGATGCTGAGCGAGGTCGACTGGTCGCCGAAGGCCCGGATCGAGGCGTCCAGGCACATCACGAAGCAGAACGTCAGCAGCAGCATGCCGCCGATGCCGGTGACCAGCTTCTGCGGTCGCTGGAGTACGTCCAGCATGCGCGGCACGACACCCGCGAAGAGCGAACGCACGCGCGTGACGACGAACTTCCGCAGGAACGGCACCGAGGTGACCACCAGTACGAGCACCGCGACCGTCAGCAGGCCCGCGATGACCGTCCGGGACGGTGACAGGGACGGCGTCTTCTCGGTGCCGGTCAGATAACCGAAGGACAGCAGCATCAGGATGTGGCAGCCGAGCCCGAACAGCTGCGAGGCGCCGACACTGGCCACCGCGAGACCGGGGCGCACGCCCGCGCGTTGCAGGAAGCGCGTGTTCAGGGCCACGCCGCCGACCGCGGCCGGTGCCACGATCTTCACGAACGAGCCGGCGACCTGCGCCGCCACCGTCCGTACGAACGGGACGCGTTCCGGTACGAAGCCCAGCAGCGCCATGGCGGCGGCGACATAGCTGAGCGCCGAGAAGAGCACCGCCGCGATCACCCAGCCCCACTGGGCGTGGGCGAAGAGTGTGCCGAACTCGATGTGCGTGAGCTGGGTCAGCAGGTAGTAGGCGCCGATGGCACCCGCGATGAAACTCATCAGTGTGCGGGGCCGGACCCGCTCCAGCCGGGCCGGCTCGACCGGCGCCTGCGGCCTGATCCGCAGCACCTGGTGGCGGATCTGGGTGAGCAGATCCTCTTCGCGGGCTTCTTCCAGTGCCTCGCCGATGGCCCGCTTCTCCGCCCGTGCCTCGGCACGCTCGGCCTTCTTGTCCTTCTTGTCGGGCCTCTCCGGCTTTTCCAGCTTCCCCGCTTTTTCCGGCTTCTCGGGTTTTTCTGGTTTTTCCAGGGCGGCCGGACCGGTGTCACCACTGTCCTGGGCGGCCTGCTCCAGGCGGGCCTGCTTGGCCTGCCGGGACGCCTCGAGCACCGCCTCGCGTTCCCGCTGCGCCCGCTCCCGGGCCAGCCTGCGCAACGTCGCGCGCGTGGAGCGCGTCAGAGCGATGGGCTGGAGCATGGGCAGACAGTCGGCGACCGCGTCGGGTCCCAGGACGCCGACCGCGGAGGCCACGGAGCGCTCCGCGCCCACCCGCAGGCCGAGCGTCGTCAGCAGTTGGGCGATGTCCATGCGCAGCAGCAGATCACCGGCCGCGATCTCGCCGCCGCGCAGATCGGTGAGGATCACCTTGCGGGAACGATCCACCAGGATCGCGTCACCGGCCAGCCTGCGGTGCGCGATGCGCCGTGACTGCAACGCCCGCACCTGCTGCCAGGTGTGGTGCAGCAGCTCGTCGGTGATCTCCTCGTCCGCCAGCGAGTCGAGCGTGCGCCCGCCGGTGTGCTCGTAGACGAGCATCACGGCGTCGGGGCCGAGCTCGGAGGTCGCGATGAGCTTGGGCGCGTTGGCGCCGGCCGCGATGGCCGCGTAGGCGAGAAGGGCTTCCTGCTCCAGGGCCTGGCGCAGCGACTGCAGGCTGCGGCGGGTGGCGAAACCACGCAGCGTGAGGTTGCGCCACACGCGGTAGAAGAAGCCCTGTGCCTGCTGCTCGCGGTCGACGACCGTGACGTCCAGTGGTGGTCCGTCCTCCAGGGTGACGAAGTAGCGCCGGCCGCGGTCGCCGATGTCCGCGGACTCGGCCGCCTCCTCGCGGGCCGCGCTGACCGGGTGGAAGCCGACGGTCCGCAGGCCCGCCACCAGGGTCCGTCCCGTGGGGCGGACGTTCGGTGAGCCGACCGCGTACAGGGTGCCGTAGGCGACGGTCCAGCCGATCAGCACCGTCAGGATGATCGAGAACGGCGTGGTGTACCCGGTGACCAGCATCGAGAAGGCGTCGAGCAGCAGCACGATCCACAGCACCGCGCGCCAGCGTGGCCGGCGGGACATGCCGACCGCCGTCATGTACGCGATGACGGGGGCGAGGTAGCCGTGCACCGGATCGGTGAGCGCGTGGACGTTGCCGGGGGAGGGCTGGGTGAGCGCGTCCTGGATCGAGTGCGGGGCGCCCTTGGCGACCCACAGGTCGGTGGCGAGCGTCACCCCGTGCGCGAGGACGGCCGCGAGCACGCCGTCGGCGATCCGCAGTCCGTCCCGTTTGATCAGCCGCTCGATCGCGAAGGCGACCGGGACCAGCAGGATCGCGATGCTGGACGCCAGCCCGGCGATCTTGATGAGCAGGTCGGGGGCCTGACCGGTGCCCTTGTTGATGTCCTGTTCGAGGCCCGAGGTGGTGCCGTGTGCGAACCCGGCGATCGCCAGCAGTACGACGATGGCGAGCACGCCCACCAGCAGCCGCATCAGGTCCGAGGGACGGTGCACGCGCGCGGGGAGCAACGGCTCGTCGCCCTCGAGTTCGTCGGCGTGCGTCACGACGTCCTCCTCCGCGGGCTTCCTGCCCGCCTTCGGAGCGTCCGTGCCGCCGGTCTTCGGAGAGCCCGGGCCCCCCGCCCTCTGGGCGTCCGTGCCGCCGGTGCCGGGGCGCGAGGAAACTCCAGAGGTGCCCTCCGCGTCATCGGGATGCACGCCCTGCTGCTTCATGGTCTCTTCTTGGTCTCGTATCACCGGTCACCGCCCGCACGATGGTGGCACGTCCCACCGGCACACAGGGGCATCAGGGTGCATATGCGGGGCCGCACAGTCTGCCCGAGGCACCGCCCGGGAGCGAGGGCCACGCCCCGGACGCGGCGCGGTCCGCTGTCGGTGGGGTGGGGCAGGATGGGACGGATGAGCGAAGTGAGCCCTCCGGACGACGGCCGCCCCGAGCACCCCGACGCGCTGCCCGAGTACGCCGAGCGGGTCCTGGAGGTCGCCGAGATGATCCCGCCCGGGTGCGTCATGACGTACGGCGACGTCGCCGAATGGCTGGAGCGGGGAGGCCCCCGCCAGGTGGGCCGCGTGATGGCCCTCTACGGCGGCGCCGTCCCGTGGTGGCGGGTGGTACGCGCCGACGGGGTCCTGCTCCCCGGCCACGAGCTGCGCGCTCTCGCCCACTACCGCTCGGAGGGCACACCCCTGAAGGAGGCGAGCAGGGCGGCCGAGGGCCACCTGCCCCGCCTCGACATGAGACGGGCCCGGTGGGACGGCGGCGAACGTGCGCAGGGTCACACCTGACAGCTTCCGCCATTCGAGGGGGTCGTGGGGAGCCCATGGCCCGTACGGGGGAAACGAGGCACGTTCGTGGCATGCCGTACGTTCGTGGTTCGAGGGACACACGTGACGGCGGTGCCGAGGGAGGACCGGGAGAAGCAGGGGAAGAAGGCGAAGCCCTCCTTCCGCGCCCGGCGGCGGCGTAGCGTCGGCTCCGCGTGTCCCCCTCACCCCAGCGGCCACCGTCCCACCCCTCGGGCCGTCCGTCCCCGCGACGACGGCGCTTCGCGCCGGCCGTGACAGAGCCCAGCACACCCACCAGGACCGGCGAACCACGTGAGCTCCTCTTCCTCCACCAGGCGCCTGCCGCACCCCCGGGTGCGGCAGGGGGACCGTGGCGCCTACCGACTGGTGCGTACCCCGCCGACCAGACCGGATCCCCCTCGTCTGGACGCCGCACAGCGCTCCGTGGTTGACCACCGGACCGGTCCGCTGCTCGTCCTCGCAGGTCCGGGCACCGGCAAGACCACCACGCTGGTCGAGTCCGTGGCCGCCCGGATCGCCCGCGGCCAGGACCCCGAGCGGATCCTGGTGCTGACCTTCAGTCGCAGGGCCGCCGTCGACCTGCGCGACCGCATGGCACTTCGCACCGGCGCGGCCCACGTCCCGCAGGCGACCACCTTCCACTCGTTCTGCTACGCCCTGGTCCGCGCCCACCAGGCCGGCGAACTGTTCGTCGAGCCGCTGCGGCTGCTGTCCGGACCCGAGCAGGACGTGGCCGTCCGCTCGCTGCTGGCCGGCCAGGTCGACCTGGAGCGGCTGGGCCTGGCGCACGTGCGCTGGCCGGACGAGCTGCGCGCCTGTCTGACCACCCGCGGCTTCGCCGACGAGGTCCGCGCGGTCCTCGCCCGCAGCCGCGAGCTGGGCCTCGGCCCCGAGGCCCTGGCCGACTTCGCCCGACGTATCGGCCGCCCCGACTGGCAGGCCGCGGCCGCCTTCCTCGCCGAGTACCTCGACGTCCTCGACCTGCGGGGCGTCCTCGACTACGCCGAACTGGTCCACCGCGCGGTGCTCCTCGCCCGCCGCCCCGAGGTCGCCGAACGGCTCGCCGCGCGGTACGACGTGGTCTACGTCGACGAGTACCAGGACACCGATCCCGCCCAGGTACGGCTGCTGCGCGCGCTGGCCGGGGACGGCCGCACCCTGCTCGCCTTCGGCGACCCCGACCAGTCGATCTACGCGTTCCGGGGCGCGGACGTGAACGGCATCCTGCAGTTCCCGCAGACATTCCCGCGCGCGGACGGCGCTCCCGCGCCCGTGCGGGTCCTGCGCACCTCCCGGCGCTCGGGCGCCGCCCTGCTGGCCGCGACCCGGCTGCTGACCCGGCGGATGCCGCTCACCCGCCTGCCCGCCGACAAGGTCCGCGCCCACCGGGAGCTCACCCCGGTGCGCGACGGCGGCCGCGTCGAGGTCCACACGTATCCGACGGCGGGCACCGAGGTGGACAACATCGCCGACATCCTGCGCCGGGCGCACCTGGAGGACGGCGTCCCGTGGAGCGAGATGGCCGTCCTGGTGCGCGCCGGCGCCCGCTCCCTCCCGGGCCTGCGCCGCGCCCTGACGGCAGCCGGAGTGTCCCTGGACGTCGACGGTGACGACCTGCCGCTGCGCCACGAGCCGGCGGTGGCGTCTCTGCTGACGGCGCTGCGGGCGGTGGCGACCGCGGAGACGGTGCGGCGCTCGGAGGAGGCGGGGGAAGCGGGGGAAGGGGTCGTCGAGGAGCAGGTGGCAGTGGGCGGCGTCGAGGGGCCGGCCGCAAGCACTGAGGCGCAGGCGGCCAGTGCCAGGGTGTCGGCCGCAGGTACCGAGGAGCAGGCTGCCGGCAGCCTGGAACAGGCCGTCCTCACCGGGGAGGAGACCGCCGTCACCGGGGAGTCGGCCGCCGTGGCGCAGGCCTCCGGGCGGCCCGAGGCGGATCCGGAGGCGGACTCCTGCTGGCTGGACACCGAGACCGCGCTCACCCTGCTCGCCTCGCCGCTGGCCGGCATGGACGCCGCCGACCTGCGCCGCCTGGGCCGTGCCCTGCGCGAGGAGGAACGCGCCGCAGGCAACCCGGTGCCCCCGCCCTCGGACCAGCTGCTCGCGAGGGCGCTCGCGGAACCCGAGCGCCTGGTCGCTCACGACCCCACGTACGCGCGTGGCGCGCAGCGCCTGGGCGCGCTGCTCAGGAAGGCACGGGAGCGACTGGCGGGCGGAGGGACCGCCGAGGAGGCGCTGTGGGACCTGTGGGACGGCACACCGTGGCCCTCCCGCCTGGAGCGGGCGGCCCGGCGCGGCGGCGCGGCGGGCCGCAACGCGGACCGCGACCTCGACGCCGTGTGCGCGCTGTTCGCGACCGCCGCCCGCGCGGAGGAGCGCACCGGCGGCCTGGGCGCCCTGAACTTCCTCGCCGAGGTCGAGGCCGAGGACATCGCCGCCGACACACTCACCCGGCGCGCCGTGCGTCCCGACGCCGTGCGGCTGATGACGGCGCACCGCTCCAAGGGCCTGCAGTGGCGCCTGGTCGTCGTCGCCGGCGTCCAGGAGGGTCTGTGGCCGGACCTGCGGCGGCGCGGCTCCCTGCTGGAGGCCGACCGCATCGGCCGCGACGGACTCGCCGCCCCGCTCACCCCCGGCGCGCTGCTCGCGGAGGAGCGGCGGCTGTTCTACGTGGCCGCCACGCGCGCGCGTGAACGCCTCGTGGTGACCGCGGTGAAGGCCCCCGCGGACGACGGCGACCAGCCCTCCCGCTTCCTCACGGAACTCGGTGTCGAACCCAGGGACGTCACCTCCCGCCCGCGCCGCCCGCTGGCGGTGGCGGCACTCGTCGCCGAGCTGCGTGCCACGACCGTCGACCCGCGCGTCTCCGGCACCCTCAGGCAGGCAGCCGCGCACCGGCTGGCACGGCTGGCCGCGCTCGCCGACGACGAGGGCCGTCCGCTGGTGCCGGCGGCCCACCCCTACCGCTGGTGGGGCATGGCCGATCCGACCGAGAGCAAGGTGCCGCTGCGCGACCGAGACCAGCCCGTGGCGCTGTCCGGCAGTGCCCTCGACCAGCTCGCCAACACCTGCGCCCTCCAGTGGTTCCTCAGCCGCGAGGTCAAGGCCGACGCCCCCGCGACCGCCGCCCAGGGCTTCGGCAACGTGGTGCACGTCCTCGCCGACGAGGTCGCCTCCGGGCGCAGCCCCGCCGACCTCGCGGTTCTCATGGAACGCCTGGAGACGGTGTGGAACGCGCTCGCCTTCGACGCGCCGTGGAAGTCGGCGCAGGAGAAGGAGCACGCGCGCGTGGCGCTGGAGCGTTTCCTGAACTGGCACGTCCTGGAGCGCTCCGGCCGCACCCCGCTGGCCGGCGAGCACGACTTCGACGTGACCCTGGAAGCGGGCGGCTACCAGGTGCGCATCCGCGGCTCCATGGACCGGGTGGAGACAGACGGCGAGGGACGTGCCTACGTCGTCGACTTCAAGACCGGCAAGCAGGCGCCCACCGGGGCGGAGGTGGCCCGTCATCCGCAGCTCGCCGTCTACCAGCTCGCGGTCCGCGAGGGCGCCGTCGACGGGGTCTTCGACGGGATACGTCCCGAGCCGGGCGGCGCCGAGCTGGTCCAGCTGCGCCAGGGCGCGGCCAAACGGGACGGCGGCGACGGCCTGCCCAAGGTGCAGACCCAGGAGCCGCTGGAGGGGGAGTGGGCCGGCGAGCTGCTGGCGACCGCAGCCGGGAAGGTTCTCGACGAGCGGTTCACGCCGACGGCCGGGCAGCACTGCGCGCACTGCGCCTTCCGAGCGTCGTGCAGCGCGCGGCCGGAGGGGCGCCACATCGTCGAGTGACCCGCGTGACGAGCGGCACCATCCGTGCTGACCCGCGTGACGAGCGGCACCATCCGTGCTGACCCGCGTGACGAACGGCACCACCTGTGCTGACCTGCACGTCTTTCGACCCCGGCGGCCATCTGGCACGGATTGTCAGTGCCCGCCGCTAGCCTCTGTGAGGTGCCCGCCCGTATCACCGATCCCGAGCAGCTCAAGGAGCTCCTCGGGATCCCGTTCACCCCGGAGCAGACGGCCTGCATCATCGCGCCGCCCGCCCCGCAGGTGATCGTGGCCGGCGCCGGCTCCGGCAAGACGACCGTGATGGCGGCCCGCGTGGTGTGGCTGGTCGGCACCGGACAGGTCGCCCCCGAGCAGGTCCTCGGGCTGACCTTCACCAACAAGGCCGCCGGCGAACTCGCCGAACGTGTCCGCAAGGCCCTGATCAGGGCCGGCGTCACCGACCCCGAGGCCATCGACCCCGACAACCCGCCGGGCGAGCCGCTGATCTCCACCTACCACGCCTTCGCCGGCCGTCTGCTGAAGGACCACGGGCTGCGCATCGGGCTCGAACCCACCGCCCGCCTGCTCGCCGACGCCACCCGCTACCAGCTCGCCGCGCGCGTGCTGCGCGAGGCCCCCGGCCCCTACCCGGCGCTGGCCCGCTCCTTCCCGGACCTGGTGAGCGACCTCCTGGCCCTCGACGCCGAGCTCGCCGAACACCTCGTACGCCCGGAGGACCTGAGCGCCTGGGACACCGGGCTGCTGCGCACCCTGGAAGGCACCAAGCTCACCAACGCCGACCTGCGCAAGGTCCCGGAGACGGCCGCCGCCCGCCGGGAACTGGCCGAGCTGGTGCTCCGCTACCGGGCCGCCAAACGCGAGCGCGACCTGCTCGACTTCGGCGACCAGATCGCCCTGGCCGCACGGCTCGCCCGCCTGCCGGAGGTCGGCCGCGTCCTGCGCGAGGAGTTCCGGGTGGTCCTGCTCGACGAGTACCAGGACACCTCCGTGGCCCAGCGCATCCTGCTGGCCGGTCTCTTCGGCGACGGCACCGGCCACCCCGTCACCGCCGTCGGCGACCCCTGCCAGGCGATCTACGGCTGGCGCGGCGCCTCCGTCGCCAACCTCGACGACTTCCCCGAGCACTTCGCGCACGCCGACGGCCGCCCCGCCACCCGCCAGGCCCTCAGCGAGAACCGTCGCAGCGGCGGCCGCCTCCTCGACCTCGCCAACGGCCTCGCGGAACCCCTGCGCGCCATGCACGCGGGCGTGGAGGCACTGCGTCCGGCCCCCGGCGCGGAGCGTGACGGCCTGGTGCGCTGTGCGCTGCTGCCCACCCACGCCGAGGAGATCGACTGGGTCGCCGACTCCATCGCCCACCTCGTGGGGACCGGGACCGCACCCGGCGAGATCGCCGTCCTGTGCCGTACGGCGGGCGACTTCGCCGAGATCCAGGGTGCCCTGGTCGCCCGTGACGTCCCGGTCGAGGTGGTCGGCCTGTCCGGGCTGCTGCACCTGCCCGAGGTCGCCGACCTCGTCGCGGTCTGCGAGGTTCTTCAGGACCCCGGCGCCAACGCCGCGCTGGTACGGCTGCTCACCGGCCCGCGCTGGCGCATCGGCCCGCGCGACCTCGCGCTCCTGGGCCGCCGGGCGAGACTGCTCGTCGCCCACGCGCGCGTGGACGACCCCGACAGCCGGCTCGCCGAGGCCGTCGAGGGCGTCGACCCGGCCGAGGTGATCTCGCTCGCGGACGCTCTCGACACCTTCCTCGAAACGCCCCTGGACGGCGCCGGGGACGACGACCGGCTGCCGTTCTCCCCGGACGCGCGCGTGCGGTTCGCCCGGCTCGCCGCCGAACTGCGCGACCTGCGGCGTTCACTGTCCGACCCGCTGATGGACGTCCTGCACCGCGTCCTGGCCGTCACGGGTCTGGAGGTGGAACTGTCGGCCTCCCCGCACGCCCTGGCCGCCCGCCGCCGCGAGACCCTGGCGAACTTCCTGGACATCGCCGCATCCTTCGCCGTGAACGAGAGCGAGGCGAGCCTGCTGGCCTTCCTCGGCTTCCTGCGCACCGCCGCCCAGTACGAGAAGGGCCTCGACAACGCGCTGCCCGGTGGCGAGAACACCGTCAAGGTGCTCACCGCGCACAGGTCCAAGGGCCTGGAGTGGGACGTCGTCGCCGTCCCCGGCCTGGTCACCGGCACCTTTCCCAGCGGGCAGGGCCGGGAGAAGTGGACCAGCCAGGGCAAGGTGCTGCCGCACGCCCTGCGCGGCGACGCCGACACCCTCCCCGACATCGACGGCTGGGACGCGCGCGGCATGAAGGCCTTCCACGAGGCCCTGAAGGACCACCAGCACACCGAGGAGCTGCGCCTCGGCTACGTCACCTTCACCCGCCCCCGCTCCCTGCTCCTCGGCTCCGGCCACTGGTGGGGCCCGAGCCAGAAGCGGCCACGCGGCCCGTCCGCGTTCCTTCAGGCCCTGTACGACCACTGCGCCGCCGGTCACGGCGAGATCGAGGCCTGGGCGGACGAGCCCGGGGAGGACGAGGAGAACCCGGCCCTGCACCGGGCCACGGCCGACCAGGTGTGGCCCCTGCCGCTGGACGAGGCCGCCCTGGCCCGCCGCCGTGAGGCCGCCGCGATCGTCCTCGCCCACCTGGAGGACCTCGCCGCCGGTGCGAACGGCCACCCGGAGGCCACGCACGACCCCACGTCCCACGACGACCCCGACTGGCCCGCGGCGCCGCAGGACGACGCACCTCCACTCCACGAAGTGCCTCTACGCGACGACGTACCTCTGCACGACGAGGTGCCTCCGTACGACGACGCGCCGCCCTTCGGCGAGGAGGACCCCTTCGGTGAGGACGCCCCCTTCGAAGACGACACCTCCTTCGGCGACGACAACTCCTTCGAGGAGGACACCGACGACTGGGACTCCTGGAGCGGCGAACGCCCGACCGTCCCGCACCAGGCGCCCCCACCCGACCGCCGCACCGCGCCCCCGCCCGCACGCCGGCACACCGCGCACCCCGACCCGGACCGTGCCCCGGACCGTGCACCCGGATCCAGCCCCCTCACCCCGGAGGAGGCCCGCATGGTCGCCTCCTGGGACCGCGACCTCGAAGCGCTGAGCGGTGAACTACGGCGCGCCCGGCAGACCGTCACCGACGTACCCCTGCCGACGACCCTGACCGCGTCGCAGCTGCTGCACCTGGCCGCCGACCCCGACGGGTTCGCGCGGGAACTCGCGCGCCCCATGCCGCGCCCCCCGCAACCGGCCGCCCGCCGTGGCACCCGCTTCCACGCCTGGGTGGAATCCCGCTTCGAAGAGCTGACGCTGCCCATGCTGGAGCCCGGCGAACTGCCCGGCGGCGACGCCGAGATCGCCGACGAACGCGACCTCGAAGCCCTCAAGGAGGCCTTCGAACGGACCCCGTACGCCCACCGCACGCCCCATCGCGTCGAAGCGCCCTTCCAGCTCGCTCTCGCCGGCCGTGTCGTCCGGGGCCGTATCGACGCCGTCTACAAGGAGGGTGACGGCGAGCGGGCGACGTACGAGATCGTGGACTGGAAGACGCTCCGCTCCCGCACGGCGGACCCGCTCCAGCTCGCCGTGTACCGGCTGGGCTGGGCCGAACAGCGGGGCATCCCCCTGGACCGTGTCACGGCCGCGTTCGTCTACGTGCGCACCGGCGAGGTGGTGCGGCACGACGACCTCCCGGGCCGCGCCGAGCTGGAACGGCTGCTGACGGGGGAGCCGCACGCCGAGCCGCAGTGTGACGAACCGCCCGAACGGGAAGCCACCGCGGGCCGATAGGCTCGGAGCCATGAGCCAGACCCCGGACAGCGCCGTCCGTACGTACATCGAGCAGCACCGCACCGCCTTCCTCGACGACCTCGCCGAATGGCTGCGCATCCCGTCCGTGTCGGCCCAGCCCGACCACGCGCCCGATGTACGGCGCAGCGCCGACTGGCTCGCCGGCAAACTCCGGCAGACCGGTTTCACCACCACCGAGGTCTGGCCCACCCCGGGTGCCCCCGCCGTTTTCGCCGAGTGGCGTTCCGACGACCCCGAGGCCCCCACGGTCCTCGTCTACGGCCACCACGACGTCCAGCCCGCCGCTCGCGAGGACGGCTGGGACAGCGAGCCCTTCGAGCCCGTCGTTCGCGAAGGCCGCCTCTACGCGCGCGGGGCGGCCGACGACAAGGGCCAGGTGTTCTTCCACACACTCGGCGTCCGCGCCCACCTCGCCGCGACCGGCCGCACCGCCCCGGCCGTCAACCTGAAGCTGCTGATCGAGGGCGAGGAGGAGTCCGGCTCCCCGCACTTCCGGGCGCTCGTCGAAGAGCACGCGGAGCGCCTGGCCGCCGACGCGGTGATCGTCTCCGACACCGGTATGTGGTCCGCGGACACCCCCACGGTGTGCACCGGAATGCGCGGCCTGGCCGAGTGCGAGATCCGGCTGTACGGACCCGACCAGGACATCCACTCCGGCTCCTTCGGCGGCGCGGTGCCCAACCCGGCGACCGCCGCCGCCCGCCTGGTCGCCGCCCTGCACGACGAGCACGCGCGCGTGGCCGTCCCCGGCTTCTACGACGGCATCGTGGAACTCACCGACCGGGAGCGCCGGCTCTTCGCCGAGCTGCCGTTCGCCGAGGAGCAGTGGGTGCGCACCGCCAAGTCGTACGCCACCCACGGCGAGGCCGGGTACACCACCCTGGAGCGCATCTGGGCCCGCCCCACCGCCGAGGTCAACGGCATCGGCGGCGGCTACCAGGGCCCCGGCAGCAAGACGATCATCCCCTCCACGGCGATGGTCAAGCTGTCGTTCCGCCTGGTCGCCGGCCAGGACCCCGACCACATCGAGAAGGCCGTCCGCGCCTGGGCCGCCGAGCAGGTGCCCGCGGGGATACGGCACGAGATCGTGTTCGGCGCGGCCACGCGCCCGTGCCTGACGCCGCTGGACCACCCGGCCCTGCAGTCCGTGGTCCGTGCCATGGGCCGCGCCTTCGAGGCTCCCGTCCGCTTCACGCGCGAGGGCGGCTCGGGCCCGGCCGCCGACCTCCAGGAGGTACTCGGCGCGCCCGTCCTCTTCCTGGGCATCTCCGTCCCCTCCGACGGCTGGCACGCGCCGAACGAGAAGGTCGAGCTCGACCTCCTGCTCAAGGGCGTCGAGACCAGCGCGTACCTGTGGGGCGACCTCGCGGAGCACTGGCACGATGCGCCCTGACGGGCGCCCAGCGGCCCGGGCGGTGTCGTGCCGGGCGCACACTGGTAAGGCCGTCCCGTGCCCCCCGGCCCCGCCGGACGCAGACGCCTCCTGCCGCACGTCCCGCTGAACCGCCGCCGAAACAACCGTTGCACCGGGGGAGTTGGAAGCACCCGTGACCACCTGGACCGACCACACCGCCGACCGACCCATCTCGCTCACCGCGCCCAGCGGCATCGACCGGGCCGCCCACCACCGGCTCGACGAGGCCTGGCTCGCCGCGGCGTGGAGCCACCCCTCGACGCGCTGCTTCGTGGTCTCCGGCGGTCAGGCCCTGATCGACGAGACACCCGACGGCCGGACCGAACTGGTCACGACGCCCTCCTTCGAGGCGCCCCTCACCGAGGCGCACCGCTACTTCCTCGGCACGGACGCGGAGGGCGTCAGCTACTTCGCCCTCCAGAAGGACTCCCTGCCCGGCCGCATGGACCAGTCCGCCCGCCCGGCCGGCCTGCGCGAGGCCGGCCTGCTGCTGTCACCCCGGGACGCCGGCCTGATGGCGCACGCGGTGGCCCTGGAGAACTGGCAGCGGCTGCACCGCTTCTGCTCCCGCTGCGGCGAGCGCACCGTGATCGCCGCGGCCGGACACATCCGCCGCTGCCCGGCCTGCGGCGCCGAGCACTACCCGCGCACCGACCCCGCCGTGATCATGGCGGTCACCGACGAGGAGGACCGCATCCTGCTCGGCCGCCAGGTGCACTGGCCCGAGGGCCGCTTCTCCACGCTCGCCGGCTTCGTCGAGCCCGGGGAGTCCATCGAGCAGTCGGTGCGCCGCGAGGTCCACGAGGAGGTGGGCGTCACCGTCGGCGAGGTCGAGTACGTCGCCAGTCAGCCCTGGCCGTTCCCCTCCAGCCTCATGCTGGGCTTCATGGCGCACGCCCTCTCGACCGAGATCGCCGTCGACGGCGACGAGATCCACGAGGCGCGCTGGTTCTCCCGCGAGGAACTGCGCGCGGCCTTCGAGTCCGGCGAGGTCCTGCCGCCCTACGGCATCTCCATCGCGGCCCGGCTCATCGAGCTCTGGTACGGCAAGCCGCTGCCGACGAGGAGCGCCGTCTGAGGCCCCTTGGACGACGAGAAGGCGGCCTTCCCGGGATGCCGGGGAGGCCGCCTTCGGCGTCTGCGGTGCGGCGCGCCGTGATCAGGCGCCGACCTTCTCCTTGACCTGGGCCAGCGACGGGTTCGTCAGGGTCGAACCGTCCGGGAAGAGCACGGTGGGAACCGTCTGGTTTCCGCCATTGGCCTTCTCGACGAAGTCCGCGGACTCCGGGTCCTGCTCGATGTTGATCTCGGTGTACGCGATGCCCTCGCGGTCCATCTGGCTCTTCAGCCGGCGGCAGTAGCCGCACCACGTGGTGCTGTACATCGTCACAGTGCCCGGCATGTCTCTCGCGCTCCTTCGGCGGCTCGGGGACGTATTCGTCGCAGGGAAGGAACGTACGCCATCGCTCCGGCATTCCCACCGGGGGTATGCGGCAGGGCGTGACGCGCGGCACGAGGACGCGCGGCGCCGCGTCAGCGCGCGGCATTAGTACGACCGCAGGGGCTGCCTGTGGACAACCGGCTCATGGCTCCCACGGCGACCTGGCAGCATGGCTGTGTGACAGCAGCAACGCACTCCCCGCTCTTCCCTCGGGTCCCGGACTCCGCCGACGCGGTGCTCGACGGGCTGGACCCCGAGCAGCGCGAGGTGGCCACGTCCTTGCACGGGCCGGTGTGCGTCCTGGCCGGCGCCGGCACGGGCAAGACCCGGGCGATCACCCACCGCATCGCCTATGGAGTGCGCGCGGGTGTCCTCCAGCCCTCCAGCGTGCTGGCCGTCACCTTCACCAATCGTGCCGCGGGGGAGATGCGGGGCCGGCTGCGCCAGCTCGGCGCGCACGGCGTGCAGGCCCGCACCTTCCACTCCGCCGCCCTGCGGCAGTTGCAGTACTTCTGGCCGAAAGCGATCGGTGGCGCCATGCCCCGGCTCGTCGATCGCAAGATCCAGCTCGTCGCGGACGCGGCCGCCGCCTGCCGCATCCGCCTGGACCGGGGCGAGCTGCGGGACGTCACCGCCGAGATCGAGTGGTCCAAGGTCACCCAGACCGTCCCTGCCGACTACGCCCTCGCGGCCGCGAAGGACGGCCGCACCGCCCCCCGCGACCCGGCCGAGATCGCCCAGCTGTACTCGGTGTACGAGGACCTCAAGCGGGCCCGCTCGGTCATCGACTTCGAGGACGTCCTGCTGCTGACCGTCGCCGTCCTCCAGGACCGGGCCGACGTCGCCGAACAGGTCCGCGCCCAGTACCAGCACTTCGTGGTGGACGAGTACCAGGACGTCTCCCCGCTCCAGCAGCGCCTGCTGGAGCTGTGGCTGGGTGACCGCGACAGCCTGTGCGTCGTCGGCGACGCCAGCCAGACGATCTACTCCTTCACCGGAGCGACCCCCGACCACCTGCTCGACTTCCGCACCCGTCATCCCGGCGCCACCGTCGTCAAGCTGGTCCGCGACTACCGCTCCACCCCGCAGGTCGTCCACCTCGCCAACGGACTGCTCGCCCAGGCCCGGGGCCGGGCCGCCGACCACCGGCTGGAACTGGTCTCCCAGCGCGCCCCCGGCCCCGAGCCCGCCTACACGGAGTACACCGACGAGCCCGCCGAGGCCGAGGGGGCCGCCCACCGCATCCACGACCTCATCGCTTCCGGCGTCCCGGCGAGCGAGATCGCCGTCCTGTTCCGGACGAACGCCCAGTCCGAGACCTACGAGCAGGCCCTCGCCGACGTCGGCGTGCCCTATCAGCTGCGCGGCGCGGAGCGCTTCTTCGACCGGCCCGAGGTGCGCAAGGCCGGCGTCGCCCTGCGGGCCGCCGCACGCTTCGGCGGCAACGACTCCCTCCTCGACGACGCCGTCGACCTGCCCTCACAGGTGCGTGCCGTGCTGTCGGGGGAGGGCTGGACCCCGCAGCCGCCGGCCGGCTCCGGCGCGGTCAGGGAACGCTGGGAGTCGCTGGCCGCCCTGGTGAACCTCGCACAGGACTTCGCCGCCGTCCGGCAGGGCGCGACGCTCGGCGACCTCGTGGCGGAACTCGACGAGCGGGCGAACGCCCAGCACGCCCCGACGGTCCAGGGCGTCACCCTCGCCTCCCTGCACTCGGCCAAGGGCCTGGAGTGGGACGTCGTCTTCCTGGTCGGCGTCGCCGAGGGCATGATCCCCATCACCTACGCCAGAACCGACGAACAGATCGAGGAGGAGCGCCGGCTCCTCTACGTGGGCGTCACCCGCGCGCGCGAGCGGCTGCACGTCTCCTGGTCGCTGTCCCGCTCGCCCGGCGGCCGTCCCAGCCGCCGCCCGAGCCGCTTCCTCGACGGGCTGCGCCCCGGCTCTGCCGGTACGGCGGGCCGTACCGCGCCCGGCGGCTCCGGGGGCATCGAGCGCGGCTTCACCGCGGACGTGGGGACGCGGGGAGCGCCCGCCCCGCGGCGCACACAGCGCACCCCGGCCCGGTGCCGGGTCTGCGGCCGCACGCTCGCCGACGCCGGCGAGATGAAGCTGATGCGCTGCGAGGGCTGCCCCTCCGACATGGACGAGGGCCTGTACGAGCGGCTGCGCGAGTGGCGGGCGGGCCAGGCGGGGCGCAGCGGACAGCCCGCCTTCTGCGTCTTCACCGACAAGACCTTGATGGCGATCGCCGAGACCGTCCCGGACGACGAGCGTGAACTGGCCCGCATCCCCGGAGTGGGGATGCGCAAGCTCCGCCGGTACGGATCGGATGTTCTCGCCATCTGCGCAGGCCGGGAGCCCGCGGGAGAAGCGACCGAGGACTGACCGAGGACTGATGGGAACTCGTCGAAAAAATAGTTTGCGCACCCGCCGTCCGTCCCCATAGGTTCTTGGTCACGGGAACGGTGGCCTTCCTGAGGCCCTGATTCCGTGCTCTACTTGCATATCCGTACGGACTGGCTCACCCCAGTCCCCCAGACGCCGAGAGGAGGCGAGCCCAGTGATCACTATCAAGACCAGCTCCATCAGCACCGCCAAAATGACCGATCGCTCGGTCGTCTCCCTGTGCATGCTCGGCGCCTTCAACCAGGGCACCGGTCTGTCCGGCATCGCTGCCGCGCGTCCGGAGTCCTTTATGTCCCTCGCGGGTCTTCCCGTCCGTGAGCGTGACGAGCGACCGACCGAGGCACTGGAAGCAGTAGCGGCAAAGGCACAGGCCTATGCCGTTCAGGCGGCCGGTGCCGGTAACCGGGAGCAGACGAAGCAGCACCACCTGACGTGGGCCTTCCGTGGGCCAGAACCCTGGAGTGATCCAGCCTGATCGCCGATCAGGCCGGCGCCTTCAGGGCCGCGGAACCCCATCCGGGATCCGCGGCCCTTCTGTTTTCCCCGAACGGGGACAGCGGAGCGAAGGGGCCTCGGGGCAAGACAAGAACCCGGTAGCCAGCCGACACCCGGCCGACCGGCCGACCCGAACAGACGAGGAAGACGAACCGTGCAACTCGAAGCGCACGTCCCGTCCGTACCGCCTTCCGACACGATCCCCAAGCCTGGTCTCACGGAGGACCCCGCCTTGACCCCGCTCACCGCGCTCACCGCGCTCGACGACGCCATCGAGAACCTCGGCGTGCCCGTCCCGTGCCGCTCCTACGACCCGGAGGTCTTCTTCGCCGAGTCGCCGGCGGACGTGGAGTACGCCAAGTCCCTCTGCCGCACCTGCCCGCTGATCGAGGCCTGCCTCGCCGGCGCCAAGGAGCGGCGCGAGCCCTGGGGTGTCTGGGGCGGCGAGCTGTTCGTCCAAGGTGTCGTCGTGGCCCGGAAGCGGCCGCGTGGCCGCCCGCGCAAGAACCCGGTCACAGCATGAACACCGCAGGAACGATCGACCGCCCCCTCACGCACGACCCCCAGAAGCAGGCCCCGATGAAGCCGTCCGCCAGCGAGCCCGCAGGCTCCGCGACCGAAGACGTCACCACCACCGGCGCGAACGAATCGCGTCAGAACAGGAACCGAGAGATGCAACTCATCCCAGAAGCGCTGGCTCGTGCGCATATGCACGAGCGGCTGCACGAGGCGGAGAGGGAACGCCAGGCCGTACGTCTGGCGGCCGCCCGCCGGATGCAGCGCCGCGCCGAGCGCGCCTCGCTGCGCGCCCGCCGCGCGCTCGCCATGGCAGTGATGCACTGACCGACAACGCCGTTCCACACCGCTTGGCGGTGGCCTCCCGGTCCGGGAGGCCGGAACTCTCCCCGCGGGGGCCGGTCCGTTCGAACGGACCGGCCCCCGCGGTGCGTTGTTCCCGCCGATCAGCGGCCCGGCGGTATGGTCACGGGGTGACGAGTCTTCCCGGAGGCACGAACCACGCGAGCGCGGGCACGGCGCACCACGGCACGGACCGTGACGGCACGGACCGTGACGGCGAACGCGTGGAGCGTCCCGCCCTGGTGTGCGCGCGCTGCGGCACCCCGGCCGAGGGCCTGCCGCCCACGTGGACCTGCTCGGTGGAGAACGGCGCCCGGCGCTACTTCTGCGACGCCTGCTCCCGCGAGAACCTCCGCTCGATCGAGGGGCGCCTGGACTCCGCCTGGTGGTAGTCCCCCCGCACGCTCACGCCTCGACGGCCGACTGCTCGTCGTCCGGCTCCTCGCCCTCCGGACGGGCGGCGAAACCCGGCAGCCACTCCTCCAGCTCCTCCCGCAGCCGCACCGTGGCCCCCAGCTGGCACAGCACGCCGATGGTACTGAGCGTGACCCGGTGGATGAGCAGGTACGACGGGGGCAGATTGAGCTGCTTGCCCAGTTGGTAGGCGGGGGAGCGGGGATCGGCGATCCGGGCCGCCTGGCTGCGCATCCAGCCGCGGGTGAAGGTGAACTCCTCCACCTGGGCCGGTTGGATGATCGGCAGGAGGTAGCCGAGGACGGCGTCCGGGTCCAGCTCGATGGACTCCTTCACGAAGCCCTCGGCGGAGAGCATCTCGTAGACCGCTTCCGCCTCCCCGTCGAGCGCCATGCGCAGGGCTGAGCCGATGGGCGTCGGCAGGCCGCCCGGAAGGCGGTCGACGGTGCCGAAGTCCAGGACGCCCAGGCGCCAGTCGTCCTCGCCGTCCGGTCCGCCGGGCAGAAGACGGAAGTTGCCGGGGTGCGGGTCGGCGTGCAGCAGGCCGGTGCGGGCCGGGCCGGAGAACAAGAAACGGGCCAGCAGCTGGCCGGCCCGGTCACGCTGGGCCGGGGTGCCGTCCGCGATCACCTCGGACAGCGGAACGCCGTCCATCCACTCGGTGACCAGGACCTGCTCGCGCTGGTGGACGACCGCCGGGACGACGACGTCCGGGTCGTCGGCGAACTCCTCGGCGTGCGCCTGCTGGGCCTGCGCCTCCAGTCCGTAGTCCAGCTCCTCGGAGACGCGGTCCTTGAGCTCGGCGATCAGGGGCTTGATGTCCACGCCGGGGACCAGCGGCCCCAGCAGGCGGGCGAACCGGCTCAACTGGGTCAGGTCGGATACGAGGGCCTCACCGGCGCCGGGGTACTGCACCTTGACCGCGACCTCGCGGCCGTCGTGCCACACCGCCCGGTGCACCTGCCCGATCGAGGCTGCCGCGGACGGCTTGTCCTCGAACTCCTCGAACAGCTCGCGCCAGTGCGCGCCGAGCCGCTCCTCCAGTACGGAGTGCACCGTGCGCGTCGGCATCGGGGGCGCCGCCTCCTGGAGCTTGGTCAGCGCGACCCGGTAGGGGCCGGCGACCTCCTCGGGGAGCGCCGACTCGAAGACGGACAGCGCCTGCCCGAACTTCATCGCCCCGCCCTTGAGCTCGCCGAGCACCTTGAACAACTGGTCGGCCGTGCGTTGCTGCAGCTCACGGCCGACGAGATCGGCTGACTCGCCCACGATCCGTTTGCCGAGTCCCCAGGTCGCTCTCCCGGCGAAACCGAGCGGGAGCGCGGCGAGCTTGGCGGTCCGGGTGACCGCCTTCCGGGGAAGATCAGACATGCGCCCTCCAAGTCCCAGCAAGCCGCGCCGCGTCTGCCCGACGGCAGGGCGTCGATGACGGCCGTTGCTCAGCCATTGTCGCGCGTGGCTCCCCGTTCTTTGAGGCCCGCTCCCTCTCGGTTTTCCCGGCCGCGCCGCACGGACAGGACGGATGCGGCCACACCGGTCGCGCGCGCCAGTTCAGGCCGGGCAGTGAAACCTCCCAGCGGGCGCCCGTGCTGGAGGGCGACTCCCCGTCCAGGAAGGCGAGTGCGTGCGCGGCCGACAGGGCGGCCACGGTCGCGGCGAGAGACAGATCACACGGACGAACGTGACGTGGTCCGCCCGAGCGCCACTGCGCCACCAGACGCGGCCACGTCCCGTCCCGGTCCGTGCGGTCCCGGTGCAGGCAGCCGGCGCAGCCTGTCCCGCCGGGCAGGACGAGCGGGCCCACGACGCCCGTGCCCTCCACCACCCCGGCGTACAGATGAGGGGTGCCGGACTCGATCAGGGCGGCGGCCGCGGACGGGTCGGGCGCGTGCACGGCGATGTCGTCCCGCGGGGCGAGGACCACCAGGGTGAATCCCCGCTCCTCCCGCTCGGGCCGCGTCCGGGGGGTGCGGCGGGCCGGACGGTCCGGGGCCGCCGCTCGCGCGGCCCGCCGCGCCGCGGTGTCCCGGCGTTCGCCGACGGCCTCGGCGGACAGCCCGCCCGGGGCGACGTCCCCCGGCTCCACACAGCCGCCGTCCCGCACGTCGACCTCGCCGACCCCCGCCCCGGACAGCAGTGCGGCCAGGACGGCGCCCACCCGGCCCGCGCCTTTGACCTGCACGCGCGCCTCACGTCGGGCGGCGAGGCGTTCCATCGCCTCGCCCGGTTCGCGGGTGATCAGGGAGAGGGAGGCGAGATCGGGCCCCAGCCGGTCCATGGCCTCCTTCCGCTCCCGCAGCGTGTCGGCGGCCGCGCCGCCGCCCCGGGCGTCGTCCAGGAGCCCGGCCCGGGCCAGCCGCTCCACCAGACGGTCGGCATGGCCGTCGGGCAGATCCATGCGGCGCGCCTCCTCCCGCAGCAGCGGCAGTCCGCGCGTGCCGTTGAGCAGGTCCAGAAAACTGCCCGTCGCGGTGTCCAGCGGGCCCAGTGTCATCGCGTGCGCGGGAGTCATCCCGAACTGCACGGTGCCGAGATCACGCCAGCCGCGCCGGAGCGCGGGTTTCACCATCGGATGCATGTGAGCCCCCGTAGCCCGAAGAAGGAGAAGCATCGGAAACGAACGAAGAGAGCGAAGCGAAGAGAGCGAACGAAGCGAAGGAAGCGAAGGGAAGGCATCGAAAACGTCCTCATACGCCGGGGTGAGCCGGTCCGAGTCGCCACCGACGACTGTCACGACGGCCAGCATGCCCGGCCCGGACAGCGGGTGCCGGAAGTTGTCCACAGGCGGTGGGTACTCGTCGTACGAATCGGACCCTCGGTGGAGGATCCGCACGGAACCGTTCCGCTCCCGGGACTTCTCGTCCTCGCACCCGGTAACGTCGGGGCGTGTCCGCCGACCCACTGAACCGTGCCGGAACGCCACAGCGAGGCAAGACGAGCCGGCCCCCGGAGGGCGCGGCGGCGAGCGAGATCGAGGTCCGCAGGAGCGCCCGGCGCCGCCGGACGGTCTCCGCGTACCGCGAGGGCGGTCGCACCGTCGTGCTCATCCCCGCCCGCATGTCCGAGGCGGAGGAGCGGCGCTGGGTGACCGTCATGCTCGACAAGCTGGCCGCCCAGGAGAGCCGGCGGACGCTCGGCGACACGGAGCTGGCCGAACGCGCCGAGCGGCTGTCCGCCCAGTACTTCGACGGCCGTGCCCGGCCCGCCTCGGTCCGCTGGGTCACCAACCAGAACACGCGCTGGGGCTCGTGCACCCCGGCGGAGGGCAGCATCCGTCTCTCCCACCGTCTTCAGGGGATGCCCGAGTACGTCGTCGACTACGTACTGCTCCACGAGCTGGCCCATCTGCTCGTCCCCGGACACGGCCCCGACTTCTGGCGGCTGCTGGAGGCGTACCCGCGCACCGAGCGGGCCCGGGGCTACCTGGAGGGGGTGGCCGCGGCCGCGCGGCTGCCGCATCCGCCGGGAACGCGCGACGAGTGACCGGGCTGCCGGGGACGTCCGGTACCGCCGGACTGTGTTTGTGTACCGGGTCTGTACCGACTTCGTCCGGTGTCGGAGTTTGCCGTTAGCCTGGCGCGACGCACTCGCACTCGGGACGGGGGACGGTCGTTACGCATGCCCAGGGAATTCCAGCGCGGCCACAAGGCCAGGATCAGTGACCTGACCGCGGGGACGGATCTGTACGTTGGCGTGCAGATCTCGGCACCCGGACTGACCGTCGACATCAGCTGCTTCGGGCTGGACGCCGACGAACGCCTCTCGGACGACCGGTACTTCGTCTTCTTCAACCAGCCGAAGTCCCCCGAGGAGGCCATCCAGCTGCTGGGTGCTCAGGCAGGCGACACGGAGTCCTTCCGGGTCACGCTGGAGAAGATTCCGTCGCACATCCGGAAGCTGTCGTTCACGGCCGCCGTCGACGGTGCCGGGCAGATGTCGCAGATCGACTCCGGGTACCTGCGCATCGTGGCGGGCGGGGAGGAGGTGGCCCGGTACGCGTTCGACGGCTCGGAGTTCTCCACCGAACGGGCCGTGATGCTGGGCGACTTCTACCTCAAGGACGTGTGGCGGTTCGCGGCTGTCGGCCAGGGCTTCGACGGGGGCCTCGAGGCGCTGCTGAAGAACTTCGGCGGCGAGGTCCTGGAAGAGGAGGAGGACCCCGCCGCGGGCCAAGACGCGCAGCCCGGTGCCGCTCCGGGCTTCGCCCCGCCGGCCCAGGCCACCGCGCCCCCGGAATTCGCCGTTCCCTCCGGGCCGGCCGCACCGGCCCCTGCCGCTCCCGCGCCCGCCGCCCCCGCTCCACTCCCGGCCGCCCCCGCGCCGCCACCCGCCGCGCACGGCTTCACACCGCCCCCGGGAGCCACCCCGCCGCCCCCGCCCCCGGCGCCGGGCCCCGCGCCCTCGGTGCACGCGGCGCCGACCATCATCGCCCCCCTGACTCCGCCCGGCGGCCCGGTCCCGCCGCCCGCCCCGGCGCCCGCGCCCTACGGGCAGCCGCCGTACGGCCAGGCGCACGGTCGGACCCCGCCCCCGCCGCCCGCCCAGTACCAGGCGCCGCCCCCGCCTCCCGGCTACGGTCACCAGCCGCCGTTCGGCCAGGTCCCCGGCCAGTCCGCGCCGTACGCGGCGCCGCAGGCCGCTCCCCAGGCCGCCGGGGTGTCCGCCGCGCTGAACCTGTACAAGGAGGCGCCCACCGGCCGGCGCTGGACCCTGCAGAACAGCAAGCTGATCCGCGCCGACCTCGGGACGGAGGGGGGCCGACCCGTGCTGGCCCGGCAGGGCAGCATGGTGCTCTACCAGGGCAAGGTCGACTTCACCTACAAGGGCGCCGGCTTCGCGGGCCGGATCACGGGCAACGTCACGGGCCAGGAGATGCAGCTGATGCGCTGCACCGGCCAGGGCCAGGTGTTCTTCGCCGAGAACTCCACCCACCTGCATCCCGTCGAGCTCCAGGGTGACGCGATCTGCGTCTCCGCCGAGAACGTGCTCGCCTTCGACGAGAGCCTGGAGTACGAGGTCCGCCGCGTCGAGGGACACGGCATCCCCGGCGGCGCCCTGTTCACGATGCAGTTCCAGGGCACCGGCACGATCGTCGTCAAGACGCACGGCACACCGGTCGTCCTGCCCGTGACGCCGACGACGTTCGTCGACTCCAACGCCGTGGTCGCCTGGTCGGCCGCGGCCCAGGCGATCGTCTCCAGCCAGGTGCGGATGCGCCGCAACGCCTACCCGGGCGACACCGGAGAGGGCGTCAACCTCCAGTTCCGCGCCGCCCCCGGCAACTTCGTCGTCGTCCAGCCCTACGAGGTCTGAGGGAGCCCGTCATGAACCAGCCGCTCGCGGGTTACGCCCCCGCACCCGTCACCGCCCGCATGGAGAACCACGGCAGCCACATGCTGAAGGTCGCCATGCAGACCGGGAACGACCTCTTCGCGCGCGTGGGGTCGATGGTCGCCTACGAAGGCTTCATCCAGTACGAGCCCAGCCCGTCGGCCGTGCGCCAGATCGCGCGCGACTGGGTCACCGGCGAGGGCGCCCCGCTGATGAAGTGCACCGGCGACGGACTGCTCTACCTCGCCGACTACGGAGCCAACGTCGTCGTCATCAACCTCGGCGGTGACGCGATCTCCGTCAACGCCACCAACCTGCTGGCCTTCGACGCCGGCCTGACCTGGGGCGTCGAGCGGGTCAAGGGGTTGGCGAAGTTCGCCGGGCAGGGCCTGTGGAACACCAGGATCTCCGGACAGGGCTGGGTGGCGCTGACCTCCCGCGGCGAGCCGATCGTCGTCGACTGCGGCGAGGGCGAGAACGAGACCTACGTCGACCCGGACGCGCTCGTCGCCTGGTCGCCGAACCTGAAGGTCAAGGGCAAGCGCAGTTTCAGGGCGCAGTCCCTGATCGGCCGGGGCAGCGGAGAGGCCTACCAGATGGCCTTCTCCGGTCAGGGCATCGTCGTCGTACAGCCCAGCGAGGACAGTACCGACCGCCTGCGGATGCGCGGCTGAAGGGGAGACAGGAGACCATGCAGAGCCCGCTTTTCGCCTTCAACGACGCCCAGACGCAGGAGCGCTGGAGCCTGCAGAACAAGCAGATGCTGCGCGTCACCCTGGAGGGCCACGACGACATCCTCGCCCGCAAGGGCACGATGGTCGCCTACCAGGGCATGATCGAGTTCGACGCCGAGTACCAGACCGGCAGCCAGGCACGCACGCGCGCGTACAACGGCGAGGGCCTGGACCTGATGCGCTGCCACGGACAGGGCACGGTCTACCTCGCCAACCTCGCCCAGTACGTGCACATCATGGACGTCGAACAGGACGGCCTGACCGTCGACAGCAGCTATGTGCTGGCGATGGACTCCTCGCTGTACCACGAGGCCGTGGCCGTCGACAGCATGTACGGCATCTCCGGCTCGGGGAAGTACCAGCTGAACATCACAGGCCACGGCAGGGTCGCCCTGATGACCTCCGGCGCGCCGCTGCTGATGCAGGTGACGCCGGACAAGTACGTCAACTGCGACGCCGACGCGATCGTCGCCTGGTCCACCGGACTGCGCGTACAGATGCAGGCCCAGACGCACTCCTCCGGCGTGTGGCGGCGCCGCGGCAACACCGGCGAGGGCTGGGAGCTCAGCTTCATGGGCAGCGGCTACGCGCTCGTCCAGCCCAGCGAGCTGCTGCCGCCGCAGAACGCGGTGATCGGGCAGGGCCTCGCCGCACAGTTCGGCATGGGGCAGCAGGGGGCGCGGGGACACAACCAGGGGAACGTCTGGGGCTGAGCCGAGGCCACGGGCAGGGGCGACCACCGTGGTGGCCGCCCCGCGCACCGTCGGAGCAGGGTCAGAGCCTGGCGCGCGTCGCCTCCAGCAGGCGGACGACCGACTTGTCCGCCACATCCGGTACGTCGTCGTAGGCGAACCAGCGCAGGTCCAGGGATTCGTCGCTGATGGCCGCCACCGCCCCGCTGGGCGCGAGCGCGGCGTACTGGACGTCGAGATGCCAGGCGCATGGCGTGTGGTGGCGGTCGAGGCGTACGGGGCCGCCGGGCAGCAGGGCCAGCCCCTCGATGCCCGACTCCTCGGTCGCCTCGCGCAGCGCGGCGTCCGCCAGCGTGACGTCCTCCGGCTCGCAGTGGCCGCCCATCTGGAGCCACATGCGCAGCTTCCTGTGGAGGGTCAGCAGCACCCGACCGCGCTCCGGGTCGATCACCAGGGCGCTCGCCGTGATGTGCCCGTCCGCGCAGGCCTTCCACATGCCGTCCGGACGCGTCCGCAGGTGCTCCAGGTAGAGCGGGCGCAGATCCTCCTGGTCCCCGTACTCCCGCAGGACGAGGACCGCGTCGTCATGGAGGCTCACTCGGCGCCGTCGCCCTTGTTGTCCTTGTCGCTGTTGTCGCCGTTGTCGCTCTCGGCCTTCTTGTGCAGGTCCGGCTTCGGCGCGGAACCGCCCGCCGCCTCGCCGAGCATCCTGTCCAGCTCGGAGAAGTCCATCTGCTCGCGGTGCACGAAGCCGTCCGGGTCGTCCAGGTCGGCGGCGGTGGGCAGCATGTCCGGGTGCGCCCACAGGCCGTCGCGGCCCTCGACCCCGCGCGCGTCGGTGAGCGAGGCCCACAGACGGGAGGCGTCCCGCAGCCGGCGCGGGCGCAGCTCCAGGCCGATCAGCGTGGCGAACGTCTGCTCGGCCGGGCCGCCCGAGGCGCGGCGGCGGCGCAGCGTCTCGCGCAGCGCGTCGGCGGACGTCAGGCGCGGCTTGGCCGCGGCGTGCACCACGGCGTCCACCCAGCCCTCGACGAGGGCCAGAGCGGTCTCCAGGCGGGCCAGGGCGGCCTTCTGCTCCGGGGTGTCCTCCGGCTGGAACATGCCCTGCTGGAGGGCGTCCTGCAACTGCTCGGGGTTCTGCGGGTCGAACTGGCCGACCACGTCCTCCAGCTTGGCGGTGTCGACCTTGATCCCGCGCGCGTACCCGTCGACCGCGCCGAACAGGTGCGAGCGCAGCCACGGCACGTGCGAGAACAGGCGCTGGTGGGCGGCCTCGCGCAGGGCGAGGTACAGCCGCACCTCCTCCTTGGGCACGCCCAGGTCCTTGCCGAACGCCTCGATGTTCACCGGCAGCAGCGCGGCCTTGCCGGCCGGGCCGAGCGGCAGACCGATGTCGGTCGAGCCGACGACCTCGCCGGCCAGCACGCCGACGGCCTGGCCGATCTGCGTGCCGAACATGGCGCCGCCCATGGAGCGCATCATGCCGATCAGCGGGCCGGCCATGGCCTGCATCTCCTCCGGCAGCACGTCGCCCATGGCGGTGCCGACCCGCTCGGCGACCGGGTCGACGAGCTCCTGCCACGCCGGCAGGGTGGCCTCGACCCATTCCGCGCGGGACCACGCCACCGCGGAGCCGGCGCCCGACGGAAGGGACGTCACGTCGTCCAGCCACAGGTCGGCGAGCCGGACGGCGTCCTGGACCGCGGTGCGCTCGGCCGGGCCGACACTGGCGTCCTTGGTGCCGTCGGAGGTGCCCTGGGAGACCGTCTGGCGGGCGATCTGCTTGGCCATGTCCCAGTTCACCGGCCCGCCCTCGTAGGAGAGCATCTGGCCGAGCTGCTGGAACGCCGCGCCCAGGTCGGTGGGGTTCAGCGAACCGAACATGGCTGCGAGCGGATTGTCGGCGCCGGGCCCGCCAAAGCCTCCGGCTCCGGGCAGTCCGAAGCCGAACGGGTTGGCCGGTCCCTGCTCACCGCCGCTCTGCTGGTCCTTCTTCTTGCCCTCGTCGCCGTCGTCCGGCTCCTCCGGCGGAAGGCCGAATCCGAATGGGGTGTCACTCACGGGGTTCCTCGGCTGGTAAGGCCACCGGTTCTCTCCGGCGGCGCGGCTGCCCGACAACACCACCCAGCGTAGACACCGCGAGCGGTTCGGGCCTCGGTGCTTCGCCGACAGAACGCCTGCGGCAGGATGGATGCCACCTGGTACGTACGCGTCATTCGCGCCCGTATGTGAAGACAACCGCTGGAGACGCCCGGTGAGTTCCCCAGATCCACAGGTTCGCGCAGCGCGAAACCACGAGAGCACTCCCGCCGTGCGCGGGCCCGTCGTCGCGGTCACCGGAGCCGCGCGCGGGGTCGGCGCGCTGCTCACCGAGCGGCTCGCCGAGTCCGCCGCGGTCAGACAGGTCATCGCCATCGACGAGCGGCGCGGGGAGTGCGCGGCGGCGCAGTGGCACATCCTCGACGTGCGGGATCCGGCGATCGCGGAGAAGCTGCGTGGCGCGGACGTCGTGGTGCACCTGGCGCTCGACCTCGACCTGGAGACCGATGCGGCCGCCCGGACGGCGTACAACGTACGGGGGACGCAGACCGTGCTGACCGCGGCGGCCGCGGCCGGGGTGCACCGCGTGGTGCTGTGCACCTCCGCGATGGTCTACGGGGCGCTGCCGGACAACGAGCTGCCGCTGTCGGAGGACGCGGAGCTGCGGGCGACCGCCGAGGCGACCGGGGTCGGAGACCTGCTGGAGATCGAGCGGCTGGCGCGGCGCGCGCCGCGGGCGCACCCCGGGCTGAACGTCTCCGTGGTCCGGCCCGCGGTGCTGGTCGGGGGTACGGACACCGCGCTGACCAGGTACTTCGAGTCGCCGCGCCTGCTGGTCGTGGCCGGGTCGCGGCCCGCGTGGCAGTTCTGCCACGTGGAGGACCTGTGCAGCGCCCTGGAGTACGCCGTGCTGGAGAAGGTCGACGGGGAGCTGGCCGTCGGGTGCGACGGGTGGCTGGAGCAGGAGGAGGTCGAGGAGCTCAGCGGGATCCGCCGGATGGAGCTGCCGTCGGCGGTCGCGCTGGGGGCGGCGGCCCGGCTGCACCGGATCGGGCTCACGCCGTCTCCGGCGGGGGACCTGGCGTACACCATGTACCCGTGGGTGGTGAGCGGCAGCCGGCTGCACGACGCCGGGTGGCGGCCGCGGTGGACCAACGAGGAGGTCCTCGAGGCGCTGCTGGAGGAGGTGTCCGGGCGGCACACGGTCGCCGGACGGCGCCTGGGCCGCAAGGACGCGACGGCGGCGGGGGCGGCCGGGGCGACGGTGGCCCTGCTGGGCGCGGCGGCGGTGGTGCGGCGGGCCCGGAAGGCACGCCGGCGCTGAGGGGCGGGCCGCGGGGCACTTCGGACACGGCCGTCCCTGTCCGAGGCGGTCCCTGCACGAGGGTCCGAGGCACCCCCTGTACAAGGCACCGCTGTTACAAGGCACCCCCTGTACGAGACTCCGAACCGGCACGCGCGCGTGCCGGGTGATCGCGCTATTCCCCGGCCTTCCGCGTGTGCGGCACGATGGACACATGGCAGCCACCAACGATCATCCCGGCGCGTACGCCGCCGAGGACCCCATCAAGCTGATCGGTGTCAGGGAGACCCCGCTCTCCCTGGACGAGGTCTTCGAGGCGCTCGGGGACGACGCCGCCGGAGGGACCGCGCTGTTCGTGGGGACCGTGCGGAACCACGACGGGGGCGCCGGTGTCGACGCGCTCGGGTACTCCTGCCATCCCAGCGCGGAGGCGGAGATGCGCCGGGTCGCCGAGAAGGTCGCCGCCGGGTACCCGGTCCGGGCGCTGGCGGCCGTGCACCGTGTGGGGGATCTGAAGGTGGGGGACCTCGCCGTCGTCGTCGGGGTGTCGTGTCCGCACCGGGGCGAGGCCTTCGAGGCCTGCCGGAAGCTGATCGACGACCTCAAGCACGAGGTGCCGATCTGGAAGCACCAGAGGTTCTCGGACGGTACCGAGGAATGGGTCGGCGCCTAGCCCGCCGGCGCTCGGCTCGCCCGTGCCCAGCGCTCGGAGCCCGTCGCCGCGGCTCCGCTTGCGTAACCGAACCCCCGGCGTGAGCGTTGTCAGTGCGGATGGTTAATCTGCTGATCAGTCAGTTGCTGTCGCTCTTTTGGGGTTGGGAGGCCGGCATGGCGGCGCTCGCCTGGTTGCTGATTCCGTTGATGGCCGCGATAGGCGCCGGACTGTGGGGGAGCTGGGCGAACCGGACCCGCAAGACGCGCAGCGACGGTCCCGAGCTGGACGGCTACGCCCGTTTCCGTGAGGCCATGGAGAGGTCCCACTCCGGTACATGAGCGTTCCGCCCTGACGATGCGCTGACAGAACCGTCCCGTACTGTCGAGTCATGCCACGCCGCACCGCGACGATGCTCGCCTCCACCCTGATGCTGATCGCGCTCCTGTGCGCGGGAGTCCTGTTCCCCGTGCCCTACTCGGAGATGTCACCGGGGCCGACGGTCAACACCCTGGGCGAGCACGGCGGCGAGCCGGTGCTGCAGATCTCCGGCCGCAAGACCTACCCGGCGGACGGCCACCTCAACATGACCACCGTCCGGGTCACCAGTGCCGACTACCGCATGAACCTCGTCGAGGCCGTCTACGGCTGGCTGGCCCACGACAGCAAGATCGTCCCGCACGACACGCTCTACCCCGACGGCAAGACGGAGGAGCAGTCGACCCAGGAGAACGCCGAGGAGTTCACCCTCTCCCAGGAGAGTGCCAAGGTCGCCGCCCTGAAGGAACTCCGCATCCCGGTGCAGTCCTGGGTGATCGTCTCCACGGTCGTCAAGGACACCCCGGCGCAGGGCAAGCTGCACGCGGGCGACGTCATCAGGGCCGTCGACGGCACGCCGGTCAAGCAGCCCTCCGACGTCTCCAAGCTGGTCACCAAGCACGAGCCCGGGCAGAACGTGGTCTTCACGATCGTGCCGGCCAAGGAGCAGGCCGACGCCGCGAAGCAGCACCGGACGGCGACCGTCACCAAGGACGTCACCCTCACCACCACGCAGTCCGCCGACACCGGGGCCAAGCGGGCCATCGTCGGGATCTCCGCCGGGACCGATCACACGTTCCCGTTCACGATCGACATCAAGCTCGCCGACGTCGGCGGCCCGAGCGCGGGCCTGATGTTCGCGCTCGGGATCTACGACAAGCTCACGCCGGGCAGCCTGACCGGCGGGAAGTTCGTGGCCGGCACCGGGACGATAGACGACGACGGCAAGGTCGGCCCGATCGGCGGGATCGAGATGAAGACCGTCGGCGCGCGCAGCAAGGGTGCCCGGTTCTTCCTCACCCCCGCCGAGAACTGCGCGGCCGCCGCCAAGGACACCCCCTCGGGGCTCACCCTCGTCAAGGTGCACACGCTCGGCGACGCGCTCACCGCACTGAAGGACATCCGCGGCGGCAGGACCGCCGATCTGCCGAAGTGCACGGCCAAGGGCTGACGGGCAGCGCCCCGGCCGTGTACCGGACGGGTACCGAAGGGCGGGCGGAACTCAGTCCTCGAAGGTCGCGGCCAGGGCCTCGGCGAGCCCCGGCACCAGGTCGGCGCCGGTGAGGACCTCCGTGGCGGAGTCCTTCTCACGCAGGCGGAGGGCCGACTCCCGGGCGCCGTCGCGCAGGACCGCGACCGTCATGCGGACCTCCTGGCGCTCGGGGTGGCCGGCCACCCACTTCGCCAGCTTCGGCCCGTCCAGTCCCTGCGGGACCTGCGCCTCGGCGGACGGGGGCAGCATCAGGCGCTCCACGGTCAGCGCGCAGCCGGCCACCGCCCCGGGCCAGGCGATGGTGGCGAGGAACTCGTCGAGGGGCCGGTCGGCCGGGACCTCGTCCTGCTCGACCGGGGTGAGACCGGAGGTCTCCTGCTCGTCCTCCAGGCCGAGCTGGGCCGCGAGGGCGGGTTCCTGGGACCGCAGCTGCGCGGTGTCTACGAGGGCGAAGAGGCGAGCGGGCTGGTCCCAGCCGAGGCCGGAGGCGTACTCGTCGATTTCGAGTACCGCCCGGGTGAGCGGGTTCGCTGCCATGGGAGTGTTGGACATGGTCACAATCCTGCCTCGTTCCTGGGCGGAATCGGGAACCGAGTAAACGGTGAGTAAGTTGCATAGGTGTGGGCCCACGATTCCGGGGGCCCACCGTACGGTCCACGGACTCGGGGGCCTGACGCAACGAAACCGAATCAACAGCGATTTTCGAGGTGCACACCTTGGCTTTCCAGATGCCGGACCGCGGCGGAGGCCCGACAGGGCCGCGGATGAGAGTGGGCCGTCCGTCCCGGCGTGCCAGGACCCTGCTCATGACACTGGGCGTCCTCGCCGTCCTCGGCATGGTCTTCGCCATGTTCGCGGGCTTCTGGACGGACTGGCTGTGGTACCGGTCGGTGCACTACTCGTCCGTGTTCACCACCACACTGTGGACCAAGATCGGACTGTTCTTCGTCTTCGGCCTGCTGATGGCGGCCGCGGTCGGCCTGAACATCTGGCTGGCGCACCGGCTGCGGCCGCCGCTGAGCGCCATGTCGATGGAGCAGCAGAGCCTGGACCGCTACCGGATGAGCATCGCGCCGTACAAGAAGTGGCTGCTGTGCGGCATCACGGCGCTCGTCGGGCTGATCGCCGGTGCCTCCGCCGCGAGCGAGTGGCGGACCTGGCTGATGTGGGTCAACGGCGTGCCGTTCGGCAAGCAGGACCCGCAGTTCCACCTGGACGTCTCCTTCTACGCCTTCGACCTGCCCTGGTACCGCTTCCTGCTGGGCTTCGGCTTCGCCGCCACGATCCTGTCCCTGATCGCCGCGGTGCTCACGCACTACCTGTACGGCGGGCTGCGCGTCACCAGCCCCGGCGCGCGTGCCACGGCCGCGGTGACCGGGCACCTGTCGGTACTCCTCGGCGTCTTCGTGACGCTGAAGGCGGTGGCCTACTGGCTCGACCGGTACGGACTGGCGGTGAAGTCGAGCGACTTCAAGGCGACCGGCAACTGGACGGGCCTGAGGTACGTCGACGCCAACGCCTATCTGCCGGCCAAGACGATCCTGTTCTGCATCGCCGTCATCTGCGCGCTGCTGTTCTTCGCCACCCTGTGGCGGCGCACCTGGCAGCTGCCGGTCATCGGCTTCGGCCTGATGGTGCTCTCGGCCATACTCATCGGCGGCCTGTACCCGGCGATCGTGCAGAAGTTCCAGGTCGAGCCCAACGAGCAGGCCAAGGAAGCCCCGTACGTCCAGAAGAACCTCAAGGCGACCCGTGAGGCGTACGGCATCGACGACTCCAAGGTCGCCGACTACGCGGGCACGAGCAGCACCCAGGACAAGGCGAAGCTGCGGGACGCGGCCGTCGACGCGGCCAGTTACCGGCTGATGGACCCGAACATCGTGTCGCCGACGTTCGAGCAGCTCCAGCAGGTGCGCAACTACTACGGCTTCCCGTCCAACCTGGCCGTCGACCGGTACAAGACCAAGGACGGCAAGGTCCAGGACACCGTCATCGGCCTGCGCGAGCTGAACCTCGCCGGGATCCCGAAGAACAACTGGATCAACGACCACTTCCGCTACACCCACGGCTACGGCGTGGTCGCGGCCAAGGGCACCGAGGCCGACTCCGAGGGCCGCCCGGTGTTCACCGAGTACAACCTGCCGTCCACGGGCGACCTCCCGCGGTACCAGCAGCGGATCTACTACGGCGAGAAGACCACCACCTACTCCATCGTCGGCGGTCCCCAGAAGGAGATCGACTACTCCGACGACAGCGGTGAGAAGACCACCAGCTACAAGGGCGACAGCGGGGTCAGCCTCTCCAACCCGCTGAACCGGGCCGCGTACGCGATGGCGTTCAGCGAGCCGCAGATCCTCTACTCCGGTGCGATCGGCGACGGCTCGCGCATCCTGTACAACCGCACGCCCAAGCAGCGCGTCGAGGCGGTCGCCCCGTGGCTGACGATCGACGGGGTCTCGTACCCGGCGGTGGTCGACGGACGGGTCCAGTGGATCGTCGACGCCTACACGACCACCAACGGCTATCCGTACGCCTCGCGCACCACCCTCGGTGACACGACGCTGGACTCGCTGACCGCCGCCAACAACCAGCGGGTGGTGGCCCAGCAGAACCAGGTCAACTACATCCGCAACTCGGTGAAGGCGACCGTCGACGCCTACACGGGCGAGGTCAAGCTGTACCAATGGGACACCAAGGACCCGGTCCTGAAGACCTGGATGAAGGCGTTCCCGGGCACGGTCGAGCCGAAGAAGGACATCTCTCCGGAGCTGATGTCCCACATCCGGTATCCGCAGGACCTGTTCAAGGTGCAGCGCGAGCTGCTCACGCGCTACCACGTCACGGACGCGCAGACCTTCCTCAGCGGCAGCGAGGTGTGGCAGATCCCCAACGACCCGACCAACAAGTCGGGCGACGCGGTGCCGCCGTACTACCTGAGCCTCAAGATGCCCGGTGAGTCGTCGCAGACGTTCTCGCTGACGACGACGATGACGCCGAACGGCCGTGACAACCTGAGCGCGTTCATGACGGTCAACGCCGACGCGAACACGAGCGATTACGGCAAGATCAGCATCCTGAAGCTGCCGACGGGCAAGACGATCGACGGCCCGAAGCGGGTGCAGAGCCAGTTCAACTCCGAACCCTCCATCGCCGAGTCCATCCGGCTGCTGAAGGGCGGCGACTCGGAGGTCGAGTACGGCAACCTGCTGACGGTGCCGCTCGACGGCGGACTGCTCTACGTGGAGCCGGTCTACCTGCGTGGCGGCGGGCTCAAGTACCCCTTGCTGCGCAAGGTCCTGGTGACGTACGGCGGGAACACCGCGTTCGAGGACACGCTCGACAAGGCGCTCAACAAGGTCTTCGGCACGGAGGGTTCGACCACCGAGCCGCCCGGCTCCGAGACCGGCGGCGGTGGGACCGGCAGTGGCGAGACCAAGCCGCCGCCGTCGAACAACCCGACGGTCCAGGAGGCGTTGAAGGACGCCCAGAAGGCCTTCGACGACGGTCAGACCGCCCTGAAGAACGGTGACTGGCAGGCGTACGGCCAGGCACAGAAGGACCTTCAGGACGCGCTGAAGCGGGCCGAGGACGCGCAGGCGCAGGCGGGGAAGGCCGGCGGCAGCGGCAAGCCCGCCGACGGCAAGGCCACTGACGGCAAGGGTGGCGCGAGCCCGGGTGCGAGCGCCGGTCCGGCACCGGACAGCAGTCCGAGCGGTAGCCCGAGCGGGGGCTGATCGCTCCCCGTCGAGCCCGAGGGCCCGGATCCGTACCGCGGATCCGGGCCCTTCGCCGTGGGCGAACGCATGTGCCGACGTGCCCGGCGGCCGTGCCACCGTGGGGAGTTGGGCGATCTGTGTTTGACTTGTCTCTCTGTGGGCATGTCGACAAAACGCTGAAGTGACCTCACTGGCTGGGGTATTACAGATGTACCCGGGTTGCAGGTGGTGCGACGATGGACGTTATGGGGGACAAGGCAACTCTGTTCGGGACGGGGCGATTTGTGCAGGCTTCCGACTCCAAGGAGACCGGAGGCGAAGCCCGGGACGAGACCCGGGACGAGTCCGTGGCGGCCGCCGACGAGGCCGCGGAGCTGGCGCGCCGTCGCCTCGCCGCCGAGGCGGGCGACGTCGAGGCCATGAGCGTCCTCGGGGCCATGCTGCTGCGCCGCGGCGATCTCGACGGAGCCGAACCCCATCTGCGCTCCGCCACCGCGGGCGGTGACCGCGCCGCGGCCAACAACCTGGGAGTCCTGCTCCACCAGCGCGGATACGCCGACGAGGCCGCCGGGTGGTGGCGTATCGCCGCCGTCGCCGGATCCGCGGCGGCCGCGCACGCGCTCGGGCGGCACCACCGCGAGCGCGGCGACGAGCCCGCTGCCGAATACTGGCTGCGCCAGTCCGCCGAGCAGGGGCACGTCCTCGGCGCCTACGTCCTCGCCGACCTCCTGGAGCACCGCGGCGACACCGGGGCCGAGCGCTGGATGCGGGTCGCCGCGGAGCGGGGGCACCGGGAGGCGGAGTACCGGCTGGCGCGGGCGCTGGACCGGCGGGCCGGGGGGAAGCCCGGCGGTGACGGTGCCGGGCTGATGGCGGAGGCGGAGCAGTGGTACCGCCAGGCCGCGGCGCGCGGACACCGGCGGGCCGCCCTGCACCTGGGCGCCATCCTGGAGCGGCGCGGCGACCTCAAGGAGGCCGGCCGCTGGTACCTGACCTCCGCCAAGGACGGCGAGGCCAGGGCCGCCTGCGCGCTCGGGTTCCTGCTGCGGGACGCCGGTGACGCCGAGAGCGCCGCCCTGTGGTGGCTGAGAGCCGCGCAGGACGGCGACGGCAACGCGGCGAACGCGCTGGGCGCGCTGCACGCCGAGCGCGGCGAGACGCAGACCGCCGAGCGGTGGTACCGGGCGGCGATGGACGCGGGCGACATCAACGGCGCCTACAACCTCGGGCTGCTCTGTGCCGAGCAGGGCCGTACCGCGCAGGCCGAGCAGTGGTACCGGCGCGCGGCCTACGCCGGGCACCGGGAGGCGTCGAACGCGCTGGCCGTCCTGCTGCTCCAGGGCGGGGACACCGGCGGCGCCGAGCCGTGGTTCTCCAAGGCGGCGGAGGCCGGGAGCGTCGACGCCGCGTTCAACCTGGGGATTCTCTACGCCGGGCGGAACCTGGACGCCCAGGCCCTGCGGTGGTACGAGCGGGCGGCTGCGGCCGGGCACACGGAGGCCGCGTTGCAGGTGGGGATCGCCCGGCTGCGGGCGGGCGACGAGCGGGCGGCCGAGCGGCACCTGCGGTGCGCGGCCGGCGGCGGGAGCGCGGAGGCCGCGTACCGGCTGGCCACCGTGCTTGACGCCCGGCGGCCGCCGGCGCCCGCGCACGGGCTCGGGGAGCCGGCGATCCAGGAGAAGACCGAGTGCGAGGAGTGGTACGAGCGGGCGGCCGGCCAGGGGCACCGGCGCGCGCAGGTGCGGGTCGGGATGCTGGCCGCGGCCCGTGGGGACGCGGTCGAGGCGGCGCGGTGGTACCGCAGGGCGGCGGAGTCCGGGTCCCGCAACGGCGCCTTCAACCTGGGACTGCTGCTCGCCCGGGAGGGCAGTGAGCCCGAGGCGGCCGTGTGGTGGGCGCGGGCGGCCGACGCCGGGCACGGGCGGGCGGCACTGCGGCTCGCCCTGGTGCACGCGCGGCGCGGCGAGCTGGCCGAGGGGCAGGGGTGGGCCGACCGGGCCGTGGCACTGGGGCCGGCGGAGGTCGCCCAGCGGGCCGCCCGGCTGCGGGACGCGCTGCGCGAGGAGCTGTCGGCCTGACGTGATCACCGTCGTCCCCGTGAACGATTTGCTTCTCGGTCCGCCGTTCACGTAATGTTGCATTCACCGACGCGGGGTGGAGCAGCTCGGTAGCTCGCTGGGCTCATAACCCAGAGGTCGCAGGTTCAAATCCTGTCCCCGCTACTGAAGGCCGAGGGCCGGAATCCGATCAAGGATTCCGGCCCTCGGTGTTTCCGGGGGCGTGCTTCCCGGGGCGGATCACGAAAGAAGGACCCCCGGCACCGTCGAGGTGCCGGGGGTCCTTCTTTCACGAGTGTGGCCGTCAGGCCGCCGCGCAGTTCGGGCAGAGGCCGCGGTACGTGACCTCCACGTCCGAGACCGTGAAGCCGAAGCGCTCCGAGTCGGGCAGGTCGGCCAGCGGGTTGCCGCTCGGATGGACGTCGCGGATCGCGCCGCAGCCGGCGCAGACCAGGTGGTGGTGCGGCTGGTGCGCGTTGGGGTCGTACCGCTTGGCGCGCTTGTCCGTGGCGACTTCCAGGACCTCGCCG
Organism: Streptomyces sp. 6-11-2; assembly: GCF_006540305.1. Taxonomy (GTDB): domain Bacteria; phylum Actinomycetota; class Actinomycetes; order Streptomycetales; family Streptomycetaceae; genus Streptomyces. The sequence continues at coordinate 2,297,748 of NZ_BJOR01000001.1, read as the reverse complement.
AGGGAGACCAGCTCGCCCAGCGTGTTGTAGACGGTCGCCCGGGAGATCTCGGGCAGCTTGGCGACAGCCCTGGCGTGGACCTCGTCGGCCGTCAGGTGGACGTGTTCGCCGTCGAGGACCTCGGCCACCACGCGCCGCTGCGCGGTCATCCGCCATCCGCGTCCGCGCAGCCGTTCCAGAAGGTCACTCATACCGACCAGCCTAACAGCAAGGGGAAATAGTTCCCGAACCAGTGTGACTTTGGAGCTCCACTTGACTTGGATTAAGTCCATTGTAGGATCGAGACTGGCTTTGGCCAAGAGACAGGCACGATGGAAATGACCCAGGAGGCGACGTGACCCAGGGGCCGCTCACGACGGAGGCCGGTGCTCCGGTTGCCGACAACCAGAACAGCGAGACGGCGGGTGTCGGCGGCCCGGTGCTCGTCCAGGACCAGCTCCTGCTGGAGAAGCTCGCCCACTTCAACCGCGAGCGCATCCCGGAGCGTGTGGTGCACGCCCGTGGCGCCGGCGCCTACGGCACCTTCACGGTCACGGCCGACGTCACCACGTACACGCGTGCCACGTTCCTCTCCGAGGTCGGCAAGCAGACGGAGACCTTCCTCCGCTTCTCGACCGTGGCGGGCAACCTCGGCGCCGCCGACGCGGTCCGCGACCCCCGCGGCTTCGCGCTGAAGTTCTACACCGAGGAGGGCAACTACGACCTCGTCGGCAACAACACCCCGGTGTTCTTCATCAAGGACGCCATCAAGTTCCCCGACTTCATCCACACCCAGAAGCGCGACCCGTACACGGGCAGCCAGGAGGCGGACAACGTCTGGGACTTCTGGGGCCTGTCTCCGGAGTCGACGCACCAGGTGACCTGGCTGTTCGGCGACCGCGGCATCCCGGCGTCGTACCGGCACATGAACGGCTACGGCTCCCACACCTACCAGTGGAGCAACGAGGCCGGCGAGGTCTTCTGGGTCAAGTACCACTTCAAGACCGACCAGGGGATCAAGAGCCTCACCGCCGAGGAGGCCGCCCGGCTCGCCGGTGAGGACCCCGACTCCCACCAGCGCGACCTGCGTGAGGCCATCGAGCGCGGCGAGTACCCGACCTGGACCGTGCAGGTGCAGATCATGCCGGCGGCCGACGCGGCGACCTACCGCTTCAACCCGTTCGACCTCACCAAGGTGTGGCCGCACGAGGACTACCCGCCGATCGAGATCGGCAAGCTGGAGCTCAACCGCAACCCGGAGAACATCTTCGCCGAGGTCGAGCAGTCGATCTTCAGCCCCGCCCACTTCGTGCCGGGCATCGGTCCCTCCCCGGACAAGATGCTCCAGGGCCGCCTCTTCGCGTACGGCGACGCCCACCGCTACCGCGTCGGCATCAACGCCGACCACCTGCCGGTGAACCGTCCGCACGCCACCGAGGCGCGCACCAACTCCCGTGACGGCTACCTGTACGACGGCCGCCACAAGGGTGCGAAGAACTACGAGCCGAACAGCTTCGGCGGGCCGTTCCAGACGGACCGGCCGCTGTGGCAGCCCGTTCCGGTCTCCGGCGTCACCGGTGACCACGAGGCGGCGGTCCACGCAGAGGACAACGACTTCGTCCAGGCCGGCAACCTCTACCGTCTGATGTCGGACGAGGAGAAGGAGCGACTGATCGGCAACCTGGCGGGCGCGATCTCGCAGGTCTCGCGCGAGGACATCGCCGAGCGCGCGATCGGCAACTTCCGTCAGGCGGACGACGACTTCGGCAAGCGGCTGGAGGCCGCGGTCCAAGCCCTGCGCGGCTGATCTCCAGCACTGGACCGCTTGTTGTGGACGGCGGGCCGGGTCCCTTCGGGGGCCCGGCCCGCCGGCGTGCGCTCAGGCCGTGCCCGCGCCCGCGGCCGCAGCGTGCTGCCGGACCGGCGCCCAGCAGCGGATGATGTCGCGGACCGAGACGATGCCCGCCGGCTCGTCGTGGTCCAGGACGATGAGGTGCCGGAAGCCGCCGCGGGTCATGGCCCGCGCCGCCTCCTCCAGGGTCCAGGACGGCGCGGCGAACACGACGTCCGTGGTGGTGTGCGCGTGTACGCGCTCCGTGTCCGGGTTCTGGCCCAGGCCCACGGAGTTGAGGACGTCGCGTTCGGTGAGGATGCCGATGCCGCCTGCGTCCGGGTCGTGGACGACGGCGGCGCCGACGTGGCGCGCGGACATCAGCGCCGCCGCCTGTCGGAGGGTGTGTGCGGGACCGATGGTGAGGACCACCGTGCTCATGGCGTCGCGGACGAGCATGGGATGGAGCCACCTCCTCGGGGAATCCGGCTGATGCGTGCCCGGCGCCGACGGCGCCTGTTGAGCACTGCACAAGTTCACAAGTGGGGGAACTCCCAGAGTCTCAGGCAAACCGGGGGTCAACAAGAGGGCGTGCGCAGGCGGCCGGGGGCGTGCGCAGGCGTCCCCTCTCGCGCGTCAGCGCTGGTTGAGATACCCCAGCATCTCGTCGTGCAGCAGCCCGTTGGACGCGGCGGCGTTGCCGCTGTGCGGGCCGGGGCGGCCGTCGAGGCCGGTGAAGGTGCCCCCGGCCTCGGTCACGATGATCGCGTTCGCGGCCATGTCCCACAGGGACAGCTCCGGCTCGGCGCAGAAGTCGACCGAGCCCTCGGCGACCATCATGTACGGCCAGAAGTCGCCGTAGGCACGGGTGCGCCAGACCGCGCGGGTCAGGTCGAGGAAGCCGTCCAGGCGGCCCTGCTCCTCCCAGCCGCCGAGCGAGGAGTACGCGAAGGAGGCGTCCGCGAGTTCCCCCACGCGGGACACCTGGAGCCTGCTCGCCTGCGCCAGGCGGCGGCCCGTGAAGGCACCGTGGCCCTTGGCGGCCCACCAGCGGCGGCCCAGGGCGGGGGCGGAGACGACACCCACGACGGGCTGGTAGCCGCCCGCGCCGGCCTCCATCAGGGAGATGAGCGTGGCCCAGACCGGGACGCCGCGCACGTAGTTCTTGGTGCCGTCGATCGGGTCGACGACCCAGCGGCGGGGGCCGGTGCCCTCGATGCCGTACTCCTCGCCGAGGACCGCGTCGCGGGGGCGGGCGCGTTGCAACTGGCCGCGGATGAGTTCCTCCGCCGCCTTGTCCGCTTCGCTGACCGGGGTCATGTCCGGCTTCGTCTCGACCTTGAGGTCGAGGGCCTTGAAACGGTCCATGGTGGCGGCGTCGGCGGCGTCCGCGAGGACGTGGGCCAGGCGCAGGTCGTCGAGGTAGTCCGGCATGCGAGAACCGTATCCGCCTGGGGCGACACGGGGCTACGGGGGGCGGGGCGGCCCGGTGTGCGGAAGTGCCGCGCGAACCGGGAGAGGCCCCATGGCCGCGAGGGCGCGACGCCCGCGGTGGCGCACACATGCTGTCACGGACCCTTGACAGTGCGTTCGGGGGCGTCAAATCTGGGCGCAGAGCCGCTCGCCCCAGGGAGGCGATGATGCCTGCAGCGCGGGAATCCCTGCTGGACGCCGCCTACACGGCGCTGACACGGCGGCCGTGGGCCGCGGTGCGGATGGTCGACGTGGCCGCGGCGGCCGGGGTCTCCCGGCAGACGCTGTACAACGAGTTCGGCAGCAAGGAGGGGTTCGCGCGGGCCCTGGTCAGGCGGGAGGCGGACGGCTATCTCATCGGGGTCGACCGGGCACTGACCATCCCCGCCGACCCGCGTGAGCGGCTCACCGCCGCCGCCGAGTGGACCGTGTCCGCCGCCCGGGACAACGCGCTGGTGAAGGCCATGCTCACCGGCTGCTGGAGCGAACGGCTGCCCTCGCCGGCGCTGGCGGCGGTGCCGTCCTTCAGCGCGGTTCCGGCCCAGCGCCGGGCCGACGGCCCGCTGCCGTCGCCCGGCGACTTCGTGGCGATCGTCCGCGACCGTGCCGTGACCCTGCTCTCCGCCCCCGGCACCCCCAGGGCGGACACCCTCGAACTGGCCCGCGCCTGCGAGCTGGTGATCCGCCTCGCCCTGTCGTGCGTGGCGGCGCCACCGGACCGGGGCGGGGTCGCCGAACTGGTACGCGGCGCGCTCCCGCGCCAACCGGGCTGACCCGTCAGCCCTCCGCGCCGTCGCGTCAGTGCGCGGAACCGGACAGCTGGAGCCCGATCACCCCGATGACGACCAGGCTGATCGACACGAGCTTCAGCGTGGAGACCAGGTCGCCGAGGAAGACCATGCCGTAGATCGCGGTGCCCGCCGCGCCGATGCCGGTCCACACCGCGTACGCGGGGCCCACGTCGAGCTTCTTCAGGGACAGGGTGAGCAGACCGAAACTGCCCAGGGCGAAGCAGCAGAAGGCGATGGTCGGCCAGAGCCGGGTGAAGCCGTGCGACAGCTTCAGGCACACGGCGAAGCCGGTCTCGAGCAACCCGGCAACGATGACCAGCAGCCACGCCATGTGCTGTCCTCCCGTGGGTCCGCATGCCGTGACCGCTCGGTCGTGCTTGGGGCAGGTCATGATCCGGCTCCGTGCGATTATGCACTTGCCGGACCGCACCGCACCCAAACAACGCGGAGGTCAGTCGCCTTCCTTGCGCTCCCGCGTGGCCAGCAGCCGGCGCAGCGAGTACAGCCGGGCCGGGTCCGCGTGCCCCTCGGCGACCCACGCGTCCAGCGCGCAGTCCGGCTCGTCGTGGCTGCACGCGCGCGGGCAGCCCTCGGTGCCCGGTTCCAGGTCGGGGAAGGCGTGGATGACCCGGAACGGATCGATGTGCGCGAGCCCGAACGACCGTACGCCCGGGGTGTCCACGACCCAGCCGGCCGCACCCGCCAGCGGCAGCGCGAGCGCGGAGGTGGTGGTGTGCCGGCCCCGGCCGGTCACCGCGTTCACATGTCCCGTCACCCGCCGCCGCTCCGCCGGCACCAGTGCGTTGACGAGTGTCGTCTTGCCCACGCCGGAGTGGCCGACGAACGCCGTGACCTTCCCGTCGAGATGCTCGCGCACCCGGTCCGCGGCGGCGCCGGCGTCCAGCTCCGCACGGCTCGTGACGACGTAGGGGATGTCCAGATCCCCGTACAGCTCCAGGAGTTTGTCCGGCGGGGCCAGGTCCGACTTCGTCAGGACCAGCAGCGGCTCCAGACCGCCGTCGTACGCCGCGACCAGGCAGCGGTCGATCAGCCGGGGGCGCGGTTCGGGGTCGGCGAGCGCGGTGACGATGGCCAGTTGGTCGGCGTTCGCGACGACCACGCGCTCGTAGGGGTCGTCGTCGTCCGCGGTGCGGCGCAGGACCGAGCCGCGCTCCTCGATGCGGACGATGCGCGCGAGGGTGTCCTTCGTCCCGGACAGGTCACCGACCAGGGCCACCCGGTCGCCCACGACGGCGGCCTTGCGGCCGAGTTCGCGGGCCTTCATGGCGACGACCGCGCGGCCGTCGACGAGGCACGTCAGCCGTCCCCGGTCGACGGTGAGGACCATGCCCTCGGCGGCGTCCTCGTGCTTGGGGCGGATGTTCGTGCGCGGCCGGTTGCCCTTGCGGTTGGGGCGGCTGCGGATGTCGTCCTCGTCGGTGTGCTTGCCGTAGCGGCGCATGGCGTGATCCCCGCGTCCCTACGCCCCGAGCATCCCGGTCCACAGGTCCGGGAAGTCCGGCAGTGTCTTCGCCGTCGTCGCCACGTCCTCGATCTGCACGCCCTCGACCGCCAGGCCGATGATCGCGCCGGCCGTCGCCATGCGGTGGTCCTCGTAGGTGTGGAAGACCCCGCCGTGCAGGCGGCGCGGGCGGATGTGCAGGCCGTCGGCCGTCTCGGTCACGTCACCGCCGAGTTCGTTGATCTCCTTGGTCAGCGCGGCCAGGCGGTCGGTCTCGTGCAGCCGCAGATGGGCCACGCCCCGCAGGGTCGAGGGCGAGTCCGCGAGCGCGGCGACGGCCGCGATGCCCGGGGTCAGCTCGCCGACCTCGCCGAGGTCCACGTCGATGCCGTGCACGGCACCCGAACCGGTGAACACCAGGCCGTAGTCGGTGAGTTCGCAGGAACCCCCCATCTCGGTGAAGATCTGCCGCAGCCGGTCACCCGGCTGGGTCGTCCGGGCCGGCCAGTCGGGGACGACGACCTTGCCGCCGGTCACCAGCGCCGCCGCGAGGAAGGGCTGGGCGTTGGACAGGTCGGGCTCCACGACCAGGTCCCGGCCGAGCAGGGCGCCCGGGGTGACCCGCCAGACGTTCGGCTCGCCGCCCGACTCGGGGGTGTCCACCTGTGCGCCGACCGCCCGCAGCATGTCGACCGTCATCCGGATGTGCGGCAGCGACGGCAGCGACGACCCGGTGTGCCGGACCTCCACGCCCTGGTTGAAGCGCGGTCCGGACAGCAGCAGGGCGCTGACGAACTGGGACGAGGAGGAGGCGTCGATCTCCACCGGCCCGCCGTCCAGCGCGCCGCTGCCGTGCACGGTCATCGGCAGCGCGCCGCGGCTCTCGTCGTCGATCCGGGCGCCGAGGACGCGCAGCGCGTCGATGACGCCGTTCAGCGGACGCTCGTACGACCGCGGGTCGCCGTCGAAGCGGATGGGGCCGTCGGCCAGCGCGGCGACCGGCGGCAGGAAGCGCATCACCGTGCCGGCGTTGCCGACGTCGACCGTGGCCGGGCCGTGCAGCCCCGCGGGGATCACGCGCCAGGCCTCCCCGGTGCCGTCCGGCCCCACGCCCTCGTCGATGCCGACGCCCATGGCCCGCAGCGCGCCGGCCATCAGCAGCGTGTCGCGGGAGCGCAGCGGGCGGCGCAGCCAGCCCGGCTCGGAGGCGAGGGCGGCGAGCACCAGGGCGCGGTTGGTGACGGACTTCGACCCCGGCACGTGGACCGTCGCGTCGACGGCTCCGCTCGCGTGCGGGGCGGGCCAGAGGGCGGTGTGCGCGGGGTTCGGGGCCATGGTCCCCACCTTAGGGCCTGTTCCGAGTTCGCTGCCTGCGCCCCGGCGCCCGGTACGCACGCTCTGCGCGGTGCCGCCGGAGAGGCGGCTCCGCCACGTGACCTGCGACACCGTGCCCGGCGACGAGGGACGGACGAGGGAGAGCGGAGGGACCGCCTCACCCCGTCAGCAGCCACCGCCCGCCGCCGATCAGCGAGCACAGCGACACCGCGTGGAACAGGAACAGCCACAGCGCCGCCGGGACGTGCGTCAGCCGCGACAACTGGTCCGCGTCCGAGTCCCCGGCGCCCCCGCGCGCCCGCTTGGCCTGGAGTTCGAAGGCCGGGCGCACTCCGCCGAGCAGCAGGAACCACACCACCGCGTACGCGAACGCGGCCTGTACCTGGGGCCCGGTCAGCCAGGACACCAGCAGGAACGTGCCGCCGGTGAGGAGCACGGTGAGCGCCCCGTAGGCGTTGCGGATCATCACCAGCATCGCGACCAGCAGCGCCGTGGCCACCCACAGCAGCAGCGTGATGCGACCGGTGGCGAGCAGGGCCGCGCCGCCCAGGCCCAGCAGCGGGGGAGCGGTGTAGCCGGCCGCCGCCGTGAGGATCATGCCGATGCCGTGCGGCTTGCCCCGGCTGACGGTCAGGCCGCTGGTGTCGGAGTGCAGGCGTATGCCGGTCAGGGTGCGTCCGGTGAGCAGCGCCACCAGCCCGTGCCCGCCCTCGTGCGCGATGGTGATCGCGTTGCGCGAGACGCGCCACAGGCCGTGCGGGGCGACCACTGCGAGCGCGGCGGCCGCGGTGACGAGGACCACCCACACGTCGGGATCGGGCTGGGTGCCGACGAGCCGGTCCCAGAGATCGGGCAGCGCGGTGGCGGCGAGGATGTCCATGTTTCCGAGTGGCTCCCTGTCCGTGTGCGCGGTCTGGCAGTGTTGCACGTATGTGTGGACGGTATGCAGCGAGTCGCGGCCCCGAGGACCTCGCAGGGGTCTTCGAGATCCAGAAGTGGGACCCGGAGGAGACCCTGGAGCCCGACTACAACGTGGCCCCGACCAAGGAGGTCCACGTCGTCCTGGACCGTCCCTTGAAGGACGCGGACGACCGCCGCCCGGTTCGCCAGGTGCGGAAGCTGAGGTGGGGGCTCGTCCCGTCCTGGTCGAAGTCCCCCGAGGGCGCCGCCCGGATGATCAACGCGCGCGCGGAGACCGTGCACGAGAAGCCGTCGTACCGCCGCGCCTTCGCCACCCGGCGCTGTGTCGTGCCCGCCGACGGCTACTACGAGTGGGTCACCGGCACCCAGGAGCGGGACCTGGAGGTCGAGGGCAGGCGCAAGCGGCCGCGCAAGCAGCCCTACTTCGTGACCCCGGCCGACGGATCGGTCTTCGCGATGGCCGGACTCTACGAGTTCTGGCGGGACAGGACACTGCCCGACGACCACCCGCGGGCCTGGTGGGCGACCTGCTCGGTGATCACCACGGACGCCGAGCGGACCCCGCTGGCGGTGGCCCCGGCCGAGGGCCCGCGCTCGCTGGCGGACATCCACCCCCGGATGCCGCTGATGCTGACCCCGGACCGCTGGGACGCCTGGCTGGACCCGGCCCGCACCGACCCGGACGACCTGCGCGCGCTGCTCACCCCGCCGGCCCCCGGCCTGATGCGCGCCTACCCGGTGTCCACGGCCGTCAGCAACGTCCGCAACAACGGACCGGAGCTGCTCGAGGAGCTCGCGGCACCGGAAGAGGGCACACTCTTCTGACGTGAGCGACGTGGGCGACGCGAGCAACATGAACGACATGAACATGAGCGACGTGAGCGAGATCGTCGAGACGGAAGCGGGCGCGGCCCGGATCACCTGGCACCCGGCCCACGGGGCACGCCTGGTGCTCGCCGTGAGCCACGGAGCCGGCGGCGGTGTCGAGGCCCGCGACCTCCAGGCCCTGGCGCGCACACTCCCGGCGCACGGGGTCACCGTCGCGCTGGTCGAGCAGCCCTGGCGGGTGGCCGGCAAGAAGGTGGCGCCCGCGCCGCGGACGCTGGACGCCGGCTGGCGCGGCCTGTGGCCCGCCCTCACCGGGCCGGGGCTGCCGGTGGTCGCCGGCGGCCGGAGCGCCGGGGCGCGCGTCGCCTGCCGTACGGCGGCCGAGCTGGGCGCGCACGCCGTGCTCGCCCTCAGCTTCCCGCTGCACCCGCCGGGCAGGCCCGAGAGGTCCCGCGCCGACGAACTGCTCGGCGCGGGGGTGCCCACGCTCGTCGTCCAGGGCGGCAACGACCCGTTCGGCAGGCCCGGGGAGTTCCCGGAGGGTTCCTACCGGCTCGTCGAGGTGCCGTACGGCGATCACGCCTTCGCCGTGCCGAAGCGTGCGGGGATCACGCAGGACCAGGTCCTGGAGATCATCACCGAGGGCGTCGCCCAGTGGACCGCGTCACTCCCGTGACTCCCGGGAATGCCTGGCGGACCGCCGCTGTTGAGGCGGTCAGTAGTGCCGCTCAGCGGCGCCGACGTCACACGAGAGGGAGTCCGCCGCATGGGTTCGACCGTTTGCCCGAGCCGCAGCAGCCGCACTGACCTGGACTGGACGGTGCTGCACGCGGCGAGGACCGCTCCTGTTCGAGCGGCGGCAGGCACGGGTCGTCGTCTATCCTCCGATTCGAGTGGAACCGCATTCGGTGCCACGACATCGCTTGAGGAGGTGGGTCCGGTTCCCGGTACCGACGCAGGGACCGACAACGGCCAGGCGGAGCAGCCCGAGGGCCGGGGCACGAGCGTGGGCGCATCCGTGGAGTCGACGGCCCAGCGCAGCGCGCGCTTCGAGCGGGACGCGCTGGAATTCCTCGACCAGATGTACTCGGCCGCCCTGCGCATGACGCGCAACCCGGCCGACGCCGAGGACCTGGTGCAGGAGACGTACGCCAAGGCGTACGCGTCCTTCCACCAGTTCCGTGAGGGCACGAACCTCAAGGCGTGGCTGTACCGGATCCTCACCAACACCTTCATCAACTCCTACCGCAAGAAGCAGCGCGAGCCGCAGCGCAGTGCCGCCGAGGAGATCGAGGACTGGCAGCTCGCCCGTGCCGAGTCGCACATGTCGACCGGTCTGCGCTCCGCCGAGTCGCAGGCGCTCGACCACCTGCCCGACTCGGACGTGAAGGAAGCGCTTCAGGCGATCCCCGAGGAATTCCGCATCGCCGTCTACCTCGCGGACGTAGAAGGCTTTGCGTACAAGGAGATCGCGGACATCATGGGGACACCCATCGGGACGGTGATGTCCCGGCTGCACCGGGGCCGTCGTCAACTGCGCGGCATGCTCGAGGACTACGCCCGCGAGCGCGGACTGGTCCCGGCCGGCGCCGGAGAGTCGAACGAAGCGAAAGGCTCGGGCTCATGAGCTGCGGAGACCCGCACGAGACGGACTGCAGTGAGGTACTCGACCACCTCTACGAGTTCCTCGACAGTGAGATGCCGGACATCGATCGCACCAAGTTCGAGCACCACTTCGAGGAGTGCTCGCCGTGCCTGGAGAAGTACGGCCTGGAGCAGGCCGTGAAGAAGCTGGTCAAGCGGTGCTGCGGACATGACGACGTCCCCGCCGACCTGCGCGCCAAGGTCATGGGCCGGATCGATCTGATCCGCTCCGGCCAGACCGTCCCCGAGCACGACGTGACCGCGGCACCGGTGACTCAGCAGGAGTCCTGACCCGCCGCGCGCGGACACCCGCGCGGCGCCCCGTCGGCTCCCTTCGCGCCTGCCGCCCGCACCCGGCACCGCCCGCACCCCGCGCTCGCACAGACGTCGGACGCGCCTCGGACATGCTTGCGGATTCACTTCGGGTACCCACCCGGACGCTCTTCACCCGAACGTGCTAATCCCCGGGTCTTCGGCCCGTGGACTTCCGGCTGTGCGCCCTACGCTCCCAGGGGAGAGGCATGACGGGGGAGGGGCGGCATGGAGGCGGTTCCACCGCGGGCCCGTGCGTACGTCGCCTGTGCCGCCCTCGGTGCCCTGGCCTGTCTGCTGCCGCTGCCGGTGACACACACCTCCTGGCGGGCGGTCGCCCTGCTCACCACGGTGTACGCCGGGTGCAGGCAGTTCGCCCGGTTCGGCTTCGCCGGACCCTTCTACCCCGTACTGCTCGCGGCGGCCTTCCTGCTGCCGCCGCCCGCCGCCGCGCTCGTCCCGCTGCCCGGCGTCCTGTTCGCCCGCGCCGGACGGCGGCCCGAGGGGCTGCGCCGGATCTGGCGGGCCGCGCAGCTCGCCCTCGCGGTGTGGGCGGCCGCCCGGGTGCACGGGGCGCTGGGCGGCAGGGACGCCGTCGGCGGATGCGACTTCCCCTACGTCCTGCTCCCCGCGGGTGCCGCCGTGCTCGCCTTCTGCCTGGTGCTGACGGCCCTGGACGGCGGGGTCATCGCGCTCGCCGAGCACGTGCCGGTACGGCGGGCCTGGCAGGGGATGTTCGCCCGGTCGCCGGCGCCCATCGCGGTGCACGGGCTCGCGGGACTGATGATGGCCGTGCTGTGGCGCAGCCCCTACGGGCCGGTCGCCGCGCTGCTCGTGCTGCTGCCGATGTGCGTGTCCGGCTGGGTGTACGCCCAGTACCACCGGGAGCGGTCCGCGCACCGGGCCACCATCCGCGCGCTGGTGCAGGCCGTCGACATCAAGGACGGCTACACGCGCGGGCACAGCGAGCGGGTGGGCCAGGCCTCCATGATGATCGCGCGCGAGCTCGGCATGGACGACGAGCGGGTCGAGGTGCTGCGGTTCGCCGGCATCCTGCACGACGTGGGCAAGCTGGGCGTCCCCACCCGGCTGCTGCGCAAGGACGGGCCGCTGACCCCCGAGGAGCGGCGCGTGATCGAGCTGCACCCCGAGTACGGGCACGAGATGGTGCGCGGGATCTCCTTCCTGGGCGAGGCACGCTCGGCGATCCTGCACCACCACGAACGGCTCGACGGAGGCGGCTACCCGTACGGGCTGACAGGTGGCCAGATCCCTGAGAGCGCACGCGTGGTGGCCGTCGCGGACGCCTTCGACGCGATGACATCGACCCGGTCCTACCGGCGGGCCCGGCCGGTGCCCGCAGCGCTGGCGGAGCTGGAGCGCTGCGCGGGGAGTCAGTTCGACTCGCGGATGGTCACGGCGCTGGTCCGGGCCCTGGACCGGTACGGCTGGCATCCGGCGGTCACCGCGCAGGACGGTACGCCCGTGGCCCCGCCGGCACCGTTCCGTGCCGTCCCCGGCACCACGGGCCCGGCGGCGGCTCCCGGCGGCGCGGAGGACGCGCCCGTCGTTCCGGCGGAGGGGGCCGCCGCCGACGACGGCGGTCCCGGCGGCGCGCCGGAGCGGTCCGGGGGCGGCCGGCCGGAAGCCCGTCGATGAGCCGGTCCCTCCTGCTGCTCCTCATCCGCGGCTCGGCGGCCCTGGTCGCGCTGCTGTCCCTCGCCGTCACCCTGTGGACCGGCCTCGAGGAACGCGGGGCCGCCCTCGCCTTCGGGCTGCTGGTCCTCGTCGGCGAACTCACCCGGTGGACCGGGTCGGAGGCCCGGGAGGCCGCGCCGCTCGGCGCCGCCGGGGCGCTGTCGTACGCCCTGCTGGGCGAGGACGCCGGCCGATCCAGCCACCACGGCGCCTTCCAGGTCGTCGCCGTGGTGCTCGCCGCCTGCCTGCTGGGCGGTGTGCCGCACATCGCGCGCGGGTGCGGGCGGACGCTCGACCACCTCGTGCGGCGGATCCTCACCGTCGCCTTCGCCGCCGTCTGCTTCCAACCCCTCTACGGCAAAGGGGTGTTCCGGGGGTGGGTCGGCCCGGCGTACGCCCTGCTGCTGCTCGCGCTCCTGGTGCTCACCGCGCTGTGCGGCACCGTGCTCGCCGCCGCGCAGGCGCACTGCCGCACCCGATGGCCGTTCGGCCCGCTGCTGCGGGAGGAGCTGCGCAGCCTGCTCGGGATCGGCTCGGCGGTGTGCGCGACCGGCGCGGTCATGGCCCTCGCCGTCGCCGTGGCCGGACTGTGGGCGCTGCCCGTGTTCTCGTTGCCGCTGCTGCTCACCCAGCTGTCCCTCAGACGGTACGCGGCCGTGCGGAGGACCTACCGGCAGACCATCGCCTCCCTGGCCCGGGCCACCGAGGTCGCCGGGTACACCCCGGCCGGGCACGCCCGGCGGGTGGCCGCGCTCAGCCGGGCCGTGGGCCGGGACCTGGGCCTGACCGAACCGGAACTGACCGTGCTGGAGCACGCGGCCCTGATGCACGACATCGGGCAGCTCAGCCTGGTCGACCCGGTGCCCGCCGGGGCCACCGTGGGGCTGCCCGCCGAGGAGCAGCGGCGGATCGCGCTGCTCGGCGGGGCCGTGGTGCGGCAGACCGGGGTCGACTCCCGGGTCGCGGTGGTGGTGGAGCGGCAGGCCGACCCCTGCCGGGAGCAGCCGCTGCCCGCGCGGATCGTGCGGGCGGTCAACGCCTACGAGGAGAAGGCGCGCGACGCCGGGCCCGGCGGCCCGCTCAGGGCCCTGGAGGAACTGCGGCTGGCGGGGGCCGGCGCGTACGCCCCCGAGGTGGTGGAGTCGCTGGGCCGGGTGCTCTCGCGGGACGGCCTGACGCTTCCCGCCGAGGGGTAACCCATGGGTAATGAGCGTCCCTCCAGCCGTACGTGGTTGGATGCGAATGAGAGGGTGTCCGGGGGCAGAAGCCGACCCACTCGACGGAACTGGCAGGCGGGAATCGTGAGGATCTTCGGCAAGGGACGGCACCGGCCCTCCGCCTCCTGGCGGCAGGCCACCGACCGGGCGTTCACGCTGATCGGCGACGGCCGGTACGAGGACGCGGGCGCGCTGCTGACACGCGCCGCCGACCTGGAGCCCTGGCTGGCCGAGTCCTGGTTCAACCTCGCCCTGCTGCACAAGTTCCGGCACGACTGGGAGCAGGCGAGGGCGGCGGGCCTGCGGGCCGTGGCCCTGCTGGAGAAGGAGACCGGGGCGCCCGACTGGTGGAACGTCGGCATCGCCGCCACCGCACTCCAGGACTGGCCGCTGGCCCGGCGGGCCTGGCAGGCGTACGGACTGAAGGTGCCCGGAGGCGCGGCCGCCGCCGGGGAGCCGATGGGCATGGAACTGGGCAGCGCGGCGGTGCGGCTGTCGCCGGAGGGCGAGGCCGAGGTGGTCTGGGGCCGGCGCCTGGATCCGGCCCGGATCGAGGTGCTGTCCATCCCGCTGCCCTCCTCGGGGCGGCGCTGGGGCGAGGTCGTACTGCACGACGGCGTGCCCCACGGGGAGCGGACCACCGCGGCCGGCCACACCTACCCCGTGTTCGACGAGATCGAGCTGTGGGCGCCCTCGCCGGTGCCCACCTGGGTGGTCCTGCTGGAGGCCGCCACCGAGGCCGACCGGGACGCGCTGGAGCAGCTCGCCGCCGACGCCGGCTTCGCCGCCGAGGACTGGTCGTCGTCCGTACGGCTGCTGTGCCGGATGTGCTCGGAGTCGCGGATGCCGTCCGACGAGGGCGACGGGGTGCACCTCGATCCGCACGACCACAGCGAGCCGGGGCACCCCGGACCGCTCGGGCACCGCACCGACGGGCAGCTGTGGGTGCCGGAGCGGGAGTGCGGACTGGCCGCTCCGGCTTCCCTGGTCCGCGGGTTGCTGGACGGGTGGGTGGCCGACAGCCCGGACTCGCGGGACTGGCGGGATCTGGAAGAGGTCTGTTGAGGACGCCGGTCCGCCCCGGGCCCGCGTGCGGGCCCGGGGCGGACCGGCCGAGTCCTCCCGGCACAGTCGCATATCGGACAGTCCTGGGCCGGGTCGGGGGCGCGGGCCCCGTACCCTGTATCAGAATTCACTCCCCGTTCTTGTCAGGAAGGCGTACGTCGGTCATGGCGCAGCAGGACACCGATCAGCAGCACGCGGGCGTGCTCCCCGTCGACGACGAGGGGTACGTCGTCGACACGGAGGACTGCGAGGAGCGCGAGACGGCCTGGCGTGAGCGCGGCACCTCCCGGCCCATCACGGTCGTCGGGAACCCCGTGCTGCACAAGGAGTGCAAGGACGTCACCGACTTCGGCGAGGAGCTCCAGCAGCTGGTCGCCGACATGTTCGCCAGCCAGCACACCGCCGAGGGCGTGGGCCTGGCCGCCAACCAGATCGGCGTGGACCTGAAGGTCTTCGTCTACGACTGCCCGGACGACGAGGGCGCCCGGCACGTCGGGGTCGTCTGCAACCCCCGGCTGGTCGAGCTGCCCGCCGAGCAGCGCCGGCTGGACGACAGCAACGAGGGCTGCCTGTCCGTGCCCACCGCCTACGCTCCGCTCGCCCGCCCCGACTACGCCGAGGTGACCGGGCAGGACGAGCAGGGCAACCCGATCAAGGTGCGGGGCACCGGCTACTTCGCGCGGTGCCTCCAGCACGAGACGGACCACCTCTACGGCTACCTCTACATCGACCGGCTCTCCAAGCGGGAGCGCAAGGACGCCCTGCGGCAGATGGCCGAGAACGAGCCGCGCTACCCCGTGGTCCCCAACGACTGACCCCCTGCCGCCCGTTGGGGCGCGAGTGGCCCGTGCACACGGCGCCCGACCGGAACGTCCGGTCGGGCGCCGTACTTGTGTCCGTCACGCATTCGATCCCTTGTGCGCTTCTGGTGATTCGTAATCAGTCACACAAGGGGAGATTCTCGGCATCCCGGGGTGATGAATGGAGCAAATCCATTCCCAGAACGGTCAGTTGTGGTGCTGAATGGAGGTGCGGAGATACGCGACGGCGTGCGCCCGGCACGGCGGAAGGGTGTGCGCCACCGGCGGCTGAGAGGGGTTTGTTCGTGCCAGCTTTCCCATACAGCACCACACCGACAACGACAGCGGTCGCAGTCCCACCAACGCTCGCGCTTCCGGTGATCGAGGCCGAGTTTCCCAGGCAGTTGCACGGGTATTGGCCCCAACTCCAGGAGAAGACACGCGGCTGGCTGCTGGAAAAGCGGCTCATGTCCGCGGACAAGGTGGAGGAACACGCCGACAGCCTCTGCTACACGGACCTCATGGCGGGGTACTACATCGGCGCCCCCGACGAGGTGGTCCAGGCGATAGCGGACTTCAGCGCGTGGTTCTTCCTCTGGGACGACCGTCAGGACCGCGACGTCGTCCACGGGCGGCCGGCCGCCTGGGAGCGGCTGTGCCGCGCGCTGCACACGGCCCTGGACTCCCCCCGGGACCACCTGCACCACCAGGACGCCCTGGTCGCGGGGTTCGCGGACAGTGTGCTGCGCTTTTACTCGTTCCTGTCGGCGCGGTGGAACGCCCGCTTCGCGCGGCACTTCCACGCGGTGATCGACGCCTACGACCAGGAATTCCAGAACCGCGTCGAGGACGTTGTGCCCACGGTCGAGGAATACCTCGCGCTGCGCCGCTTCACCTTCGCCCACTGGATCTGGACCGATCTGCTGGAGTCGAGCGCCGGCTGTGAACTCCCGGACTCCGTCCGGAAGAATCCCGCGTACCGGCGTCCGGCGCTGCTGAGTCAGGAATTCGCCGCCTGGTACAACGATCTGTGCTCACTGCCCAAGGAAATAGCGGGCGAGGAGGTGCACAACCTCGGGATCAGTCTCGTCAAACACGACGGGCTGAGTCCGGAGGAGGCGATAGCGGAAATGCGCGGGCGCATCGAGGAATGCGTATCCGAATTCATGCTCGCGGAGCAGGAGGGATTGAGCTTCGCCGACGGCCTCGCGGACGGCACGGTACGGGGAAAGGAATTGAGCGCCGCCGTAAGGGCGTGCCTCGGCAATATGCGGAACTGGTTCAGTTCCGTCTACTGGTTCCACCACGAGTCCGGCCGGTACATGGTCGACAGCTGGGAGGACCCGGCCACACCCCCGTACGTCGACAACGAAGGGGCGGGTGGGAAATGACCGCTGAATCAGTGCAGTCGGAAACCCGGCACAACGCACCGGGACCACAAGAGCCACCGGTGGCCGGGGGCGGGGTGCCGCTTCTCGGCCACGGTCTGAAACTGGTCCGCGATCCGCTGGCCTTCATGTCCCAACTGCGCGACCACGGCGACGTCGTCCGGCTCAAGCTCGGCCCGAAGACGGTGTACGCCGTCACCACGCCCGCCCTCACCGGCGCGGTGGCCCTCAGCCCCGACTACATCATCTCCGGCCCGCTGTGGGAGTCCTTGGAGGGCCTGGTCGGCAAGGAGGGGGTGGCCACCTCCAACGGCGCGCTGCACCGGCGCCAGCGCCGCACCATCCAGCCCGCCTTCCGGCTCGACGCCATCCCCGCCTACGGGCCGGTCATGGAGGAGGAGGCGCACGCGCTGACCGAGCGCTGGCGGCCCGGGGAGACGATCGACTGCGCCTCGGAGGCCTTCCGGATCGCCGTGCGGATCGCGGCCCGCTGCCTGCTGCGCGGCCGGTACATGGACGAGTGCGCCGACCGGCTGTGCGACGCGCTGGCCACCGTCTTCCGGGGGATGTACCAGCGGATGGTGGTGCCGCTCGGGCCGCTGTACCGGCTGCCGCTGCCGGCCAACCGTGAATTCAACCGGGCGCTCGCCGATCTGCATCTCCTCGTCGACGAGATCATCGCCGAGCGCCGGGCATCCGGTCGGAATCCGGACGATTTGCTGACGGCATTGCTGACGGCCAAGGACGACAATGGCGAGCCCATCGGGGAACAGGAGATCCACGACCAGGTGGTCGCGATACTCACCCCGGGCAGCGAAACGGTGGGCGCCACGATCATGTGGCTGCTCCGGGTGCTCGCGATACACCCGGAACACGGTGACCGGATCCGTGCGGAGGTCGAATCCGTCACCGGCGGCCGCCCGGTCGGATTCGACGACGTCCGCAGACTCACACACACCAACAATGTCATCGTGGAGACGATGCGTTTGCGGCCGGCCGTATGGGTATTGACGCGGCGGGCGGTGACCGAAACCGAACTCGGTGGCTATCGCATTCCGGCCGGGGCGGACATCATCTACAGCCCGTACGCCGTCCAGCGAGATCGGCGCTCGTATCCGGACAACCTTGAGTTCGACCCCGACCGCTGGCTTCCGGAACGCGCCAAGGACGTACCGAAATACGCCATGAGCCCGTTCAGCGTGGGCAACCGCAAGTGCCCCAGTGACCACTTCTCGATGGCGCTTTTGAGTCTGTTCACCGCCGCGGTGGCGACGAAGTTCCGCTTCGAGGAGGTTCCCGGTTCGGACGGCACGCCCCGGGTCGGCATCACCCTGCGCCCGGAGAGGATGCTGGTGCGGCCGGTGCTGAGGTGACGTGAGCGGCGCGGCGCGCGTTCAGGCGGCCTGCGGGCCCCGGAACGCGCGCCGGTAGGAGTTCGGGGTGGTGCCCAGCGCGCGGACGAACTGGTGCCGCAGCGCCGCCGCGGTCCCGAACCCCGTACGGTCCGCGATCGTGTCCATGGTCTCGTCCGTCGCCTCCAGCAACCGCTGTGCCAGCAGCACGCGTTGGCGCAGCAGCCAGCGGTACGGAGTGGTACCCGTCTCCTGCTGGAAGCGGCGGGCGAAGGTCCGCGGCGACATATGGGCGCGGGCGGCGAGCCGTTCGACGGTGACCTCCTGGTCCAGGTGCTCCTCCATCCAGACCAGCACCTCGCCGACCGTGTCGCAGGAGGACTTCGGCAGCGGCCGCTCGATGTACTGGGCCTGCCCGCCGTCGCGGTGCGGGGGCACCACCATCCGCCGGGCGATCTTGTTGGCGACCTCCGGGCCCTGTTCCTTGCGCACGATGTGCAGGCAGGCGTCGATACCGGAGGTGGTGCCGGCCGAGGTGATCACCGGGTCCGCGTCCACGTACAGCACGTCCGGCTCGACCATCGCCCGGGGGAAGCGCCGGGCCAGTTCGTCCGCGTGCCTCCAGTGCGCCGCGCAGCGCCGCCCGTCCAGCAGACCGGCGGCGCCCAGCACGAAGACGCCCGAGCAGACGCTGAGCACCCGCGCGCCCCGGTCCACCGCCCGGCGCAGCGCGTCAAGGAGCTCGGGCGGGTAGCCGCGCGAGGTGATGGCGTCGGTGGCCGGCACCGTGATCAGGTCGGCCTCCTCCAGCCGGTCCAGGCCGTGCGGTGTCGAGACCGTGAGGCCGGGGACGTGGGTGCTCAGCGCCGGGCCCTCCGCGGAGACGACCGCGAAGTCGTACACCGGCAGTCCCTCGTCACTGCGGTCGAGTCCGAACACCTCGCAGACCACGCCGAGCTCGAAGGGGTGCACTCCGTCCAGCAGCACGGTGGCCACGTTCTTCAGCATGGCTCCAGTGTGCCCCCGCGGTGGCAGGATTTTGAAGGTGTACGGCAGTCCTGCCACTCACGGTAAGGAGCAATCCGGCGCCACAGTGGTGTCCATGACTACGACACAGCTGCAAGGCCTGATCTCGATGCTCGCCGTCCTGGGACTCCTGGTCCTCATGGCCCTGCCGTCGGTGATCGGCATCGTCCACGACCGACGTGCCGACCGCCGGATCCGCCAGGCCCACGAGGACCGGGAGGCCCGTGAGAGCCGCGACGAGGCTCAGAAGTCCTCGTCCAGGTCGACGGTGCCCTCCACCGCCACCTGGTACGCCGACGGGCGCCGCTCGAAGAAGTTGGTCAGCTCCTGAACGCCCTGGAGCTCCATGAAGGAGAAGGGGTTCTCGGAGCCGTACACCGGAGCGAAGCCGAGGCGCGTCAGGCGCTGATCGGCGACGCACTCCAGGTACTGCCGCATCGAGTCGGTGTTCATCCCCGGGAGGCCGTCACCGCACAGGTCGCGCGCGAACTGCAGCTCGGCCTCGACGGCCTCCCGCAGCATGTCGGTGACCTGCCGCTGGAGGTCCTCGTCGAAGAGGTCCGGCTCCTCCTTGCGCACGGTGTCGACCACGTCGAAGGCGAAGGACATGTGCATCGTCTCGTCACGGAACACCCAGTTGGTGCCGGTGGCCAGACCGTGCAGCAGGCCGCGGCTGCGGAACCAGTAGACGTAGGCGAAGGCGCCGTAGAAGAACAGGCCCTCGATGCACGCGGCGAAGCAGACGAGGTTGAGCAGGAAGCGCCGGCGGTCCGCCTTCGTCTCCAGCTGGTCCAGCTTCTCCACCGAGTCCATCCACTTGAAGCAGAACTCGGCCTTCTCCCGGATGGAGGGGATGTTCTCCACCGCGTCGAAGGCGGCGGCGCGGTCCTCCGGGTCCGGGAGGTAGGTGTCCAGCAGCGTCAGATAGAACTGGACGTGCACGGCCTCCTCGAACAGCTGCCTGCTCAAGTACAGGCGCGCCTCGGGGGAGTTGATGTGCTTGTAGAGCGTGAGCACCAGGTTGTTGGCGACGATCGAGTCGCCCGTCGCGAAGAACGCGACCAGCCGGCCGATGAGGTGCTGCTCGCCCGGGCTCAGCTTGGCGAGGTCGGCGACGTCCGAGTGGAGGTCGACCTCCTCCACGGTCCAGGTGTTCTTGATGGCGTCCCGGTAGCGCTCGTAGAAGTCCGGGTAGCGCATCGGACGGAGCGTCAGCTCGAAGCCGGGGTCGAGCAGGTTCTTGGTCTCGCTGGTCATTACTGGCAGGCCTCGCAGGACTCGGGGTTCTCAAGGGAGCAGGCGATCGCGTCGGCGTCCGGCGCCGCCTGCTGGACGGGGACGGTGGCGGCGGCCTGGGCCCGGGCGGCGCGGGCGATGCGGGTCGCCGGGCGGGACCGCAGGTAGTACGTCGTCTTCAGCCCCTGCTTCCAGGCGTAGGCGTACATCGAGGAGAGCTTGCCGATGGTCGGCGTCTCCAGGAACAGGTTCAGGGACTGGGACTGGTCCAGGAACGCGGTGCGGGCCGCGGCCATGTCGATCAGACCGCGCTGCGGGATCTCCCACGCCGTGCGGTACAGCGTCCGCACGTCCTCGGGGATCCACGCGAAGTCCTGCACCGAGCCGTTCGCCTCGCGCAGCGCCTCGCGGGTGCGGGCGTCCCAGACGCCGAGCGCCTTCAGATCGTTCACCAGGTACGAGTTGACCTGCAGGAACTCACCGGAGAGCGTCTCGCGCTTGAAGAGGTTGGAGACCTGCGGCTCGATGCACTCGTACACGCCCGCGATCGAGGCGATGGTGGCGGTCGGGGCGATCGCGAGCAGCAGCGAGTTGCGCATGCCGACGGCGGCGATCCGCTCGCGCAGGGCCGCCCAGCGCTCCGGCCAGGTCAGCTCGACGTCGTAGTGGTCGGGGTGCAGCACGCCCTGGGCCGTACGGGTCTTCTCCCACGCGGGCAGCGGGCCGTTGCGCTCGGCGAGGTCGGCGGACGCCTCGTACGCGGCGAGCATGATCCGCTCGGCGATACGGGTGGACAGGGCCTTCGCCTCCGGGGAGTCGAAGGGCAGGCGCAGCTTGAAGAAGACGTCCTGAAGGCCCATGGCGCCCAGGCCCACCGGCCGCCAGCGGGCGTTGGAGCGGCCCGCCTGCTCGGTCGGGTAGAAGTTGATGTCGACCACGCGGTCGAGGAAGGTGACCGCGGTGCGGACGGTCTCGTCCAGCCGCTCCCAGTCGATGTCCCCGCCGGCCACGAACGCGCCGAGGTTGACCGAACCCAGGTTGCACACCGCCGTCTCGCCGTCGTCGGTGACCTCCAGGATCTCCGTGCAGAGGTTGGAGGAGTGGACGACGTGGCCCGGCTGCGCCGTCTGGTTGGCGGTGCGGTTGGCGGCGTCCTTGAAGGTCATCCAGCCGTTGCCGGTCTGCGCGAGGGTGCGCATCATACGGCCGTACAGGTCGCGGGCCGGCATGGTCTTCCTGGCCAGGCCACGCGCCTCCGCGGCGCGGTACGCGGCGTCGAACTCCTCGCCCCACAGGTCGGTCAGCTCCGGCACGTCCGAGGGGGAGAACAGCGACCACTGCCCGTCGGCGTTCACCCGGCGCATGAACTCGTCCGGGACCCAGTGCGCGAGGTTGAGGTTGTGCGTCCGGCGGGCGTCCTCACCGGTGTTGTCGCGCAGCTCCAGGAACTCCTCGATGTCCGAGTGCCAGGTCTCCAGGTAGACCGCGGCGGCACCCTTGCGGCGGCCGCCCTGGTTCACGGCGGCCACCGAGGCGTCCAGGGTCTTCAGGAACGGCACGATGCCGTTGGAGTGCCCGTTGGTGCCGCGGATCAGCGAACCGCGGGAGCGGATGCGGGAGTAGGCGATGCCGATGCCGCCGGCGTGCTTGGACAGCCGCGCGACCTGGAGGTAGCGCTCGTAGATCGAGTCCAGCTCGTCCCTGGGGGAGTCGAGCAGGTAGCAGGACGACATCTGGGGGTGACGCGTACCGGAGTTGAAGAGCGTGGGGGAGGAGGGCAGGTAGTCGAGGCGGCTCATCAATCCGTAGAGCGCCTCGACCTCGTCGGCCGACCGGGCGGTGTCGTCCTGCGCGAGACCCGCCGCGACCCGCAGCAGGAAGTGCTGCGGCGTCTCGATCACCTTGCGGGTGATCGGGTGCCGCAGCAGGTACCGGCTGTGCAGGGTGCGCAGGCCGAAGTAGCCGAAGCGGTCGTCGGCGCCCGGGTCGATCAGCGCGTCGAGGCGGTCGGCGTACCGGCGCGCGAACTCGGCGGTCCGGTCGGCGAGAAGGCCCTCGCGGTGTCCGACGGCGACGGAGTCGGTGAAGGACACGACGTCCTGGGAGGCGGCCTCGGCGCGGATGGCGAGGGTCAGCAGCCTGGCCGCGAGCCGGGAGTAGGCGGGGTCCTCGGAGATGAGCCCGGCGGCCGCCTCCGTGGCCAGCTCGCGCAACTCGGCCTCGTCGGCCCGCGCCGACCGGCCGCGCAGCGCGGCGGCGGCGACCCGGCCGGGGTCGGCGTCGGGGAGGTCGGCGGTCAGCTCGGTCAGGGTCCGCAGCAGTACGGCACCTGGACCGTCGGTTTCCGGAGCTGTGGCTGAAACCGGGTCTGCTGGCGCGATGGTCACGTGGAGCTCTCCCTCGCTCGGCACGGGGCCTCGCCGAGGGCAGGGGGCAGCACACGAGCGCACGCGGCGCCGCGTCCACCGGCCCATTCCACGAAGCCCGGACGTCAGGGCACCCGGACCGGACGGCCGGGCGCACTGTCGGCAGGTCCTCGGACTGACGCTCGTGACGGCCCATGGGGGCATACGCGCACGAGTACACCGTTGCGGGACAGTTCCGGATTCGCACCGGATTCCCCTGCGGCGACAGTGAGCACGAGCATACATCTTGTGCTGAGTGAGTCGGGCACCCCCATATGTTGTGCCGTGTCGATTCCGGAACGTGTCAGAATGTCAACTCGTAGGTGAGCAGCATGATGTCGTCCAGGTGCGGGAGGGGGTTCCAGTCCCGGCCCGGCGTGCGGACGAAACCCAGGCGCTCGTAGATGCGGTGGGCGGTGTGCATGGCGCTCTGGGTGGACAGCACCACGCGGACACAGCCCTCCACGGCCCGTGCCCGGTCCAGACAGGCCCGTACGAGGGCCTCGCCGACGCCTCGGCCGCGCGCCGTGTGCGCGACGGCGAGCATCCGTATCTCGGTCTCCCCGGGACCGGCGAGGTCGGCCATGGGGCCCGTGCCGGGGACGAAGGTCACGCCGCCGAGCACCTTCCCGTCCGCCACCGCCACCAGTACCTCGGCCGCGGCCGCCCGCTTGGCCACGTCCCGCAGCTCGCCGAGATACTCGTCGTTCTCGCCGAAGTCGAGGAGGCCGTCCCGGAGGTAGGCCTGCGCGGTGATCTCACCGAGGGTGCCGTACTCGCCGGGTTCCGCCGGCCGGATCACGATGTCCATGCGCCCGAGTGTGCCGCACGGGCACGGCGGCGGGCCGCCGGATTTCCCCGGCGGCCCGTGGGATGCCCCTCCCGGTTGTCAGCGCGGGGCCGCCGCCGTGGCCGGCGGGAGTTCCACCTCGACGCCCGGGTCGCCGGCGTCCGCCGTGTAGTCCTCCGGCCGGGTCTCGTCCACGCCCTCAGGCGCCTTGACCGCCCTCAGCACGAGCGTCAGGACCACTGCGACGGCCGCGTTGAGCACGAACGCCGTCAGGCCGATGTAGCCGATCTCGCCGATGCCCGGGATCTCCTTCGCCGAGCCGCCGAAGTGCTTCTGCGTCGGCGAGGCGACCCCGTAGGCGGCGACCGTGCCGTAGACCATGCCGACCGCCCAGCCCGCCAGCAGCGCCCAGCGGTGGAACCAGCGGGTGAACAGGCCCCCGACCAGGGCCGGGAAGGTCTGCAGGATCCAGATGCCGCCGAGCAGCTGGAAGTTGATGGCGACCGTCTTGTCCATGGTCAGGACGAAGACCAGCGCGCCCACCTTGACCAGCAGCGACACGATCTTGGAGACCCGGGTCTCCTCCTTCGGCGTCGCGTGCGGACGGAGGAAGTCCTTGTAGATGTTGCGGGTGAACAGGTTCGCGGCGGCGATCGACATGATGGCCGCCGGCACCAGCGCGCCGATGGCGATCGCAGCGAACGCCACCCCCGCGAACCAGTCCGGGAACATGTTCTCGAACAGCTGCGGAATGGCCAGCTGGCCGTTCTTCACCTGCACGCCCGCCGCGATCGCCATGAAGCCCAGCAGGGCGAGCAGGCCCAGCATCAGCGAGTACAGCGGCAGGATCGTGGTGTTGCGGCGGATCACCTCGCGGCTGCGCGAGGACAGGGTCGCGGTGATCGAGTGCGGGTACATGAACAGCGCGAGCGCGGAGCCCAGGGCCAGCGTGGCGTACGTCCACTGACCGGCCGCCGCCGGCACCAGGCCGCCCGTCCCCGACTCACTGAACTTCTGGTCCGCCTTGGCGAACACCTCGCCGAAGCCGCCCAGCTTGATCGGGATGTAGATGATGGCCACCGCGATCACGATGTAGATCAGGGTGTCCTTCACGAACGCGATCAGCGCGGGCGCGCGCAGCCCCGACGAGTAGGTGTACGCCGCCAGCACGCCGAAGGCGATCAGCAGCGGCAGGTCCTTCACGAACCAGTGGGTGCTGTCGCCGCCGCCGACGCCCATCACGTCAAGGACGGCCTGGATGCCGACCAGTTGGAGCGCGATGTACGGCATGGTCGCGAGGATGCCGGTGAGCGCCACCGCCAGCGACAGGCTCTTGGAGCCGAACCGGCCGCGGACGAAGTCCGAGGTGGTCACGTATCCGTGCCGGTGGGACACCGACCACAGCCGCGGCAGGAACGTGAAGATCAGCGGGTAGACCAGGATCGTGTACGGCACCGCGAAGAAGCCGGCCGCGCCCGTGGCGTAGACGGCGGCGGGCACGGCCACGAAGGTGTAGGCGGTGTACAGGTCGCCGCCGAGCAGGAACCAGGTCACCCAGGTGCCGAACGACCGGCCGCCCAGGCCCCATTCGTCCAGGCTGTGCTCGTTCTCGGCACGGCGCCAGCGCGCGGCCAGGAAGCCCATGACGGTGACGAGCAGGAAGAAGAAGACACAGACGCCGAGCGCGACGCCGTTGACGCCGTCCTTCACTTGACCGCACCCCCGTCCTCGGCCGTGGAGGCAGGGGCGGTCCGGGCGGCCTGCGAGGCCCGGGCGGCGCGCTGATCACGCAGCCACAGCCGGTACGCGGTCATCGTCAGGGCCGCGGAGAGGACCACCCACAGCATCTGGTACCAGTAGAAGAACGGGATCCCGATGAACGCCGGATCCGTCTTCGCGTACGACCCCACCCATAACAGCGCCCCGAAGGGGACGACGAGACAGAGGGCGATGACGACCCGTAAGGGTGTCACCACCGCTCTGGTGGTTTCCGGGGCATTCGACATGTGGCGACTCCGTCCCCTAGCTGATCACCGGCGAGCGTCCGTGCAGTGCGCAGGCAATCTAGGTCACGGTGTCACACGCGCGGAATCCCTCGCGCGCATGACGCCGCGGACCGCCACGAGATTCTTACGCCATCACAAGGCCCTTACTCCTGCGGGCGCTTGAGACGGGCCACGAACTTGTAGCGGTCCCCGCGGTACACCGACCGCACCCACTCCACCGGCCGGCCCTCGCGGTCCAGGGAGTGCCGGGACAGCAGCAGCATCGGCAGGCCCACGTCGGTGCCGAGCAGGCCCGCCTCGCGCGGAGTGGCCAGCGAGGTCTCGATGGTCTCCTCGGCCTCGGCGAGATGGACGTCGTAGACCTCGGCGAGGGCGGTGTAGAGGGAGGTGTACTTCACCAGGCTGCGCCGCAGCGCCGGGAAGCGCTTGGCCGACAGGTGGGTGGTCTCGATGGCCATCGGCTCGCCGTTGGCCATGCGCAGCCGCTCGATGCGCAGCACCCGCCCCCCGGCGGTGATGTCGAGCAGTTCGGCCAGGCGGTCGTCGGCGGTGACGTAGCCGATGTCCAGCAGCTGCGAGGTCGGCTCCAGGCCCTGGGCGCGCATGTCCTCGGTGTAGGAGGTCAGTTGCAGTGCCTGGGAGACCTTCGGCTTGGCGACGAAGGTGCCCTTGCCCTGGATGCGCTCCAGCCGTCCCTCGACGACGAGCTCCTGAAGCGCCTGCCGCACCGTGGTCCGCGAGGTGTCGAACTCGGCCGCCAGGGTCCGTTCCGGCGGGACCGGAGTGCCCGGCGGCAACGTCTGCGTGATGTCGAGCAGGTGCTTCTTCAGGCGGTAGTACTTGGGCACGCGCGCGGTACGGACGGTCGCCCCACCCTCGTTCTCCGCACTGCTGACGTCGGTGCTCATGCTCCGCCTTCCCGGCTCCAGTGCCGAAGCGACCGACGTCCCGTCGGCCCCGCTCACATCGTGGCACGGCTTCGCGTGCCGGGTGGTCACCCGTACGCTCCGTGATCTCCTCTGTATACCGTCGCGACTCCGGCTGGTCTAGTCCATCGCCCGGGCCAGGGCGGGTGGTCCACGTGGCCAGGGCGGCCGGCGGGTCGCGTGCGGCCGCCACTGGTCCAGTGGAACGCAGGCGTCCATTTTGCCGGACGAACAATGAAAGGTCCCTGCATATCGCGGTCGCATAACGGACCACGTGAGCGGGTCGGCGCACTCTTGACAGCCCTATTGGTCTGGGCCAAGCTCCCCGTACTGGTCTACACCATTGGTCCAGGTCCCGGCCCCACGGGCGGTTACGCGCCGACGCTCGGATGTCGCTCAACCGCGGGGAGGCAGGGGGGTTTGTGGCATCCCTGAGGAGGGTGGCGTGAAGCGCAAGCTGGTAGCCGCGATCGGTATCGCGGGCATGATGGTCTCCATCGCGGCGTGTGGGGGCGGCAAGGACGACGACGGGGGCAAGGCCAAGAGCGGCAAGGACGGCTACGCCGGCCAGACGCTCACCGTGTGGGTGATGGACGGCTCCTCCCCGGACCAGTGGCAGAAGGACGTCTCCGCGGCCTTCGAGGCCAAGACCAAGGCCAAGGTCAAGTTCGAGATCCAGCAGTGGGACGGCATCCAGCAGAAGCTGACCACCGCGCTGTCCGAGGAGAACCCGCCGGACGTCTTCGAGATCGGCAACACCCAGACCCCGGCCTACGCCAAGACCGGCGGCCTCGCCGACCTCGCGGACCTGAAGTCCTCGGTCGGCGCCGACTGGACCGAGGCCCTCAACAACTCCTCCGTCTACGAGGGCAAGCAGTACGCGGCCCCGTGGTACTTCGCCAACCGCGTCGTCCTCTACAACAAGAAGCTCTGGGCCGACGCCGGCATCAAGGACACCCCCAAGACCCGCGACGAGTTCTACGCCGACCTCAAGAAGGTCGGGGACAAGACCGGCGCCGAGCCGATCTACCTGCCCGGCCAGAACTGGTACCACTTCGTCGGCCTGGTGATCGGCGAGGGCGGCGAGCTGGTGAAGAAGGACGGCGACAAGTACGTCTCCAACCTGGCCGACCCGAAGGTCGCCGCCGCCATGGAGACCTACAAGAAGTTCCAGGCCCTGTCCAAGGCGCCCAAGGACAAGGACGAGGCCCACCCGCAGCAGGGCGAGGTCTTCGCCAAGGGCAAGGTCGGCGCCTTCATCGGCATGGGCTGGGAGGCCGGCATCGCGATCAAGGCGAACCCGAAGATCGAGAAGGAGATCGGCTACTTCACGATCCCGGGCGCCGCGGCCGACAAGCCCGAGGGCGTCTTCCTCGGCGGCTCCAACCTCGCCGTCGCCGCGGGCAGCAAGAAGCAGGAACTCGCCCGCGAGTTCCTGAAGATCGCCCTGTCCGACCAGTACGAGGGCCAGCTGGCCAAGGAGAACGGCGTCATCCCGAACAAGGAGGCGCTGCAGAGCAACCTCCAGGGCAACGCCGTCGCCGAGGCCGCCGCCCCGGCCGCCGCGGGCGGTGGCACCACGCCGCTGATCCCGGAGTGGGCCGCGGTGGAGAACGACCCGAACCCGGTCAAGGCCTACATGACCGCCGTGCTGAAGGGGAAGTCCCCGGCCGAGGCCGCCAAGCAGGTCGAGGGCGAGTTCAACAAGCGCCTGGCACAGAAGCAGTAGCACCGGGTGAGCCGGGGCGGGGCGGCCGTACCACGGACGGCCGCCCCGCCCCGGCACCTGTACGCGGGTCGACGTACCTAGGGCCCCTCGGCGGAGAAGAGAGATCGCGAGCATGACCGTGCAGACCGAACGGCCGCCCTCAGGCCCGGTGGACGCCCGCAGGGCGGACGGCCGGGCACCGGGCGGTCCGACACCGCGAGCCGCCTCGCGCAGCGGCGGGTTCGCCCCCTATCTGTTGCTGCTGCCCGCCTGCGCGGCCACTGTGCTGCTGCTCGGCTGGCCGCTGCTGAAGGACTTCCTGCTGTCGTTCCAGAACCTCAACATGACGCAGCTGATCCAGCACGTCACCGAGTGGAACGGCATCGAGAACTACAAGGAGATCCTCACCGGCGAGGACTTCTGGCGGGTCACCCTCCGCTCGATCCTGTTCACCGCGGTCAACGTTGTCCTGATCATGGTCCTGGGCACGCTGGTCGGCCTGCTGCTCGCCCGTCTCGGCAAGCGCATGCGGGTCACCCTGCTGATCGGCCTCGTGCTCGCCTGGGCGATGCCCGTGGTGGCCGCGACCACCGTGTACCAGTGGCTGTTCGCCCAGCGCTTCGGCGTCGTCAACTGGGTGCTGGACAAGCTCGGCTGGCACTCGATGGCCGACTACAGCTGGACCAGCAGCCAGATGTCGACGTTCTTCGTCGTCACCGTGCTGATCGTATGGATGTCCATCCCGTTCGTCGCGATCAACCTGTACGCGGCGACCACCACCATCCCCGGCGAGCTGTACGAGGCGGCCTCCCTCGACGGCGCCGGCATCTGGCGGAGCTTCACCACGGTCACCCTGCCGTTCCTGCGGCCCTTCCTCTACGCCACGACCTTCCTGGAGATCATCTGGGTCTTCAAGGCGTTCGTGCAGGTCTTCACCATCAACGGCGGCGGCCCGGACCGGCTCACCGAGACCCTGCCCGTCTACGCCTACGTCGAGGGCGTCGGCAACCAGCACTACGGCATGGGTGCGGCGATCGCCGTCCTGACCATCCTGATCCTGCTCGGCCTGACCGCCTACTACCTCAGGATCGTGCTCAAGCAAGAGGAGGACGAGCTGTGAAGCGCTCGCTCTTCGGCCGCCTGTGGCCCAACGCCACGGCCGTCGTCCTGTTCATCGGCTTCGTCTTCCCCGTGTACTGGATGTTCTCCACGGCCTTCAAGCCGACCGGCGACATCATCTCCGAGGACCCGGTCTGGTTCCCGGTCGACGTCACCTTCGAGCACTTCAGGACGGCGACGGAAGTCGACCTCTTCTGGACGTACGTGGCCAACTCGCTGACCGTCACCGTCCTCGCCGTCGTCTTCTCGCTGATCGTCGCGCTGGCCGGCTCCTTCGCGCTGGCACGGATGCGGTTCAAGGGGCGGCGCGGCTTCGTCATCGGCTTCATGCTGGCCCAGATGGCGCCCTGGGAAGTCATGGTCATCGCCATCTACATGATCGTGCGGGACGCGTCGATGCTGAACAGCCTCGTGCCGCTGACGCTCTTCTACACGATGATGATCCTGCCCTTCACCATCCTGACGCTGCGCGGCTTCGTCGCCGCCGTGCCGAAGGAACTGGAGGAGGCGGCCATGGTGGACGGCTGCTCCCGTATGACGGCCTTCCGCCGGGTCATCCTCCCGCTGCTCGCCCCGGGCCTGATGTCGACCTCGATGTTCGGCTTCATCACCGCCTGGAACGAGTTCCCGCTCGTCCTGGTGTTGAACAAGAACGCCGACGCCAAGACGCTGCCGCTGTGGCTGTCCAGCTTCCAGACCCAGTTCGGCGACGACTGGGGCGCGACCATGGCGGCCTCCTCCCTCTTCGCCGTCCCGATCCTGATCCTCTTCCTCTTCCTCCAGCGCAAGGCCGTCGGCGGCCTGACCGCGGGCGCCGTGAAGGGATAACGCCACCCGATGACGACAATCGCCACCGGCACCGACACACTCACTCGCGACGCGCTGACGGTCCTCCAGCCCGGCTTCACCGGGACCACGGCCCCCGACTGGCTGCTCCGGCGCCTGGGCGAGGGCCTGTCCTCGGTCGGCCTGTTCGGCCGGAACATCGCCTCGCCCGAACAGTTGGCCGCCCTCACCGCCCAGTTGCGCGCCGAACGCGAGGACGTTCTGGTCGCCATCGACGAGGAGGGCGGCGACGTCACCCGTCTGGAGGTGCGCACCGGCTCCAGCTTCCCCGGCAACCACGCGCTGGGCGCGGTGGACGACGTGGAACTGACCCAGGCCGTCGCCCGCGAACTCGGCAGGCGGCTGGCCGAGTGCGGAGTGAACTTCAACTGGGCGCCCTCCGCGGACGTCAACTCCAACCCCGGCAACCCGGTCATCGGCGTACGGTCCTTCGGGGCCTCCACCGACCTGGTCGCCCGGCACACCGCCGCCTACGTCACCGGCCTCCAGTCCGCGGGGGTCGCCGCCTGCACCAAGCACTTCCCCGGGCACGGCGACACCGCCGTGGACTCCCACCACGCGATGCCCCGCATCGACGTGGGCGCCGAGGTGCTCCAGGAGCGCGAACTGGCCCCGTTCCGCGCGGCGATCGCCGCCGGCAGCAAGGCCGTGATGAGCGCCCACATCCTGGTGCCGGCCCTGGACCCGGACCTTCCGGCAACGTTGTCCCGCCGGGTGCTGACCGACCTGCTGCGCGGCGAACTGGGCTACGAGGGCCTGATCGTCACCGACGGCATGGAGATGCGGGCCATCGCGGACAACTACGGCATCCGGCGCGGCAGCGTCCTGGCCATCGCCGCCGGAGCCGACGCGATCTGCGTGGGCGGCGGACTGGCCGACGACGAGACCGTGACCGGTCTGCGCGACGCCCTGGTCGCCGCGGTCCGCTCCGGTGAACTGCCCGAGGAACGGCTGGCGGACGCCGCCGACCGGGTCCGCGCCCTCGCCCGCTGGACCGCCGCGGCCGCGGGCCCGCCCGGGACGGACGGGACGGACGGCGACGCCGATCCGGTGGTCGGGCTGCGGGCGGCCCGGCGCGCGCTGCGCGTCACCGCCGCGGAGGGCTTCACCCCGCTCACGGATCCGCCCTACGTCGCCGCCCTCACCCCCGTCGCCAACATCGCCGTCGGTGACGAGACCCCGTGGGGCGTGGCCGCCGAGCTCTGCCGCCTCCTGCCGGGCACCCGGACGGGCAGCTTCGCCGGCGAGGGCGCGGGCCGCTCGGCCCTTCAGGAGGCCGGCACCCGGCGTGTGGTGGCCGTCGTCCGCGACGAGCACCGCCACCCCTGGATGGCGGCCGCCCTCGACACCCTGCTCGCGGCCCGCCCGGACACGGTGATCGTCGAGATGGGCGTCCCCCAGGCGCCCCCGCGCGGCGCCCTCCACATCGCCACCCACGGCGCGGCCCGCGTCTGCGGCCGAGCGGCGGCGGAGATCATCACGGGCGAGTGAACCGCCTGCCGGCGCCCACGCCGCCGCTGTCGGCCACTCGACCGCCCGGGTCCGTGACCTCCCGGCGCACCACCGGCGACACACAGCAGACAGCGGTGCCCCGGTGGGCCAGGAGCGGGGCGGTACTGGTCCCTGCGGAGCCGTTCCGCGAGGCCTTCCCCAGGGCCTCTCGTTTGGATCATGCCGGGCTCGCGGGTCCTGGCACCGTTCCCCCGAGCTCTTCGAGCTGGGGGTACCCCCAGCCGCGTTGTCGTCGGTCGGCAGGGCTCCGCCCTGCCGCCCTCCTCCGCCGTGCGATGCACGGCACCGGACCCCGCTCCCTGATCCGGCCTGATCCGAACGAAAGACCCCAGGTCCGGGAGCCGGGCGTGCGGGCCGACCTGCCCCGGGACGCCTCTCCGGCCGACCCGGGCGTGCCCGCTCGGGCTTTCGTGGCGAGGCGGGGGCGGGGCGGCGCCGGCCCCGCTCGGCGCCCAGCCGGCGAGATGGTCGCCCGGCGCGGCTGTGCCTCGGGACTGCCCGCCGCCGCGGTTGTGACCCCGCCACGACCGCCGCCGTGGCGGCACCATGCGTGTGAGGCTGCCCCCGTCACGCCTTACGGCTGTCGACGCGGCGACGCCGGCCGCCCCCTGCGGGGTGGCCGGCGTCGCCGTGCATTGGGCCGTGCGAGTGGCTAAATGCCCTGCCAGTCCGGCTTGTTGGTGTAGGCGTGGCGGAAGTAGTCGGCGAGCTTCAGCTTGGACGCGGCGGCCTCGTCGACGACGACCGTCGCGTGCGGGTGGAGCTGGAGTGCCGAGGCGGGGCAGACGGCGGCCAGCGGGCCCTCGACGGTCGCCGCGACCGCGTCCGCCTTGCCCTCGCCCGTCGCCAGGAGCACCAGGTGCCGCGCCTCCAGGATCGTCCCGATGCCCTGCGTGATGACGTGGTGCGGCACCTGGTCGACGTCGCCGTCGAAGAAGCGCGCGTTGTCGGCGCGGGTCTGCTCGGTCAGGGTCTTGATCCGGGTGCGCGAGGCGAGCGACGAGCACGGCTCGTTGAACCCGATGTGCCCGTCGGTCCCGATCCCGAGCAGTTGCAGGTCGACACCGCCGGCCTCGGTCAGGGCCCGGTCGTAGGCCGCACAGGCCGACCGGACGTCCTCGGCGGTGCCGTCGGGCCCGAGGAAGGCGTCCATGCCGATGCCGAGGGGCTCCAGCACCTCCCGGCGCAGCACCGAGCGGTAGGACTCGGGGTGGTCGGCGGGCAGCCCCACGTATTCGTCGAGCTGGGCGATCCGCACCCGCGAGATGTCCGAGGCGCCGGAGCGCACCTTGGCCGCCAGCGCCTCGTACACGGGCAGGGGAGTGGAGCCCGTGGCCACGCCGAGCAGGGCGTCGGGCTTGCGCCGGAGCAGCCGCGCCATCGCCTCGGCGATGAGTTCGCCGCCCGCTCTGGCATCCGGAACGATGACAACTTCCACGCTGGGCCTGCCGATCTGAGGAGGATCTGAAGGGGACGGACCCGACAACGGGGGTCGTGTGGTTTAGACCAATCCAAGCCCAATCTAACAGAGTCGAGCCCGCCCGTGCCGTGCTCCTCCGCCCGCGTGCCCGAAGGGGTGGGGGCGGTCGCCCGGGGCGGATCGCGACCGGCGTGCGACGGCGTGAGCCGGGGGAAGGCGGGGGAAGGCGAGGCGCTCACGGAAATCCACCCCGCCATCCGGCCCCGCCGCCGAGCCGGGCGGGCTAGGCTGCGGGGAGCACGCCGGGAGATCCGGTCCGCAGGCCGGCCCGGCTCCGTTCCGACCGGTCGTTCGGTGAAGAAAACACAACAACCGCCGTCCCGCACATGGACAGGGCAAGTGGTCTAGTCCAGAATGCTGTGAGACGTCTCGAAGAGCGCACGCGCGCGGCACTGTCCGCGCACGACAGGTGAACGCACGAGCCTCCGTCTTCCCCGCACAGGAAGGCGGACCGAGGACCCGGAGCTCTCTGCCCTGACTGCCCCGGTTCCTCATCCTTCGGCCGACCGGGACCGCACGCCCACGGCCGATACTGCTCCGGGCTGCGGTGCCGGGAGGGTTGAGGGTCCCTCTCAGGCGCCGCGGCCCGCGGGTGTCTCCGGGGCCCCGCGCCTCCGCCTATTTCAGGACCGTACAAACGCCCGGGTACGCTCGCAGACGTGCCCTCCATGAACGAACTCGTACGCCAGCACACCGCGCTCGACGACTCCGATCTCGAGTGGCTGCACATGCTGGTCTCGGAGTGGCAGCTGCTCTCCGACCTCTCCTTCGCCGACCTCGTCCTGTGGGTCCCCACCCTGGACGGCACCCGGTACGTCTCGGTCGCCCAGATGCGGCCCAACACCGGACCCACCTCCTACCAGAACGACATGGTCGGCCACCTCGTCCCGCGCGGCCGCCGCCCGATGCTGGACGCCGCCCTCGACGAGGGCCGGATCGTGCGGGAGGGCGACCCCGAGTGGCGCGAGGAGGTCCCGGTCCGCGTCGAGTCCATCCCGGTGCGGCGGGAGGGGCGCGTCCTCGGCGTCATCGCGCGCAACACCAACCTGCTGACCGTGCGCACCCCGAGCCGGCTGGAGCTGACCTATCTGCAGAGCGCCTCGGACCTGGCGCAGATGATCGCGGCCGGTTCGTTCCCGTTCCCGGACCAGCAGGTCGACATGGACGCCTCGCCGCGCGTCGGCGACGGCCTGATCCGGCTGGACGCGGACGGCATCGTCCAGTACGCCTCGCCCAACGCGCTCTCCGCCTACCACCGCCTCGGCCTCGCCGCCGACCTCGTCGGCCATCACCTGGGCGAAACCACCGCCGAGCTCGCCCCCTCCCGGGCCCCGGTGGACGAGGCGCTGGTGAAGCTGGCGAGCGGCTGGGCGCCCCGGGAGTTCGAGATCGAGGCCCACGACGGAGTGATCCAGTTCCGGGCGATCCCGCTCAAACCCAAGGGCACGCGCATAGGTTCGCTGGTACTGCTCCGGGACGTGACCGAACTGCGCCGACGCGAGCGGGAGTTGATCACGAAGGACGCGACGATCCGGGAGATCCACCACCGGGTCAAGAACAACCTCCAGACGGTGGCGGCCCTGCTCAGACTTCAGGCCCGGCGCATCGAGTCGGAGCGCGGCCGGGAGGCCCTGGAGGAGGCGGTCCGCCGGGTCGGCTCGATCGCCATCGTGCACGAGACGCTGTCCCAGAACCTGGACGAGCGCGTGGAGTTCGACGAGATCGCCGACCGGGTGCTGGCGATGGTCGCCGAGATCTCCCCGGGCAAGGTGACCGGGCGGCGCAGCGGCCGCTTCGGGATCCTGGACGCCGAGGTCGCCACCCCGCTGTCGATGGTGCTGACCGAGGTTCTGCAGAACGCCCTGGAACACGGCTTCGGCGAGGGCGAGACGGGGACGGTGGAGGTCTCCGCGGTCCGCGGCGGCACCTCGCGCGAGGCCCGACTGCTCGTCACCGTCCAGGACGACGGCGTGGGTCTGCCCGACGGCTTCGACCCGCACAGCTCCGGCAACCTCGGCCTCCAGATCGTACGGACCCTGGTCGAGGGGGAGTTGGGTGGCACCTTCGACATGGTGCCGGCCCCGGAGCGCGGCACCCGGGTGATCCTCGACATTCCCGTGCAAGCGCACAAGTAGCCCGCACAGCAAAGAGCCTCGGACCGAAATCGGTCCGAGGCCAGTCGCTCGTTGCGGCTTGTGTGCGCATCGGGGGTACTGCGCGCTGCGGCTCGGGGGCGGGAGATGCGTACTCGCTGTACGCGCCGCCAAGCTCAGGCTGTCAGCGGGGTGGCTGTGGTCAGGCGGAGGCCTGACGAGCCCGGTTGCGGGCGGCGCGGCGCTTCATCGCGCGGCGCTCGTCCTCGCTGAGACCACCCCAGACGCCGGAGTCCTGACCGGACTCGAGCGCCCACTGCAGGCACTGCTCCATAACCGGGCAGCGACGGCAGACGGCCTTGGCTTCCTCGATCTGCAGCAGCGCAGGACCGGTGTTGCCGATGGGGAAGAACAGCTCGGGGTCTTCCTCGCGGCAAACGGCGTTGTGACGCCAGTCCATGGCTGCTACCTCTCTTGGTGTTACGTACGGTTGCTTGTGAATGTGAACGCTTTCACGAATCCCTCAACAAGGGAAGGGCCGACTGCCAGGTTCCCTGGCGTGGTCCTGTGATTTGGAGAGGGGTTCCGGTGATCTCTGGGGCCCGTGTGGTGGGCCGCCCCGATCGCCACGTAGAGACTCGCAAACCTCAGCGGCGGATACAACCCCTTCCGGAAAGTTTTTTTTGATTCCTCGGTGTCGACTAGGTCACAGCCGTACTTCCATGGGGTGGATCCTGGCCTAAACGTTCGAGTGAAAGGACTTTGGGCCCTTCTACTCACACAATCACACGCAGTGCACGGCGTACGCCTGTGAACGTCACGCTTCTACGGAGCCCCAGGTGGTCACCGTCCATCTGGAGGGGGAGCGGCACCTTCGAATGCAAGGTGAAGCGGCTCAGATCGTGCAGGGAGGCCGCATGCCTGCCATAGGGGCCGCGCTCGGGGGACGAAGTGAGCAACTGGGTGCCATACCGGGCAACCGCGGCGGTGGACAGGCGGCTGAGACCGAGCACGTCGAGCCCGGTATCGAACGAGGCCTTAGGCGACGTGTACATCGGACGATTGCCGAGATACGTCCACGGCGAGGTGTTCGAGACTATCGCCACCACCAGCTCGGTGAGCGGGTCCTCCCCGGGCCGCTCCAGGGTGATCGTCCCGTGCCGGCGGCTCGGCTCCCCGAGGAACTGGCGGACCACCTGCCGTACGTACAGGGCGTGCGTGGACTTCTTGCCGCGCTCGCGCTGCTGTTCCACCCGGCCGACCACGCCGGCGTCGAAGCCGAGCCCGGCGTTGAAGGTGAACCAGCGCTCCGGCACCGCCGCGTCGTCGGTGCCGGGCGTGCCCGAGGCCAGCCCCAGCCCGACCGTGCGCTCGCCGCCCCGGCGCAGGGCGTCCAGGATGGCGCCGGTGGCCTCCACGGCGTCGTTGGGCAGGCCCAGGGCGCGGGCGAAGACGTTGGTGGAACCGCCGGGCACCACCGCCAGGCGCGGCAGGCGCTCGGGATCCGGGCCGCGGTGCAGCAGGCCGTTGACGACCTCGTTGACCGTGCCGTCGCCGCCGAGGGCCACCACCATGTCGATGTCGTCGCTGTCCGCGGCCTGCCGGCCCAGATCGCGGGCGTGGCCGCGGTACTCGGTGGTGACCGCGTCCAGCTTCATCTCGCTGGCGAGCGCGTGGATCAGGACGTCGCGCGTACGTGCGCTTGTGGTGGTTGCCGCCGGGTTGACCACGAGTAGTGCACGCATGAGGTGCAGCGTACCTACCGGACAGTACCGGCCCCACCCCGAGGTAGGGATCCGGTAAGAGGCAAGGACGTGAGCCTGCACACGGTGGTCCGTGCCGCGAGGGCTACGCTGCTGGGGTGAGCAGTGACCGCAAACCCACCCCCAGGATCACGGACGGCACGGACGCCCCGGACACAGCGGGTCCGCGCCCGCGGCGGCTGACGTACGCGGCGGCGCTCGCCGCGCTGGAAGGGCTCGTGCTGGTGGCCGGCGGGATCTGGCTGCTCGTCGCGGGCATCACCGGCCACGAGGGCGACCGGCAGACCGGGGTCACCGGCGGCATCACGGTGATCGTGCTCGCGCTGCTGCCGCTGCTCGCCGCCCGCGGACTGCTGCTGCGCCGCAGCTGGAGCCGGGGACCCGCGGTCATCACGCAGATCATGGCGCTGCCCGTCGCCTACACCCTGCTGCGGGCCGACGGCGTGGCCATCCCGGCCGGCATCGCGCTCGCCGTGGTGGCCGTGGCGTCGCTGGTGCTGCTCGTGAACCCGGAGACGACCAGGGCCCTCGGCATCAAGGGCCCTGGCCGGGCCGAGGAGACCGGGCAGCGATAGCCCTGCGGCCGGCCTCCGCCCCGGCCGTCCCGGTCCCCGCGGTCCTCGCGGCTCTTCCGCTACTCCTCCACCAGCAGCTTCTCCCGCAGCTGGGCCAGTGTGCGGGCCAGCAGCCGGGAGACGTGCATCTGCGAGATGCCGACCTCCTGCGCGATCTGCGACTGGGTCATGTTGCCGAAGAAGCGCAGCAGCAGGATCCGCTTCTCGCGCGGCGGGAGATCCTCCAGCAGCGGCTTCAGCGACTCGCGGTACTCCACGCCCTCCAGCGCCTCGTCCTCGGCGCCGAGGGTGTCCGCGACCGCGGGGGACTCGTCGTCGGTGTCGGGGACGTCCAGGGACAGCGTGGAGTAGGCGTTGGCGGACTCCAGGCCCTCCAGGACCTCCTCCTCGGAGATGGCGAGCTTCTCGGCGAGCTCGTGCACCGTCGGGGAGCGGCCGTGCAGCTGGGACAGCTCGGCCGTCGCGGTGGTCAGCGCCAGGCGCAGCTCCTGGAGCCGGCGCGGCACGCGCACCGCCCAGCCCTTGTCCCGGAAGTGCCGCTTGATCTCGCCGACGACCGTCGGCGTCGCGTACGTGGAGAACTCCACGCCGCGGTCCGGGTCGAAGCGGTCGACGGACTTGATCAGACCGATGGTGGCGACCTGGGTGAGGTCGTCCAGCGGCTCGCCGCGGTTGCGGAAGCGGCGCGCGAGGTGCTCCACGAGCGGCAGGTGCATGCGGACCAGCTGGTTGCGCAGCTCGGCGTACTGCGGGCTGCCCTCCTTCAGGGAGCGCAGTTCGACGAACATGGCACGCGCGCCGCTGCGGTCCTGAGGGTCGTGTCGCGCGTTGCGCACGATCGGAGCGGCCCGCGACCCGTCCTCGGAGTTTCGCTCGTGCTCGCTCATCGTCCCGCCCGTTGCCCTTCCCCGAGCCCTCGCCTCCTTCCCCGCGCTGTCGCCGGTCTCACCGTTCTCGTCTTCGCTCGGACAGGGGGAGTCCCCGTGAGGGGGAGGACCGCCGTGGCCGGCGACCAGCGGCTCGTCCTCCGGGTGCGGCCTGGCCTGCTCGGGGATGCCGTCGATACCGTCCGCCGCGCGCCGGGCCGCGGCCGGACCGCCCCGGGCTGCACCGCCCGGGGCTCCGGTCCCGTCCGCGCGCGCGGGAGTCCCGCCCTCGGCCGGCATCTCCCGTGTGCCGCGCTCTTCGTCCCGCACCGGCCCGTCCCCGTTCCTCACGCCGGCCCGGGTCCCGCGCCGCGCTGTTTGTAGAGGCTGATCGACACGGTCCTGTCGTCGTCCACGGCGGAGGAGACCTTGCCCGCGAGGGCGGACAGGACGGTCCAGGCGAACGTGTCCCGCGAAGGCGCGTGACCGTCCGTCGTCGGGGCCGAGACGGTGACCTCGAGCGAGTCGTCGACCAGCCGGAAGACACAACTGAGCACCGAGCCGGGCACGGCCTGCTGGAGCAGGATCGCGCAGGCCTCGTCCACCGCGATGCGCAGGTCCTCGATCTCGTCGAGGGTGAAGTCCAAACGGGCCGCGAGACCGGCCGTGGCCGTCCGCAGCACCGACAGGTAGGCACCCGCAGCCGGCAGCCGGACCTCCACGAAGTCCTGGTTCGCCGCGGGCTCGCCTGCGATCTGGGACACCCTCACCTCCAAGGTGGTACAAGCTCTCTCAGGGCCGGGGGCATCCCCCGGGACAACGCGATACATGGTTCAGCGGTGACGCTACCGCGCGCCCGGCCTTCCTGTCCCGGGGCCCCAACCCCATTGCTGTCACTCATAGTAAAGCTACGGATACACTCCGTGGCTAGGGGTTCCGCGGGCCCAAATGGGAACGGCGGGCGCCGGGTTGACGTACCCAGACGTCAGACGGTCGAACCGTCCCCGATTCCGGTCACACCAGTACGTGGTCCACGAAGCACCAACGCCAGTCCTCGCCGGGTTCGAAGGTCCGCATCACCGGGTGTCCGGTGTCCTTGTGGTGCTTGGTCGCATGCTGTCCCGGCGACGAGTCGCAGCATCCGACGTGGCCACAGGACAGGCACAGCCGCAACTGCACCGGATGCGCGCCCTCCGCCAGGCACTCCGGACACGTCTCGCTCTCGGGGCCGGGCTCCGGATGCGGCAGCGTGCCGGCGTGCGTGCACTGTTTCATGATTGCCAGATTACGACGGGCGTGCGGGTGACCGCGCGGAAAGCGGACGGGCGACGAACGATGGGTGGGCGAGGAGCATGGACGTAGTGCCGCTGCTGTTCCTGGTGGCGGGAAGTGCCGTGGTGGCCGGGGCCGCCCGGCGCACCCCCGTGCCGGCGCCCCTGCTGCTGGTCGCGGTCGGACTGGTGGTCTCCTACCTCCCCGGGGTCCCCGCCTACGCCCTCGACCCCGGCGTGGTCCTGCCCCTGCTGCTGCCGCCGCTGCTGTACACCTCCGCCATCGACAGCTCCTACCTCGACCTGCGCGCGCAACTGCGGCCCGTGGCGCTGCTCTCCGTCGGGTACGTGCTGTTCGCGACCTTCGTGGTCGGCTGGGCCGTGTACCTGCTCGTGCCGGGACTGCCGCTGACCGCGGCCCTGGTGCTGGGCGCGGTGGTGGCGCCGCCGGACGCGGTCGCGGCGACGGCGGTGGCCCGCCGGGTCGGGCTGCCCTCGCGGATCACCACGATCCTCCAGGGCGAGTCCCTGCTCAACGACGCCACCGCGATCACCGCCTACCGGGTGGCGCTGGCCGCCGCGGTCGGCGAGGGCGCGACCTGGGCCGGGGGCGTGAGCGAGTTCCTGGTCGCGGCGATCGGCGGCGTCGGGATCGGGCTGGTGCTGATGGCGCCGCTGCACTGGCTGCGCACCCACCTGAAGGAGGCGCTGCTGCAGAACACGCTCTCCCTGCTGATCCCGTTCGTCGCCTACGGCGTCGCCGAACAGGTGCACGCCTCCGGCGTCCTGGCCGTCGTCACCGTCGCCCTCTACCTCGGCCACCGCGCGTGGGAGGTCGACTTCGCCACCCGGCTCCAGGAGGACGCGGTGTGGCGGATGGTGGCGTTCGTCCTGGAGTCGTCGGTGTTCGCCCTCATCGGACTTCAGCTGCCGGTCGTCCTCAAGGGCCTCGGGGCGTACTCCGGGCCCGAGGCCGCCTGGTACGCGGTCGCCGTCTTCCTGGTGGTCGTCGTCACCCGGTTCGTATGGGTGTACCCGGCAACGTTCCTGCCCCGGCTGCTGTCCCGGCGTGTCCGGGAGCGCGAGGAGAACCCCACCTGGAGGGGCGCGATGGTCACCGCGTGGGCCGGGATGCGGGGCGTGGTGTCCCTGGCCATCGCGTTCTCGATCCCGGTCGCGCTGCACGACGGCACGCCCTTTCCAAAGCGCAACCTGCTGCTGTTCCTGACCTTCACGACGGTCATCGGGACCCTGGTGGTGCAGGGACTGACGCTGCCGCCGCTGATCCGCGTGCTGCGGTTCCCCGGCCGCGACGTACGGGCGGAGACCCTGGCCGAGGCGAACGCGCAGGCGCAGGCGTCCCTGGCCGCCGAGCGGCGCCTGGACGAACTCCTGGCCGACGAGCGCAACGCCCTGCCCCCGCCGCTCGCCGACCGGCTCCGCACGGTCCTGGAGCGCCGCCGCAACTCCGTCTGGGAGCGGCTCGGTCAGGTCAACCCGGTCACCGGCGAGTCGGTCGACGACACCTACCGCCGGCTGTCCCGGGACGTGATCAGCGCCGAGCGCGAGGTCTTCGTACGCCTGCGGGACGGCCGCTACATCGACGACGAGATGCTGCGCACCCTGCTGCGCAGGCTGGACCTGGAGGAGGCGGCCGCCTACCGGGAGGCGGCGTGAGGGGGCGGGCGGGGCCTCCGGGACGAGAGGCCGCGTGGGGCGTCCGGGGTGCCGGGTGGTGTGGTGAGGGCGGGGTAGGGCCTCCCGGAGGCCGGGTGACGGCGCCCGGGTGCCGGGTCGGGGCGTGAGGGTCCCGGGGGCGGCTCAGGCGGGTGCGGGGTGCGGGTGTGGTGGCGGGATGGTTCGGACGGTGGCGGGCGTGATGGCCGGGTGGCGGCGCCCGGTTGACGGGCGGCTCAGGCGAGTGGTGCCGGGAAAGGCCTGCCTGTGACGACCGCGGCGATGGTCGTCCCGCGCGGGAAGGCGTCCTCGCCGGCCAGGACGACCAGGCCGTACAGCAGCTTGGCCACATAGAGGCGCTCGACGGGGACGCCGTGCCGGGCGGTGAAGTCCTCGGCGAAGGCGTCGAGTTCGGCCGGGACACGGGCGTAGCCGCCGAAGTGGAAGCGCTCGTCGAGCGACC
Source organism: Streptomyces sp. 6-11-2 (assembly GCF_006540305.1). Lineage (GTDB taxonomy): Bacteria > Actinomycetota > Actinomycetes > Streptomycetales > Streptomycetaceae > Streptomyces. The sequence continues at coordinate 2,255,890 of NZ_BJOR01000001.1, read as the reverse complement.
ACGTGCCCCGGCGGGCGCCGAAGGCCCGCTCCTGGAGGGTCTCGATGTCCGCGGCCAGGAAGCCGCCCCTGAGGACCGGTATGCCCAGGGCGCGCCGACCGGGTGCGAGCCCGGCGGCCAGGCCGGCCAGGGTGCCGCCGGTGCCGCAGGCCAGGGCGACGACGTCCGCGTGCTCGCCCAGTTCCTCGCCCAGCGCCCGGCAGCCGCGTACCGCCAGGGCGTTGCTGCCGCCCTCGGGGACCACATGGGCCTCCTCGGCGCCCGCGGCGCGCAGCAGGGCCGCCAGCGTCTCGGGTTCGGCCTTGCGGCGGTACGTCGCCCGGTCGACGAAGCGCAGCCGCATCCCGTCGGCCACGCAACGCGCCAGGGAGGGGTTCAGCGGGCGCTCGGCCAGCTCCTGGCCGCGGACCACGCCGACCGTCGGCAGGCCCAGCAGACGGCCCGCGGCGGCCGTCGCACGCAGGTGGTTGGAGTAGGCGCCGCCGAAGGTCACGACCGTCCGGCCGGCCGCGGCCCGCAGGTTCGGGGCGAGTTTGCGCCACTTGTTGCCGGTCAGCTCCGGGTGGATCAGGTCGTCGCGCTTGAGGAGCAGCCGCAGGCCGCGACGGGTGAAGCGGTCGTCGGCGACCTCCTGGAGGGGCGAGGGCAGCCGGGGGGACAGCGCGGCGAGGCCGGGGGCGGCGGAGCTGGTCACCCGGCCATTGTCCCCGCCCGGCCCGAGCGGTGGCACGGCCGCCGGGGTGCCGCGAATCCGCTGGTCACGGAAGGGGAATCCGCCATTTCTGCCCCGGGCGGCGGTGATCCATTCCCGCTCTTTCGGGTAATGGCACGACCACGCTCCGTGCTGGAAGGCTGACGCACGCAAATCGATGCACGGCGCCGAGCGTGCCGGGCATGAGCGGGAAGGCAATTGTCTATGTCGGTAGGCGAAGAGGTCCGCACGGAGCAGGACCGGCCGCAGCAGAGCCTCGGCACCGCGGCCGCGCGGAACCTGGCCACCACCACCAAGTCGGTTCCCCAGATGCAGGAGATCAGCTCGCGCTGGCTGCTGCGCATGCTGCCCTGGGTCGACGTGCAGGGCGGCACGTACCGGGTGAACCGGCGGCTCACCTACGCCGTCGGCGACGGCCGCATCACCTTCGTGAAGACCGGCGACCGCGTCGAGGTCATCCCGGCCGAACTCGGCGAACTGCCGGCACTGCGGGGCTACGAGGACGACGACGTGCTCTCGGAGCTCGCCCAGCGCTGCCGCCAGCGCGAGATCGAGGCGGGCCAGGTGATCGCCTCCTTCGGCAGCCAGACCGAGGAGGTGTACCTGCTGGCGCACGGCAGGGTCCAGAAGGTCGGCACCGGTCCCTACGGCGACGACCAGGTCCTCGGCGTCCTCGCCAACGGCGCGTACTTCGGTGAGCAGTCGCTCCTCGACCCGGACGCCATCTGGGAGTACACGGCCCGCGCGGACACCGCGTGCACCGTCCTCGTCCTGTCCCGCCGCGACTTCGAACAGGTCGCCGACCGCGCCGAATCGCTGCGCGCCCACCTCCGGCAGCGGGTCTCGATCCCCGAGCAGGGCGCCAACAAGTACGGGGAGAAGGCGGTCGAACTCGCCGCCGGACACAGCGGTGAGCCGGACATCCCGCACACCTTCGTCGACTACGAGGCCAGCCCCCGCGAGTACGAACTGAGCATCGCGCAGACCGTTCTGCGCATGCACTCGCGCGTGGCCGACCTCTACAACCAGCCGATGAACCAGACGGAGCAGCAACTCCGGCTGACCGTCGAGGCGTTGAAGGAGCGCCAGGAGCACGAGCTGATCAACAACCGCGACTTCGGCCTGCTCCACAACTGCGAGTACGACCAGCGGATCCACCCGCACGACGGCGTGCCGAGCCCCGACGACATGGACGAGCTGCTCAGCCGGCGGCGCGGCACCAAGCTGTTCCTCGCCCATCCGCGCGCGATCGCCGCGTTCGGCCGCGAGCTGAACAAGCGGGGCCTGGTCCCGGAGACCATCGACATGGGCGGCAACCGCATCCCCACCTGGCGCGGTGTGCCGATCTTCCCGTGCAACAAGATCCCGGTCACCGAGGCGCGGACCAGCTCGATCATCGCCCTGCGCACCGGCGAGGACGACCAGGGTGTCATCGGGCTGCGCGCGAAGGGCATCCCCGACGAGATCGAGCCGAGCCTGTCCGTGCGGTTCATGGGCATCAACGAGCAGGCGGTCATCAAGTACCTGGTGACGGCCTACTTCTCGGCGGCGGTGCTGGTGCCGGACGCGCTGGGTGTCCTGGAGAACATCGAGGTCGGCCGTTGGCGCTGACCACGCGCGCCGGCTCCCGGTGTCCCGGCCCGCCGGGCCGGGTACATCCGGGGGGTGGGCGCCCAGTTCCGGCTGCGGGAAGCGCCACCGTCCGCGGTCTCTTCGCGGGGGATCGGATGCGGATCGGATGGTTGAGTTCATGACGGAGACGACGCGGCGCCCGGCCGGCGTGCCCCGCCCCGCCGGGGCCAAGTGGCCGACGGGAACCGGCTCCGCCGAGACCCTGGTCCGGCCCGCCGCCGGCGGTGGCACGGGCGGACCGGCAGCGCTCGACGGGCACGACGCGGCGGTGATCCTCGAACGGTCCCGGGCGTCGGTCGAGCCCGAACTGCGGGCGGCCGTCGCCTCCCTGCCCGCCTGGATGCGCCGGATCGCGCGCTACCACTTCGGCTGGGAGCACGCGGACGGCAGCCCGGCCGCGGGCAACGGGGGCAAGGCCATCCGTCCGGCACTGGTCCTCACGGCGGCCACCGCGCTCGGCGGGCCGCCCGCGCGGGCGGTGGCGGCGCGGGCCGCGGCGGCGGTGGAGCTGGTCCACAACTTCACGTTGCTGCACGACGACGTGATGGATCGGGACGTCACCCGACGGCACCGGCCCACGGCGTGGACGGTGTTCGGCGAGAACGACGCGATCCTCGCCGGGGACGCGCTCCAGGCGCTGGCCATGGGACTGCTCGCCGAGAACCCGCATCCGGCGTCACCGGCCGCCGCCGCCCGGCTCGCGGCCTGCGTCGTCGAACTGTGCGAGGGCCAGCGTGCGGACACCGCCCTGGAACGGCGTGCCCCCGGCGAGGTCACGCTCGCCGAGGTGCTCGCCATGGCCGAGGCCAAGACGGGCGCGCTGCTCGGCTGCGCCTGTGCCGTGGGCGCCCTGTACGCGGGAGCGGGGGAGGAGGAGGTCGGGGCGCTGGACGCGTTCGGCCGGCAGGCGGGGCTCGCCTTCCAGCTGATCGACGACGTGATCGGCATATGGGGCGATCCGGCCCGCACCGGGAAACCGGCCGGCGCCGACCTCGCCGCCCGCAAGAAGTCCCTGCCGGTGGTCGCCGCGCTGACCTCCGGCACCCCGGCCGCGGCCGAACTGGCCGAGCTGTACGCCCGGCCCCACCAGGCGGGGGAGGAGGAGCGTATGACGCTGGTGGTGGAGCGGGCCGGCGGCCGGGACTGGGCGCAGGCCCAGGCGGCCGACCGGATGGCCCGGGCCGTGGACGACCTGGCCCGCGCCGTACCGGAGCCGGCGAACGCGGGCGGCCTGCTGGCCCTGGCCGAGTTCGTGACCAGACGCACCAGCTGACCCCCCGGCGGGCCCCGCACTGCCCCACGGTGTGCGGGGCCCGCCGCATTCGCTTAGGCTCAACTCCCATACATCGAACGGGACTTGAGCCGAGAGGGCGGAAGATGGGCGTGCGGATCCGAGCGGCGGGGGAAGACGACCGGGAACTGGTCGTGCGGCTGCTGGACGAGGCCTTCCAGGACGACCCGGTGAGCGGCTGGGTCTTTCCGGAGCGGGAGTACCGCCGGACGACCCACCACCGGCTGATGGCCGCCTTCACCGACATCGTGCTCGCCGAGGGCCGGATCGACGTGACCGAGGACGGCACGGCGTGCGCGCTGTGGCTGTCGATGCCGGCGGCCGACGACGATGGTCCGGACGGCGGGGACGGCGGGGACGGCGGGGACGGCGGGGACGGCGGGGACGGCGGGGACGGCCCGGACGAGGGCGACGACGCCGTGCGGCTGCGCGAGAGCGTCGACCCGGCGAACGCGCGGGTCGAGGAGATCGCCCGGCTGATGGCCGAGTCGCATCCGGCGGACCGTGCCCACGAGTACCTGTGGATGATCGGCGTCGCACCGGCCCGCCAGGGGGAGGGCCTGGGCAGCGCCCTCGTCCAGCACGTCCTCGACCGCTGCGACCGCGAGGGCCTGCCCGCCTATCTGGAGGCCAGCAGCGAGCGCAGCACGAAGCTCTACGAACGCCTGGGCTTCACCTACGCCGACCGCACCCTCGACATCCCGGACGGCCCCCGGATGTGGCCGATGTGGCGCGAACCCGTCACCGGCCGGGACAGGCCCTGACCCCGCGGACCCGCCGGGCTCAGGACCGCTCGTCCTCCGACCGCTCCAGGAAACGCAGCATGTTCCCGGCCGGATCGCGGAAGGCGCAGTCGCGCACCCCGTACGGCTGGTCCATCGGCTCCTGGACGACGTCGGCGCCGTACTCCTGGACGCGGGCGAAGAGGGCGTCGCAGTCGGCGGTGGTGAAGATGACCCCGCGCAGCATGCCCTTGGCCAGCAGCCGGGCCATGGCCTCCCGGTCGGCGGGGGAGGCGTCAGGATTCGCCGCGGGCGGCTCCAGGACGATCTCCACGTCCGGTTGCAGCGGCGACCCCACGGTGACCCACCGCATCCCCTCGAAGCCGACGTCGTTGCGGACTTCCAGCCCCAGCACGTCGCGGTAGAAGGTGAGCGCCTTGTCGTGGTCGTCGACGGCGATGAAGCACTGGCGCAGTTTGAGGTCCATGTCCTCACGCTAGTGCTGTGACCGGAAAGGTTCACCGGCTCAGGGCGCGGGCGGCGGTCCCGCTCGCCTGGGGCGGGTGAAAGTCCGGGCCACGCAGGCCGGGATCGCGGCGCTGTCGTCGTGCGACCGCGCCCGGTAGGCGCTCGGGGTCTCGCCGACGAGTTCGGTGAACCGCGAGCTGAAGGATCCCAGCGACGTACAGCCCACCGCCAGGCACACCTCCGTCACGCTCATGTCCCCCCGCCTGAGCAGCGCCTTCGCCCGCTCGATACGCCGCGTCATCAGGTACCCGTACGGCGTCTCCCCGTACTCGGCCCGGAAACTGCGCTGGAAGTGCCCCGGCGACATCAGCGCGGTCCGCGCGAGCGCGGCCACGTCCAGCGACTCGGCATACTCACGGTCCATCCGGTCACGGGCCCGCCGCAGCCGCACCAGATCCTCGGGCGTCACTTTGCCAGCATGCCACGCCGGCCACCGGCCACGCGGGCGGGAGAAAAAGACCGCACCCGGGCCGCGTGGACGCCGTGTGCGGCGTTTCTGCGGGCCGGGTGCGGGCCGGAGGACCTGCGGTCAAGGAGACCGCGGGTCGGAAAACGTGATCGAAGGTCAGGCCTTCTTGGTCTCCCAGAAGATCTTGTCGATCTGGGCGATGTAGTCCAGCGCCTTCTGGCCCGTGGCCGGGTCGGTCGAGGCCTTGGCGGCGGAGAGGGCCTTCAGCGCGTCGTTGACCAGCTGGTGGAGCTCCGGATACTTCTCGAAGTGCGGGGGCTTGAAGTAGTCGCTCCACAGCACGGAGACGTGGTGCTTGGCCAGCTCGGCGCGCTGCTCCTTGATGACGGTGGCGCGCGCCTGGAAGTGCGGGTCGTCGTTCGCGGCCATCTTCTCCTGGACGGCCTTCACCGACTCCGCCTCGATGCGGGCCTGGGCCGGGTCGTACACACCGCAGGGAAGGTCGCAGTGCGCGCTGACCTTGACCTTGGGGGCAAACAGGCGGGAAAGCATGGAGCCATCCTTCCTCGTGATCGTCTTCTCAGGTGGGACATTACTCCCTGCCAGGCGTGTTTTCGCGAGTGCCCCCTAGGGCTTAGGACAAAAGTCCGGGGTGAGACTGAGACTGGTGGAGGAACGTGACCGGGGAGGTGCCGGGGATGCCCGAGCTGTCGCAGGAGACCGAACGCAGGGGCGCCGTGCTGCCCTTCGGGCTGGCCGAGGTGACCGGGCCGTCCATGGTGCCCACGCTGCACCACGGGGACCGGCTCGTGGTGCAGTACGGCGCCCGGATCCGGCCCGGTGACGTGGTGGTCCTGCGGCATCCGTTCCAGCAGGACCTGCTGGTCGTCAAGCGCGCCTCGGAGCGGCGCGACAGCGGCTGGTGGGTGCTGGGCGACAACGCGTACGCGGGCGGGGACAGCACCGACTACGGGACCGTGCCCGAGGACCTGGTCCTGGGCAAGGTGCGGTTCCGCTACCGGCCGCGCAGACGCGCTCAGCGCTCGCCGCTGGCGCTGGTGCGCTGGGCGCTCTCGGCGGCCCGGCCCGTGTTCACCGACCGGTCGGCCTCCAGGCGCTTGCGGGCCCGGTAGGCGGCGACGTTCGCGCGGGTCGCGCAGCGGTCGGAGCAGTAGCGGCGCGAACGGTTGGTGGAGGTGTCCAGGTAGGCGTTGCGGCACGGCGCGGCCTCGCACAGGCCGAGGCGGTCGACGCCGTACTCCGTGAGGTGGAAGGCCAGCCCCATCGCCGCGATCGCCGCGTAGCCGGCGGTCGCGTTGGACGGGTGGTCCGCCAGGTGCATGTGCCACAGCGGGCGGCCGTCGTCGTCGCGGTGGTCGTGTCCCGAGATCTGCGGGCTCACCGGGAACTCCAGCAGCAGGGAGTTCAGCAGGGCCACCGCGAGCGTCTCATCGCCCTGGTCGGCGGCCTCGAAGACCGAGCGCAGCCGGGCCCGCACCGAGCGGAAGCGCGTGACATCGGCGTCGGTGGCGCGGCGGGCCGCCGAGGCGTTGGCGCCGAACAGGTCCCGCACCGCGTCGACCGAGGTCAGAGTGTCCTTGCCCCGGGCCGGTTCCTCGCTGTTGACGAGCCGTACGGCGTAATCCGAGTAATAGGCCAGTTCCACTTGTAGTCCTTACGGAGGCGCTCTAGGGTCGAGGGAGCGGTCGGGTAACAGCCGGCTGGCCTTCAAGGGTATTACGTGACGTGGGCAGGGAGGGCTGCGATGACGGACACGAGGACGGGCATCACCGCGGAGGGGGCCGACTGGGCCGCCTGGCAGGAGAGCTGGGACCGCCAGCAGGAGTGGTACATGCCCGACCGTGAGGAACGCTTCCGCATCATGCTCGACATGGTCGAGGCGCTCGTCGGCACCGCCCCGCGCGTCCTGGACCTCGCCTGCGGCACCGGCAGCATCACCGCCCGGCTGCTCGCCCGCTTCCCCGGGGCCACCAGCACCGGCGTCGACCTCGACCCGGCGCTGCTCGCCATCGCGCGCGGCACCTTCGACGGCGACGAGCGGGTCTCCTTCGTGACCGCGGACCTCAAGGACCCCGACTGGCCGGCGAAGCTGCCGTACGACTCCTACGACGCCGTCCTGACCGCCACGGCCCTGCACTGGCTGCACAGCGAACCTCTCGCCGCCCTCTACGGCCGGGTCGCGGAACTCGTCCGCGACGGTGGTGTCTTCATGAACGCGGACCACATGATCGACGAGACCACCCCCAGGATCAACGCGGCCGAACGCGCCCAGCGGCACGCGCGCATGGAACAGGCCAAGCGGGCCGGCGCCCTGGACTGGGCCGAGTGGTGGCAGCTGGCCGCCAAGGACCCGGTGCTGGCGGAACCGACGGCCCGCCGCTTCGAGATCTACGGCGAGCACGCCGACGGGGACATGCCGTCCGCCGCCTGGCACGCGCGCGTACTGCGCGGCCAGGGCTTCACGGAGGCCCGCCCGGTGTGGTGCTCGCCGTCGGACACGCTGCTGCTCGCCCTCAAGTAGGACTCGCGCGCACCGCACACGGGAGGGGCGGTACGGGAACCGTCCCGTACCGCCCCTCGTCCGTCCTCGTCCGCTGTCGTTCGCGTCCTGCTACAGCACCTTCGACAGGAACGACTGCGTGCGCTCGTGCTGCGGGTTCGTCAGGACCTCGCGCGGATGGCCGGATTCCACCACCACGCCCTCGTCCATGAAGACCAGGCTGTCACCCACCTCGCGGGCGAAGCCCATCTCGTGGGTGACGACGACCATCGTCATGCCGGACTCGGCGAGGTCGCGCATGACGTCGAGGACGTCACCGACCAGCTCCGGGTCGAGCGCCGAGGTCGGCTCGTCGAACAGCATGAGCTTGGGGTCCATGGCCAGGGCGCGGGCGATCGCCACCCGCTGCTGCTGGCCGCCGGAGAGCTGCGAGGGGTAGTGCCCCGCCCGGTCGGCCAGGCCCACGCGCTCCAGGAGCTGCACGGCCCGGTCCCTGGCCTCGCCCTTGTTCACGCCCTTGACCTGGACCGGCGCCTCGATGACGTTCTCCAGCGCGGTCATGTGCGGGAACAGGTTGAAGCGCTGGAAGACCATGCCGATGTCCCGGCGCTTCAAGGCGACCTCGCGGTCGCGCAGCTCGTACAGCTTGTCGCCCTGCTGGCGGTAGCCGACGAGCTCGCCGTCGACGTACAGCCGGCCCCCGTTGATCTTCTCCAGGTGGTTGATGCAGCGCAGGAACGTCGACTTGCCGGAGCCGGAGGGGCCGATGAGGCAGAACACCTCGCCGGGCCTGACCTCCAGGTCGATGCCCTTGAGCACCTCCACCTGGCCGAAGGACTTGTGGACGCCCTCGGCCTTCACCATCGCGACGCCGGCGTCGCGCACGATGGTGTCCTGCTTGGTGAGCTTGTCGGTCATGCCGTGACCTTCCTGCTGGAGAAGGACGTCAGGTGCGCCCTGACCTTCTGCCACGGCGTCGGCGGCAGGCTGCGGCTGGAGCCGCGGGCGTAGTACCGCTCGATGTAGTACTGGCCCACGCTCAGCACCGAGGTCATGATCAGATACCAGGCGGCGGCGAGGAAGTACATCTCCACCGGGGCGCCGGAGACCTGGCCGATGTCCTGGGCGTAGCGGAACAGCTCCGAGAACTGGACGGCCGCCACGAGCGAGGTCGTCTTCAGCATGTTGATGACCTCGTTGCCGGTCGGCGGCACGATCACCCGCATGGCCTGCGGGATGACGATCCGGCGCAGGGTCTTGGAGTGGCTCATGCCCAGCGCGTGGGCGGCCTCCGTCTGGCCCTCGTCGACGGCGAGCAGACCGGCGCGGCAGATCTCCGCCATGTACGCCGCCTCGTTCAGACCGAGGCCGAGCAACGCCGTCAGGAGCGGCGTCATGAAGTTCGACCAGTAGTCCTTGTAGAACGGCATCAGGTTGATGTACTCGAAGACCAGGCCCAGGTTGAACCACAGGAACAGCTGGACCAGGACCGGGGTGCCGCGGAAGAACCAGATGTAGAACCAGGCGATGGACGAGGTCACCGGGTTCTTCGACAGGCGCATCACCGCCAGGATGATGCCGCCGACGATGCCGATCACCATCGACAGGACCGTCAGCAGGAGGGTCTTGCCGACGCCGGTGATGATCCGGTCGTCGAAGAAGTAGTCCGGAACCGCGTGCCAGTTGATCTTGCCCTGGCCGAACGCGTAGATGATCGCGACCAGAATCGCGATGGCGACGGCGGCGGTGAGATACCGCCCGTAGTGCCGGACCGGAATGGCCTTGATGGCCTGCGGTCCGGCCGGGGGTGTGTCCTTGGGCCCCGCCGTCTTGTCGATGTCAGCAGTCACGGGTGTCGCCTCTCAGCGGCCGCTCGGGCGCGGTCACTTGCCGCCGTTGATGACGGATTCCTTCACGGCACCGTCCTGGGCGCCCCACTTCTCCAGGATCTTCTCGTACTCGCCGTTCTTGATGATCGCGTTCACCGCGGCCTGGAGCGCGTCGCGCAGCTGGGTGTTCGTCTTGCTGACGGCGATGCCGTACGGGGCCGCCTGGACCTGCGGGCCGACGACCTCGAAGTCGTTGCCGCCGCCGGAGGTCTTCACCGCGTACGCGGCCACCGGGAAGTCGGAGGAGACCGCGTCCGCGCCGCCCGAGCGCAGACGGGTCTGGGCCTGCTGGTCGTCGTCGAACGGCTCAATGGTGAGCTTCTTGTTGCTCGGGCACTTCTTCGCCTCGGACTTCGCGAGGTCCTCCGAGACGGTGCCGCGCTCCAGGGCGATCTTCTTGCCGCACAGGTCGGACCAGCTGTTGATGCCCTTGGTGTCGCCCTTGCGGGTGTAGATCGAGACACCGGCCGTCAGGTAGTCGACGAAGTCGACGCCCTCGCCGACCTTCTTGCCCGTGCTCGGGTCGATGCCCTCCTGGCGGCTCTTGTTGTCCGTCATGGCCGACATGGCGATGTCGTAGCGGTTGGACCGCAGGCCGGTGAGCAGGGCGTCGAAGGTGCCGTTCTCGAATTCGAAGGTCACCCCGAGCTGCTTGCCCAGGGCCGCCGCGACGTCGGGGTCGAGGCCGACGACCTTGCCCGACTTGTCCTTGAACTCGACCGGCGCGTACGCGATGTCGGAGCCGACCTTGATGGAGCCCTTCTCGCGGATCTGGGCCGGGAGCTTGTCGGCCAGCGGGGCCGCGTTCGACGAGCCGCCGCCCGACGGCTCCTTCTTGTCCTTGGTCTGGTCACCGCAGCCGGTGAGGATCAGGGCGCCGGTGACCACGATCGCACCGACCGCAGCTAGCCGGGAGTGCGCGGCGGTCGTACGACGGGTGGAGCGTGCGGTCATTGTGGTTCCTCCGGCTGATGGATGGAGCTGCCGACGGGGCGACGAGAACGCACACCTTCGGGTGTTGCGACCTCGTGTGATTGACCGCATCTTGCCATTCGGGCTGCGCCATTCAGGGGAGTCGCCATGTCAAAATCGGATAACGGGTGACCCCCGAACCGCGCGGAGCGGCTTCGGCGAAGCCGGACCATCTGCGGGAATGCCTTCTTTCGGCCGGAAGATCTTCGGCTTGTCTCAGGATGCGGTCTGCCGGGACATGATGTTTGAGTGCACTTGCGGCTCTGTCGGGCATTCGACGACGAGTTGTCCCCATATTGGGCCAAGTGCCGTGCCTCCGTCATGTGACCTTGACGTTATGGACTCGTCGTTGACGCCGGTCGTCCGGTAAGAAGGTTCTTTACACCCCTCATCCGGGGCTCAGAGCGCGTGTGCGGCGCGCCCGTCGCGTAGGAGACCGAAGGCATCACTCACGGTCCGTGCGCGGTCCCGCCCGCTCCTCACCAGGAGCGGCAACCCTCAAACCATGAACACTTAAGGGGTAAAACCAAGTGGCAGCGGAGATCGTCAATCCTCGCAGCGACCGCGGTACGGATCAGGACGGCGGGGCTGAGCCGCTCGATTCCTTCGATCCGGCCTTCGCGCTGCACCGCGGCGGCAAGATGGCCGTGCAGGCCACCGTGCCCGTCCGCGACAAGGACGACCTGTCCCTGGCGTACACGCCCGGCGTCGCGCGCGTGTGCTCCGCCATCGCGGAGCAGCCGGAGCTGGTCCACGACTACACGTGGAAGTCGTCCGTGGTCGCCGTCGTGACCGACGGCACGGCCGTACTCGGGCTCGGTGACATCGGCCCCGAAGCCTCCCTCCCGGTGATGGAGGGCAAGGCGATCCTGTTCAAGCAGTTCGGCGGTGTGGACGCGGTGCCGATCGCGCTGAGCTGCACCGACGTCGACGAGATCGTCGAGACCGTGGTGCGCCTCGCGCCGTCCTTCGGCGGCGTGAACCTGGAGGACATCTCGGCCCCCCGGTGCTTCGAGATCGAGCGCAGGCTCCAGGAGCGTCTGGACATCCCGGTCTTCCACGACGACCAGCACGGCACGGCGGTCGTGACCCTCGCGGCGCTGCGCAACGCGGCGCGGCTGAGCGGGCGGGCGATCGGGGACCTGCGGGCCGTCATCTCGGGCGCGGGCGCGGCCGGCGTGGCCATCGCCAAGATGCTGATCGGGGCCGGTATCGGCGATGTCGCGGTCGCCGACCGCAAGGGCGTGGTGTCGGCCGACCGCACGGACCTGACGCAGGTCAAGCGCGAGGTGGCCGAGTTCACCAACAAGGCCGGGATCAGCGGTTCCCTGGAGGACGCGCTGGCCGGCGCCGACGTCTTCATCGGCGTCTCCGGCGGCACGGTCGCGGAGGAGGCCGTGGCGTCGATGGCCGAGGGCGCCTTCGTGTTCGCCATGGCCAACCCGAACCCCGAGGTGCACCCCGAGGTCGCGCACAAGTACGCGGCGGTCGTGGCGACCGGGCGCTCGGACTTCCCCAACCAGATCAACAACGTTCTGGCCTTCCCCGGCATCTTCGCGGGCGCGCTCCAGGTGCGGGCGTCCCGGATCACCGAGGGGATGAAGATCGCGGCGGCCGAGGCGCTGGCCGGGGTCGTCGGGGACGACCTCGCCGCGGACTACGTGATCCCCTCGCCGTTCGACGAGCGGGTGGCCCCGGCCGTGACCGCGGCGGTGGCCGCCGCGGCCCGTGCCGAGGGCGTGGCGCGTCGCTGAGCCGGCCCGAACGGCCCCGTCCCCCGAGGACGGGGCCGTTTCTCTTGCCCTCCTGCCCGGTGCTCTCCTGCCCGGCAAGAGGGTGAGTGTCACAGAGGCGCGTGGTTCCGCCGGCCGGGGCGCACCCCTATGGTCAAGGTCATGTTCGCTGTCTACGCCGCCCGAATCGACCGCGACCAGCCGCTGAGCGGCCTGGAGTCGGGGGAGCGCCCCGCCCCCGAGACCCGACCCGGCTGGAGCACGGTCAACGTCAGGGCCGCCTCACTGAACCACCACGACCTCTGGTCGCTGAGGGGGGTGGGGCTGTCCGAGGACAAGCTCCCCATGATCCTCGGCTGCGACGCCGCCGGCGTCGACGAGGACGGCAACGAGGTCGTCCTGCACTCCGTGATCGGACAGAGCGGGTACGGGGTCGGGCCCGGGGAGCCCCGGTCCATCCTCACCGAGCGCTACCAGGGCACCTTCGCCGAACAGGTGGCCGTGCCGACCTGGAACGTCCTGCCCAAGCCCAAGGAGCTCTCCTTCGAGGAGGCCGCCTGCCTGCCCACGGCCTGGCTCACGGCGTACCGCATGCTCTTCACCAACGCCGGCGTGCGTCCCGGCGACTCCGTACTCGTCCAAGGCGCCGGCGGCGGTGTCGCCACGGCCGCGATCGTGCTCGGCAAGGCGGCCGGGCTGCGGGTGTTCGCCACCAGCCGGGACGAAGCCAAGCGCAGGCGCGCGGTGGAGCTGGGCGCGGTGGAGGCGCTGGAGCCGGGGGCGCGGCTGCCGCAGCGGGTGGACGCGGTGATCGAGACCGTCGGCGCGGCCACCTGGTCGCACTCGGTCAAGTCGCTGCGGCCCGGCGGCACGATCGTCATCTCCGGGGCCACGAGCGGCGACCGGCCGTCCCACGCCGAGCTGACGCGCATCTTCTTCCTGGAGCTGAAGGTCGTCGGCTCGACCATGGGCACCAAGGACGAACTGGAGGATCTGCTGTCCTTCTGCGGCGCCACCGGGGTCCGTCCCGTCATCGACGAGGTGCTGCCGCTCGACCGGGCCCGCGAGGGCTTCGAACGGCTGGAGTCGGGCGGCCACTTCGGCAAGGTCGTGCTCACCGCCTCCTGACTCTCGCCACCTGTTCTCCGAACGGCGGGTCCGGGCGTCTTCCGGGCCCGCCGTTCGTCTGCCCGCGCCTCGGGCGTCTCCCTCCCCCGGATGTCTCCACCCCCTGGATATGTCAACCATGGTTGACACCCCTCGCGGCGTCAATGTAGGTTGACAGCATGACCGAAGCAACGGATCTCGCCGAGCGCGCAGGCGACCGCGATCCCCGAGTCGGGCTGCGGGCCGTCGCCGCGCTGCGCCGGCTGCTCGAGCAGCTGGAGGCGGTACAGGTGCGCAGCGCGCGCAACCAGGGCTGGTCGTGGCAGGAGATCGCCGCCGAGCTCGGAGTGAGCAGGCAGGCCGTGCACAAGAAGTACGGGAGGCAGTGATGTTCGAACGGTTCACGAAGGACGCCCGGGCCGTGGTGCGGGGTGCGGTGGAGTACGCCGAGGACGCGGGAGCGCAGACCGTGGACGCCGAGCACCTGCTGCTCGCCCTACTCGACCGCGAGGGCAGCCGTGGGTCCTTCGCGCTGGCGGCGCTGGGGCTCGACGAGCGCGGGGAGCCCGTGCGGCAGGCGCTGCACGACGCGCGGCGGCGCGCCGGCCTGTCCCGGGCCGACACCGACGCCCTCGCGGGCCTGGGTATCGACGTCTCCGAGATCGTCTCCCGGGTGGAGGAGGCGCACGGCGTCGGGGCGATGTCCGGCGACCGGCAGGGCAAGGATGCCCGGCCGGGGCGCCGCACCTTCGGCCGGAGTGCCAAGGACACCCTTGAGAAGGCCCTGCGCTCGGCGCTGGCCCACCGTGACCGGCACATCGGCGACGAGCACATCCTCCTCGCCCTGACCGTCCGCCCGGGCGTGCCCGCCGAGGCCCTCGCCGACCACGGCGTGACCCACGAGTCGGTGACCCGCGTGCTGTACGGCGGGGGACAGGCGCGGGCGGCCGGCTGAGTCGAGGGGTGGCCGCCCGAGTGGGACGGCGGGCGGCCGTCAGACCTTCGGGCGGTGCAGGAGCGAGGCGATGTGGGCCGCCGCCGTGGACAGATGGCGACGGGCCTCACGGAGCTGGTCGGCGGTGATGCCGTTGTCCCGGGCCGTGTCGCGGATGTCGTCGCGGAAGCGGTCCAGGAGGCGGTCCAGGTCGCGGGCCGGGTCGCCGGTGAGGTCCTCGTGCGCCCAGGCCGGTTCGTAGTCGGCCGGGAAGTCCTCCGGGGTCGTGGAGTACTCGGGGCGGGCCGTGCCGCGGCCGACGTAGTCCTTGCCGAAGTCGCCGAACTCCTTGGCGAGTTCGGTCAGACCCTCGCGCACCCCCGTGGGCCAGTCGCCCCGGTTGAAGTGGTCCTGCACCTGCTCCTGGACCCGCTTGGCGATGCGCTGCAACTCCTCCTGCGCCTGGGTCCGCGCCCGCTCCTGAGCCTCCTTGGCCTGCCGCCGGGCCCGCTGGGCCTCGTCGCGCGCCCTGCGGCTCTCCTCCTTCGCGCGCCGCGCCTGCTCCTTCCACTCCTGCTTGACGCGCCGCATCTCCTCCTTGGCGGCCTGCCAGGCCTCCTTGTCGTCGGCCTTGCCGTGCTCGCCGTGCTCGCCGTGCTCTCCGTGTTCCCCGGTGCCCTCCCGGGCCTGGGACGCCGCCGCGCGCATCTCGCGCCGCAGATCGCCCGCGGCGCCGCGTACATCGGAGCGGATCTCCGCGGCGAGTTCGGCGACGGACTCGCGGATCTCCAGCTCCAGGTCGGCCAGTTCACCACTGCGGTCGGCCAGTTCGGCGCGGCCCGCGTCCGTGATCGCGTACACCTTGCGGCCGCCCTCGGTGGTGTGCGTGACCAGGCCCTCGGCCTCCAGCTTGGCCAGCCGCGGATACACCGTGCCCGCCGAGGGGGCGTACAGGCCCTGGAAGCGCTCCTCCAGCAGCCGGATCACCTCGTAGCCGTGGCGCGGGGCCTCGTCGAGCAGCTTGAGCAGGTAGAGGCGCAGGCGGCCGTGGGCGAAGACGGGAGGCATGTCAGAGCACCTTCCTGTCGGTCGTGCCATCGGCCCTGCCGGTCGCGTCACCGTCGCTGCCGCCGCTGGAATCCCCGGCCGGGCGGGCGTTTCGCGGCTCCGCCTCCCACGGTCCGCCCTCCGTGGGCGGGCGCCGCAGCAGCGCGATGGAGCCGGAGACGGTGGTCGCCTTCAGCCGGCCGTTGCCCGCGCCGAGGCGGCCGGTGATCCGCTTGGCGCCCCACTGGCCGCCGACCTTGAGGTCCTCGAAGGCGTTGGACACCGTCCCGCTCGCGGTGTTCGCGTCCACCCGTGCGTCCGCCGGGTGGGGGAGCCGGATGGCGATCTCACCGGAGACGCTGGTCAGGCTGACGTCGGTGGGGCCGCCCGCCGGGTCGAGGTCGACGACCATCGACCCGCTCACCGAGTCCGCCCTGACCGAGGGACCGGCGCCGTCGACCACCGTCAGGTCGCCGGAGACCGAGTTGAACCGCAGATCACCGGAGAGGGCCTGCGCCTCCACGTTCCCCGACACGGTGTCCGCGCGCACCGGGCCCGTCAGGCCCACCAGGGTGGTGTCCCCGGAGACGCCCTTGACCTCGGCGCGTCCGTCGATTCCCGAGACCATCGCGCCGGCACCGACCACGCCCAGCTCCACGCGCGCGCTCGCCGGAACGGCCACGGAGACCACGGCGCTGCGCCGCCAGCCCTTGTTGTCCAGCCACTTGAGGAAGCCCTTCCAGGGCAGGTCCTCGTACGCCACCGTCAGCGTCCCGCCCTGCTGGGTGACGATCAGCGGAGGCCCCTCGATCTCGGAGACCTCCAGGCGGGCCGGACCCTCGTCGGCACCCACGACGTTCACCGTTCCGTGCACGATGCGGACGTTGAGTGCGGTCACCGGCTCGTCGAAGGTGAGCTTCCTGGGCTCACCGACGGACCACTCGGACATGGTGCAGACCTCCCCGGACGGGACGCGACACGCCATATCGCGTCGCCTGCAACCACGATATATCGCGTCCGCGCGAAGTCAAGACACTCGTTCCGGTGAGGCAAGGGCAGACCCCCGAAATGCGAACAGGGCGCCCCCTGGGGGGCGCCCCGCACCGAACGGACGTCGGTCTCTACTCGTCGTCCTCGTCGTCCAGCCGGGCCAGCCAGGTCGCCAGCCGCTCCACCGGCACCTCGAAGTCCGGATTCAGGTCGACGAAGGTCCGCAGCTGCTCGGCCAGCCACTCGAAGGTGACCTCTTCCTCGCCCCGCCGCTTCTCCAGCTCTTCGATGCCACGGTCTGTGAAGTACATGTGGTCAAGGATAGGTGCGCCGAAACGACCGGGCCGCACCCCCGTTCAGGGGGTGCGGCCCGGTCAGGTACGACGCGTGGGGGCGGTTACGCCTCGAACACCTCTCGCACCAGCTGCTCCTGCTCCGCCTGGTGCCGCTTCGCGGAACCGACGGCCGGAGAGGAGCTGTGCGGACGGGAGATGCGGCGCAGGCGCTCGCCGGCCGGGATGTCCGCGCCGACCGCCAGGTCCAGGTGGTCGATGAGGTTCAGGGCGATGAACGGCCACGCGCCCTGGTTCGCCGGCTCCTCCTGGGCCCACAGGTACTTCTCCGCGTTCGGGTACTTGGCGATCTCCGCCTGGAGCTCGGCACCCGGCAGCGGGTACAGCCGCTCGAGGCGGATGATCGCCGTCTCGGCAGCCGCGGCGTCCGCCGCGCCCCGCTTGCGGCGCTCGGCGTCCAGGTCGTAGTAGACCTTGCCCGCGGTGAAGACGACCTTCTTCACCGCCGCCGGGTCCACCGTCTCGTCACCGATGACCGGACGGAACTGACCCGTGGTGAACTCCTCCGCCTTCGACGCCGCGGCCTTCAGGCGCAGCATCGACTTCGGGGTGAAGACGACCAGCGGCTTGTGGTGCGGGTTGTGCACCTGCCACCGCAGGAGGTGGAAGTAGTTCGACGGCAGGGTCGGCATCGCGACCGTCATGTTGTTCTGCGCGCACAGCTGGAGGAACCGCTCCGGGCGGGCGGAGGAGTGGTCCGGGCCCTGGCCCTCGTAGCCGTGCGGCAGGAGCAGGGTGACGCCGGAGGTCTGGCCCCACTTCTGCTCGGCGGAGGAGATGAACTCGTCCACCACCGTCTGGGCGCCGTTGGTGAAGTCGCCGAACTGGGCCTCCCACATCACCAGCGCGTCCGGGCGGGCCAGCGAGTAGCCGTACTCGAAGCCCATCGCCGCGTACTCGGACAGCAGGGAGTCGTAGACGTTGTACCGGGCCTGGTCCTCGGACAGGTACAGCAGCGGGGTGAAGTCCTCGCCCGTCTCACGGTCGATGATCACCGCGTGCCGCTGGCCGAAGGTGCCGCGGCGGGAGTCCTGGCCGGACAGCCGGACCGGGACGCCCTCCAGGAGCAGCGAGCCGATGGCGAGGGTCTCGCCCATGCCCCAGTCGATCGTCCCGTCCTCGACCATCGCCGCCCGGCGCTGCAACTGCGGCAGCAGACGCGGGTGGACGGTGATGTGGTCGGGGATGTTGACCTGCGACTCGGCGATGCGCTTGACGGCCTCGGCGGAGACGGCCGTGGACACCGCGACCGGGAAGCCGTCCTGCGGCGCCTGGACGTCCGCGGAGGCCGGCTGGGAGGTGGCCTCGCGGACCTCGGTGAAGACCTTCTCCAGCTGGCCCTGGTAGTCCTGGAGCGCCTGCTCGGCCTCTTCCAGGGTGATGTCGCCCCGGCCGATCAGCGACTCGGTGTAGAGCTTGCGCACCGAGCGCTTCTTGTCGATCAGGTCGTACATCAGCGGCTGGGTGAAGGCCGGGTTGTCCGACTCGTTGTGACCGCGGCGGCGGTAGCAGATGAGGTCGATCACCACGTCCTTGTTGAACGCCTGGCGGAACTCGAAGGCCAGCCGCGCCACGCGGACCACGGCCTCCGGGTCGTCGCCGTTCACGTGGAAGATCGGGGCCTCGATCATCCTCGCCACGTCCGTCGCGTACATGGAGGAACGCGAGGACTCCGGGGCGGCCGTGAAGCCGACCTGGTTGTTGATGACGATGTGGACCGTGCCGCCGGTGCGGTAGCCGCGCAGCTGCGACATGTTCAGGGTCTCGGCCACCACGCCCTGGCCCGCGAAGGCCGCGTCGCCGTGGATGGCCACCGGCAGGACCGTGAAGTCCGTGCCGCCCTTGTTGATGATGTCCTGCTTGGCGCGGGAGACGCCCTCCAGGACCGGGTCCACCGCCTCCAGGTGGGAGGGGTTGGCCACCAGCGAGACGTTGATCTGCTCGCCGTCCAGGCCGGTGAAGGTGCCCTCGGCGCCCAGGTGGTACTTCACGTCGCCGGAGCCGTGCATCGACTTCGGGTCGAGGTTGCCCTCGAACTCGCGGAAGATCTGCGCGTACGACTTGCCGACGATGTTGGCCAGGACGTTGAGGCGGCCGCGGTGGGCCATGCCGATGACGACCTCGTCCAGGCGGGACTCGGCCGCCGAGTCGATGACCGCGTCCAGCAGCGGGATGACGGACTCGCCGCCCTCCAGGGAGAACCGCTTCTGGCCGACGTACTTCGTCTGCAGGAAGGTCTCGAAGGCCTCGGCCGCGTTCAGCCGGCGCAGGATGCGCAGCTGCTCCTCGCGCTCCGGCTTGGAGTGCGGGCGCTCGACGCGGTCCTGGATCCACTTGCGCTGCCTGGGGTCCTGGATGTGCATGAACTCGATGCCGACCGTGCGGCAGTACGAGTCGCGCAGCACGCCGAGGATGTCGCGCAGCTTCATCAGCGTCTTGCCGGCGAAGCCGCCGACCGCGAAGTCGCGCTCCAGGTCCCACAGGGTGAGCCCGTGCTCGGTGATGTCCAGGTCGGGGTGCTTGCGCTGCTGGTACTCCAGCGGGTCGGTGTCGGCCATGACGTGACCGCGGACCCGGTAGGAGTGGATCAGCTCGAAGACGCGGGCGGCCTTCGTGACGTCGTCGTCGTGCGAGGCGTCGATGTCCTTGAGCCAGCGGACCGGCTCGTAGGGGATGCGCAGCGACTTGAAGATGTCGTCGTAGAAGTCGCGCTCGCCGAGCAGCAGGTTGGCGACGGCGCGCAGGAACTCGCCGGAGGCGGCGCCCTGGATCACCCGGTGGTCGTAGGTCGACGTGAGCGTCATGACCTTGGAGATGCCGAGCTTGTTCAGGGTGTCCTGGGAGGTGCCCTGGAACTCCGCCGGGTAGTCCATGGAGCCGACGCCCATGATCACCGACTGGCCGGGCATCAGGCGCGGCACGGAGTGGACCGTGCCGAGACCGCCGGGGTTGGTGAGGGAGACGGTGACGCCGGTGAAGTCGTCCATCGTCAGCTTGTTGTCGCGGGCGCGACGGACGATGTCCTCGTAGGCCTGCCAGAACTCGAAGAAGTTCAGCGTCTCGGCCTTCTTGATGGCGGCCACGACGAGCTGGCGGTCGCCGTTGGGCTTGACCAGGTCGATGGCCAGGCCGAGGTTGACGTGGTCCGGCTTGACCAGGGTGGGCTTGCCGTCCTTCTCGGCGAAGGACCAGTTCATCGACGGCATCTGCTTGATGGCCTGGACCATCGCGTAGCCGATGATGTGCGTGAAGGAGATCTTCCCGCCGCGGGCCCGCTTGAGGTGGTTGTTGATGACGATGCGGTTGTCGAACAGCAGCTTCACCGGGACGGCGCGCACGGACGTGGCCGTGGGCAGTTCCAGCGAGGCGTTCATGTTCTTCGCGACCGCGGCGGAGGGACCACGCAGCGTGACGAACTCCGGACCCACGGGTGCCTCGGCGGCGGGCGCGGCCTTGGCGGCGGGCTTCGCCGGCGCCGGGGCCTGAGCCGCGGGCTTCGCGGGAGCCGGAGCGGCTGCCGCGGGCCGCGGCGCGGCCGGGGCCTGCGCGGGAGCGGCGGGC
The DNA here is from genome assembly GCF_006540305.1 of Streptomyces sp. 6-11-2. Classification (GTDB taxonomy): domain Bacteria; phylum Actinomycetota; class Actinomycetes; order Streptomycetales; family Streptomycetaceae; genus Streptomyces. The sequence goes on along the minus strand of NZ_BJOR01000001.1, from coordinate 2,235,489 downwards.
GCGGCGGCGGCCTGGGGAGCGGGCCGGGCCGGGGCGGCCGGAGCGACGGCGGGCGCCGCCTGAGCCGTGGTGGTGGTCTCCGCGGCCCCCGCGGCCGCGGTACCCGCCGGGGCCTGCGGGGCGGCAGCCCCCGGCCTGTAGTCGGCGAAGAAGTCCCACCAGGCGCGGTCTACGGAGTTCGGGTCCTGGAGGTACTGCTGATAGATCTCGTCGACGAGCCACTCGTTGGCACCGAACGCGGCCGCGGGGTTCTTCCCGGCTTGGTCGGTGTCGGTCGAGATGCTCGAGTTACTGGGGGACTGTGGCGACACGGCGGCAACCGCCCTCTTCCGCTTCACAAGAATGATGGACAGCGGGAATAAAGGCTACGCCCCCGAGGGGGGGAAGGTCAGGTCGGGCCACTCCTTCGTCATGTAAGTCACATCAAAACCCGGGTTTCGGGGGTTGAAATGGCGGGAAACAAGCGTAGTTCCGCTGCGCCAGGGAAGGGGGGACCCGGGCCTGACCCCTGTGGGATGCAGGCCCCGTCCTGATCACACGTGTCCGCCTGCGCGGATGCTCGTGGATCTTGGGGTTCGTGATCGAACTTTACGTCAACTTGGCAAAGAGGGCAGGCCCGGAAGAGTGACGAGGATCCGGCAGCCCCGCTCGGATTCGGCCACCCCGATACGGCCGCCGTGCAGATCCACCGCCCAGCGAGCGATCGCCAGGCCGAGTCCGGTGCCGCCGTCGCTGCCCGGGCCGTGCGGCCGGTTCACCGCGCCCCGGTTGAAACGCTCGAAGACGCGGTGCCACTCCGAGCGCGGGATGCCGGGCCCCTCGTCCAGGACCTCCAGCTCCAGCGACTGCGGCTGCGGGCCGCGCCGCGCCTTCACCGTCACGCGCCCGTGCGGCGGGCTGTGCTTGACCGCGTTGTCGATCAGGTTGGCGACCACCTGGTGGATGCGCTCGGGGTCGGCGTGCGCGGTCAGATCGGGCGGAAAGACGTCCAGGTGCAGATGGACGTCCGTACGGGAGTGGCTGCCGGAGTCGGAGGCGATGCCCGCGCGGGCCGAGGCGACCATGTTGGCCTCCTTCAGCACACCCGACAGGTAGGGCCACACCTCGAAGCGGCGCAGTTTCAGCGGCACCACGCCGTTGTCCAGGCGGGACAGGTCCAGCAGCGTCTCCACCAGCCGGCCGAGCCGCTCGGTCTGCTTCAGCGCCGTGCGCATGGTCTCGGGATCGGCCTCGGTGACCCCGTCGACGATGTTCTCCAGCACCGCGCGCAGTCCCGCGATGGGCGTGCGCAGCTCGTGCGAGACGTTCGCCACCAGCTCCTTGCGCTGGCGGTCCTGCGCCGCCAGCTCGTCGGCCATGCGGTTGATCGTCTGGGCCAGGTCGCCCAGCTCGTCCCGGCGGCTCTCGCGCACCCGGCGCGTGTAGTCGCCGTGCGAGATGGAGCGGGCCACCGTGTTCATCTCGTCCAGCGGCGCGGTGAGCGAGTGCGCCACGAACTGCGTGATGAGCAGCGTGGCGATCATCGAGAAAACCGTGATGAAGCGCAGCTCGGTCGCCGTGCGCACCGCGATCATCAGCAGACCGGTGGTGATCAGCACCGATATGACGACCAGCGCGCCCAGCTTGGTCTTGATCGAGAACGGGCGAACGCCACCCCAGGGCTCGCCCTGGTCCCTCCGTGCGGCCGGCCCGTCGCTCACGGTGTCGGTGTCTCCAGCGCGTAGCCCACGCCGTGCACTGTGCGGATCCGCTCGGCGCCGATCTTCCGGCGCAGCGCCTTGATGTGGCTGTCCACGGTCCGGGTGCCGGAGGCGTCCGCCCAGTCCCACACCTCGGCCAGCAGCTGCTCGCGCGAGAGCACCGCGCGCGGGGTGTTCGCCAGGCACACCAGCAGGTCGAACTCCGTCGGGGTGAGGTGGACGTCCTCGCCGCGCACGCGCACCCGGCGCTGGGCGTGGTCGATCTCCAGTTCGCCCAGACGCAGGATGCCGCTGCGCGGCGTCGTCGCGGCCAGCGCGGCCCGCTCCATGCGGCGCAGCAGCACGTGCACGCGTGCGGCCAGCTCCCGCATCGAGAACGGCTTGGTCATGTAGTCGTCGGCGCCGACCCCGAGGCCGACCAGCATGTCGGTCTCGTCGTCCCGCGCGGTGAGCATCAGCACCGGCACCGGGCGCTGGGCCTGCACGCGGCGGCAGACCTCCAGGCCGTCGAAGCCGGGCAGCATGATGTCGAGGATCAGCAGGTCGGGCTGCCAGGCCTCGGCGGTGTCGACGGCGGCCGGGCCGTCGCCCGCGGTCTGCACGAGGAATCCCTCGGCGCGCAGACGGGTGGCGATGGCATCCATGATCGTCTGGTCGTCCTCGACCACCAGGACCCGGCGCTGGGCGCCCGGGGTGGCCGTCGTGCCGTTGTGCGCGGTGTGTGTCTGCTCCATCGCCCGCCCCTGAGTGTGCTTTCCGGAATCCGTGGGGTGATTCCTTGACTGCGCGTAGTTGCGATTGACGCTTGAATGATCGGCGCCAAGGGAGCAGCGTACGGGGACTCCCCACGCCTTTGCTATCCAGGTCGGACCGCGAGGTGCACGACGTCCGGAACGCCCCGGGCAACGGGGACCTCTTCGGTGCGCACCTGTCGGAATCCGACATTCCGCAAGGTTCCTTCAAATTCCGCAGATGGCTTCGCGGACCATACGGCGAGTACCCCGCCCGGCTCCAACACCCTTGCGCAGCTTGCCAGTCCGGCCTGTCCGTACAGCTCCTGGTTGTCCTCGGTGACCGTCCAGTCGGGGCCGTTGTCGATGTCCAGGCACACCGCGTCGAACGTGTCGGATGTCTCATTGACGTAGGCGATCATGTCTCCCTCGACGACCTCGGTGCGCGGGTCGGCCAGCGCGCCGGCGGTCAGCTCGGCGAGGGGGCCGCCGCGGTGCCAGTCGATGATCGCGCGTTCGCGTTCGACAACGGTGATCCGGCCCCAGTGCGGGTCCGCCGCGGCGTGCGCGAGTGAGAAGCCGACGCCGAGGCCGCCGATCAGCATGCTCGGTGCCCGCCGGTCCGGCAGCGCGGCGAGCGCCGCGTCGACCAGGAGGCGCTCGGAGCGCCCGTCGGAGGTGTCCATCAGGAAGCAGCCGTTGGCGATGATCTGCAGCAGCGCCCCGTGCCGGCGCAGCACGACCTCGCCGTGGGGGCCCTCGCGGCGGTCCAGCACCTCGGGGGCGTCGTACGAGCCGGTCATGGGGTCATCCTGCCCCAACGGACCCGTACGGCCACATGAATTAGGGGTGACACCCGTGTGCGAGCGCGCCGCGGGCCGCGATCGTCGGCCGGGGGCGCCAGGGTCGCTGGGGTAGTTGGGGTAGCTGGGGTGGCCGGGAACCTAATAGGTTGCTGAGAATTGTCGCGTGCGTGGCGCCAGTCATGGACAGGGGCGCCCGGGATGCGAAGTGTGGGGCGCGACGGAAGGAGTGCCGCACCGTGGAACGGACCGCGACGGCCGGCCCCTCGGGCCCGCCGGCACCTTCGGGTGGGCCCCTGCCTCCGGACGCCGTCGTGGACGACGGCGCGGACAGGGGCGCGGACGCGGTCGTGGCCGGCGTTCCGGTGGAGGTGTCGCGGGCGCCGGCCGGGATGCCGCAGCAGCGGGCGCGCGGCACTGTCCCGGGAGGCGTGCGCGCGGAACCGGCCCGCCCGGCGCGGCCTGCCGCGGGACTCCGGGGGCTGCGCGGTCCGCGCCCCTGGCGGCTGCTGCCCACCCCCGCAGGCACCCCCTTCACCTTCGGGTACGCGGCCCTGCTCGCCGTCACCTCGCTCGTCGCCCGGTACGCCGATCCCGCGGTGGTGGACGCCCTGCGCCAGAGCTCCAGCACGGATGTCGCCCACCTGGTGCGGGCGCCCCTGCTGGTGCTGCCGGCCAGCGCGCTGTGGATCGCGGGCGGCGTCGTGTCGGCGTACTCCCTGTGCTTCCTGCTGGTGCTCACCGCGCTGGAACGCCGGATAGGCGGTCTGCGCACCGCCGGTGTGTTCCTGTTCGGGCACGTGCTGGCCACCCTCGCCACCGAGGTCCCCATCGGGCTCGCGGTGCTCACGGGCCGTCTGCCGGACAGTGCGGCGCACCGTCTCGACTACGGCATCAGCTTCGGTGTCGCGGCCAGCCTCGGCGCCCTGGCCGGCCTGCTCACGCCCTGGCTGCGCTGGCCCCTGCTCACCGTGTTCGTGGGCATGCTGGTCCAGGACCTGGCCGCGTTCGACGATCCGATGACGAGCTGCGGCCATCTGATCGCGGTGGGGCTCGGTGTGGCGACGTGGCCGGTGATGCGGCGCTGGCGGCGGGCACGCCTCGCGGAGGCGGGTGCCGCGCCCGGCACGGGCTGAGCCTCTTACGGCTCCCTGCCCCCGTCCCTCCCTGTTCCTCCCTGTCCCACTCCTCCTTCTCCCTTCTCCGCCTTCTCCCTCTTATCTCTCTCCTCTCCATCTCTCTCCTCTCTCCTTTCTTTCTTCTTCCTTTCTCCTTGTGTGCTGGTTGTGGATGTCCGATCGCTCAGAGCGAACAGATGACGGGGAACAATCCACCGGCATCGTGCATTGAGTCGGCATAGCTCAACTTACTTGACTGCCGAAGGGGAGATCATGGCTGCTGAGTCCACTGCCTTCACACCGCTCACCCTGCCCGTGTTGCCACTCGACGACGAGGTCGTGCTGCCCGGAATGGTGGTTCCGCTGGACCTGAGCGACGCCGAGGTACGGGCCGCGGTGGAGGCCGCGCAGGCCGCCGCGCGGGACGAGCCCGGCAAGCCCAGGGTGCTGTTGGTGCCAAGGGTCGAGGGGACGTACGCCAGAACCGGTGTGCTGGGCACGGTCGAGCAGGTGGGCCGGCTGGCCGACGGTGATCCGGGCGCGCTCATCCGTGGCCGCGGTCGTGTGCGGATCGGTGCCGGGACCACCGGTCCTGGCGCGGCGCTGTGGGTCGAGGGGACCCGGATCGAGGAGAACCTGCCCGAACCTCTGCCCGGCCAGGTCGCCGAGCTGGTGAAGGAGTACAAGGCGCTCGCCACGGCCTGGCTGCGCAAGCGCGGAGCCTGGCAGGTGGTCGACCGCGTGCAGGCCATCGACGACGTCTCCGCGCTCGCCGACAACTCCGGCTACTCGCCCTTCCTGACCACCGAGCAGAAGGTCGAGCTGCTGGAGACCGCCGACCCGGTGGCCCGGCTCAAGCTCGCCACGCAGCAGTTGCGCGACCACCTCGCCGAGCAGGACGTGGCGGAGTCCATCGCCAAGGACGTCCAGGAGGGCGTCGACAAGCAGCAGCGCGAGTTCCTGCTGCGGCGCCAGCTGGAGGCCGTCCGCAAGGAGCTGCGCGAGCTGAACGGCGAGAGCGACGGCGAGGAGTCCGACGACTACCGCGCCCGCGTCGAGGCCGCCGACCTGCCCGAGAAGGTCCGGGAGGCCGCGCTCAAGGAGGTCGACAAGCTGGAGCGCGCCTCCGACGCCTCTCCCGAGGGCTCCTGGATCCGCACCTGGCTCGACACGATCCTCGAGATGCCGTGGAACGAGCGAACCGATGACAGTGCTTCCGCCTACGACATCCAGGGCGCCAAGGCGGTCCTGGACGCCGAGCACGCGGGCCTGGAGGACGTGAAGGAGCGGATCACCGAGTACCTGGCGGTGCGCAAGAGGCGCGGCGACCGGGGCCTGGGTGTGATCGGCGGGCGGCGCGGCGGCGCCGTGCTCGCGCTCGTCGGGCCGCCCGGTGTGGGAAAGACCAGCCTCGGCGAGTCCGTGGCCCACGCGATGGGACGGAAGTTCGTGCGCGTCGCCCTGGGCGGCGTCCGCGACGAGGCCGAGATCCGCGGCCACCGGCGTACGTACGTCGGTGCGCTGCCGGGGCGGATCGTGCGCGCCGTCAAGGAGGCCGGGTCGATGAACCCGGTGGTCCTGCTCGACGAGATCGACAAGGTGGGCTCCGACTTCCGCGGCGACCCGGCCGCGGCCCTGCTCGAAGTCCTGGACCCGGCGCAGAACCACACGTTCCGGGACCACTACCTGGAGGTGGAGCTGGACCTGTCCGACGTCGTCTTCCTGGCCACGGCCAACGTCCTGGAGGCGATCCCGGAGGCGCTGGCCGACCGGATGGAGATCGTGCGCCTGGACGGCTACACCGAGGACGAGAAGGTCGTCATCGCGCGCGACCACCTGCTTCCGCGCCAGCTGGAGCGGGCCGGCCTGCGCGGCGACGAGGTGACGATCGAGGAGGGGGCGCTACGCAGGCTCGCTGGCGAGTACACGCGCGAGGCGGGCGTGCGCACCCTGGAGCGGTCCCTCGCACGGCTGCTGCGCAAGATCGCGGCGCAGCACGAACTGGGGGAGCGGGAGCTGCCGTTCACCGTCACGGACGGTGAACTGCGGGGGCTGATCGGCCGCCCGCACCACGTTCCGGAGTCCGCCCAGGACCCGGCCGAGCGGCGTACGTCCGTGCCGGGCGTGGCGACGGGCCTCGCGGTCACCGGGGCCGGCGGCGACGTCCTCTTCGTCGAGGCGTCCCTGGCGGACCCGGAGACGGGTGCGGCCGGGCTGACCCTGACCGGTCAGCTGGGCGATGTGATGAAGGAGTCCGCGCAGATCGCGCTGAGCTTCCTGCGCAGCCACGGCGCCGAACTGGAACTGCCCGTGGGTGACCTGAAGGACCGGGGCGTGCACATCCACTTCCCGGCGGGCGCGGTGCCGAAGGACGGTCCGAGCGCGGGCATCACGATGACGACCGCGCTCGCCTCGCTCCTGTCCGGTCGCCTGGTCCGCACGGACGTGGCGATGACCGGCGAGGTCTCGCTGACCGGGCGTGTCCTGCCCATCGGCGGCGTCAAGCAGAAGCTGCTCGCCGCCCATCGCGCGGGTGTGACGACGGTGGTCATCCCCAAGCGGAACGAGCCCGATCTGGACGACGTCCCGGCGGAGGTGCTGGACAAGCTCGACGTCCACGCCGTCACCGACGTCCGCCAGGTCCTGGAACTGGCCCTCACCCCCGCGACGAACGGTGCGTCACCGGAGATCCCGGCCGCCGCGTAGCGCTGCCGCGCGGTGAGCGGTGCATCGGGGCGTGGGGTTCGGCCGGGTCCTCCCCGGCCGAACCCCACGCCCGTTCCGCGAGTACGGCCCACCTCGGCCCGCCGGCCGCCCTCGCCTGACGGCAGGCCACCACGACCGGCGTGGGAGACCCGCCGGTGAGCACGGCGAGTCTCTGGCGGTGTGGCCGTGCCCGGGGTTCCCGGCCGTATGGCCACCGCGGGTTCTCCGGCTGGACCGTCACGCCCCGGTACTCCTGACTGAAGCGCCGTCCCCTCAAAGGGGCCGGTCGAGCCCGTGAGCCCCGGGGCGGCGGGGGTTTCGTGCGTCCCGGGGCGCGCCCGGTGCGGGCCGCCGCGTCTGCGCCGGGCGCGCCCCGGGCCCCGGTCGGGGGCGACCCCCTGCCCGCGACCGGGGAGTGGTGGTGGGGCTAGTGCTGTGGCCGGGAAGGTTTGCCGGGAAGCTCGCGGCGTCCGGTGCTGGGGGCACCTCCCACGCCCTTCAGGCAGTGGGGGAACATCGCAAGGCGGAGCATTGCCCGCGTACTGGATGTACTCGGGTGATGCGACAACGCGGCGTGGGGGTACCCCCGGCCGAAGGCTGGGGGAGTGCCGTGCCGGGCGCCGCGAGCCGGTGAACCTTTCCGGTCACAGCACTAGCCGTTGGCGAGTGCCTGTACGCGGTCGAGTGCGCCGTTGAACTTGTTGTGGTCGCCGACCGTCGGGCCGGACGACGTGTACTGCCACATGGTGTAGTAGCCCCAGCCGGCCGGCAGGGTGCCCGGGTCGGAGGCGTAACGGGCGATCCACAGCGGGTTGTTGGCGGCGAAGCCGCCGTAGTTGCCGGTGCACTCGGTCCACCAGCTCGTGGCCGTGTAGATCACGGCGTCCCGGCCCGTGCGGGCCTTGTAGGTGTTCAGGAAGTCGGCGATCCAGCCGGCCATGGCGCTCGCCGTCTTGCCGTAGCAGGAGGCCCCGTACGGGTTCCACTCGATGTCGAGGACGCCCGGCAGGGTCTTGCCGTCGCGGGACCAGCCGCCGCCGTGGTCGACGAAGTAGTTGGCCTGGACGGCGCCGCTGGTGGTGTCCGGGGTCGCGAAGTGGTACGCGCCGCGGATCATGCCGACGTTGTACGAGCCGTTGTACTGCTGGGCGAAGTAGGGATTCGTGTAGTACGTCCCCTCGCTGGCCTTCGTGTACGCCCACTTGACGCCGCTGCTCCACAGCGTGGACCAGGCGACGTTGCCCTGGTAACTGGCCACGTCGACGCCCTCGGTCTGGGTGGCGTCCCCGCCGGCCGGCGTTCCGCCCCGGCCGTCGTGCGGCACGACGCCCATGCCCATGTAGGCGGAGCCGCGCGCGGGCACGGTGGCGGCGGCGGAGGGGAGGGTGAGGAGCAGGGAGAACGCGGCGAGCAGGATTCCCGCGGCGGTGAGCCGCCGTACGCGGGCCGTTCCGGATCTGTGCACGGACATGACGTGCCTCCGAGGCTCGGTGGTGCTCGGTGGGGGGATACGGGCATGTCCCGGTCACGGGCATGTCCCGGTCGCGCTGACGAGCAGGGCCACGCCGGCCCGCGACCGCGGGCGACAGCAGTGGCGTGAGCATGCCGGTAATTGCCTGGCAAAGAAGCTACGCACGTAGACCGGCGCCTGGGAAGGGGGCCCGGAGTCTGCCGATGGTCTACGCCTGCGAAATACTGGCGGAGCTGCGGTGATGGCGCCGACTGGCGGAAACTTTCAGGAACGGGAAACCTTCAGGCAGGGGCTGACGTGCACGAAGACGCGAACGGCGGCGGACGTGAGGTCGCGTCCGGCGTGGCACCGAGCGGCGCGGACCGGGAGTTCCTCTCCCTCGAACGGGAACTGACGGTGCTGCTGCGGCGTGCACGGGCCAACCAGGGCGAGATGGCCCGCGAGGTCCACCCCCACCTGGAGCCCGCCGCCTACGGACTGCTGGTCCGCCTGGAGGAGTGCGGCCGCCAGCGCGCCACGGAGCTGGCCGGCTACATCGGCGTCGGCAAGGCGACCATGTCACGCCAGCTGCACGCCCTGGAGGAACTCGGCCTGGTCGCCCGGGAACCGGACCCCGCCGACGGCCGGGCCTGGCTGGTGGCCCTCACCGACGACGGCCGCCGCCGGGTCGGCCAGGTGCGCGAGGCCCGCCGCGCCCGCTACGTCAGCCAGCTCGCCCACTGGGACCGCCGCGAAGTGGCCGAACTGGCCCGGCTGCTGCACGAGTTGAACGAAGTCACGGAGAAGTAGCCGGCCCGCGGCCCCGGCCGCTCACGGTTCCACGAACACCACCGTCGCGTCGTCGTGCGTCTTGCTGCGGCGCAGATACGCCCGCTCCTCCTTGTCGGCCGACTCCAGGGCCCGCACCCGGCCCACGAGCGAGCCCGCCCCCTGCTCGCGCACGAGACCGAGGCACCGCGTCCAGTCGCCCGCGTGGAACTTCTCCACCCACCGCGCCGCGCCGTCCGTCAGCGCGGCCAGCGCGCGGACCTCGGCGCGCGGCACGCCGCCCGTCACGGCACGGGCGGCCACCGAGGGATCCGCCGCCGCGGTGAAGAAGCCGCCCTCCTTGTTGCGCACGACGGCGTCGATGAGCGCGTCCGTGGCGAGCGAGGCCCGGGGCAGCCGGGCCAGCCGGTCGTCCAGGACCGGGGTGACCGAGCCGTCGGGGGACTCCAGCAGCAGGACCGAGTCGGACAGCACCAGGTACTCGACCGTCTCCGCCGACCAGCGGGCCAGGACGACGGTCGCCTGAGGTGTACGCGGGTGAGAAAGGTCACAGGTCGGAGCGTGTGACTCGGCGGTACGGAGGATCGCGCGCGAAAGAATCTCCGGCAGCGTCAGATCCAGGCAGGAAACCGTCAGTTCGGTCAGTGCGCCGCCCAGCCGGGCGGTGAACCAGGAGACCGAATGCGAACATCCCGTGCCGGTCCGCGGTGGTGTCACCCCGTCCAGGACGACAAGGCAACCACCCTGTCCAGACGCGGGTAGTCCGATACTCGCGAAGTCCTCGTTGGGGCAGTCGGGACGGCCGGGCTCCGAAACAACCTCAGTGCGCATCCGGCCAGTCTGCACGAGCCCTTCACAAGCCCTGCGAAAGGGTGGCAACCGTCCGGGAATCGACGCGGCGACGCAGGTCAGCCGCCTGTTTTGGGCGCAATTGGATCACTCCGGCAAGGCGTGGCGGCGAATATTGCCAAAGCCCGCCGCAGACGTCCAACCGGCCCACCGCACCGTGCCCGTGCACGCGCCGGAGGAACTTGCCCGCCAACTCCCCTCCGGGGTTCACTCCTTCGGGTGGCCGGTCGGACGATGCAGGACCACTGCCCACCGGCACTGGGAGGGTCGGGAACCGATGCAGGTCCCCCCTGCTCGAGCGGAGTCGAGAGCGTGGGGAGGGTGTACGCACCTGTCCGCGCCAGCTGACGGGGCACCACCCGGGCCCATGAGTACACGAGTACAGGAATGCGAGCACCGGTGCAGAAGAAGCGGCCTCGGCGCGCAGGCAAGCAGACGGCCATGGCAGGAGAGCCGGCGCAGACGTCCGGCACGCCCCCCGTCACCCCCGTCGGCAAGGGCCGTCCCACGCATGTACGCAACCGTCTGATCGCCGCCGTCGCCGTCGTGGCCGCCGCGGTGGCGGGCGCGGGCGCGCCCTCCCTGATAGCCGCCTCCGGGCAGGTGAGCGACACCCAGAACCTGGTGACGCTCGCCGGGCAGACCCAGGACGCGCTCACCCTCGCCCACTCGCTGGCCGACGAGCGCGACGAGGTCACCTCCTACGTCGCCGCCGGCCGCCCCGGGTCCAAGGCGCCCTCCGAGCAGCGCAGCACCCGCGTGGACCGCCAGGTCGACGAGCTGCGCGCCGACCAGGACATGCCGGCCTGGCTGCGCGAGGACCTCGACGGCATCGCCGCCGTACGCCGCTCCGCGCTCACCGGGCAGAGCACCGCCCTCCAGGTCCACCAGGCGTACACCACCGCCATCACCGACCTGCACAAGCTGGCCGAGCAACTGGCCGAGCGGATGCCCACGCGGGCCGGCACCGGCGCCCACGCGCTCGCCGAGCTCGACACCGCCGTCCAGCAGGCCGCCGCGGCCCGCGGGCTGCTGCTCGCGGCGCTGAACGTGCCGTACACCACGCAGACCGTCTACAGCCCCGTCACCGGACTGCCCACGCAGGCCAACACCTCCTCGGAGGCCGAGACCAAGCGGCGCGACGCTCTGAGCGCCGCCGCCCAGCAGGCCCGGCTGCGCTCCGACGCCGCCCTCGCCGGCTTCCGCGACAACGCGCCGCAGGCGGCCCGCACGTCGTACGACTCCACGGTGAGCGGGGCCGAGGTCGACAGTGCGGAGAAGTACCTCGCCTCGCTCACCCAGCAGCCGACGCTCTCCGACAGCGACCTGGACACCAGCGTCAAGAAGGCCGACGCCGCGCTCAGCGCCCGCCTCGACCTGATGCGCGGCGCGGAGTCCTCCCTGTACGACCGCCGTACCAAGGACCTGGCGCAGCTCCGTGACGACGACGTCACCGCGCTGGAGATCCGCATCGCCCTGCTCGGCGTCCTGCTGCTGGTCACCATCGGCATCGCCACCGGGCTCGCCCGCACCCTGACCCGGCCGCTCGCGGTGCTGCGCCTGGGCTCGGCCCGGCTGGCCGGCGCGCAGGACGCGGCCACCGAGGAACCCGTCAAGTTCACCGGTCGCAACGACGAGTTCGCGCAGGTCGTCCGCTCCGTCAACACCCTGCACGCGCAGGCCGTCGCGCTCGCCGAGCGGATCGCCACCCTGGAGACCGACCGCAAGCACCTGGTCGGCCAGCGCCAGAAGATGGCCGACGCCCGCGAGGAACTGCGCGCCGAACTGGCCGACTCCGCCGCCCAGCTGGAGCGGCTGCGCAGCGGCATAGGCGGCAGCTTCGTCAATCTGGCGCTGCGCACGCTCGGCCTGGTGGAACGGCAACTCACCGTCATCGAGGGCCTGGAGGACCGCGAGCAGGACCCGGACCGGCTGTCCACCCTCTTCAAGCTGGACCACTTCGCCACGGTCATGCGCCGGCACAGCGAGAACCTCCTCGTGCTGGCCGGCTCCGAGCACGTCCAGCAGCACGCCGGGCCGGTCCCGCTGGTCGACGTCGTGCGCGCCGCGGTCAGCGAGATCGAGCGCTACGAGCGCGTCCGTATCGCCGCGCTGCCGCCGCACGCGCACGTGGCGGGCTTCGCGGCGGACGACCTGTCCCACCTGCTGGCCGAACTCATGGAGAACGCCACCTCGTTCTCCCCGCCCGACCAGCCCGTCGAGGTCTCCGGCTGGCTCCTGGAGAACGGCGAGGTCATGCTCTCCGTCCAGGACGAGGGCATCGGCGTGCCCGAGGAGCGGCTGACCCGGCTCAACGCCCGCCTCACCGAGTTCGACCCGAAGTCCGCCTATGACAAGGAGGGCGACCAGGGTCTGGGCCTCGGCCTGTACGTCGTGGCCCGCCTCGCCCACCGGCACGGCATCCGTGTGCAGCTGCGCGAGCAGAAGCAGGGCGGCATCGCGGTCGTCGTGGTCGTCCCCAAGTCCGTGCTGGCGACCGCGCCCGCCTCCGCCGTCGCGGACTCCGCCCAGGCCCCGGGAGAGGCCCCCGCGGTCTCCCTGCCCGGCGCCGACGCCGAGGCCAACTCCAATGTCCTGCCCGCCCGCGCCGAGGGCACCGACCCTCTGGTCGCGCTGGCCGAGAAGGCCGTGCGCGAGGCGGAGGCGGCGGACGAGGAACCGGCCGGCGGGGATGCGGCGCACGAGGAGCCGGTGAACGAGAGACCGGTCACCGGGGAACCGGCGGACGAGGGCCCGGCATCGCTGTCCGAGACGACGATGGAACTCCTGCTCCCGTCGCCCGCGGGGGAGCCGGATCCGGCGCGCCCACACCCCGTCACCACCGACGTCGAGCAGGCCCCGCAGGGGCCGTCCGCACCCGACCGGGAGGCTCCCACGGGCACCGCGGCCGGGAGCGAACCGGCTGAGGACGAGGCCGCCCGCATCACACTGCCCCGGCAGCAGAACACCCCCGCCGACGGCGAAGCCGAGGCGGAACACCACCGGACCCCCGATGCGTCGGAGGACGACGAGGTCACCGCCAAGGGCCTGCCCAAGCGGACCCCGAAGATATCCGCCCCCGCCCCGGCCCCGCGCCAGCGCAGCGCTTCCGTGGACGCCGAGGCACTCCGTCGCCGCCTGGGTGGCTTCCACCGGGGAGCACGGGAGGGCTACCGCGAGGCGGAGGCGGAGATCGCCGACCAGAACACGGGGGGCACAGTCGAGGAGGCAAGCAGTTGACCGCGCCCAGTACCTTCGGACTGAGCAGTGAGGCCCGCAACCTGCACTGGCTGCTGACCAACCTCGTCGAGGAGGTCCCCGGCATCGAATCCGTGGCCGTGGTCTCCTCCGACGGGCTCCTGCTCCTCTCCTCGGACCCCGGCCGCAACGACGAGGCCCGCCAGGCCCGCGAGGCGCGCACCGGTCCCCGCGGCTCCGCCGCCGACCTCGCCACCATCGTCTCCGGCATCGGCAGCCTCACCCTCGGCGCCGCCAAGCTGATGGACTCCGGTGCGGTGAAGCACACGATGGTCGCGATGGACGAGGGCAGCCTGTTCGTCATGTCGATCAGCGACGGGTCGCTGCTCGGCGTGCACGGCTCCGCGGAGTGCGACATGAGCGTCGTGGCGTACCACATGGCGCTCTTCGTCGGCCGCGCCGGACACGTCCTGACGCCGGAACTCCGCAGTGAGCTGCGCCAGTCCCTGGAAACCGACGGGAGTACCCAAGGAGCGGCCCGATGAGTGGTACGTCCAAACGGCAGCTCCCCGTTCGCGGCGGCGACCGCAAGGCCTCCCGCGTACGCCCCTATTCGCTCACCGGCGGCCGTACCCGCTTCGGCCACGTCCTCCTGGTGGAGACGTTCGTGGCCGCGCTGGAGGCCCCGGAGGAGCGCAAGGAGCTGACCAACGGCTCGCTCGCCAACCAGGGCATGCCCGAGGTGCGGGCCATCGTCGAACTGTGCCGCCGGATGCGGACGGTGGCGGAGATCGCCGCGCTGCTGAAGATGCCGCTCGGCGTGGTCCGCGTGCTCCTGAGCGATCTCGCGGACCAGGGAAAGATCCGTGTGTACGGAACCGGAACCGGTCATGGCACGGGCCGGCCGGACCGCGTGCTGCTGGAAAGGGTGCTGAGTGGACTCCGCCGTCTCTGACGCCGCCGTGGGCGTCCCCCTGCTCGTCGAGGCCGACGAGGCCCCGCAGCCCTGGCAGACGGACCGTAGCCGTGCCCCGGTCGCCACGAAGATCGTGGTGGCCGGCGGCTTCGGCGTCGGCAAGACCACACTGGTCACCGCCGTCTCGGAGATCACGCCGCTGCAGACCGAGGCGCTGATGACCGAGGCGAGCGAGGAGACCGACGACCTCACCGAGACGCCGGACAAGGTGACGACCACCGTCGCCATGGACTACGGCCGGATCACGCTCGACGACGACCTCGTGCTCTACGTGTTCGGCACGCCGGGCCAGCAGCGGTTCTGGTTCATGTGGGACGACCTGGTGCGCGGCGCGATCGGCGCCGTGGTCCTGGCCGACACCCGCCGTCTGAAGGACTGCTTCCCGGCGCTGGACTACTTCGAGAGCTGCGGGCTTCCGTACGTCGTCGCCGTCAACCACTTCGAGGGCAGCGAGCAGTTCGACCCGGAGGACGTGCGCGAGGCGCTCACGATACCCCCACATATACCTGTCATGATCATGGACGCGCGGCGCCGGATCTCGGCCATCGAGACCCTGCTGGCCCTCGTGGCCCACGCACTCGAGGAGACCCCGGAGTAGTACCCGCTCCCCGAGCAGTCCAGCGAGCAGTCCCGAAGCCGTAGGAGGCAGCACCCGTATGCGGAAGATACTCGTCGTGGGGGCCGGGCAGTCCGGTCTCCAGCTGGCCCTCGGACTCCAGTCCCACGGGTACGAGGTCACCCTGATGTCGAACCGGACCTCGGACGAGATCCGCACCGGCCGGGTCATGTCGACGCAGTGCATGTTCCACACGGCCCTCCAGCACGAGCGCGACCTGAAGCTGAACTTCTGGGAGTCCCAGGCTCCGAACATCGAGGGCCTCGGCGTCTCGGTGGCCGTCCCCGGCTCCTTCGACCCCGGTCCCTCGCAGCGCGCGATCGACTGGGTGGGCAGGCTCGACGGGTACGCGCAGTCGGTCGACCAGCGGGTGAAGATGGCGGGCTGGATGGAGACGTTCGCCCAGCGCGGCGGCCAGCTCGTCATCCACGGCGCCGCGGTCGGCGACCTGGACTACTTCTCCCGCACGTACGACCTCGTCCTCGTCTCGGCGGGCAAGGGCGAGCTGGTGAAGATGTTCGAGCGGGACGCCTCCCGCTCCCCGTACAGCGAGCCGCAGCGCGCGCTGGCGGTGGCGTACGTGCACGGCCTGGCACCGCGCCCGGAGCACCCGGAGTTCGACGCGGTCCGCTGCAACCTGGTGCCCGGCGTCGGCGAGATGTTCATCATGCCGACCCACACCCTCTCCGGCCGTGCCGACATCCTCTTCTGGGAAGGCATACCCGGCGGCCCGCTCGACGCCTTCCGCGGCGTCAAGGACCCGTCCGAGCACCTCGCCCTGACGCTGGACCTGATGAAGACGTTCCTGCCCTGGGAGCACGCCCGGACCGCCGGCGTCGAACTCACGGACGCGGGCGGCACGCTCGCCGGCCGTTACGCCCCGACCGTGCGCCAGCCGATCGGCCGGCTGCCCGGCGGCGGCCTGGTCCTCGGTGTCGCGGACGTCGTCGTCGCCAACGACCCGATCACCGGCCAGGGCTCCAACTCGGCCTCCAAGTGCGCCGCCGCATACCTGGCCGCCATCGTCGAGCACGGCGACAAGCCGTTCGACGAGGAGTGGATGCGGCAGACGTTCGACCGCTACTGGGCCACCGCCCGGCACGTCACCAAGTGGACCAACGCCATGCTGGCCCCGCCGCCGGAGCACGTCCTGAACGTCCTCGGGGCGGCGGGCCAGCTCCAGCCGGTCGCCGACCGCTTCGTGAACTGCTTCGACGACCCGTCCGACCTGGAGAACTTCTTCTTCGACCCGGACAAGGCCCAGGCCTACCTCGCCGAGGTCTCCGAGGCGTCCGCCGTATAGAGACTCGCGTCCGGCCCGGCCAGGGCACCCTCGGGGAGTCTCGGCGGTGTGTACCACCGCAGGGGCTCCCCGCCCGGATCGGGCCGTACGGCGCCCAGCACCGGGTTGGCCGCGACCGGTGACACCTTCACCCTGGCTCCGGGCCGCGGGGCCTGCACCACCATCCCGTCGCCGAGGTAGAGGGCGACATGCGTGGCCTGCGGGAAGTAGACGACCAGGTCGCCGGGCCTGAGAGCGCCGAGCGGGATGTGCTTCAGCCGCGCCCACTGCTCCTGACTGGTGCGCGGGATGGGCGTCCCGGCGTGCTCCCAGGCCTGTGAGGTCAGCCCCGAGCAGTCGTACGCCCGCGGGCCCACGGCGCCCCACTGGTACGGCTTGCCGAGCTGACGCACGGCGTAGCGCACGGCCTCGTCGCCCTCCGGCGACGGCGTGCGGGCACCGCTGAGCACCCCGGAGGCCAGGAAAGGGCTCTGCGCCGCGGTGATCCCGTTCGTCTCCCTCCGGGCGAGCGCCGTCACCTGCTCGGCGCTGAGCGAGGCCAGCAGCTTCTCCACGTCGCGCAGCCGTCCCTGGACGTCGTCCCGCGCCTGCTGCTGCCGCCGGGCGAGCACCAGCCGGGTGTCGACCGCCTTGCGGGCCTCGTGGGCGAGGTCGGCGGCCTTCTTCTCGTCGCCGGTGAGCCGGTCGACCGTCTCGGCCCGCTCCCGCGCCAGTTGCCCGATCAACTCCCCCTCCGCCAGGGCGTGCTGCGGGTCAGGTGCCAGCAGCAGCCGCAGGTACGGGGAGAGTCCGGTGCCGCTGCCCTGGTACTGCAGAAGGGCCAGCCGTGCCGCCTTCGCGCGGCTGTCGCTCAGGGCGAGCCGGGCGGCGCCGAGGTCGGCGTCGATGCGGTCGGCCTCGGTGCGCTGCCGCTTCAGCTGCTCGGCGGTGGAGTTGTAGGTCTCGGTGGCCTGTTCGGCCTGCCGGTACAGCGTGTGAAGGTCCGTCAGCAGCTGGGCGACGGACCGCTGTCCGGGCTGCTGCGGCTCCGGCGTGGCCACGGCGGCCACCGGTACGAAGGCGGCCTGTGCCGCCACCGCCGCCGTACACACCAGACGCGGCACCCTTCCTGACACGTCATCACCTCCCGTGCGGGGCGGTGTTTCCGCTCCGCACCGTGAGGATTCGACGTATGAACGGATTTTCTGTGCCGATGGTGCGCCGTACGGCGCAACGAGGTCACCCGTCGGTGGCGTCCGGCTTGCCGCCGGCCCGGTTCTCCGGCTTGGACCACGGCCATCTCAGCCGGCCGCCGCTCCTGCCCTCGGGGTCGAACTCGTACTTCCAGCCCCTGGGCAGTCCCAGGCGCTTGCTGTGCCCGCGTGGCACCCGCCGGTAGACGAGCACGGTCGGCGGGCCGCCCGCGGCGTCCGGCACCGGGATGCGGTAGGTCTTCGGCGGGTTCCCGGTGGGTCCCACCAGCACGGGCAGCACCCGCCCGTCCATGGGGCCGCCCTCGAAGGGGGTGTCTTCGCTCTTCACGGCACCAGTGTCAGCCATCCGCCGAGGCCAGGGCGCGCCCCACCAGCTCGGCGGTCTGCGCGTCCCGGGCGGCGGTCACGGTGAGCACGGCCGCGAACTGCTCGACCAGCCAGTCCCGCAGCTCCTCGGCGGGCGGCTGCTTGTCCTCGTCCAGCCAGATCAGGGAGGCGGCCTCCACGGCCGTGATCCACATCCGTACGGTCATGCGCAGCCGGGGGCCGGGGTCCGTGACCTCCAGATGGCTCAGGATCCGCTCGGCGGCGGCCCGGCGCACGCCGTCCACGATGGCCGTCGTGCGGGAGGTCTCCACCACGCTGCCGCCCTGGAGCAGGGCGGTGAACCCGGCGTCGTGCTGGTCGACGAAGGCCAGGTACCGGTCCAGGGCGCGGGCGAGGCGGGGCAGCAGCGGGCCCTGCTGCGGCTCGTCGAAGCAGTGCCTCAGCTCATCGGCGGCGGACCGCAGGGCGGCCTCGTACAGCTGCTGCTTGCCGCCCGGGAAGTAGCGGTACACCAGCGGACGCGACACCCCCGCCGCCTCCGCCACGTCGTCCAGCGACACCTCCTCGGGCGCCCGGTGCGCGAAGAGGGACAGAGCCGCGTCGAGCAACTGGGCCCGCCGCTCCTCGACGCTGAGGCGACGGTACGCGGGACTGGACGCGGCAGGGCTCATGACCAGCAGCGTAATCGGCCTCAGCGGCCCACGGACCTACGCCCGCGCCCCCAGCCCGCCGGAATGGCCACGCCCACTCCGGCCCGTACCGGCTGCCGCCGGAGCGGGCGCGTCGGATCGGGCACGTCGGATCGGGCGCGACGGATCGGGCGTGGCGGAGCGGGCGCGCGAACGGGGACGCGGCCAGGGGTGGCGGACTGGGCGCGCGAACGGGGGGCGCGAGCCGGGACGGCGGACCGGGCCCGGCGCAGCGGGGGTACGGGGCCCGGGAGCCACCGCCGTGCCGCGCACCGCCGTGCCGCGTCGCTTCCGCGGTCCCGCGTGGCCCGTGTCCTCAGGCGGGAGGGCTGGACCTTATGGCGTCTGGTGGCCGTGCGGTCCCCGCGCGGCTCCCCGGCCTGGCGCCTGGTCCTGCCGTGGCTTCCCGGTCCGGCGCCGGGCCCTGCCGCGGCTCCCCGGTCTCTGGCGTCTGGCCCTGCGCGGCCCGTGGCCCCCCCGCGACGGCAGCTTTCGTCGGTCGGGCGGCTTCGCACGCCGTGCGGGTTGGTGCAGCCCTCGGTCGTGCGGCCCGGCGCGGGTCCGCTGGGCCGCCCGGGGTGTCTCGGGCTGCGTCCGTGCCGTGGGTTCGCCCCTGCGGCGGGCGGCGCTGACGGTTCGGCAGTGGGACCGGCCGGATCCGTATCGCGTCGGCGGTACCGGACATGGGGGAGCCGCTGTCAGGGGCCGCCCCCGTGTCGAGGCCGGCGGCGCCGGGCCCCTCATCGCTCCCGTGGGGGTGCCGGTCGGGTCAGGCCAGGAGGCCCGAGGACTGCCAGAGGCGGCGGCCGACTCCGCGGAGGACGCCGATGTCGTCCAGGAAGTCCGTCAGGCGCTTCGCGCCCGTCTGCATGACCTCCCGCCGGTGCTCGCTCGCCTTCACCTGGGCCATCGCCTCCCGTTTGTCGAGGCCCACGTTCGTGTACACCTCGGGGTTGACGAAGGCGACCGAGAAGACCCGGGCGAACTCGCCCGAGGTGATCCGGGTGAACTCCTGCGACCACTTCGGCGCCGTCATCATCTGCCGGCGCAACTCCTCGCGGGCGTAACGGACATGGCGCGCCTCCTCCACGACGTGGATCCGCGTGACGCCCCGGATCAGCGGCTGCACCCGCTCGTCCGGGAACGTCAGCCGCTGCATCCAGTCCAGGACCTCCTCACCGAGCAGGGTCGCGGTGAAGGACCCGGGGGTCGTGGAGATCGTCTTGAAGAGCCGGCCGAGGTTCTGGTGCGCCCGGCTCACCGGGTACCAGGGCGTCTCGCCCCGCGATATGACGCGGGCGAACATCTTCGAGTGCCGGCACTCGTCCTCGATCTCGGTCAGCGCGTACCGCACGTGCGCGCTCGTGGCCGCCTTGTCGTAGATGTGCCGTACGAGCAGCTGCATGAGGATCAGCTCGAACCAGATGCCGAGCGAGGCGAGCGCCGCTGCCTCGTGCCGGGAGAGCAGGATCCGCTGCTCCTCGCCCATCCGCTTCCACAGCGGTGTGTCGTACAGCGACACCAGCTCCGGCGGCCAGAACCACTTGCCCTCCTCGAAGGGCGCGTCCCAGTCCAGTTCCCTGTCCGGGTCGAAGGAGTGCTTGGCGGAAGAGTCGAGCAGCCGCTCGGCCACCTGCTCCCGGTCCTTGAGCAGGCCGAGCGCGTCGCGCAGGCCTGAGAGCGCGCCGTCTTCCGTCACGGTCGTCATGGCTGTCCCACCTCGTCGTACGGGATGTGGCCGGGTCGGCTGGTTACCCGAGGGTCAGGTTCTCCGCCTCTTATGAGACTGCCTGTCAGTAAGCCAGTCAATGGCTTGCGCGCGACTTGTTGACTCAACGTCTACGTGTGAACCTGCGAAGTATGCCGACCTACGACCTGTACGCCAGGAATCCGGGGGACTCGTGCTGGCAGGTCCCCGCGACCGGTGCGGCTCGATTCAGCTGGGAGTACGACGACGGCCGCGACCGCCTCCTCGCCCTCTATCAGAAGGGCAAGGACAAGCAGTGGGACGGTCAGAAGCGGATCGACTGGGATCTGGAGGTGGACCCGTACGATCCGCTCGGCACCCCCGAGGAGGCGATGACCCTCTACGGCACCCCGCACTGGGCGAAGATGACCGACCGTGACAAGGCCGAACTGCGCCGCCACTTCGCGTCCTGGCAGTTCAGCCAGTTCCTGCACGGCGAGCAGGGCGCGATGATCTGCGCCGCGCGGATCGTGGAGTCCGTCCCCGACCTGGACGCCAAGTTCTACTCGGCGACCCAGACCATGGACGAGGCCCGGCACGCCGAGATCTACGGTCGCTTCCTGCACGAGAAGATCGGGATGCTCTACCCGATCAACGACAACCTCCAGTCCCTCCTCGGCGACACCCTCCGCGACAGCCGCTGGGACATGCCGTACCTGGGCATGCAGGTGCTGATCGAGGGCCTCGCCCTGGCGGCCTTCGGCATGATCCGCGACACCACGAACAAGCCTCTGCCCAAGCAGATCCTCGCCTACGTCATGCAGGACGAGGCCCGCCACGTCGCCTTCGGCCGCATGGCCCTGCGCGACTACTACCGGCAGCTCACCGACGCCGAACTGCGCGAACGCGAGGAGTTCGTCATCGAGGGCTGCTACTTGATGCGCGACCGGCTGCGCGGGGTGGAGGTCCTGGAGAACTTCGGCATCCCCAGGGCGGAGGCCGACGAACTCAGCGAGCACTCCGAATTCCTCCGGCTCTTCCGCCAGTTGCTCTTCAGTCGCATCGTCCCCTGCGTCAAGGACATCGGCCTGTGGGGCAAACGCCTCCAGCAGGCCTACGTCGACATGGGCGTCTTCGAGATGGGCGACTCCAGCCTGGATCAGCTCATGGCCCAGGACGAGGAGATCGCCGAGAAACTGGACGCGGAACGCTTCGCGGCCGAGGAGCGGGAGCGGGTGGCGGAGGTCGAGGAGGCGGTCGAGGAGGGTCAGCGCCTCACCGGCTGATCACCCGGCTGCTCGGGCGCCCCACCGGCCACCGGCACCGCCTGCCGGGGCGGAAACGACGCCCGCAGGGTGAACGCGTACTCCGTCGGACCGTGCGCACGGAGGTGGAGGAGCCGTTTCTCCGCCTCCGCGACCGTAGGACGGTGACCCGCCGGAACCCACCACAGCGCGGTGACCGCCTCCGTCGGCCGCTCGAAGAACTCCCGGCGGCGGGCGAGCATCTCCCGGTGCCGGCCCCGGTACATGTAGGCCGTCAGGGCGTTCGCGTCCCGCCACACCGACATGTTGACGATCAGCCACGCGTCGCCGAACACCGCCACGTCCGTCGCGTTGCCGGAGTCGCTCTTCAGCCGCCAGACGAAACCGTCCGCGGCGTCCGCGTCGGCGTTCACCGGGTCGAGCGCGTCCACGAAGTCCTTCAACTGCGGTGCGTCCAGGGGGGCGTTGAGGCGGGCGATGTTGACCTGGGCGAGTTCGTGCACCGATGCCGGAATCGTCATGCCCGAACGGTAGGGCGGCCACGGTGCCCCCGGGCACCCCCGTCTCACCCAGCGGGCGGCGCGTGCAGCACCGTCTCCATCACCGCCTTGGCGATCGGCGCCGCCGTACCGCCCCCGCTGATGTCGCCCCGCCGCGCGGACGCGTCCTCCACCACCACCGCGACCGCGACCCTCGGCTCCACGTCGTCGTCGCCCTGCGCCCAGGAGACGAACCAGGCGTACGGCGTACCGGCGTTGCCCAGGCCGTGCTGGGCGGTGCCGGTCTTGCCGCCCACCGTGGCCCCGGGGATCGCCGCGTTCCCGCCGGTGCCCTCGGTGACCACGTCGGTCATCAGCTCCTTCAGCCGCGCCGCGGTCGCCGGAAGCATCACCTGCCGCGCGGGCCGGGAGCCGGCCGTGGAGACCGTGCCCCCGTTTTGGCGGGTGGTCCGCTCCACGAGGTACGGCGACCGCGCCTGCCCGCCGTTCGCGACCGCGGCCGCCACCATCGCCATCTGAAGCGGAGTGGCCCGCGTGTTGTACTGCCCGATCGACGACAGCGCGAGCTGCGCCCGGTCCACCCGGGTGTCGAACGTGCTCGGCGAGACCGAGAAGGGAATCCTCACCTTCTTGTCGTTGAAGCCGAACCCCTCCGCCGCGGCCCGCATGCCCCGCACCCCCACGTCCACGCCCAGCTTCGCGAACACCGTGTTGCACGACCACTCGAACGCATGCCGCAGGGAGGCGTTCGCGCAGCCGTCGGCCTCGTTGTACAGCCACGTATTCGTGCCCGGCAGCAGATACGGGTCGGGGGAGTCGGTCGGCTCGTCCAGATCCTGCACCACGCCCGCGTCCAGCGCGGCCGCCGCGGTGACCACCTTGAACGTCGACCCCGGCGGATACGTCTGCCGCACCGCCCGGTTCAGCATCGGCCGCTCCGGGTCCTCGTTCAGCCGTGCCCACACCGCCGACACCGCCGGCCTGTTCCCGGACAGCAGCGAGGGGTCGTACGAGGGCGTGGACACCAGCGCCAGGATCCGCCCCGACGTCGGCTCGATCGCCGCGACCGCCCCCTTGCGTCCGCCCAGCCCCTCGAACGCGGCCCGCTGGGCGGCCGGGTCGATCGTCGTCACCACATTCCCGCCCGGGCTCCGCCCGCCCGCGACGCCCCGCCACAGCCCGAACCCGGCGAGCATCGGATCGGAGCCCGACAGCACCGCGTCCTCGGAGTACTCCAGGAGCGTCGTCCCGTACAGCTGCGAGGCGAAGCCGGTCACCGGCGCGTACAACGGCCCGTCCGTGTAGGTCCGTTCGAAGCGCAGTTGCTCCCGGGTGTCCTTGGAGCCGGTGACCGGCCGGCCGCCGACCAGGATCTCGCCGCGCGGCTGCTGATAACGGGCGATGGCGGGACGGCGGTTGGCCGGGTTGCCGCCGTACGTCGGGCTCTGGAGCACCTGCAACCAGGCGATGTTCACCAGGAGCGCCACCAGCAGCAGCACGCAGAAGGCCGCGGCATGCCGGATGCACCGGGTCAACGGACGGCCTCCTCACGGGTCACGGGGCCACCGTCCCGTCGTAGTCCCGGCGCGCCACATGGCTCACCCGGATCAGCAGCGCGACGATCGTCCAGTTGGTCACGACCGACGAGCCGCCCTGCGCCAGGAACGGCATCGCCAGTCCGGTCAGCGGGATCAGGCCGGTCACCCCGCCCGCGATCACGAACACCTGGAGCGCCATGAGCGAGGCGAGCCCGGTCGCGAGCAGCCGGCCGAAGGGGTCGCGCAGGGCGAGGCCGGCCCGGTAGCCGCGCTCGACGAACAGCGCGTACAGCAGGAAGACCGCGGACAGCCCGGCCAGACCCAGTTCCTCCCCGGCGGTGGCCAGGATGAAGTCCGACTTGACGGCGAAGCCGACGAGGATCGAGTGACCGAGGCCCAGCCCGGTGCCGGTCACCCCGCCCGCCGCGAAGGAGAACAGCGACTGGGCCACCTGGCCGGGCCCCTGACCGGCCTCGATGGACGCGAACGGGTGCAGCCACTCCTCGAACCGGCTGTGCACGTGCGGCTCCAGCGAGCCGACGGCGACCGCGCCGGCCGTCGCGAGGAGCACCCCGACCGCGATCCAGCCGATGCGGCCGGTGGCCACGTACAGCATGACGACGAACAGCCCGAAGAACAGCAGCGAGGTGCCGAGGTCGCGTTCCAGAACCAGTACGCAGACGCTCAGCAGCCAGACCGTGACCACCGGCCCCAGCACCCGGCCGGTGGGCAGTTGCAGCCGCCACACCCGGCGGCCGCTGTACGCCAGCGCGCCGCGGTTGGCGGCCAGGTACGCGGCGAAGAACACCGCGAGCAGCACCTTCGCGAACTCGCCCGGCTGGATGGAGAGCTCGCCCACCCGGATCCAGATGCGGGCGCCGTTGACGGCGGGGAAGAGGATCGGCATCGTGAGCAGGGCGAGCGCGCTGGCGACACCGAGGTAGGCGTAGCGCTGGAGCCACCGGTGGTCGCGCAGCACCAGCACCACCAGGATGAACAGCCCCACGCCCAGCGTGGACCACACCAGTTGGGCGGGCGCGGCCTCGTCGCCCGGTGTCTCCAGGTCAAGCCGGTAGATCAGCACCAGGCCCAGCCCGTTGAGCAGTACGGCGATGGGCAGGAGCAGCGGGTCGGCGTACGGCGCGCGCAGGCGCACCGCGATGTGCGCGACCAGCGCGAGTACGCCGAGCCCGGCGCCGTATCCTGCGGCGCCGGGCGGGACGGCGCCGTTCCTCGCCAGGCCGACGGCGCAGTAGCCGCACACCGGCAGCAGGACGGCGAGGACGATGAGGAAGAGTTCGACGCCGCGGCGCCGGGGGAGGCGGTCGGCGGGCGCGGACGGGGCAGTCGCTGCCACGGCGGTTCCGGCCTGGGTCATGTCCGGAACCTACTCAAAAGGAGCGGCTTGTCCGCCCTGGGTGTCAGCACCAGCGCGGCGAGGGCCCGACGTTGGCGATGTGGCGCGCCGAGCCCCACGCCCAGATGCCGTCCGAGAGCAGGTACCACACGCGGTTGCCGTTCACCCGCGGGCCCAGCGTCTTGCAGTGGATCCACACGAGCCGGCCCGGCCGTGCCACCTGGAGCACCCTGCTGTCGCGGTCGGGGTGGGTGCGCAGGGCGAGCCCGCCGCGGGCCGTGACGACGCCCCGGTAGGAGCGCGGGTGGCGGTGGTCGGGGGTGCCGTCTTCCTGTCCGGCCGTGCTCGGCCGGGGTGGCGTGCTGTGCTGGGCGGCCGCCGTCCGGTGACCGCTCCGGCCGCCGTCGTCGGCGGCGGCGGGTGCCGCGGCGACCGTGGAGAGGAGGGCGCCGGTGGCGGCCGCCACGGCCAGTCGGGTGAGGGGGGAGAGCGGGGACATGCAGTACCTCCACCTGAGGCGGCGACGCCCTTCGAGGACGGGCGAATCTGACTAACCGCCACATTAGGAGTGCCGTGTCCCGGAGGCCCGTCACACTGAGCCATCAGGGCGCAGCCGACTGAGAAGGCGTCACCCGGCGCTGGGCCGGGCTCGCCCTGGGACGGGTCACCTGGACGCGGTGTCAGCCGGTCCCGCGTCATCCCGGACGGTGCCGCCGGCCGCGTCCGGCCCCGAAGGCGCGGGCGGCTCCTGAGGAAGCGTCAGTGTCGCCACCGCCCCGCCCTCCGGCGCGTTGGCGAACTCCAGCCGGGCACCCAGCACCTCCGCCTGGCCCAGGGCGATGGTCAGCCCGAGCCCGTGCCCGGTCGCGCCGCCCTCCGTACGGAAGCGCTGGGGGCCGTGCGCCACGAGGTACTCCGGGTAGCCGTCGCCGTGGTCCCGCACGGTGACCACCGGCCCGTCCACGGTCAGCACCACCGGCGGCCGGCCGTGGCTGTGCGCGTTGGCCACGAGGTTGCCCAGCACCCGCTCCAGCCGCCGCCGGTCGGTCTCCACGTACACGTCCCGTACGACCCTGACCCGCGTGTCCGTCCCGGCGGCGGCCCCCGCCGCGCTCGCCGCCCGCACCGCTCGCTCGGCCACCGAGCCGAGGTACCCGGTGTCCAGGACCGGCAGCTCCCGCCCGGTGTCCAGCCGGGAGATCTCCAGCAGGTCCTCGGTGAGCGTGCGCAGCGCGGCCACCCGGTCGCGCACCAGTTCGGTGGGGCGGCCCGGCGGCAGCAGTTCGGCCGCCGCGTGCAGCCCGGTCAGCGGGGTGCGCAACTCGTGCGCCACGTCCGCGGTGAACCGCTGCTCGGCCAGCAGCTTGCCCTGGAGCGACGACGCCATGGAGTCCAGCGCCGCGGCGACCGCGGCCACCTCGTCGTGCGGGCGGGACGCGTCCCGCGTCAGGGGGTCGTGCACGCGCGCGTCCAGGTCGCCCGCGCTGATCCGCCGGGCCACGCGCGCGGTGGCGTGCAGCCGCCGGGTCACCCGGGTCACCGCGAACGCGCCGACCAGCAGGGTCGCCCCGATCGCGAGCAACGACGACCACAGGATGGACTGGTCCAGCGCGTCGATGGTGCGGGCCTGCTGCGAGTAGTCGACCGCCACGGCCAGCGTCCGCCCCCGGTCGGCGGGCCCGGCCGCCCACATCGTGGGGCGCCCGTGGTGCATGTCGACCATCGTGCCGCGCTGTCCGCTCGCCGCCAGCCGCCGCAGTCGCTCCGGCAGGCCCTCGGGGTCGACGCCGGCGCCCGGCAGCAGCGTGTCGCCCGACTCGAACGCGGTCGTGGCGTCCTTCAGCCGGGACAGGGCGAGAGTGCGTGCCTGTCCCACGGTCTGGTCGGTCACCGAGACGTGCACGAGAACGCCGAGCAGCGCGGCGAGCGCGCAGCACATCACCGTGATGAAGGCCGCGGACTTCACCGCGAGCGTCCCGGCCCACCGGGGCAGCGCGACCCTCATCGCACGCCCGCGGAGGAGGAGGGGGCGGGGGAGGAGGGGACGGGTGAGGGAGCGGGGGAGGGCGCGCGGGTGGGCGGGAGCGGGGAGGCGGCGAGGGGCGAGTGGGTACGCGCGTGCGTGGGCCGGTGCCGGCCGGTGCGCAGGAACTCGTCGCGCGAGAACACCATCGCCCGCTGCTCCGGGTCCCAGGACCACGTGGTGCGGTACTCGTACCCGGCGATCCCGGCCGGCGAGCGGATGATCACGGCCCGTCCGGCCAGCTCCACGCCGATCACCGCGTCGTCGTTGGCGAACACCTGCTGCAGCCGGTGCCCCTCGAAGGTGTAGACGCGCACCGCGGTCTGGTTGGTCGGGTACAGCCGGAAGCCCAGTGCCATGTCGTCGTGCCCGTCACCGGTGAGGTCCCGGTAGTACGCCCGCATGACGGGACACCGCGACGGGTCCTCCCCCCGGCCGCACTCGGCGAGCCGGTCGGCCGTGTCCTGGTACGGCGCCCTGGCGCTCGTGTAGGCGTCCGGATGCGCGGCCACCTCGGCCCGTACGACGGCCACCGGGTCGACCGCGTGGATGTCGTCGCCGGGAGCGGTGACGCCCTTGACCGTCTCGATCTGTATCTCGTCGTAGGGCCAGGCGGGGCTGGCCGCCGGGCGCAGCGAGGGCCACAGCCGGGCCGGGCTGACCGCGGTCGGCGTGGGTCCCGCGCCGCGCAGCCCGCCCGCGTCGCCGCAGGCAGCCGTCGTCGCCGTCAGCAGGGTGGCGAGGGCGGCGACCAGGGCGGAGCGTCTGCGGTACACGTTTCTCCGGTGGCTGGAGGAGAGCTGGGGAGAGGGAACGGCGCGGGTAACAGCCTCGTACACCCTATTCGTTTCGTATGGAAGTCCCTTTTGCTCACGGGCTTTCGTTTCCCCTGGGGGGCCGCGGGCGGCCGCCGGTCGGAGCGCATCTTCGGTGAAACGGTTACTCGGCCAGCTCCTCCAGCAGCCGTGCCGTCGACAGGCCCGTCCGCAGATAGTCGACGAACAGATCGTTGTGCAGCGCCCAGGGGGAGCGGCGGGCACGGATCAGCCGGATCGCCTCCTCGGCGGAGCGTCCCTGGCGGACCAGCGCGTGCGCGATCACCAGCCCCGAGCGGTTGTAACCGGAGTAGCAGCGCACGAGGACCCGGCGGTCCTGGTCCACCGCGTCACAGGCGGCCCGGGCCAGCCGCATCACCCCGGTGAGCTGCGTCCCGTCCAGCGGCCCGTCGGGTATCGGCCACACATGGTGCTCGACACCCGGGTCGGGCCCGTGTCCCGGCAGCCTGAGCAGGGTCTGCACAAGATCGAACTCATCGCGCACGACGGCGAGTTCCAGTTGCCCGGAGTGCGTCCTGAACTCGTGCCCGCCCATCCACATGCCGGGCACGATCTCGCTCCACGGGCTGTCCGGAGCCGGTACGTCGGGCTGCTTCCTGTGGGTTCGCAACGGCGCCTCCCCAACTCCCCCTCCCCATCGGAGCCCGTCCTCGGGCTCCCGCCCGCCTGGCGGCGTCGGGCGTCCGACGGCAGGCTCTCTCAAGGTAGCCAAGTTCTTGCCCCGGGAGCACCCCGCCTGTTCCCATGGTCGTGGGGGTGATGGTGCATGAGCGGACACCGCGGACTGCGCGTCATACCGACCTGGCGCCATGGACAGGAACGGCTGTACGTCTGCCGGCCCGACGGCAGGAACATCGCCTGGTACGACCGTGAGGCCGCCCGGGTCAACCTCCTCAGCGAGGGCGAGCAGGAGGACGTGCTCCAGGCCCTGGGCCCCTTCCTCACCGGCCCGGTGGCGGTGGGCCCGCCCCCTGTGCCCACCCCCGCCGAACTCGCCCGCCTGAGTCTGCACCCGGACGACGACCTGGCCCCCAACCGCCCCGGCGA
Organism: Streptomyces sp. 6-11-2; assembly: GCF_006540305.1. Classification (GTDB taxonomy): domain Bacteria; phylum Actinomycetota; class Actinomycetes; order Streptomycetales; family Streptomycetaceae; genus Streptomyces. The sequence continues at coordinate 2,206,788 of NZ_BJOR01000001.1, read as the reverse complement.
GGCGCTGCTGATCGCGCTGGACCGCGAGCCCGCCCCCGCTCACCGCATCCGCCCGGACCCGCGCCGCCGCGCCCTGACCGCCGAGCAGACGGTGGGCGAGGCCCTGGACCACCTCGACGGCGCCGGCTGGCACGCCCTCCACTCCGTCCCGCTGCCCGGCGGCGACCGCATCCACCACCTGGTCATCGGCCCCGGCGGCCTCTTCGCCGTCCACGCCCTGTACGCCCGCAAGCAGCGCGTCCGCATCGACGACCCGATGGTCGCCCTCGGCCGGCACGACCCCGCCCCCCTCCTGCGCGACCTCCGCGGCCGGGCCGACCGGGCCTCCTACGCCCTGACGGCCGAGGTGCGCCCCCTCCTGGTCCTGACGGACCCGGCCGCCCTCCGCGTCACCGCCCGGCCCAGGGGCGTACGCGTCCTGGAACCTGCCGACCTGGGGAACCTGACCCGCCTGGGCGCCCTGCTGAAACCGGCGGACGTGGAAGCACTCCACGCGATGGCGAGGGACCGCAGGACGTGGGAGCGGGTGTGACCCGGCGGCCGAGCCGAGCGGGTGTGACCGGATGACCTGGTTCCCCCGAGCGGTGAGACCGGACGGCCGGGTGCCGCCCCAGCGGGTGTGACCGGACGGCCGGGTGCCGCCCGAGTGGTGTGACCGGACGGCGGTTTCCTCTCACGGCAGCGCGGCCGCGCGCCCAGGGTCCAGCAGGGGGGCCAGCAGGTCACCGTGGTCCCGCAGACGGGGCACGATGTCGCGCGCCCGGAACTCCAGCCGCCCCGGCGCCCGGCACCCCGCCACCTCCTCCCACGTGACCGGCGCCGAGACCGCCGGCTCCCGGCGGGCCCGCAGCGTGTAGGGCGCCGCCGTGGTCTTCCGCGCCGCGTTCTGACTCCAGTCGACGAACACCTTCCCCGGGCGCAGACTCCGCGTCATCCGGTGCAGCACCAGATCGGGCATGGCACGCTCCGCCTCCACGGCGAGCCCCTTCGCGTACTCGGACGTCCGCGCGCTCGAAGCCCCCCGTACCGCGGCCAGCAGATGCAGCCCCTTCGATCCGGACGTCTTCGCGTGCGCCTCGATCCCGTCCTCGGCCAGCCGCTCCCGCAGCCACAACGCCACCCGGCAGCAGTCCACGACACTCGCCGGCGCCCCGGGGTCCAGGTCGAACACCAGCCGGTCGGCCTCCTCGGGTGCCTCGGCCAGCCACTGCGGGGTGTGGAACTCGGTCACCAGGTTGGCCGCCCACATCAGACTCGGCAGATCCTGCACGAGGACCATCCGGGCCGCCCCCGCCGACCTCGGCACCTCGGTCGTCGTCACCCACTCGGGCGTACCCGGCGGCACGTTCTTGGCGAAGAACACCTGCCCGTCCGGCCCGTCCGGGTACCGCAGGAAGGACACCGGCCGGTCCCGCAGATGGGGCAGCAGCGCGTCGGCGGCCGTCGCGTAGTAGTGCAGCACCTCCCCCTTGGTGAACCCGCTCGCGGGATACAGCACCTTGTCCAGGTTGCTGAGCGCGAGCCGTCGCCCCTCCACCTCCGTGATCGGCGCCATACGATAAGAAAACCATGGAAACTACTTGAACCATGAGAAACAGACCAAGCGGAACAGGCAGCTCAGACAGGTCACGCAGTTCGTACTGATCCATCCGGAAGGTTCTGCACGTGCGATCCATTTGGAACGGCGCCATCTCGTTCGGCCTGGTCAGCATCCCGATCAAGCTCGTGAACGCGACCGAGAGCCACACCATCTCCTTCCGCCAGATCCACACCGAGGACGGCGGCCGCATCCGCTACCGCAAGGTGTGCGAACTGGAGGATCGCGAGGTCACCCAGGCGGAGATCGGCAAGGCCTACGAGGACGCGGACGGCAGCATCATCCCGATCACCGACGAGGACCTGGCCCACCTGCCGTTGCCCACCGCGAAGACGATCGACATCGTGGCCTTCGTCCCGGCCGACCGGATCGACCCGCTCCAGATGGAGAACGCGTACTACCTGGCCGCGAGCGGCGCCCCCGCCGCCAAGCCGTACACCCTGCTGCGCGAGGCCCTCAAGCGCAGCCAGAAGGTGGCGATCGCGAAGTTCGCCCTGCGCGGCCGCGAGCGCCTGGGCATGCTCCGCGTGGTCGACGACGTCATCGCCATGCACGGCCTGCTCTGGCCCGACGAGATCCGCGTCCCCCAGGGCGTGGCCCCGGACGTCGACGTCACCGTCCGCGACAAGGAACTGGACCTCGCCGACGCCCTCATGGACACCCTGGGCGAGGTCGACATCCAGGACCTCCACGACGAGTACCGCGAGGCGCTGGAGGAGGTCATCGCCGCCAAGACCGCGGGCGAGGCGCCCCCCGAGGCCCCCGAGCCTGCCCCCGGCGGGAAGGTCCTCGACCTGATGGCCGCCCTGGAGAAGAGCGTGCGCGCGGCCAAGCGGTCCAGGGGCGAGGAAGTGGAGGAGGAGGCGGCCGGGGAGCCGGCGAAGGAGGCCGAGGAGGCCGAGGTCAGGCATCTCCCGCGTGGCAAGCGGGCCGGCGCCGCGGCCAAGAGGACCACCGCCGGGAAGCCGGCTCCCGCCGCCAAGAAGACCGCGGCGAAGAAGACGGCGGCCGCCGCGAAGAAGTCCACGTCCAAGGCGGCGCAGTCGTCGCGGTCCGCGAAGAAGACCGCGTCGACCGCCAAGAGCACGGCGAAGAAGACCCCGGCGAAGAAGACGGCCTCCCGCAAGCGCACCGCGTGAGGACGGGCCCCGCCCGGCTCCCGCCGCACGAGGCCCGTCCCGTCACCGTGAGTTGGGCGGGGTGTCCGGTGGTGGTGTGCGGCAGGTCACGCCCGCCGCCAGGATGACGGTGTGTGACGCGCGGCACGTCGACCGGCGGTGCCCGGCCCGCGCGGCGGGCGAAAAAGCGCGCGAACTCCGAACCCCCGCCGGGTTATGTTGCTGCTGCTCGAAGGGGGAGATGTGACGAAGCTCAACCAGATCATCGCCGTGGAGAAGGGCGTCAAGAGCAAGTCGCTCCAGGACGTCAACGCGGCTCACCACAAGGTGCAGAAGCCCGCTCTGCTCGCCGGAATCTCGCGCACGTACCAGCCGAAGGACGAGGAGGGCGAGCAGCTGCCGCCCGAGTCGACGCGGGTGCAGGTCAAGGCCGAGGAGATCCTGCGCGAGATGTCGGGGTCGCTGACGCGCCTGTTCGACGTGACCGCGACGAAGGACTGGGCCAACCGCACGGCTTGCGCGGACGTCACGGTCGACGGCCGGACGATCCTCGCCGAAGTCCCCGTCTCCTACCTGCTGTTCCTGGAGAAGCAGCTCACGGACCTGCACTCCTTCGTCAAGAAGCTCCCCGTCCTGGACGCGGCCGAGTCGTGGTCGCTGGACCCGTCGACGGACTGGTGGAAGACGGACCCGGTGCGCACGATCCGCACGAAGAAGGTCCCGCGCAACCACGTCAAGGCGGAGGCGACCGAGAAGCACCCGGCCCAGGTCGAGGTGTACTACGAGGACGTGCCGATCGGTTACTGGACCACGGTGAAGTTCTCCGGAGCCTTCCCCGCACGGCGGGTGAACGAACTGCTGGAGCGGGTGGAGAAGCTCCAGCAGGCGGTGAAGTTCGCCCGCGAGGAGGCCAATGGCGCCGAGGTCGCCGACCGACGGGTCGGCGACGCGGTGTTCGGCTACCTGTTCGGCTGAGGCCGGACCAGGGCAGCCCCCCTGATCGCCCCCGCGTGCGAGCGCGGGGGTGCGCGAGCGGCGCGGGCCGGATTGAGGACCGGTTCGCGCCCTGGGCGCAAGCTGAAACTGAGGCTCAGCCTGAATCAGCCGGTTTCCTCCGGGAAGCCGCGATCAATCTCAGACTCTCGCTCCAGCTTCAGCATTCGCCACCGATCGCCGGACGACCGAGTACGGACGACCGCCGCCGGATGCGAGTTCGACTCTCGCCTGCACCTCTCACACGGTGCGGTAGTTCAAAGGAAGAACACGACGGCCTGACGACTGATCCGCACTCTTGAGCACCACCGGCGTGCGAACTGGGTGGCATCCCCAGGGGCCCGGGAGCTGGATACGACTCCCGGGCCCCGCCACGCTCGCGCCCGGAACCATCGCCGGACCTGTCACAAGCACCACGAAGACCACGAGCAGCGTCATGCCGCGGCCTGCCGGAAATCGGCCGCACAGCGCGCGCCGACGGCGAGCAGCACACCGGACAGCGCGAGGGACAGGCTCGCCCAGTTCATCCAGCCGTAGTCGGGGTTGCTCGGATAGAAGGTGCCGTCGTCGAGGAAGCAGTCGAAACGCAGCGGCAGATAGGAGGACTGATGGTGGGTGAGGTGCCGGCGGACCTCGCTGCCGAAACCGTCGCGACAGGCCGGAGCCGGTATCGAGTCCGCGCCGTCGCCGAACTCGTGCTCGGACACCGCGACGGCGAAGAACCCCAGTGAATAGACGGCCGCGGCCGCGAGGCCGGCCGCCAGCGCGGCGCGGCGCATCAGGTGCACCGGCCACGGCAGGGGCCGCCCCGGCAGCGCCACCACGAGCGTCCCGGCCAGCGCGATCAGCGCACCGACGGCACAGATGAGGAAGACGGCGATACCCACGAGCAGCATGCCCTGCACCTCCTTGCACGAGGGGCGCCGCACCTCTCCGACGAGCGCGACACGTACCCGACGACGTGTTCCGACCACCCCACCAGGCCCTGGATCACTCCGGCTGTGAGGCGGGCCACTCCGCCCGTCACAGCAGTGTCACAGCAGGGCGTCAACCGGCCTGTGAGATGGTTCAGTTGGGGCAATCGCGCCCTCGCCAAAGGGAGTTGACGTGACGATGGCGGATCCCGACGCCACCTTGCTCGTGGCCCTCGACGAGGCGGTCGCCGCTCTCAGGGCTCCTCTGGAGGAGTCGGACCGCGCGCAGGGCTGGACCGACGATCTCCGGCGAGAGGTGCAGGCGGAGATCTCGATCAATCGCTCGGCGCTGCGCCGCCACGGGCTGTTCATGGTGTGGTATCTGCGCCCCCGCCTCGATGCGTGGATGGACTACGAGGGTGTGCGACCCGGACGCCTCCGGAGCCTGGTGCTGGACGGGCAGCGCCGGTTCGTGGAGGCCCGGAGCACGTCGTAGGAACGCGCTCAGGAGAGGGGCCTGGGCGGCCTAGTGCTGTGGCCGGGAAGGTTTGCCGGGAAGCTCGCTGCGTCCGGTGCTGGGGGCACCTCCCACGCCCTTCAGGCAGTGGGGGAGCATCGCAAGGCGGAGCATTGCCCGCGTACTGGATGTACTCGGGTGATGCGACTACGCGGCGTGGGGGTACCCCCGGCCGAAGGCTGGGGGAGTGCCGTGCCGGGCGTCGCGAGCCGGTGAACCTTTCCGGTCACAGCACTAGGCGGCCTTCTGCGAGGCGGCGGCGTCGGGGCGCAGGTCGTCGAGGGTGAGCGGGTGTGCCGGCGGCTCGGTCAGCACGAGGTGGCGGGCGGTGCGCAGGTCGGCGCCGACGTGGAGCAGCTCGCCCGCTTCCAGCAGGCGCCAGCCGGGGTGGTCGTCCATGCGCTCGCTGGCGACGACGACGGCCGGATGCCCGGCCAGGGCCTCGGAGTGGACGCGCATCCGCCCGTGACTGCCGCTGTGGTCGAGGTGCCGGGTGCCGTACTGACCGCCCGCCGCGCGTTCGAGGACGTACAGCTCGTGGGTGCCGGGGTAACGCAGCGCCCACAGCTGGTCGGGGGTGACGAGGACCAGGTTGAGGGCGTAGAGGGGCAGGTGCTCGGCGATCCAGCGCGCGGCCCGCGCGATGCCGGTGGTGACGTCGTCGCCGTGCGCGCGGGTCTCCCGGGTGACGAGGGCGAAGAACCGCTCCGAGTCGGTGTCGCCCCTGACCAGTGACCGGTCCTCGCCCAGGTGGTCGTCGAGCGCGTCGAGGCCCTCGACGACACCGTTGTGCGCGAACAGCCGACCTTCCTGTTCGAAGGGGTGCGTGTTGCGGGCGTCCAGGCTGCCGGTCGAGGCGAACCGCACATGGGCGAGGAAGGTGGCGGACTCCACCTGCCGGGCGTCCTCGGCGAACGCGCGGTCCCGGTAGGCGGCGATCGGCGCCTTGTCGACCCGCGGGGTGCCGTCCGCGTCGAAGTACCCCAGCCCGGTGCCGTCCGGATCGCGGTGACTCTGCCGGCTGAGACTGTCAGGGGCCTCCAGCAGCCAGAAGGTGGCGCGGGTGCGTCGCGGCGCGCTGCTGAGTCCGAACAGACGGCACATCGGGTTCCTCCGCGGTTTGTCGGACGGCCCAGGCCGGTAAAGATCCGAGACCGGTGACCGGTGACCGGCGGCCGCTCCGGCCGAAACCTTCTCCGTGTTCCCCGCCGCCAGGCCGTGAACCGGGTCGTCCGGGCAACGCCCCGTCCGGCTTCATCCGCAGCGTCGAGGACGCCGTGCACCGCTTCCACCGGACCGTGGTGGCCATCTGGACAGCCCGGCACCCCGCAGGGCAGCGTCCGGGGAGGGAGCGGCGAGAGGCTGAGAGCCGGAGGTCACCTCGGTGGCGGATCGTTCGGCCCTGGCTGCTCGCCGGGCGCGGGGTTCTCGCCCATCGCCATGAGCTGGAGCCGCAGAGCCAGTCGCAGGCGGGGTGAGGAGAGGTCGAGCGGGACCGCCTCTTCGAGCTTGCGCAGCCGGTAGCGCAGCGTATTGGGATGGACCCGCAGGTGCCGTGCGGCGCTCTGCGGGTCGCCGAAGTGGTCGAGCCAGGCCGCGAGGGTGGTGAGGTACGCAGTGCCGTGCTCCTCGTCGTGTGCGCGCAGCGCGGCGAGCGGCCCGCCGAGCCGCCACGTGTCGGTCCCGACGGCGGCCCTGGCGCGCTCCACGACGACGGCGTCCCAGGCGTCCTCCATCAGCACGATCCCCCTCCCTCGGGCGAGAGGGGCGAGGGGGAGCCGTCCGGCGCCGAACAGCCGGTGGAGTTCCACGGCTTCGGCCGTGGAGCGCGGCAGCTCGTCGGGGGAGCGGGCGGGGCAGCCCGCCACGGCGTACAGGCCGGGGTCGTGCGCGCGTGTTTCGGTGAGCACGTGCCGGAGCCAGTCGACGGTGCCGGCGTCGGCCCGGGCACCGGCCGCGCCCCGCCGCCCGCCCCGCCCCCGGTCGGTGACCACGCCGAACAGCAGCCCGTCGAGGTCGGCGAGCAGCGGCTGGTGCCAGCCGAACCGGTGCGCGACCGACTCCCACAGGTCCAGCTGCCTGCGGACGTCCTCCGTCCCGCCGGGCGACGACCCGAAGGCCACCACCCGCCAAGGGCCGGCCGGCAGCGCGGCGGGCGCTCCCGGTCCTTGGTCCGGGACGGCGCCTTCGCGCAGGGCGGCCCGCAGCTGCCCCGCCGACACCCGCCGTGCGATGCCGGCCTCGGCGCGCAGCCGTAGCAGATGCAGGGCCAGGACGGAGGCCACGTCGCCGAGCTCGCGGATGCGTTCCGGGGGAACCGGCGACTTGACCACGGCCCAGATCGAGCCGAGCCACTCGCCGCCGGCCCGCACGGGGATGATCAGCCGGGGCAGGATGCCGTCGGGACCGGCGGGGGTCCAGATCGGGTCGCTGGAGCGTGCCAGCCGGCGGAAGACGCCGCTCGCCCGGAAGTGCGTCAGGGTTTCCGCGGGGACGCGCCGCCCCACGATGGTGGAGACCCGTGCCGGATCGGTGCTGTCCTGCCGCGCGGAGTAGGCGAGGACGCGGGACTGCGCGTCCTCCACCGTCACGGGTGCGTCGATGATCTCGGCCGCCGCGTCGGCCAGGGCGAACAGGTCGCTGTGCGGACCAGGCGTGCCGAGCGCGCCGGTGGCGGGCGCGGAGGCCCGGTCGATGACACCGCGCAGCAGCCAGACGACGTGTGCCCACGAGGTGTGCGGTCGCAGTTCGACCAGTGCGGGGCCCGCCAGTCTCCGGGCCGCGCGGGCCACCTGCGGGTCGCGCGCGGCGGGGCGCTTGAGCACGAGGCCCGCGGCTCCTGCCGCGGCGGTCCGTTCCAGCAGGGCGAGAGCTCCGGACCGGTCGGTCACCCCCACCCCCAGGACGAGTTCGCCCGGCTGGCCCGCGGTGTCACCGGGCTCGGCCAGGGCGACGTCGTGCACCTCGGCGTTCCCGGCCGGGACGACCGTACGCAGAAGCCCGGCCCCCAGGGAATCCACGAGGTCGGACACGGTGATCACGGCCGGCACCCCGCAGCGCGGCATCGGGGACTGCTCATGAGCCCCATTGTGTCCCACGCGGATAGTGCTCACCGCATCATCGGCACCACCCTCATTGTCCGCCGGCCACAAAGACAACGGAGCCGACCGGCATCACCATCGGAGGCGTCCGGAGGCGCCACCACCCCGGACACCGCTCCGGATGAAGAGGTTCCGCATGGCCGCCCGCCCTCCCTCGCCCGCGCCCTCCGCCCCCAGCCGTGTCGCCGTCGTCGGCGCGGGCATGGTCGGACTGTCCACCGCCTGGTTCCTCCAGGAGCGGGGCGTCGACGTCACCGTGTACGACCGCGAGGGGGTCGCCGCCGGATCGTCCTGGGGCAACGCCGGATGGCTCACCCCCGGCCTGGCGACGCCGCTGCCCGAGCCGGCGGTCCTCACCTACGGGGTGCGCGCGGTACTCAGCCCGTCCTCCCCGGTCTACGTCCCGCCGAGCGCCGACCCGAAGCTGCTCAGGTTCCTGACGGGGTTCGCCCGCAACAGCACCGCGTCCCAGTGGCTGCGGTCGATGCGTGCCCTCGTACCCATCAACAGCCTGGCGCTGACGAGCTTCGACACGCTGGCCGAGGGCGGTGTCGAGGCGCGGACACCGGAGGCCAAGTCCTTCATCGCCGCCTACCGCACGGCCGCGGAGCGCAAGGTCCTGCTGGAGGAGCTGGAGCAGATCCACTCCGCGGGCCAGACCATGGAGTTCGACGTCCTCGACGGGAACGAGGCCCGGGGGGTCGAGCCGTCCCTGTCGGACGAGATCGGCGCGGCGATCCGGCTGCACGGTCAGCGCTACATCGACCCGGGACACTACGTGCACGCCCTGGCCGACGCGGTCCGTGCCCGGGGCGGGGTGATCCACGAGGGCACGGAGGTGACCGAGGTGCGGGACGAGACGGCCGGTGTCACGGTCGTCGGCGGCGGCGGAGACGGCGAGCGCTTCGACGCGGTGGTCCTGGCCACGGGCGCCTGGCTCGGCCGCCTCGCCCGGAAGTTCGGCGTGCGCTCCCTCGTGCAGGCCGGCCGCGGCTACAGCTTCAGCGTCCCGGTCGAGCACGTGCCGTCCGGTCCCGTCTACTTCCCCGCCCAGCGCGTCGCCTGCACGCCCCTCGGCGACCGTCTGCGGGTCGCCGGAATGATGGAGTTCCGCAAGCCGGAGGCGCCCCTGGACGCCCGCCGTGTCCACGCCATCGCCGAGGCCGCACGCCCGCTGCTGCGCGGCGCCGACCTGGACGCCCGCCGGGACGAGTGGGTCGGCTCCCGCCCGTGCACCACCGACGGCCTGCCCCTGATCGGCGCCACCCGCTCCCCCCGGGTCTTCGCCGCGGGCGGCCACGGGATGTGGGGCATCACCCTCGGCCCGGCCACCGGACGGCTCCTCGCCGAGACGATCGTCACCGGCGAACGCCCCGCGCAACTGGCCCCGTTCGACCCGCTGCGCTGACGCCCGCGCCGCTGTTTCAGCGCCCGCGCCGCTGTTTCAGCGCCCGCTTCGCTGTTTCAGCGCCCGCGCCGCTGTCTCAGCGACGTACCGCGCGGGCCTCCGTGCCGATCACCGGGGCCAGGTACCGGGCCAGGGCCGCCTTCACCTCGACCGTGTAGGCGGCCCTTTCGGGCTCCTGGTGCTGCATCGCCGGGCAGAGCCCCGCCCGGAAGACGGCGAAGGCCGTGGTCGCGACGCACACACTCGTCATGGGGCAGGCCGGGGGCGCGGAGCGCGACGGTCTCCTCGACCTGCCGTTGCAGGATCGCGTGGAGGACCTCCTTGTCCGACGCGATCTCCCCCGGCGCGTCGGGGCCGTGGATCAGGGCGAGGAACGCCGGATTCCTGAGGTTGAACTCGATGAGCGGATCGAGGATCGCGTCCAGCATCCCGTCCAGCGGCAGGGACACGTTGGCGTCGGTGAAGACCTGGCCGTGTGCCTCCAGTACCGCGCTGGTGTTGCTCGGGGAGCGGATCAACGCCTGGGACCTCCGACGCGCCCTGCGACGCCACCGCCCGGGGAGCGGCGACACGAAGGACGGGTGGGCCAGGGCCGCACGGCTGGTGATGCGGCGGGCCCCGGTCTTCGCGATCGCCGCGACCGCCGGGCTGGTCCTCCTCGGTCTGCCGTTCCTGAGCGTGAAGTTCGGCAACGCCGATGACCGGCAGCTGCCCGCGAGCGCCGAGTCCCGTACCGTCCAGCAGCACATCATGGACGCGATGGTGGTCCGCAGCCTGCTCGTTCCCGCGGTGATGCGGCTGACCGGCCGGGCCACCTGGTGGGCGCCCGGGCCGCTGCGCAGGCTGCACGCATGGATCGGCCTGAGCGAGGAGGGAACATCCGGCGGTGTCCCGGCCGCCGAGCACCCGAGGACGGTCGTCCCCTCCGGGGCGGAGTAGCCCTCGGCGGACGACCCCGTGCCGCTTCCCGCGCACATGTTCTCCCCCTCCCCGCGCACCCCCGCCGCCGGGAATACTGGAAGTCCCTGGTGACGCGGACACGGATCCGCAGGGGGAGGGGAGCGTGCCATGGGCAGGGCGAATCAGGAACGGGCAGGGGCGCGGCCCGGGCCGATGGGTGCGGAGCAGATGATCGCGGAGGCGCGGAAGGCGTTCTTCACGATGTTCGGGTTCCTCGCGGTGGTCTGGCTGGTGCAACTGGCCAACTACACCGACGATTACGCCCTCTCACGGCAGTTCGGGGTGGCGTCCGGCGACCTCGGCACGCTGCCCGACATCCTCACCGCGCCTTTCCTGCACTGGAGTTGGGAGCACATCGAAAGCAACTCCGGCCCGCTGTTCATCTTCGGCTTCCTCGCCGCCTACCGGGGCGTGGCCCGCTTCCTGGGACTGAGCCTGCTCGTCGCGGTGACGAGCGGACTCACCGTCTGGTTCTTCGAACGGGGCGGCGTGGAGACCGTGGGCGCCAGCGGCCTGATCTTCGGCTACTTCGGCTACGTCGTGGTCCGCGGCCTCTTCGACCGGCACCTGATCGACACGCTGATCGGCGTCGTCATGGCGGCCTCCTTCGCCTACATGCTCACCGTCGCCGTGCCCGGGACACCGGGGGTGAGCTGGCTCGGACACCTCGGAGGCCTGATCGGCGGCCTGGCCGGGGCCTGGCTCTTCCGGGACCGGCGCGCACGGCCCACCGGAGCCGGCCGCCCCGACGGCGGCACCGGGACAACAACCACCCGCGGCGACCTCCCGGTGCGAGCCGACAACCCGCGAGCCGACCTGCACAAGGAACTGGGCGACCTGGGGCTCCTCTAGCGCTGTGGCCGGAAAGGTTTGCCGGCCGTCGCGAGCCGGTGAACCTTTCCGGTCACGGCGCTAGCTCTTCGCCAGGCCGCCGGCGATGGCTGCGAGCAGTGCGTCGCCGTGGTCTGCGGAGCTGTCCGTGGCCCAGCAGACGTAGCCGTCGGGACGGATGAGCAGGGCGGCGGCGCCCAGATCGTCGGCGCATGAGGCGCGGACGAGGTCGACTCGCGGCGGGAGCCGGAGGCCTGCCGGGACGGCTCCGGCCAGGTCGAGCAGGACGGCGTGCCCCGACGCGAACAGCGCCGACAGCCGGGTGGGGCCCGCTTCGGTGACCAGGTCGGCATCCGGCACACGCTGTCCGGTGAGCGGATGATCGCCGGACAGCGGGTAGCGCAGCGAGAGGCCGGACATCAGCCCCGCGAGGTGGCGGTTGGTGTCGGGCAGGCGCAGCAGGTCGACGAAGATGTCGCGCAGGGCGGCCACGTCCTCGCTCGGCTTCGGATCCGCCAGGACGCGCTGCGCCGACGTGTGGTGCAGGACCCGGGCCCCGACGGGATGCCGTTCGGTGTGGTAGCTGTCCAGGAGGCCGCTCGGTGCCCGGCCCTGGACGGCCGCGGCCAGTTTCCAGCCGAGGTTGAACGCGTCCTGGACACCGAGGTTGAGGCCCTGACCGCCGAGCGGCGGGTGGATGTGCGCCGCGTCGCCCGCGAACAGGACGCGCCCCGACCGGTACTGCTCCAGTTGCCGGGTGGCGTCGCTGAACCGCGAGGAGTTGTCCACGGCGCCGAGGACGGTCTCCTGCCCGTACACGGCCTGGAGCGCGGCGGCGATCGCCTCGTGGGTGACGGGGGTGTCGCCGTCGACGTCCGCGTCGGCGCCCGACTGGTTCGTGCGCCCGAAGGTCAACCCGTACCGGTCGCCGCCGAGAGGGACCAGCATGGCCCAGTAACCCCCCGCGCTTCGGGTCATGGCGCTGATATGCCCGATCTGCCGCGGCACCAGCGACGACACGGCGGACAGACGGATGTCGGCCAGCACCGCCTGGTGGGTCCCGGGCCTGCCGGGAAACGGCAGCCCCAGCAGTTTCCGCACCGTACTGTGCCCGCCGTCGCACGCCGCCAGGTAGCGTGCCCGCACCCGCAGCCCGTCCGCCGTCACCACCACCCCGTCGTCGCCCGGCTCGACCCCTGAGACGACGGTGCCGCGCAGAACCCGCGCACCGGCAGCGAGCGCCCGCTCTTCGAGGACCTCCTCGACCTCCCACTGTGGAACCGCGAGCGGAAAAGGGTGCCTGGTCTGCCAGGGGGTGCAGTCCAGGGGCACGGGCAGGGCGGCGAAGTGCCCGCCGACCGGCTCACGGGACGCGGCCCTGTGCAGCAACGGTTCCAGCAGCCCGCGCGACTCCAGCAACTCGGCGGTACGAGGCTGGATCCCGCCGCCCTTGATGTGCTCGCCACGCCGAGGCAGCTTCTCCAGGACCAGGGTCTCGACCCCTGCCAGCGTCAGTTCGCACGCCAGCGTCAGCCCGGTCGGACCGGCGCCCACGACGACGACCTCGGTCTCGATCTCGATCTCGATCTCGTCCAACACTCTTGTTTCTCCCATTCCTTCCCTCGGAGTAAATGTATACCAGGTGTAGAAATATCCTCAGGGGAGTGAGCGGCTAGGATGGGCGCCGTGGACGGTAAGCCAGGACTACGCGAACGGAAGAAGCAACGGACCCGCGCGGCGATCTCCGATGCGGCGATCGCGCTGTTCCTCGAACACGGCTTCAACCAGGTCTCGGTGGCTCAGGTGGCCGAGGCGGCCGAGGTCTCCAAACGCACGCTCTTCGCCTACTTCCCCACCAAGGAAGACCTCGTGGTGCACCGCCTCGCCGACCACGAGACCGAGGCCGCACGCGTCGTACAGGCCCGCCCGCCCCGCACCGCCCCGCTGACCGCACTGCGCGAGCACTTCCTCACGGGGCTGCACGACCGGGACCCGATCACCGGACTCAACGACCATCCCCAGGTCCTGCGCCTCACCCGCATGATCCTGGACGCGCCCTCACTGGTGGCCCGGATGGATCAGTTCCACACCGGCGCCGAACGCGCACTGGCCCGGGCGCTGGAGGAAACGGCGGACACCCCCGAACTCTCGGCGAGGTTGGCCGCCACCCAGATCGTCGCGGTCCAGGGCCTGCTGGCCCAGGACAACGCCTCCCGCCTGGCCCACGGAGAACCGGCCGACGCGCGCCACGCGGGCGCGGTGGCGGACGCGGAACAGGCGTTCGCGCTGCTGGAGAACGGATTGCGGCGACTCTGGGACCAGTGACCCTGTGGAAGCGCGGGGGTTACGACTGGTCGCGTCGTGTTCCCGTCCGCCCACGGATCGGGTGACGGATCGGGTGACGACTCGGGTGACACGGATCCGGCTACCGTCCGCGGACCGCCCCGGCTAGGGTCGGAATTACGGCACCGCGTGCCGGACATCGGTTTGGTGGGGCACGGAGGCGCCGGCGAGAGGTGCCGCAGGGAGGCACACCATGAACGTGGAGCTGAACCACACCATCGTCCACGCCCGGAACAAGCAGGAGTCCGCCGAGTTCCTCGCGGGCATCCTGGGCCTGGAGGTCGGCGCGCCCTGGGGCCCGTTCGTTCCCGTCGCCACCGGCAACGGCGTCACCCTCGACTACATGGCCGACCCGGAGGGACCGATCGCCTCCCAGCACTACGCCTTCCTCGTCTCCGACGAGGACTTCGACGCGGCGTTCGACCGAATCCTGCAGGCCCACGTGACGTACTACGCCGACCCGCACCTGGAACACCCCGGCGAGATCAACCACCGCGACGGCGGCCGCGGCCTGTACTTCCAGGACCCGGTGGGCCACGCGATGGAGATCCTCACCCGCCCGTACGGCAGCGGCGACTGAGCGCGACCGCGGGGGTGGACATCTCCGAGGAAGGCGACGCGCTCGACGCCCACTTCGGGCTGCCGTACTCCCCGGAGCTCTACGAGCGGGACGGCAGTGCGGCAGGGACGCCGCCGGGAGGTTCGTCGGGGCCTTCGATGTGTATGTGAAGTTCACCGTATGAACCAGAACCGGCAACGAAGCCCTTCTCGGAGATCGTCACGGTGTGCCCCGCCCCGTCAAGTCGAGCACCGGTACGGCGACCCGTTCCCCTGCCGAGCCGCTGCCATGAGCCCACCGTCGCGATGGACGAACCACTCCCGAGACCTGCCACCGCCGTCTCCACCGACCGCGCCGGCGGGACGGACCGGGCCAGGACTCCGTGGTGGGCCAACACCCGGTTCCTCTCCGCCACGTTGATCGTGATTCTGCACACCGTCGGCAGCATCATGGCGCGAGTACTGGCCGGGCAACGGGTTCGTCGTGTACGTCGTCCAACGGCCATGGACCCTGTGGTTCCTGATGTCCCTCTTCCTAGTGCTGTGGCCGGGAAGATTTGCCGGGAAGCTCGCGGCGTCCGGTGCTGGGGGCACCTCCCACGCCGTTCAGGCAGTGGGGGAGCATCGCAAGGCGGAGCATTGCCCGCGTACTGGATGTACTCGGGTGATGCGACAACGCGGCGTGGGGGTACCCCCGGCCGAAGGCTGGGGGAGTGCCGTGCCGGGCGTCGCGAGCCGGTGAACCTTTCCGGTCACAGCACTAGGGGGTGTACAGCGACTGCAACCTGGTCACCCGGCCCTTCCCGTCGAAGCTGAGGTCGTACCCCAGCCCCGAGCGGGAGGAGCTCGGCTCGGCCATCAGCCGGTTGACGAACTCGGCCTGGGAGTAGGGGTGGGCGAGGGAGTTGTCGCCCAGCGGGACCGAGAGCAGTACCCGGGCGTCTGTGGCCATGAGCACCGTGGTGTAGGGCCCTTCACCGGGGACGATCAACCACGCCTCGTGCGGGCCCGTGGCGGCCACCTTCCGGGCCGTCCGCACGGACAGGTAGGTCCGTCCGCCGCTGATCCAGCCCTCGCGTATCTGCATGAACTGCTTGGTACCGGCCCAACGCGTCGTGCCGGCCGGGGCGGTGCCGTCGCCGGGCGCGGCGGGCGCGGTCGTCGCGGTGGGCGGGGTCGTCGCAGTAGCCGGGACCGTCGCGGTGGGCGGGGTCGTCGCGGTGGCCTGTCCGGACGCCGGCGCTGAAGCCGTCACCGGTGTTGCCGGGGCAGGGGCGTCCGCCTGCCCTTCGCCTCCCTTGCCGGTGCATGCGGTCAGGGCAAAAGCGGTCAAGGCGAGAGCGGTCAGGGAAAGGGCGCCGGTTCGGCGGCGAGAAGTGAGCACGGCAAGGTCCCATCGGATCAGATGCAGTCGGGATACATGAGCTCTACGCCCTGGCCCGCCTCCGGGTTGCACTTCGATGCCGTGAATGCGGCGGCGCCCTCAGTCGGTCTCCCGCAAGGACTGCACCCGGCCCTCGCTGTCGTAGTCGATCGCGAACATCCACCGCGGCCCGGCAGCCAGCCGGCTCACCAACTGGTCCAGCTGCATATCCGCGGGGGACCCGCCGGAGAGCCGCCGTGCCTCCACCAGCGTCCACCGCGGCAGGGTCAGCGTGTGCACCACACCCGTGGGCACCGCGGTCCCCCGGACGGTACGGAGCTGCTCGACGGTGACCCGCACCATGTCGCCCTGCGCCACCGCGCCGTACACGTAGCCCAGTTCACTGGCGTACTCCTCGCCCTGTGCGGGCGACGGCGGCACGAAGCCCGAAACGGTCGGCGCCGGCGCGATCGCGGCCGGCTCCGGCACCCGGGCGGCTCGGACCAGCGACAGACCGCCCACCACCACAGCGGCGGCCAGCAGCGCGCCGCCGAACGCCACGGCCGCCCGTCGGCGGCGCATGCGCTGCTCACCACGGGCCCGCACCCGGTGCGCGGCAAGCGGCATCACCTGCTGCCGGCCCGACTCGGCGAGCCCGGCCAGGTTCCGCTCCAGACACCGCTCCAGTTCTGTCCTGTCAGCCATGCCTCACCTCCGGCAGCCGGGTCGTCCGCAGATCGAGGTCCGTATCGGCCAGCAGACGTGCCAGCGCCGCCCGTCCGCGGCTCAGGTGCGCCTTGACCGTGCCGACGGGGCAACCGGTCTCGGCAGCCACCTGCTCCACCGTCAGGTCACACAGATGATGCAGCACCACGGCCCGCCGCTGCGCCTCGGGGATCCGCCGCAGTGCCTGGACCAGCAGCACGTGGTGCGGTTCCGGCGGCGGTACGGCGGCGGGCGGACCCTGCCGCCGGGCGAAGGCCAGCGCGGTGCGCGCCCGCCGCCACCGACTGACCGCCAGTCGCCAGGCCACCGTGCGCACCCACGCTTCGGGGGCACCGTTCAGGTCCAACTCGGCCCAGCGTTCCCAGGCCCGGGCGAAGGCCTCCTGCACCACGTCCTGAGACTCAGCCAGGTCACCTGTCATCGCGTACAACTGGCCGACGAGCCGACCGACGCTCGCGGTGTAGAAGGCGTCAAAATCACGCTCGTCCACACCGCGCTCCGGCACATTCTGTGGTGGTGGTCGCATACCCCTTCTCACGCTGAACGGTGGCTGCGCGGCTCCATTGGAGCTCCCCCGTGTGCGATGCGGCCATGGAGGCCGCGTTCGTTGAGCAGGGTGCGGGTCTTGTCGGAGTCGTAGCCGGCGTCCGGGTGGACGGTGATGTCGTCGGGCAGCGGACCCAGGTCGTTCAGGCGGTCCAGGGCCGGGGCGAGCAGTGGGGAGTCGTGGCGGTTGGCGCCGGCCAGGACGAGACCCGGGGGAATGCCGTATCCGTCCGTCATGCCCGAGCGTCTCAGGCCCTGTTTGCGGAGTGGATGGTCCGGGTGGTACTCCGGCCGCTCGGGGAGCAGGACCACGAATGGGTTCCAGAGCGGTTCGGTCAGCCATGACGGAAGCGCGGGCACAGGTCTCCCCAGTGATCACAGAGCGTCGCAACTCCATGATCACTGGGACCTGTGCCCGTTCTGTTGCCGGTATCCCCAACCGCACCTGTCCGCGCGACCTCTTGGTGGCCCCGATCTCCCTCCGACCGCCACTCACGACCGCGT
Source organism: Streptomyces sp. 6-11-2 (assembly GCF_006540305.1). Classification (GTDB taxonomy): domain Bacteria; phylum Actinomycetota; class Actinomycetes; order Streptomycetales; family Streptomycetaceae; genus Streptomyces. The sequence goes on along the minus strand of NZ_BJOR01000001.1, from coordinate 2,189,309 downwards.
GGCGGTCCCGCACCCCGCATCGCCGGCCTCCCGCATACGCGCCTCCATCGACGTGCTCCGGTCGTACGGGTCGACCTCGGGGCCGTCTCCCGGGCGCGTGGCCGCACGCTCCGCGCCGAACGTGGGGGTCAGGTAGCCGGTGAAGGTGTCGCAGCCGCCGTTGGTGGTGTCCATCGTGTAGGAGACGAGGGAGAACGTACCCGGCTCGACGACGACCTTGGCCGGGTCGTCCCAGCTCATCACGACCTCACGGCGCACGATGGTGCGCGCGACTTCATTGATTCCCGCTCCGGCGGGTGCGACCGGGTACACGTACGTGACATCGGTGGTCACCTCGACCGCACCGCGCTCACCTTCCCGGTACGTGATCCGTCCTCGTGTCTTGACCACGTCCCCGACAAGCCGGACCTCCGTCCTGTCGAACCGGCTGAACAGCAGCAGAGGATCGTTCTCCCGGCTGGGCGCGCGGAACGCGGTCGCCAGGAAGTCCTGGACGTCCCGCTGATGAGGATTGATCACCTCGATCGCCTTCCTCGGCCGCTCCCCGCGCAGCACTCCAGGATCCAGACTGGACGCGGCGAGGAAGCCCCGGGTCCTCTCGAGCGCCCGCGCGACCTGGCCCTTGCTCATCCAGCCGGTCGCCCGAGCCTCAGGCATGCCGATCCCAGCTGTACCGTCGCCCCACCGCGCCGCGGGGGATCCCCTGAACGGCTGCTCCATGGTCGGTAGTTGGGCTGCCGCCTCGGTTGGCGGCGGTTGGTCCGGACGTTGCGACTCCGCGGCGAGCGGCGCACTCTCGCCGCCTCCGTCTCCGCCGCCGAACCATCCAGCCACTCGCCCTGGATCCAGCGCCACGACCACCAAGGCGGCCGCAACCAGCAGACCGACCGCGTACCAGACCTTGCTTCCCTGCCGCCGGGCCGGTCGGTGACTCCGCCACGGCTCCGGTCGGCCGGTGTCCTCCCGCAGCCGCCGCGTCACCATCCGGGCCCGCGCCGACGGTTCCTCGGGCGCACCCTTGGTCCCCGCCTCGGCTTCACGAAGGAAGCGCTCCCACTCTTCGTCCGGTATGGACTCCCCACCCTTGCCCACGATGGGCCCCCGCTTCTTCTCACGCACCCGGCCCCACCCAGGGCGGGTCACCCTTCGCGCATCATCACACGGCTCCACCACTTGACAGTTCGGTCCTGGCCGCTGCTCGTCAGTGGCCCCGCCCACGTGACCGAGAAGGCATCGGATCCCGGGCAACCGAATCCGCCGAAACTGTGGTCTGGAGGGCGAGGGAGGGTGCTTGATGCAGGCCAAACAAGAGGCCGAGTTCCAAGAATTCGTGAGAGCGCGGTGGTCCCATCTCGTACGGACCGCGTATCTGCTCACGGGCGACGTGCACCACGCCGAAGACCTGACGCAGACGGCGCTGGCCAAGGCGTACCGCTCATGGCGGCGCGTTTCGCGCAGCGACCGTCCGGAGGCGTACGTCCGGCGGATACTGGTCAGCTGCAACAGCGACCGCTTCCGCAAGCGGCGGGTCAAGGAGGCTCTCACCGCGGCGCCGCCGGAGGCGGCCGGCCGGGACGACGCCGTCTCGTGGGCCGATGAGCGCAGCGCCCTGCTCGCGGCGCTGGCCGGACTGCCGCCGAAGCAGCGGGCGGTGATCGTCATGCGCTACTGGGAGGACCTGCCCGAGGCCGAGGTCGCCGAGATCCTCGGCTGCTCGCCCGGCACGGTCAAGAGCCAGGCGTCCAAGGCGCTGGCGAAATTGCGTACGCATCCGGGGCTCGCTCAGGTCGTGGACGAACCTGTCCGCAGCCGAGTGTCGTCCGGGCAGGGAGCCGGCAAGTGAACGAGGAGAAGAAGCGGCAGGGAATGGGAACAGACGGGGACTTCGAGGAGCAACTGCGCGAGCTGCTCGCCGAGGACGCGAACACCATCCGGCCCGCTCCGGTGCCGTATCCGGCGATCCGCCGCCGGGGCACGGTGGAGCGGCGACGCCGGGTGGCGGCGGCCGGGGCGGCCCTGGTGACGCTGGCGGCGATGCCCGTGGGCGCGTACGCGCTGACCGACGGGACTGCGGGCGGGAACACGGTGGCATCGACCCCGCCGGTCAGCACCACACCGCGGACGCCGGCGAAACCGACGCCGTCCGCGTCGCCGGCGGGGCCCGCGCGTCCGGCCACGGAGGGGCAGCTCCTCAACGGGATCACCTTCGAGCAGGCAGCCGACGGGCTGAAGAAGTGCCTCGCGGACGACCGGTCGCGCACAGCCGGCCCGTCCGGCTCCCGCATGGACCTGGGCGCGGCCGAGGACTACCGGATCATCCTGGCGATGAACAGCACCGGCGACTCCAACGCGCCGGGCGACGGCACGTACGTCGTCGCGGTGAAGGAGCAACCGAAGCAGGCCCGGCTGATCTGCAACGTGAAGGACGGCCAGGCAAGCGGCATCAACGCCAGCGTAGGCTCCGACGACGTCCCGGGCGCCGGCCCCGTGATGGCCGACATCAACGGAGGCAAGCTCTACCAGCAGTCGTTCCTTGACCGTGGCAACTGGAAGCTGCCCTTCCAGTGGGGTGTCATCGGCACCGTCAAGCCGTCGGTGGCCCGGGTGACCGTCTCCTACGGCGGCGCCGCCAGCCAGGCCGTCCTGGACCACGGCTGGTTCGTCGCCTCCGGCGTCCTGAACCAGCAGGTCACCATGGCCCCGCGCATCAAGGGTTATGACGCCGACGACAAGCTGGTCTACGACTCCGACAAGGACAAGTACCACGAGAAGCGGCTGCCGTAGCGCCACCCGGCCGGGGGCGCCTCACAGGGGAAGGCGCCCCCGGATCCCGGGCAGAGGTGCGGCATGAGGGCCTTTCTGGTCGCCGGTGCGGACGTGGCAATCCACACCGAGCCAGAAGGCCCTCACCCACTTCTGTGGACACAACCTCTGGGCGACAGCGCTCCGCTCGGACAGGTCCCGCGGAGCAGCGGGACGGCCCCGACCCGCTGAGCCGGGCGCAGCCCCCAATCCGCTTACAGGCCCGTCAGACAGCGAAACGGTCGGGATCAGCGGCCTTCCAGTCAGCTGCCCAGGACTCGGGCGGCTCGATCAGCAACTGGCCAGGGGTCAGCCAGTCGTAGAGCTCCGCGTAGGAGCGGACGGTGACCGGGTCCACGCGCCGACGCAGCATGTTCGGGCGCAGTTCGGCGGGTTCACTCACGCCCAGCGAGGCGATGATCTGCAGTGCGCTGTTCACCGTGGCGGACTGGAAGCGGTGGACCCGGGCCGACTTGTCGTCGACATCCAACGCGCGTGCGCGGCGCGGGTCCTGTGTGGCGACACCGGCGGGGCAGGTGTTGGTGTGGCAGCTCTGCGCCTGGATGCATCCGATCGCGAACATCATGGCGCGTGCCGCGTTGGTGAAGTCGGCGCCTTGCAGCATGCGCTTGACGATGTCGGCTCCGGTGGCCACCTTGCCGCTCGCGCCGATCTTGATCCGGTCCCGCAGGCCGGCGCCGACCAGGGCGTTGTGGACGGTGATCAGGCCCTCGGTGAGCGGACTGCCCAGGTGGTCGGCGAACTCCAGCGGCGCGGCTCCGGTGCCGCCCTCCGCTCCGTCGACGATGATGAAGTCCGGCGCGGTGCCCTCTTCGAGCATGGCCTTGCACACCGCCAGGAACTCCCGCCGGGAGCCCACACACAACTTGAAGCCGACCGGCTTTCCACCGGACAGCTCGCGCATTTCGGCGATGAACCGGATCAGTTCCCGGGGCGTGTCGAAGACCTGGTGGTAAGGGGGCGAGATGACGGTCTTTCCCTCGGGAACCTCGCGTACCCGGGCTATCTCGGCGGTGACCTTCTCTCCGGGCAGCACCCCTCCGATACCGGGCTTGGCCCCCTGAGACAGCTTCAGTGACACGCATTTCACGTTGTCGTGAGCGGCCTTCTCGGCGAACCGCGCGCGATCGAAACCGCCGTCCGCGGTGCGGCAACCGAAGTATCCGGTGCCGATTTCCCACACCAGGTCACCACCGTGGCGCTGATGGTACTCCGACATGCCGCCCTCGCCGGTGTCGTGAGCGAAGCCTCCGAGGGCGGCCCCCCGGTTCAGGGCGAGGACGGCGTTGGCGGACAGCGAACCGAAGCTCATGGCCGAGACGTTGAGCAACGCCATGTCGTAGGGCTTGGTGCAGTCCGGACCGCCGATGCGGACCCGGGGCTGCTCCGCCGGCACCGGGCGCGGCCTCATCGAAGATTCGAAGTATTCGTAGCCTTCGGCGTAGACGTTCCGCTCGGTGCCGAAAGCGATCTCCGCTTCGGTCCCCTTGGCGCGCTGGTAGACAAGGCTGCGCACATCCCTGTCGTAGGGACGGCCATCGAAATTGCGCTCAATGAAATACTGCTGCAACTCCGGCCGGATCGATTCCAGCATGAAGCGGATGTGCCCCAGCACCGGGTAGTTGCGCAAGACAGAATGGCGCTTTTGGAGCAAATCATAAGAACCGACCCCGGCTATCCCCGCACACAACACGGCGACCAGCCACCACCAAGGCGACACGGCCAAGGCCGTGACGCCGAAGGAAATGGCGAGAGCTCCAATGAATGCGATCACTGCAATTCTGATCATGCGGGGAACGTACAGCCCACCCAGGGCGCATCACAATGTCCCAAGGCTGAGACGTCCGCCCCATGACGTGCCGACCGACCGAACGGCGCCACCCGGCACCGGCACGGACCCCGGCCACGCCCTGGACCTCACCTGCGGCGACACTCCAAGATCCGCCCACAGCCCCGACGTGCGGCGGCTTCGAACGGCATACGTCCTCACATGCACGAAGGCCCCGCACTCGGCGTCTCCGCTGATCACGGGGTCTCTCGGCACCTCCTTCGAGGTGCCCTCGACGGGATCCGAACCTGCGCACACGGCTCCGAAGTGATGGCGTCGATCACACTGCTGCCACCCGGGTCGTACTTTGCGCGCTCGATAGGGCCGCACGTTCCTGAATCGGACAACAGTGACAAGTAGCACATCAGTGAGAAGTCGCACAGGGGTAAGTGCTTGCTCTGCGAATGGCCTCGGGGTGGGATTGTGGCAACTGTCGAGTGGGGGCCTCACCGTGTAAGGGGATCATGCGCAGAGTTCGTGCGCGGCGCCGCGTTGTGGTCGCGGCGGCCGGGGTCACCGCCCTCGCCAATATCGCACTAATGTCACCCGTTTTGTCAGGTTCTTCGGTCGCCGCACCCGTGCATTCGGTGCAAGGAGTCAAAGCCCGCCCGGCGGTAGCCGGGCAGCAATCGGAGAACACCGCCCGCAGCCTGCTGACCACCGAGCAGTGCCAGGCGAAGTGGCGGATCTCCTGTTACACCCCGACCCAGTACCGGCAGGCGTACAACCTGAACCCGCTGTACCGGGCGGGAGTCACCGGCAAGGGGCGCACGATCGTGATCGTGGATGCATTCGGCTCGCCGACCATCCAGCATGACCTGGACGTCTACAGTGCCCGGTTCGGTATGAAGAGCACCCACGTCGACGTGGTCAAGTGGGGTACCGTTCCGACCTTCGACCCCGCCAACCCCGCCCACATCGACTGGGCCGGGGAGACCACCCTCGACGTGGAGATGGCGCATGCCGTCGCCCCGGACGCGCACATCGTCCTGGTGGAGTCCGGGGCCAACCAGAACGGGGACGGCACCACCGGCCTGCGAGAGATGATGGACGCCGAGAAGTGGCTCGTCGACCGCGGCGTGGGCGATGTGATCAGCCAGAGTTTCGGCGCGACGGAGAACACCTTCCCCGGCTTCCGCAGTGGTGACTTCTCCAGCATTCAGAACCTGCGGTATGCCTTCAAGGACGCGGCCAGGCACGGTGTGACCGTCCTCGCCGCCTCCGGCGACGGCGGAGCCACCAACACCACCGCGAGCGGCAAGGCCAACTACCCGTACAGGGTCAACGCCTGGCCGTCCTCCGACCCACTGGCCGTCTCGGTCGGCGGCACCCAGTTGCACTTGGACGCCAAGGGCGACCGCATCGCGCCGGACAGTGTCTACAACGACGACGGCGCGAGCGGCGGCGGCCTGTCCCATGTCTTCGCCCGTCCCTCGTACCAGAACGGGGTCGAGCAGGTGGTCGGCGACCGCCGCGGCACCCCCGACGTTTCGATGTCCGCCGCGCTGAACGGCGGCGCATGGGTGTACTCCAGCTACGACCCGAAGCGGGTCGGCTGGGATGTCTACGTCGGCACCAGCGAGGCCAGCCCGCTCTTTGCGGGCATCGTGGCCCTGGCCGACCAGGTCGCCGGGCACCGGCTGGGTGACATCCACCAGGCGCTGTACTCGCTGTTCGCGCGGTCCTCGCGGAACCCGTCCACCGGGATCGTGGATGTGAAGGACGGCACGAACAACAGCTACGCGGGAGTCACCGGCCACACCGCGGTGAAGGGCTACGACATGGCGACCGGCGTCGGCACGATCGACGCGGCCCGCTTCGTCCCTGCCCTCGCCAAGGAGGGCTGAAAGCTCCCCTCCCCGAGGTGCGGGCGCCTGCCGCGGACCGCCGGGCCTCGCCCCGGGACGGCGGGGACGACGGGGACGGCGGCACTTGCGGCTTCCGAATGCCGGCTGCGGTGTATCGCCCTGCCGGCCGTGGACGGGCTCCGCCGCAGCTCGGCGTCGATCGCCCACGTCTGGCTGGAGGCCCGGGCGCCGGCGCTCCCGCCGACCGCGGTTGCCTCGCCGCCCACCGCCCGTCCGCACGATCTCCGGCACTCGGCGCTGTCGACCTGGCTCAACTCCGGAGTCGACCCGAGCTGGCGTCCTGCCCGGGGCCTCGCTGCTTCTCCCGGCCGACCCGGACGTCCGGTTCACAGGCACGACTGGGATGCCCGGTCTCACGACCCCCATCGGGTGACGATGGCTTCCTCCACGCTGAAGACCTCGTCGCAATCGGCACACTGCGCTGTGCCGAAGACGTAGGTCAGTTTGTGCGCGATGCCGGGATGGCCGTCTGCGAGTGCACGGGTGTGGAGTCTTTGGGCCAGTCCCTCCAACGATGAGGGCGCCTGAGGCTGCAGCGGTACCTTCCTCGCCTCACTGGATCTCATGTACATGCTGTTTGTGGTCGAAAAGAAGCCGTGCTCTCCGAAGGCGACGAAGTTCTCCGAACCGCACGCGGGGCAGGGCACTTCATATTCCTCGTCGTTCAGCCCGTCGAGCTGTTCGCTCCAGACTTCCACGCCTTGGAAGCTGAGAAGCGTGGACAGCAAGTAGACGTAACTCGTGGGGTCGTCGGCGAGCCCGGGGTGCCGGAGGGCGTCCTCGGTCAGTTGCGCCAGCTCGGATACTTCGGAGGCGTAGGTGACTTGGGGATCTTCATCGCGGTATGGCTGATCCGTGCTCGCCATGATGGAGCCGGCCAGGCAGAGCGGCGCCTGCCGGTCCGGCGGTGCCCACCGACGCGCCATCTCGGTCAGAGCGGGCAAGACCGCGTAGCTTGCCGAGTAGACAGTGCCCTGGTGGCACAACCGGGACCAGAGTTCATCCCAGCTGGAGTCCTGCGGGTTCGAGCCGGCTCTGTGGAGCAGGCTCGGAATGTCTTCTGCCGTGCCGTAAGCGTGGTGGAGCCGGGACCAGTCCGTCATGCCGATGATCCAAGCAGCAGGGTGTGACATGACGCCGCGGTGTCCGGAGAGGCTGAGCGAGCGGGCCGGGTCACGTCCGCTGGAGTGGTGTATCGATGGCCACTCGGTGATCTCGTCCCTGCGGCTATGCGGTGAGTCCGGTGAGCAGGTCGGTCTCGTCGGTTTCTGACTCGATCGGGTGGGGGCGGGCCTTGGCGAGGAGTTCACGGCCCATGTAGCGGCGGGCCTCGGTCCACTCGCCGTCTGCGCGGCCAGGACCACGCCGACGAGCCGGATCACGGCGGGGCCTCGTTGATCGCCGGTCAGGCTCCTCGCGCGCCGCATGTGACGCTAGGCCTCCCGTATACCAGATCCCACGGTGGATGAACGCTCGTCTTGCGTGCGTCACCTCTCCTGGCCACTTCCCCGGTTGCTGCCGGCCGGAGTTGATCGAGTGGCGGGGCGGTGGCTCGGGCGTGCGGGGGTGGTGGTCTGCGGGGGTAGTTGAGAGTTGCAATGTCACAACCCTGTCACCTTCTTTACTAATCCCTCACATCTAGCGCGTCGGCGTGGATAGGTTCACCCCTTACGTACTCAAACGGGGGGATCCCATGAGCTATTACCAGCCCCAGCCGCCGTTCCAGCCTCCGCCCAGACCGCCGGCCTTCCGTCCCGCACCCAAGTGGGCCCGCAAGCGATTCGTACTGCCCGCCCTGGGCCTCGCGTTCATTCTCGGCGTGGGTAGCGGCGGCGACGGCCAGAACCCGAACGCGACGAAGTCGGTGGCCAACGACAAGGTGCAGCCGACGGCCACGGCCACGGTCACCGCGACAGCCACGGCGACGGAGACCGCGAAGCCGAAGCCCGCGCCGACGGTGACGCAGACGGTCAAGGTGAAGGTGACTGTCACCGCCCACGCCGCTGCCGCGGGGTCGGGAACGGGCGGCAGTTCGACGTCTGGCGGATCGTCGTCCAGCGGCGGGTCCAGCTCGTCGGGTGGCTCCAGCTCCGCGGGCGGCGGTGCTACGGCGCTGTGCAATGACGGTACGTACTCGTACGCCGCTCACCATCAGGGGGCCTGCTCGCATCACGGCGGCGTGGCCGTCTTCTACCGGTAGTCAACGTCTCAGGTCGGTGCTCCAACTGGTGGCGTGCGTATGGGACCGCCTGCCCCGCTGATTTGGGGAGGCCGGTCCCGCGTCTCCGGAGCCTCTGGGCCCGCCCGCGCGGTGTGTCGGGACCCACGGCCGCCCCGTCCCGGTATCAGCGTGGGGCGGGGCAGAAGACGGCGCGCCAGGTGCGGCCATGGCGATCAGGCTTGGCCCGCAAGGGATCGGGGTTCAAGGTCGCCGCACTCGTGGGGTGTCGGGGTGTCACCTGCGGGAATGTCCCAAGACCCCGTCCACGCCTCCTCCACAGCCCCCGACATACGGCCGCTTCGGGCGGCACCTTCTGGACGTCGTTCTGGACGTCGTTGTCAGGTTGACCTGCGGTGGCGTGGTATCGGACGCCCAGATTCTGTCCGATGGCTCAACGTTCAGCGAATGAGCGCCTGGGCCCGACGAGCGATTTCGTCCGGGGCCACGTCCTCAACGTGCGTGAGGAAGACCCAGACGTGTCCGTAGGGATCCCGCAGGATAGCTGTGCGGTCGCCGTGAAACTGGTCGGTCGGTGGCTGCAGAAGTTCCGCGCCGGCCGCGCTGCTCGGCAAGTACGTCGACGTCATCAACGAAGACGTGTAGCCCCACGGTCGTACCGCCAAGGGTGGTTGGTGCGGCGAAGGTAGGGCCTTCGGCATCGCCCAGCATGATGGTGGACCCGTGAATGCTGATCTCTGCATGCAGGATGCGCTCGCCCGGGCCACCGAGATGGAACATTTCCTCGGCTCCGAACGCCTTGGTGTAGAAGTCGATCGCTTTGGCGGCACCGTCGACCATCACGTGCGCGATCACGGCGTTGCGGTAGTGCTCGGGAACGGCGGTCGTGGCCATGGAAACCGCCTCCTCGGTTGGCCGACGGCTATCAGTGACCACGAAGGTAGAAGCTGAACCCAACTTGAGGTCAAGCGCTCTTGCCCCGATACACGAAGTTCCTCGACGGACGGCAGGACGTCGCCAACCGCCGCATCGAGGACCTGCTCCGTGAATATGAGGGACGGCACCTGACCGTGTCTGAGGCCCCCGGCGTCGTGTCCAGGGGCATGTCGGTGCCGCATGTTTCAGCTCATCGGACAGCCGATCTCCGCGATGTCCTCCGCGAGGTCGGCCAGAGTGATCTCCGAGTTCAGTGCGCTGACCACTTCTTCGGTCAGAGGACGGCGAGAAAAGACGTGGCGAACGGCCTCCAGGTCGACCGGGACCTCGTAGTTGTCCTCGGCCCACCGCTGAAACGCTTCCGGCGAGCGGTCCACCAGCAGTTGGAAGAGGTACTCGGATCCGTCCGGGTCTTCCGTTGCTTCCCCGGGGAAGTCGATCGTCCCTGTTCTCCAGCTGCCGTCTCCCGTCTCTCGCCATATGCACGCAGTGACGCGAGGCAATCCGTCATACGAGAACGCGGGGTCCTCAACGCACGGTCGGAAGACGTCAGGAACCTCGTCGAGCACTCCGGGCCACAGCCTGTCCTCTACGTAGGGGCTCATAGGTGATTCGTGATCGAATCCACGGACGCAGGCGCCGGCGGCTGAGAAAACGATCGAGTAGTCGTCGCCCGATCCACTCCGCATTGAGGCCATCGACTCCTTCTCGGACCAGCGGTCGTTGAAGGAGTGACCACGGCCCGACCACTCAGGGCTCAGGACCGCCTCCAGGATGGCCAGGGAACGGCAGTGCTCACGGAGGACGGCTATCTCGGGCAGCTGCCGAGCAACATCATGAACGGTCACCCGCTCATCCAAGCGCACACCTCTGACACGTCGGGCCTGCCTGTCGGGTGGCTGTCTCGCCAGAGACGAGAACCGTGGAGAGCGTGGCTCACCTGCGGCGATGCTTCAAGATCCCGCCCACGCCTCATCCACAGGTCCCGACATACGCCCGCTTCGGGCCGCATACGCCTGCACAAACGCGAAGACCCCGACCTCAGCGTTTCCGCTGGTGACGGGGTCTTTGGGCACCTCATACAGGGTGCCCCCGGCAGGATTCGAACCTGCGCACACGGCTCCGGAGGCCGTTGCTCTATCCCCTGAGCTACGGGGGCGGGTCGGGCGCGTTGTCTGCGCGGCGACGGGTAGAACACTACCAGTTCCGGGAGGGTGGTCATGAACGTTTTCCGGTGAGGCCGTGGGGGTGGGTCCCCCGGACGGGGTGGAAGTGGGGAAAAGCCGGACGCGGTGGCCGGTCCGGACCTACTCTCGAGTGGTGCCAGCCGCTTCGGGTCGGGTGCTTGTTGTGGACGACAACAAGGTCATCCGGCAGCTGATCAGGGTCAATCTTGAGCTTGAGGGGCTCGAGGTCGTGACCGCGGCCGATGGTGCCGAGTGTCTGGATGTCGTGCATCGGGTGCGGCCCGATGTCGTCACGCTCGATGTCGTCATGCCGCGACTGGACGGGCTGCGGACCGCGGCCCGACTGCGGGCCGATCCGCTCACCCGTGATCTTCCGCTCGCCATCGTCAGCGCCTGTTCGCAGTACGAGGTCGAGACCGGACTCGATGTCGGCGTCGACGCCTTCCTCGCCAAGCCCTTCGAGCCCGCGGAACTCGTGCGGGTCGTGCGGCGGTTGATCGACGGTGGGGCCCGTGGGGCCGGGGAGGCCGAGCCCGCAGGGCGTAGTAGCGGCTAAATCGGTTCATGGGTATCAGCAAGTGGGCGGGGGCGTTCGCCGTTGCCTCAGATGCCTCGGCTGCCTCAGCTGATCGACGTCTTCGCCCGGGCCGGCAGGCCGAGACTCAGGCGCTCCACAGCTCCACAGCTCCACAGCTCCACAGCTCCACAGCTCAGCGACTCAGCGACTCAGCGACTCCGCGGATTCCGGCGGTTTCCGTCCACATGGCGATACCGCGCCCAAATGAGTTCGCATACCCACCCCCCTCCTCCCCTACGCTTGTCCCGTGACCCCCGTGGAGCTCTCCCGTACCGTGCTGAGCGCGGTCCGCCGCGCTGTCGACGTGGGGGAGCTGAGCGTCGGCGTGCCCGAGCGGGTCGTGGTCACGCCGCCCCGGCCCGGCGGTTGTGGTGACTACGCCACCAACATCGCCCTCCAGCTCGCCAGGCCCGCCGGACAGCCCGCGCCGCTCGTCGCCCAGGTGCTCCGGGGCCATCTGCTCGGCCTCGACGGCATCGACGACGTCACCGTCACCGGGCCCGGGTTCCTCAACATCAGCCTCCGCGACGCCGACGCCGAGGCCGCCCTCGTCCGGCTGGTGGAGGACATTCGGGAGTCCGGGGAGCGGTACGGGTACGCCCCGCGGCCGACCGGGACCGCCGTCGAGCTGCGCTGTCCCCGCGAGGTCCGTGCCGTCGTTGTCGCGGACGTCGTGGCGCGGCTTCTCCGGTCCCAGGGGGGCGAGGGAAGGGTCAATTGCGCGAGTTCTCTCCCCGCCGACTGGGAGCAGGTCCTGGGCGTCCGCGTCGATGCCCCAGATGACTCGCTCCCCGGCGTCGACATCCGTCCCGTCCCCGCCCCCGCCGACCCCCTCCCTCTCGGCCGCGACGCCGCCCGCTGGGCCCTGCTGCACCCCGCCGGACACGACCGGCCCCGTATCGGCGACGAGCACGACGGGCATGACGGGCATCTCGTCCAGAGTGAGAGCAACCCACTCTTCCGCGTCCGGTACGCCCACGCCCGCACCCGAGCCCTCGGCCGCAACGCGGCCGACCTGGGATTCGGCGCCGAGCCGGGCCCCGTCGACGTGATCCCGTCCGAGCTGGTCACCCTGCTCGCCGACCATCCCCGCGTGCTCGCCCGCGCCGCGGACCACCGCGCTCCCGACGTTCTCGCCCGGCACCTCGTCAGCGTTGCCGATGCCGTGCTGCCCTTCCTCGCGACCGTGCTGCCGCGCGGGGAGGAGAAACCCTCGGCCGCCCACCGCGCCCGGCTCGCCCTTGCCGAAGCCGCCGGGACGGTGCTGGCCGGTGGCCTGTCCCTGCTCGGCATCGACGCACCCGAACACCTCTGAGAGAGTCCACAGAGAGCCGCACTGACATGAGCCGTTCCGCACATCCCGCCGGGCCCCGTCACGCCGATGTCCTGCCCGAGGGCCACTACTCCGCCCCGCCCGCCGACCTCAACGCCCTCGACCCCAAGGTCTGGGCGCAGACCGTCCACCGGCGCGAGGACGGTGTCGTGACCGTCGGCGGTATCGCCGTCACCGACCTCGCCGAACGGGTCGGCACCCCCGCCTACGTCCTCGACGAAGCCGACTTCCGGGCCCGGGCGCGGGCCTGGCGCAACGCCTTCGGGCACGACGCCGACGTCTTCTACGCCGGGAAGGCGTTCCTGTCCCGGGCCGTCGTGAGGTGGCTCGACGAGGAGGGGCTGAACCTCGACGTCTGCTCCGGCACCGAACTCGCCACCGCGCTCTCCGCCGGAATGCCGGCCGAGCGGATCGCCTTCCACGGCAACAACAAGTCCCCGTACGAGATCCAGCGGGCCGTCGAGGCCGGGGTCGGGCGGATCGTGCTCGACTCCTTCCAGGAGATCGTGCGGGTCGCCCACATCGCGCAGTCGCTCGGGAAGCGGCAGCGGGTGCAGATCCGGATCACGGTCGGCGTGGAGGCGCACACGCACGAGTTCATCGCCACCGCGCACGAGGACCAGAAGTTCGGCATCCCGCTGGCCGGGGGACAGGCCGCCGAGGCCGTACGGCGGGCCCTCCAGCTCGACGGGCTCGAACTCATCGGCATCCACTCCCACATCGGGTCGCAGATCTTCGACATGTCCGGGTTCGAGGTGGCCGCGCACCGCGTGGTGCGGCTGCTCAAGGACATCCGGGACGAGCACGGGGTCGAGCTGCCGGAGATCGACCTCGGCGGCGGGCTCGGGATCGCGTACACCAGCAACGACGACCCGCGTGAGCCCCACGAGATCGCCAAGGCGCTGACCGAGATCGTCACCCGTGAGTGCGAGGCCGCCCGGCTCCGTACGCCCCGTATCTCCGTCGAGCCGGGGCGCGCCATCGTCGGACCCACCGCCTTCACGCTCTACGAGGTCGGCACCATCAAGCCGCTGGAGGGGCTGCGGACGTACGTGTCCGTGGACGGCGGCATGTCCGACAACATCCGCACCGCGCTCTACGACGCCGAGTACAGCGTCGCGCTCGTCTCCCGGGTCTCCGACGCCGAGCCGATGCTCGTCCGGGTCGTGGGCAAGCACTGCGAGAGCGGGGACATCGTGGTCAAGGACGCCTTTCTGCCGGCCGACCTGGCACCCGGTGACCTCATCGCCGTGCCGGCCACGGGTGCGTACTGCCGGTCCATGGCCAGCAACTACAACCACGCGCTGCGTCCGCCGGTCGTCGCCGTCGCGGACGGGGAGGCCCGGGTGATCGTCCGCCGGGAGACGGAGGAGGACCTCCTGCGGCTCGACGTCGGATGAACCCAGTGATCCCCATGACTCCGATGGCGCCAATGATCCCGATGACGCCGACAGTGACCGCGGCGCGGGGCGGCCGGAAGATCTCCTGTTTTCCAGGCCGACGAAAATGAAATAAACGTCTCACGATCCGGACAAATAGCAGAAACTCCGTTCCGGTGAGTGAGACTGGTCCAACCGTAGACGGTATGAGGAAACGAGGTCGGATGATGCGTACGCGTCCGCTGAAGGTGGCGCTGCTGGGCTGTGGGGTTGTCGGCTCAGAGGTGGCGCGCATCATGACGACGCACGCCGACGACCTCACAGCCAGGATCGGGGCCCCGGTGGAGCTCGCCGGGGTCGCCGTGCGGCGCCCCGACAAGGTGCGCGAGGGCATTCCCGCCGACCTCGTCACCACCGACGCCACCGCGCTCGTCAAACGCGGCGACATCGACGTCGTGGTCGAGGTCATCGGCGGGATCGAGCCCGCCCGGACGCTCATCACCGCTGCCTTCGAGCACGGTGCCTCCGTGGTCTCCGCGAACAAGGCCCTGCTCGCCCAGGACGGGGCCGCCCTGCACGCCGCCGCGGAGGCCAACGACACGGACCTCTACTACGAGGCCGCCGTCGCCGGTGCCATCCCGCTGATCCGGCCGCTGCGCGAGTCCCTCGCGGGGGACAAGGTCAACCGGGTGCTCGGCATCGTCAACGGCACCACCAACTTCATCCTCGACAAGATGGACTCCACGGGGGCCGGCTACCAGGAGGCCCTCGACGAGGCCACTGCGCTCGGGTACGCGGAGGCCGACCCGACCGCCGACGTCGAGGGGTTCGACGCCGCCGCCAAGGCCGCCATCCTCGCCGGGATCGCCTTCCACACGCGCGTACGGCTCGACGACGTCTACCGCGAGGGCATGACCGAGGTCACCGCCGCGGACTTCGTCTCCGCCAAGGAGATGGGCTGCACCATCAAGCTGCTCGCCATCTGCGAGCGGGCCGAGGACGGAGGGTCCGTCACCGCCCGGGTGCACCCTGCGATGATTCCGCTCACCCACCCGCTGGCCTCCGTGCGCGGCGCCTACAACGCCGTGTTCGTCGAGTCCGACGCGGCCGGGCAGCTCATGTTCTACGGGCCCGGCGCCGGCGGCGCGCCCACCGCCTCCGCCGTGCTCGGCGACCTTGTCGCCGTGTGCCGCAACCGGCTCAGCGGGACCACCGGGCCCGGCGAGTCGGCGTACGCAGCGCTGCCCGTGTCGCCCATGGGTGATGTCGTCACGCGCTACCACATCAGCCTGGACGTCGCCGACAAACCGGGTGTGCTCGCCCAGGTCGCCACCGTGTTCGCCGAGCACGGGGTTTCCATCGACACTGTTCGCCAGCAGGGCAAGGACGGCGAGGCCTCCCTCGTCGTCGTCACCCACCGTGCTTCCGACGCCGCCCTCGGCGGGACCGTGGAGGCGCTGCGCAAGCTCGACACCGTGCGGGGTGTCGCCAGCATCATGCGGGTTGAAGGAGAGTAACCAGCAATGACCCACCAGTGGCGCGGAATCATCGAGGAGTACCGGGACAGGCTGCCGGTGTCCGACAGCACGCCGGTCGTGACGCTCCGCGAGGGCGGTACGCCTCTCGTGCCCGCGCAGGTGCTCTCCGAGCGCACCGGCTGCGAGGTCCACCTCAAGGTCGAGGGCGCGAACCCGACCGGGTCCTTCAAGGACCGCGGTATGACGATGGCGATCAGCAAGGCCAAGGAGGAGGGTGCGAAGGCCGTCATCTGCGCCTCCACCGGCAACACCTCCGCCTCCGCGGCCGCCTACGCCGTACGGGCGGGGATGGTCTCCGCGGTGCTGGTGCCGCAGGGCAAGATCGCGCTCGGCAAGATGGGCCAGGCGCTCGTGCACGGCGCGAAGATCCTCCAGGTCGACGGCAACTTCGACGACTGCCTCACGCTCGCCCGCGCGCTCAGCGACAACTACCCTGTGGCGCTGGTCAATTCGGTCAACCCGGTGCGTATCGAGGGCCAGAAGACGGCCTCCTTCGAGATCGTCGACATGCTCGGCGACGCGCCCGACATCCACGTCCTGCCGGTCGGCAACGCGGGCAACATCACCGCCTACTGGAAGGGCTACCGCGAGTACGCCGCGGACGGCCTCGCCACGAAGACGCCCCGCATGTGGGGCTTCCAGGCCTCCGGCAGCGCCCCGATCGTGCGCGGCGAGGTCGTCAAGGACCCGTCGACCATCGCCACCGCGATCCGTATCGGCAACCCCGCCTCCTGGACGTACGCCCTGGCCGCGCGCGACGAGTCCGGCGGTGCCATCGACGAGGTGACGGACCGTGAAATCCTGCGCGCCTACCGGCTGTTGGCCGCGCAGGAGGGTGTCTTCGTCGAGCCGGCGTCCGCCGCGTCCGTGGCCGGACTGCTGAAGGCGGCCGAGCAGGGCAAGGTCGACCCCGGCCAGCGCATCGTGTGCACGGTCACCGGCAACGGCCTCAAGGACCCCGACTGGGCCGTCGCCGGTGCTCCCCAGCCGGTCACGGTCCCGGTCGACGCGGCCACGGCGGCCGAACGCCTGGGCCTGGCCTGACCGCACCGCCCGCACCGTCGACGACGAGCGCGACGACGAGCGCGACGACGAGCGCGACGACGAGCGCGACGACGAGCGCGACGACGAGCGCGACGACGAGCGCGACGACGAGCGCGACGACGAGTGCCGACGACAAGCGCGACGACGGACCGACCGCGTCCGGCTCCGCACGGGCCGGCTCCGCACGGGCCGGCTCCGCACGGGCCGGTGCAGGTCGAGGGCCAGTGACGGTCGAGCCAGTGACGGTCGAGCCGTCACCGGTCGGTCGTCGTCGGCTCAGCCGCTCCGCCGCACGTCCGGGCGGATCGGCCGCCGTCGTCCGGTGCCGAGCGCGGCCCGGTCGGCAGCACCCGCCGTCGACGCTCCCGACGCCTCCGTCCGCCGACGGTGCCCGTCGGTCCGGTGCTCAGGCCGCTCGCCCACCGCGTTTCGCCCGGTCGGCGCAACGCGCGCGCACCGCGCAAGCCACGCAACCGCGCGGCGTGCGGAGGCGTCTCTCCCAGGAGACTTCGGAGGAGGGTGGCACGGGGGGCTTGCGACACGCATCGTGCGCCTCCCGTGCGCCCTATGTCGCCACTGAACTTTCCTTCGATAGGCTGTAGGGAACCCGACCGCCGCACACGCCCACGCAGGTGGCGGTGCCGCGTCGTCTCCGTGGCCTGAGGGTCTTCCCCGTTCCTGTCGAGTGTCATTCGACCATCACGCAGCTCAAGGAGAGTCAACGAGCGATGGCCGGTCCCGCGTTCCGCGCCGCCGCCGTCCGGGTGCGCGTCCCCGCCACCAGCGCCAACCTCGGCCCAGGCTTCGACGCCTTCGGCCTGTCGCTGGGGCTCTACGACGACGTCGTGGTCCGGGTGGCCGACTCCGGGCTGCACATCGACATCGCCGGCGAGGGCAGCGAGACGCTGCCGCGGGACGAGAAGCACCTGCTCGTCCGCTCGCTGCGCACCGCCTTCGACGTCCTCGGCGGACAGCCGCGCGGCTTGGAGATCGTCTGCGCCAACCGCATTCCGCACGGCCGCGGTCTCGGCTCCTCCTCCGCCGCGATCTGCGCCGGAATAGTCGCGGCCCGCGCCGTGACCATAGGCGCCGAGGCCAGGCTCGACGACACCGCGCTGCTCGAGCTGGCCACCGAGATCGAGGGCCACCCGGACAACGTGGCGGCCTGTCTGCTGGGCGGGTTCACCCTGTCCTGGATGGAGGCCGGAGCGGCCCGGGCCATCAGGATGGAGCCCTCCGATTCCATCGTTCCGGTGGTTTTCGTGCCGGGAAAGCCGGTGCTCACCGAAATCGCGCGCGGCCTGCTGCCGCGCACCGTGCCGCACGTGGACGCCGCCGTCAACGCGGGCCGCGCCGCCCTGCTCGTCGAGGCCCTCACCCGGCGCCCCGAGCTGCTGTTGCCGGCCACTGAGGACCGCCTCCACCAGGAGTACCGCGCCCCCGCCATGCCGGAGAGCGCGGCGCTGGTGGAGCGGCTTCGGGCGGACGGCATCCCCGCGGTCATCTCCGGCGCCGGACCCACCGTCATGGCGCTCGCGGACGCGGGCACCGCCGACAAGGTGGAGCAACTGGCGGGCGCCGACTGGGCCGCCAACAGGCTGAGTCTCGACCTGCAAGGAGCCTGCGTACTGCCGCTCGCGGCAGGCGGGGAGATCTGAAATCCGGCGGTTGCCGGATTTCGAGAGGGGGAATGTTTGTTGGATCCGGTAGTGTTAACCTCAAGTCTGCACCCGACCCCACCATGGCGAGGTGCCTCGTGTCCCCGTCCGGGACAGACATTCCTCCGGGAGCCCCCCCAAGCCGCACTGTGTGGTGTACGTCGTACCTGGGCAGTACCTCGTATGCGCACACTGAGCGGTCCGCCGGGCACGCTCCGGAATCGGTGCGACCACGCCACGTGACTCAGTGACACTCGGTGCCGCTGATGGTCGAGGAAGCGCCAATCACCAGAAATCTCTTCCGCCGCTTTGGGCGGACCACCGCCCCGGCACGGTTCACCAGCAAGGACCGAAGCCGGACAGCACAACCGGTCGCCGAGCCAGACAGGCCGACGTCCGCTCCAGGGAAGGACCCTTCGTGAGCGACACCACCGATCTGATGGGCGCACGTGTCGAGGAGACCGCTGCCGCGCCCGCCACGGACGCCTCCGCGCCTGCCACCGGTGCCGGCTCCCGGCGGCGCCGCGGTACCGGCCTCGAGGGCATGGTGCTGGCCGAGCTGCAACAGGTCGCATCCGGCCTCGGTATCAGGGGCACCGCGCGCATGCGCAAGAGCCAGCTGATCGAGGTCATCAAGGAGGCGCAGGCGGCCGGGGGCGCCCCCGCCGCGAAGGCCGCGCCTGCCGCGGGGGACGCCACCGAGACCAAGCCGAAGCGCCGCAGCACCTCCCGCACCCGTACGGGCGAGGAGGCCGCGCCCGCGAAGAAGGCGGCGGAGGCCCCCTCCGCCAAGCCCTCGAACGACGTGGAGCAGTCGGGCGCCTCCGCCAAGGCCGTGGCGCAGCAGCAGATCGAGATCCCCGGCCAGCCGGCTGGGGGCACCGCCCGCTCGAGTGAGGCCGAGCGTGGGGGAGAGGACGCTCCGGCCGAGCGCCGTCGCCGTCGGGCCACCGCGGAGGCGGGCGCCCCCGCGGGCAGCGCCGAGACCGTCGCCGCCGAGGCGAAGAGCGAGTCGAAGGCCGAGACCGCGGCCCAGCAGCAGTCGCAGGGCGACGCCGGTGACGGTGGCGAGGGCCGCCGTCGCGACCGCCGTGAGCGCGGCCGGGACCGTGACCGTGACCGTGACCGCGACCGCCGCGGCAAGGGCGACGACCAGCAGGGCCAGGGCGGTCAGCAGCAGCGCCAGCAGGGCCAGCAGCAGAGCGGCGGCCGGCCGGACCGTCAGCAGCGGGCCGACGAGGACGGGGACGACTTCGAGGGCGGCCGCCGGGGCCGTCGCGGCCGCTACCGCGACCGCCGTGGCCGCCGTGGCCGTGACGACGTCTCCGAGCCGCAGATCGCCGAGGACGACGTCCTGATCCCCGTCGCGGGCATCCTGGACATCCTCGACAACTACGCCTTCATCCGTACGTCGGGCTACCTGCCGGGTCCCAACGACGTGTACGTCTCCCTCGCCCAGGTCCGCAAGAACGGCCTGCGCAAGGGCGACCACGTCACGGGTGCGGTCCGCCAGCCGAAGGAGGGCGAGCGCCGCGAGAAGTTCAACGCGCTGGTCCGGCTGGACTCCGTCAACGGCATGGCGCCCGAACACGGCCGTGGGCGGCCGGAGTTCAACAAGCTGACGCCGCTGTACCCGCAGGACCGGCTCCGTCTGGAGACCGACCCGGGCGTTCTGACCACCCGCATCATCGATCTGGTCTCGCCCATCGGCAAGGGCCAGCGCGGTCTGATCGTGGCCCCGCCGAAGACCGGCAAGACCATGATCATGCAGGCGGTCGCCAACGCGATCACGCACAACAACCCCGAGTGCCACCTGATGGTCGTCCTCGTCGACGAGCGTCCGGAAGAGGTCACCGACATGCAGCGGTCGGTCAAGGGCGAGGTCATCTCCTCGACCTTCGACCGCCCGGCCGAGGACCACACCACGGTCGCCGAGCTCGCCATCGAGCGTGCCAAGCGTCTGGTGGAGCTGGGCCACGACGTGGTCGTGCTGCTGGACTCGATCACCCGTCTGGGCCGTGCGTACAACCTGGCGGCCCCGGCCTCCGGCCGCATCCTGTCCGGCGGTGTCGACTCCACGGCCCTGTACCCGCCGAAGCGGTTCTTCGGTGCGGCCCGCAACATCGAGGACGGCGGTTCGCTGACCATCCTCGCCACCGCCCTGGTGGACACCGGGTCCCGCATGGACGAGGTGATCTTCGAGGAGTTCAAGGGCACCGGCAACATGGAGCTCAAGCTCGACCGGAAGCTCGCCGACAAGCGCATCTTCCCGGCGGTGGACGTGGACGCGTCCGGTACCCGTAAGGAAGAGATCCTGCTCGGCAACGAGGAGCTGGCCGTCGTCTGGAAGCTGCGCCGGGTGCTGCACGCGCTCGACCAGCAGCAGGCGATCGAGCTGCTCCTCGACAAGATGAAGCAGACCAAGTCGAACATCGAGTTCCTGATGCAGATCCAGAAGACCACGCCGACTCCCGGCAACGGCGACTAGGCGCTCCGCCGAGCAAGCCGGACCAGCCGGGTAAGCCGGTAAGACGCACGCAGTAGGCCGCCCCCCTGTTTTCAGGGGGGCGGCCTTCTGCCGTTCCCGGCTCCGTACGAGCGTTCCCGGCCGTACGAGCGTTCCCGGCCGTACGCGCGTTCCCGGCCGTACGAGACCTTCGCCACAGGCGCCGCGCCCCGTTCCGGCTCCCCACGGCGCCGTCCGGGCCCGTGTCGCCGCAGGTGAACAGGGTTACCAAGCGGTACACAGCCCCGCATGGTGCCTATGTCCGCATGTGGTGGACACAGAGCGTTGTGCAACCCTTTCCCGAGTTCCCCCGTCTGACCGTACGAGCGACGATAGTGCGGTACGGGTCTCATCGACCGAGAACAGACCGGGGTCCGACCCCGACCGCAGGGGGTAACCGACCGTAGACACGAGAGCCGAGGAGCGCATGCCTGCCGACAGCACGCGAGGACCGGGCATACCAGGGGAATCCGGTGACACCGGGCCCCGCCGCCGCACCAAGGGCCGCCGTCGCAAGCCCCCCACCGGGCGGCGCAGGGCCCTGACGGCCATGGCCTGGACCGCCGCGGGGATCGTCGTGCTCGGCGGCGCGGGGGCCGGCTTCCTCTACTTCAAGCTCAACGGCAACCTCAGGACCATCGACATCAACCAGGCCCTCGGCGGCGACCGGCCCACCAAGGCCGACAACGGATCCGAGAACATCCTGGTCCTCGGTTCCGACACTCGCGCCGGCGGCAACAAGAAGCTCGGCGGCGGCACCGACGACGGCAGCGCCCGCTCCGACACGGCGATGATCGTGCACGTCTACGAGGGCCACAAGAAGGCCGGAGTGGTCTCCATACCGCGCGACACCCTCGTCGACCGCCCCGAGTGCACCGACGCCAAGGGCGGCACGCACGCCGCGGAGCACGACGCGATGTTCAACGAGTCGTACTCCACCGGCGGCGCCGCCTGCGCGGTGAAGACCGTCGAGTCGATGACCGGCCTGCGCATGGACCACTACCTGGAGGTCGACTTCAGCGGCTTCCAGAAGCTCATTGACGAACTCGGCGGAGTCCGGGTCACCACGACGAGGGACATCGACGACCCGCGCAGCCACCTCGACCTCAAGGCGGGCACGCACACCCTCGACGGACAGCAGGCCCTCGGCCTGGTCCGCACCCGGCACGGCGTCGGCGACGGCTCCGACCTCGGCCGCATCCAGCTCCAGCAGGCCTTCGTCAAGGCCCTGGCCGACCAGGTCAAGCACATCGGTGTGCTCACCAACCCCAAGAAGCTCTACGACCTCGCCGACACCGCGACCAGGACCGTCACCGCCGACTCCGACCTCGGCTCGGTGAACTCCCTGATCGCCTTCGCCGACGGCCTGAAGGGCATCAGCTCCTCCCGCATGACCATGGTCACGATGCCCGTGCGGTACGACCCGGCCAACCCCAACCGCGTCCTCGTGGAGAAGGCCAAGGCCCAGCAGATCTGGAACGCCCTGAGGAACGACAAGCCCATCCCGAGGACGGCCACCGAGGGCACGGCCACCGGCAAGGCCAAGGGCGTGGTGAGCACCCCCTGAGGGGCGCGGGGAACTGCGCGACGAGCCACGTTCGACCCGCGCCCGCCCGGGCGAACACACGTCACCCCGGCATGCGGGAAACCTGCCCCCGCCCCGCAGAGACCCGCAGAGACCCGCAGAGACCCCCGGGTCCCCGGAGGAACCCGCGGGGAATACCCGACCCCACCCCCCGGTTTGGGTGGATGGCCCCAGTCCTGGCAGACTGGTACGTCGGCTCCGGTTCACGCTCCGCATCCCGCGGCTGCGACCCGGCGCCCTCCCGGAACTCTAGGAGACACCTTGAAGCGCGACATCCACCCCGCGTACGTCGAGACGCAGGTCAGCTGCACCTGCGGCGCGTCGTTCACCACCCGCAGCACCATCGAGTCCGGCAGCATCCGGGCCGAGGTCTGCTCCGAGTGCCACCCGTTCTACACGGGCAAGCAGAAGATCCTCGACACCGGTGGCCGTGTGGCCCGCTTCGAGGCCCGCTTCGGCAAGGCTGCCGCCGGCTCCAAGAAGTAGCGCGCCCCTTTCCGCCGGTCCACGGCCGTACCCCACCGCGGGGTGCGCCGGGACCGGCGTTTTTGGTCGCCCGCCTTCCCCCACCCCAGTAGTACAGGCAGTACAGGAGCCGAAAGATGTTCGAGGCCGTCGAGGAACTCGTCGCCGAGCACGCCGATCTGGAGAAGCAGCTCGCCGACCCGTCGGTCCACGCCGACCAGGCCAACGCGCGCAAGCTCAACAAGCGCTACGCCGAGCTCACCCCGATCGTCGCCGCGTACCGCTCCTGGAAGCAGACCGGCGACGACATCGACACCGCGCGCGAACTCGCCGCGGACGACCCCGACTTCGCGGCCGAGGTCAAGGAGCTGGAACAGCAGCGCGAGGAGTTGACCGAGAAGCTGCGCTTCCTGCTCATCCCGCGCGACCCCAGCGACGACAAGGACGTCATCCTCGAGATCAAGGCGGGCGCGGGCGGCGACGAGTCGGCCCTGTTCGCCGGCGACCTGCTGCGCATGTACCTGCGGTACGCCGAGCGGGTCGGCTGGAAGACCGAGATCATCGACGCCACCGAGTCCGAGCTGGGCGGCTACAAGGACGTCCAGGTCGCGGTGAAGACCCGCGGGCAGACCGAGCCCGGCCAGGGCGTGTGGGCCCGGCTGAAGTACGAGGGCGGGGTGCACCGCGTGCAGCGGGTGCCGGCCACCGAGTCCCAGGGCCGTATCCACACCTCCGCGGCCGGTGTGCTGGTCACCCCCGAGGCCGAGGAGGTGGACGTGGAGATCAGCCCCAACGACCTCCGCATCGACGTCTACCGGTCCTCCGGGCCCGGCGGCCAGTCCGTCAACACCACCGACTCCGCGGTGCGCATCACGCACCTGCCCACCGGAGTCGTCGCCTCCTGCCAGAACGAGAAGAGCCAGCTGCAGAACAAGGAGCAGGCGCTGCGTATCCTGCGCTCCAGGCTGCTCGCCATGGCGCAGGAGGAGGCGGAGCGGGAAGCCGCCGACGCCCGCCGCAGCCAGGTCCGCACCGTCGACCGCTCCGAGAAGATCCGCACCTACAACTTCCCGGAGAACCGCATCTCGGACCACCGCGTCGGCTTCAAGGCGTACAACCTGGACCAGGTCCTGGACGGCGAGCTGGACGCGGTGATCCAGGCCTGCGTCGACGCGGACTCGGCCGCCAAGCTCGCGGCCGCGTAAGACACGTACGCACGCGGGACGTGCGTACGTACGAGCACCAACGGAGGACCAGCGTGCAGCAAGAATCCGGGGGGCGACCCCCGAGCCCCCGCAGCGTGCTGCTCGCGGAGGTGGCGCAGGCCACCCAGCGGCTGGCCGACGCGGGCGTGGACTCGCCGCGCACCGACGCGGAGGAACTCGCCGCGTTCGTGCACGGCGTCAAGCGGGGCCAGCTGCACACCGTGAAGGACGCCGACTTCGACGCCCGCTACTGGGAGGTCATCGCCCGGCGCGAGCAGCGCGAGCCGCTCCAGCACATCACCGGGCGGGCCTACTTCCGGTATCTGGAACTCCAGGTCGGGCCAGGGGTGTTCGTGCCCCGGCCGGAGACCGAGTCCGTGGTCGGCTGGGCCATAGACGCCGTACGGGCCATGGACGTCGTCGAGCCGTGCATCGTCGACCTGTGCACCGGCTCGGGGGCCATCGCGCTCGCCCTCGCCCAGGAGGTGCCGCGTTCGCGCGTGCACGCCGTGGAGCTGAGCGAGGACGCCCTGAAGTGGACCAGCAAGAACATGGAGGGGTCCAGGGTCGACCTGCGTCAGGGCGACGCCCTGACGGCCTTCCCGGACCTCGACGGCCAGGTCGACCTCGTCATCTCCAACCCGCCGTACATCCCGCTCACCGAATGGGAGTACGTCGCCCCCGAGGCCCGCGACTACGACCCGGAGCTGGCGTTGTTCTCCGGGGAGGACGGCCTCGACCTGATCCGCGGCATCGAGCGCACCGCGCACCGGCTGCTGCGGCCCGGCGGAGTCGTCGTCGTCGAGCACGCCGACACCCAGGGCGGACAGGTGCCGTGGATCTTCACCGAGGAACTGGGCTGGGCCGACGCCGCCGACCACCCCGACCTCAACAACCGGCCGCGGTTCGCCACCGCCCGCAAGGCGCTGCCGTGACCCCCATCAGGACTTCTGACCAGCAGTACGTGTACGAGGAGGCCCGCTGACAATGGCACGGCGATACGACACCAACGACGCCACCGACCGCGTGACGGGTCTGCGTGAGGCGGCGTCCGCCGTCCGCCGCGGCGAACTCGTGGTGCTGCCCACCGACACGGTCTACGGCATCGGCGCCGACGCGTTCTCCTCCGAGGGCGTGGCCGACCTGCTCGCCGCCAAGGGCCGGGGCCGCAACATGCCCACCCCCGTCCTCATCGGCTCCCCGAACACGCTGCACGGACTGGTCACGGACTTCTCCGAGATGGCCTGGGAACTCGTGGACGCCTTCTGGCCGGGCGCGCTGACGCTGGTCGCGCGGCACCAGCCGTCCCTCCAGTGGGACCTCGGGGACACCCGGGGCACGGTCGCGGTGCGGATGCCGCTGCACCCGGTCGCCATCGAACTGCTCACGGAGGTCGGCCCGATGGCCGTGTCGTCGGCGAACCTGACCGGCCACCCCGCGCCGGAGAACTGCGGCGCCGCGCAGGACATGCTCGGCGACTCCGTCTCCGTCTACCTCGACGGCGGCCCGACCCCCGGCAACGTCCCGTCCTCCATCGTCGACGTCACCCGCAAGGTGCCCGTGCTGCTGCGCGAGGGCGCCCTGTCGCCGGAGGAGCTGCGCAAGGTGGTACCCGACCTCGAGGTGGCGAATTGACGGCCCCTGACGCGGGGCGTGGCATAGGCGACACCTTCCGCATCCTGCACGTCAGCACCGGCAACGTGTGCCGTTCTCCCATCACCGAGCGGCTGACCCGGCACTTCGTGGCGGACCGGCTCGGGGATCCGCGGGGCGGCGGGCTGATCGTGGAGAGCGCGGGCACCTGGGGCCACGAAGGCGCGCCGATGGAGGCCAACGCGGAGACCGTGCTGGCCGACTTCGGCGCGGACGCCTCCGGCTTCACCGGCCGGGAACTGCTGGACGAGCATGTGATCCGCGCCGACCTGGTGCTCACCGCGACCCTGGACCACCGTGCCCAGGTCATCTCCATGGGCCACTCGGCGGGCCTGCGCACCTTCACCCTCAAGGAGTTCACCCGCCTGGTGAAGGCGATAGACACGGCCACGCTGCCGCCCCTGGAGGACGGCGTGGTCGAACGCGCCCGCGCCCTGGTCCGCGCCGCCGCCGCTCTACGCGGGTGGCTCCTGGCCCCGACCGCCGAGGCCGACGAGGTCTACGACCCCTACGGCGCCCCCCTGACGTTCTTCCGCTCGGTCGGCGACGAGATACACCAGGCCCTGGACCCGGTGGTAACGGCTCTGACGGGAGTCCCGGCCCGCGCCTGACGCCCGCCGGGCCTCGCAGCGGACGGCTATCCACCTCCGGGGACGGCCGCCGACCACCCAGCAACTGAAGCGCTCCGGCGCGGGAGCCGGGGTGCTCCGTGAGGTCGCGCAAGGGTCGCGCCGGGTGACGGCCTCGGCGCGCGTCTGCGGAGCTTCTGGCGGACGGGGAGGCCCGGGACCCGGCTCGGGGGCCAGGGGTGCCCTTCGGGGCCGCACACGGGTCGCGTCGGGTCCGGTTGGCCTGCTCGGGCCGGTGGGCGTGGTGCGGGTGTGCCGTGACTGCGTCGGCGGCGGCCTTTGGCGTGCGCCTGTGAGGCGCCTGGCGTTGGAGAGCCCGAGTCCTGGCTGAAGGCGCCCTGTGGGGCCGTGCACGGGGCGTGCCCGGACCGGCGGCCTGCTCCGGCCGGGCGGGCGTGGTGTGGGTGCGTCGTGGGCCGTGTCGGTGCGGCCTCCGGGTTGCGTCGGGGATGGCCTTGACGCGTGTCTGCGGCGTGTCCGGCGGAGGGCGGCCCGTTTGGGTCGCGCGCGGGTCCGGTCGGCCTGCTCCGGTCTGGGGCGTGCGTGGGTTGTGTCGGTGGTCGGCCTCGGCGCGTGCCCTGTCGGGCGTCTGGCGGGCCGCACGCTCGTACGTGGCTCGGGGACCCCGGCGGAGGCTCCGTGGGCCGTACGGCCCGGCTGGAGGGACCTGTCGGCCCGTGGGGGACCCGGCGCTCGTCGCGCTCCCCGAGGCCCGTCGACGGGAGGCGCGTGGACGGGGGAGAGGTGCGGCTGGGGCGTGCCCGCACGTGTGCACGTGGGGCTCGCCGCTCGGTCTCCCGGGCCCGGCTGCCGGCGTCGCGCGGGTGTGCGCCGAGAGGCACGCGAGGGGTAGCCGTGTCGGCGTAAGGGGCCGCGCGGGGTGGGGCTGGTGGGCCTACATTGGACGTACGTCAACGTCGACCGCCCGGAGCCCGACATGTCGGTCATCCCCGTTCTCGAGGCCGATCTCCTGCGCCGGCAGGACCCCGAACTGGCCGACGTCCTGCTCGGGGAGCTCGACCGGCAGTCGACGACGCTCCAGTTGATCGCGGCCGAGAACTTCACCTCGCCGGCGGTGCTCGCCACGCTCGGCTCGGTGCTGGCGAACAAGTACGCCGAGGGCTATCCCGGCGCCCGGCACCACGGCGGCTGCGAGATCGTCGACGTCGCCGAACGCCTCGCCGTAGGGCGGGCCAAGGCCCTGTTCGGTGCCGAACACGCCAACGTGCAGGCCCACTCGGGCTCGTCCGCGGTGCTCGCCGCGTACGCGGCGCTGCTGCGGCCCGGCGACACCGTCCTCGCCCTCGGCCTGCCCTACGGCGGACACCTCACGCACGGCTCGCCCGCGAACTTCTCCGGCCGCTGGTTCGACTTCGTCGGCTACGGCGTCGACGCCGAGACCGGACTCATCGATCACCAGCAGGTGCGCACGCTCGCCCACGCGCACCGGCCCAAGGCGATCGTGTGCGGCTCCATCGCCTACCCCCGCCACATCGACTACGCCTTCTTCCGCTCGGTCGCCGACGAGGTCGGCGCCTATCTGATCGCCGACGCGGCCCACCCCATCGGACTCGTCGCCGGCAAGGCGGCGCCCAACCCCGTCCCGTACGCCGACGTGGTGTGCGCCACCACCCACAAGGTGCTGCGCGGGCCGCGCGGCGGGATGCTCCTGTGCGGCGGCGAGCTGGCCGAGCGCGTCGACCGCGCCGTCTTCCCCTTCACCCAGGGCGGCGCCCAGATGCACACCATCGCCGCCAAGGCCGTCGCGTTCGGCGAGGCCGCGACCCCGGCCTTCTCCGCCTACGCCCACCAGGTCGTCGCCAACGCGAGGGTGCTCGCGGCCCGGCTGGCCGCCGAGGGCCTGACCGTCACCACGGGCGGCACGGACACTCACCTGATCACCGCCGACCCGGCGCCGCTCGGTATCGAGGGGCGCACCGCGCGCGGACGGCTGGCCGCCGCCGGTATCGTCCTCGACTGCTGCGCGCTGCCGCACGCCGACAGCCGCGGGCTGCGCCTGGGCACCGCCGCGGTGACCAGCCAGGGCATGGGCCAGCAGGAGATGGAGTGGATAGCCGTCCTGTTCGGCAAGGTGCTGCGCGGCGAGGTCGACGGGGCGAGCGCGCGCGAGGACGTGCGCGAACTCACGGTCCGGTTTCCGCCGTATCCCGGCTGAGGCGGGGTAGCAGAGGGGTCGTACAAAACCGTACACAGCCACACGTGCAACCATCGTCGCTACCCGGAAGTCCACATACATATGCCTGCGTCGCTAGGGTGTGGGGCTGAGAAGGCCAGCGAGACCTGTGGGGAAGCCCGTGCGTGAATACCTGCTGACGCTCTGCATCACGGCCGCGGTGACGTATCTGCTGACAGGGCCGGTACGCAAGTTCGCGATCGTCGCGGGAGCGATGCCGGAGATCCGGGCACGTGACGTGCACCGGGAGCCCACTCCCCGGCTCGGCGGTATCGCCATGTTCTTCGGCCTGTGCGCGGGCCTGCTCGTCGCCGACCACCTCACCAACCTCAACGAGGTCTTCGAGAAGTCGAACGAGCCGCGCGCGCTGCTCTCCGGCGCCGCCCTGATCTGGCTGATCGGTGTCCTGGACGACAAGTTCGAGATCGACGCCCTGATCAAGCTGGGCGGTCAGATGATCGCGGCCGGTGTGATGGTGATGCAGGGTCTGACGATCCTGTGGCTGCCCGTGCCCGGCGTCGGCACGGTCGCGCTCACCCAGTGGCAGGGCACCCTGCTCACGGTCGCCCTGGTCGTCATCACCATCAACGCGGTCAACTTCGTCGACGGCCTCGACGGTCTGGCCTCCGGCATGGTGTGCATCGCGGCCGCCGCGTTCTTCATGTACGCCTACCGGATCTGGTACTCGTACGGCATCGAGGCCGCCGCCCCCGCCACCCTCTTCGCGGCCGTCCTCATGGGCATGTGCCTGGGCTTCCTGCCGCACAACATGCATCCCGCGCGGATCTTCATGGGCGACTCGGGGTCCATGCTCATCGGCCTGGTGCTGGCGGCCGGCGCGATCTCGGTGACCGGGCAGGTCGACCCCGACGTGATGAAGCTGTTCTCCGGGTCCGAGCGCAACGCGGTGCACCAGATGGTGCCGGTCTACATCCCGCTGCTGATGCCGTTGACGATCATCGCCATCCCGGCCGCCGACCTGGTCCTGGCCATCGTGCGGCGCACCTGGCACGGCAAGTCGCCGTTCGCCGCCGACCGCGGCCATCTGCACCACCGCCTGCTGGAGATCGGCCACTCGCACAGCCGGGCCGTGCTGATCATGTACTTCTGGGCGGCCCTGATCGGCTTCGGCGCGCTCGCCTACTCGGTCAAGTCGGCGTCCATGTGGATCGTGCTGGGCATCGTGGGCCTCAGCTTCCTCGGCCTGGTGCTGCTCCTGCTGCCGCGCTTCACCCCCCGCGCCCCGCGCTGGGCCGAGCGGTTCGTGCCGCCGCGCTACCGGCGCCGGGGCGGGGTCATGGGCCGGGGAGCCTCCGAGCCAGCGGTGGCGTCGTCCGCCTCGTCCACGGACTCCGCGCCGCAGGAGGCGTCCGTGGGGGCTTCCGCGGCCTCGGAGAGCGCTGTGCCGGGGGAGGCGCCCGTGGCCGCGGGCGTGCGGGTCCGTGCCGGTGCGGCCGGGGTCAACGGAGCGACCGCCGTCGGAGCCCGTTCGCGCGTTCTGGACGGGCGGAAAGCCGGAACATCGCGCTGACGGCCAAGGTAAGAATCTGACTAAAGCGTTGCCAACCCGTGGGGTGCTGAATCCCCTCAATATCGGGCGAATAGGTCTGGATTTTGCACAGAAGTGCAGCTGTACTCTCACGTGTGAGGGTCAGCACACCCAGGAGGTAAAGACCTCATCAAATAGTTTGTGATACCGTTCACGAGTATCCCGGAGAGCCGAAGGGCCACAGTGAGAAGGTCCTGGTGGGGCCGAGGTTTCCCCCCTCGGCACCGGGACTACGCTCGTCCCATGACGACGCCCTGCCCCCTGTGAATGCGGAGTTGCCGCGATGCCGTCCAATGACGCCCGGATCCTGGCCGAGGCCGCTGTGCCCACAGCCGCCGTCGGTGTGGTTGCCGCCGTCGTCAGCGGTGTGGTCGCCGGTGGAAAAGGGGCGATCGGCGCGGTCGTCGCGACCCTGGTCGTGATCCTGTTCATGGGGCTCGGCCTCTACGTCCTGCAGCGCACGGCCAAGTCGCTTCCGCATCTCTTCCAGGCGATGGGCCTGATGCTCTACGCGGCCCAGATCCTGCTGCTGTTCGTCTTCCTGGCCGCGTTCAAGCACACCACGCTGTTCAACCCGAAGGCCTTCGCCTTCACCCTGCTCGCCGCCACGCTGGCGTGGACCGCGGCGCAGACGCGGGCCCATATGAAGTCCAAGATCCTCTACGTCGAGCCCGACTCGGCCCCGTCCACGGCGGGCGAGAAGTCCGAAAAGACGGAGCGCTCGTCGTGAGCGGTAGGGCCGGGATAAAGACGCTTGAGAGATCCTGCTATCGTCCGGTGCCAACTGCGGCATCGCGGGCGCGGGCATCACAGCTGACGCCTGTTCGATCGCGAGGCGAGATGCCCCTCTGCCGCCCCCACATCCGTAACACCAGTCCCGTGCCGAACTGCGGCCGCACGCCGCGCCGACACAACGAGGTTGCCGTACCTATGCGCCATGCTGAAGGAGCCCGCGGTGAGTGCTGACCCGACGCAGGTGCTCGCCTTCGAGACCGACTGCCACATCTTCGCCGGCTGTGGCTTCCCCGCTCCGGGCCTGCACTCGTTCCTGTTCGAGCCCCTCTGGGGCAACGCGGACAGCAACCTGTACTTCAACAAGACGATGCTGCTGGCGCTGCTCGGCTCGATCATCGTCGTCGGCTTCTTCTGGGCCGCGTTCCGCAAGCCGCAGGTCGTGCCCGGCAAGCTTCAGATGGTCGCCGAGGCCGGTTACGACTTCATCCGGCGCGGAGTCGTCTACGAGACGATCGGCAAGAAGGAAGGCGAGAAGTACGTCCCGCTCGTCGTCTCCCTGTTCTTCTTCATCTGGATGATGAACCTCTGGTCGATCGTCCCGGTCGCCCAGTTCCCGGTCACCGCGATCATCGCGTACCCGATCGTGCTGGCCCTGATCGTCTACGTGCTGTGGGTCTCGCTGACCTTCAAGCGCCACGGCTTCGTGGGCTTCTTCAAGAACGTGACGGGCTACGACAAGTCGCTGGGCGCGGTGCTCCCGCTGGCCATGCTCATCGAGTTCTTCTCGAACCTGCTGGTCCGGCCCTTCACTCACGCGGTCCGGCTCTTCGCGAACATGTTCGCGGGCCACACGCTGCTGCTCCTCTTCACGATCGCCAGCTGGTACCTGCTCAACGGCATCGGCATCGCCTACGCGGGCGTCAGCTTCATCATGACGATCGTGATGACGGCCTTCGAGCTCTTCATCCAGGCACTGCAGGCGTACGTCTTCGTCCTCCTGACCTGCACGTACATCCAGGGCGCGCTCGCAGAGCACCACTGAGCACCCCGCAGAGCAACCCCCTGATCGTCCGGTGGCCAACCCCCACCGGTCCGTAAAGAAAAGGAAGAACTGGCATGTCCCAGACCCTTGCCGCTGTTTCCGGCTCGCTCGGCTCCGTCGGTTACGGCCTCGCTGCCATCGGTCCCGGCGTCGGCGTCGGCATCATCTTCGGTAACGGCACCCAGGCCCTGGCCCGCCAGCCCGAGGCCGCCGGCCTGATCCGCGCCAACCAGATCCTCGGCTTCGCCTTCTGTGAGGCGCTGGCCCTGATCGGTCTGGTCATGCCGTTCGTCTACGGCACCTGATTCGCCGAACAGCGAAAGCTTCCTAGACGAAAGGCACTGACATGAGCCAGCTGCTCATTCTGGCGGCCGAGACGGAGAACCCTCTCGTCCCGCCGATCCCCGAGCTCGTCATCGGCCTGCTCGCCTTCGTCATCGTCTTCGGTTTCCTCGCGAAGAAGCTCCTCCCGAACATCAACAAGGTTCTGGAGGAGCGCCGCGAGGCCATCGAGGGCGGTATCGAAAAGGCCGAGGCCGCGCAGACCGAGGCCCAGAGCGTTCTTGAGCAGTACAAGGCTCAGCTCGCCGAGGCCCGGCACGAGGCCGCGCGCCTGCGCCAGGAGGCGCAGGAGCAGGGCGCCACGCTCATCGCCGAGATGCGGGCCGAGGGCCAGCGTCAGCGCGAGGAGATCGTCGCCGCCGGCCACGCCCAGATCGAGGCCGACCGCAAGGCCGCCGCGTCCGCGCTCCGGCAGGACGTCGGCACGCTGGCCACCGAGCTGGCCGGCAAGCTCGTCGGCGAGTCCCTCGAGGACCACGCCCGGCAGAGCCGTGTGATCGACCGCTTCCTCGACGGCCTCGATGAAGCCGCTTCGAAGGCCGAGGCGACTCGATGACCATGCACGGAGCCAGCCGTGAGGCGCTGACCGCCGCACGTGAGCGTCTGGACGCGCTGACGGACTCCACCTCGGTGGACGCCGCCCAGCTCGCCGACGAGCTGGCGGCCGTCACCGCGCTGCTCCACCGCGAGGTCGGTCTGCGTCGGGTCCTGACCGACCCGGCGCAGTCCGGCGAGGCCAAGGCCACGCTGGTGCAGCGCCTGCTCGGCGGCCAGATCGGCGGCACGGCCGCGGACCTGGTGTCCGGCATGGTGCGTTCCCGCTGGTCGCAGCCCCGTGACCTGGTCGACACGCTGGAGGAGCTGGCGGACGTCGCCGACCTCACCGCGGCACAGCAGACCGGCACGCTCGACAACGTCGAGGACGAGCTGTTCCGCTTCGGCCGGATCGTCTCCTCCAACACCGGGCTGCGCGCGGCCCTGACCGACCGCGCCGCGACCGCATCGGCCAAGAAGGAGCTGCTGCACCGGCTGCTCGGTGGCCGGGCGGCCGCGACCACCGTGGGTCTGGTGACGCGCCTTGTGACCGCGCCGCGGGGACGTAGCCTGGAAGCGGGACTGGAGTCCCTGACCAAGCTCGCCGCCGACCGTCGCAACCGCATGGTCGCCGTCGTCACCTCGGCGGTCCCGCTGAGCGACACGCAGAAGCAGCGCCTCGGCGCGGCCCTCGCCAAGCTCTACGGCCACCAGATGCACCTCAACCTCGACGTCGACCCCGAGGTCGTCGGCGGAGTCCGGGTGCAGGTGGGTGACGAGGTCATCAACGGCTCCCTCGCGGACCGGCTCGAGGACGCCGCCCGCCGCATGGCGAGCTAGCAGCAACTCAACACGCAAGACGTACACGACGGCCCTGGTTGGGCCGTGCAGAGGATTCACCTCTTATTGGGGGGAGTCCCGAACTCGTGGAATACCCCCCAAGTGAAACTTCGGGCCCAACAAGGAGAGCAGGGAACCCAGATGGCGGAGCTCACGATCCGGCCGGAGGAGATCCGGGACGCGCTGGAGAACTTCGTCCAGTCGTACAAGCCGGACGCGGCCTCGCGCGAGGAGGTCGGTACGGTCACCCTTGCCGGCGACGGCATCGCGAAGGTCGAGGGTCTTCCCTCGGCCATGGCCAACGAACTGCTGAAGTTCGAGGACGGCACCCTCGGCCTCGCCCTCAACCTCGAGGAGCGCGAGATCGGTGCCATCGTCCTCGGTGAGTTCAGCGGCATCGAGGAGGGCCAGCCGGTGCAGCGCACCGGTGAGGTCCTGTCCGTGGCCGTGGGCGAGGGCTACCTCGGCCGCGTGGTGGACCCGCTCGGCAACCCGATCGACGGCCTCGGCGAGATCGAGACCGAGGGCCGCCGCGCCCTCGAACTGCAGGCCCCCACGGTCATGCAGCGCAAGTCGGTGCACGAGCCGATGGAGACCGGCTACAAGGCCGTCGACGCCATGACCCCGATCGGCCGCGGTCAGCGTCAGCTGATCATCGGCGACCGCCAGACCGGCAAGACCGCCCTGGCCGTCGACACGATCATCAACCAGCGTGACAACTGGCGCACCGGCGACCCGAACAAGCAGGTCCGCTGCATCTACGTCGCCATCGGCCAGAAGGGCTCCACCATCGCGTCGGTCCGGCGCTCGCTGGAGGAGAACGGCGCGCTGGAGTACACGACCATCGTGGCCGCCCCGGCGTCCGACCCGGCCGGCTTCAAGTACCTGGCGCCGTACACCGGTTCCGCCATCGGTCAGCACTGGATGTACCAGGGCAAGCACGTCCTGATCATCTTCGACGACCTGTCGAAGCAGGCCGACGCCTACCGCGCCGTGTCGCTGCTGCTGCGCCGTCCGCCGGGCCGTGAGGCCTACCCGGGCGACGTCTTCTACCTGCACTCCCGGCTGCTGGAGCGCTGCGCGAAGCTGTCCGACGACATGGGCAAGGGCTCGATGACCGGTCTGCCGATCGTCGAGACCAAGGCCAACGACGTCTCGGCGTTCATCCCGACCAACGTCATCTCCATCACCGACGGCCAGTGCTTCCTGGAGTCGGACCTGTTCAACGCCGGTCAGCGCCCCGCGCTGAACGTCGGTATCTCCGTCTCCCGAGTCGGTGGTTCCGCGCAGCACAAGGCGATGAAGCAGGTCTCCGGCCGTCTGCGCGTGGACCTGGCCCAGTTCCGTGAGCTGGAGGCGTTCGCCGCCTTCGGTTCCGACCTGGACGCCGCCTCGAAGTCCCAGCTGGAGCGCGGTCAGCGCATGGTCGAGCTGCTGAAGCAGGACCAGTACCAGCCGATGGCCACCGAGGACCAGGTCGTCTCCGTGTGGGCCGGTACCACCGGCAAGATGGACGAGGTGCCGGTCGCCGACATCCGCCGCTTCGAGAAGGAGCTCCTGGAGTACCTGCACCGCAAGGAGCAGGGCCTCATGACCTCCATCAAGGAGGGCGGCAAGATGTCCGACGACACGCTGCAGGCCGTCGCCGAGGCAATCGCCGACTTCAAGAAGCAGTTCGAGACGGGCGACGGAAAGCTGCTCGGCGAGGACACCCCGGCCGCTGCCGCCAAGTGACGTAAGGAAGGGACCTGACTCATGGGAGCCCAGCTCCGGGTCTACAAGCGTCGCATCCGATCCGTCACCGCGACCAAGAAGATCACCAAGGCGATGGAGATGATCGCCGCCTCGCGCGTCGTCAAGGCGATGCGCAAGGTGTCGGCCTCCACGCCGTACGCGCAGGAACTGACCCGCGCGGTCACGGCGGTCGGCACCGGGTCCAACACCAAGCACCCGCTGACCACGGAGGCGGAGAACCCGACCCGCGCCGCGGTACTGCTCCTGACGAGCGACCGCGGTCTGGCCGGCGCCTTCAACTCCAACGCCATCAAGGCGGCGGAGCAGCTGACCGCGCGCCTCGAGAGCGAGGGCAAGCAGGTCGACACGTACATCGTCGGCCGGCGCGGTGTCGCCCACTACAACTTCCGTGAGCGCACGATCACGGAGTCGTGGACCGGCTTCACCGACGAGCCCGCGTACGCGGACGCCAAGACGGTGGCGGCCCCGCTGATCGAGGCCATCCAGAAGGGCACCGAGGACGGCGGCGTGGACGAGCTCCACATCGTCTACACGGAGTTCGTCTCGATGATGACGCAGACGGCCACCGACGCCCGGCTGCTTCCGCTGCGTCTGGACGAGGTCGCCGCGGAGGCCGCTCCGAAGGGCGAGATCCTTCCGCTGTACGACTTCGAGCCCTCGGCGGAGGACGTCCTCGACGCGCTGCTGCCGCGCTACGTGGAGAGCCGTATCTACAACGCGCTGCTCCAGTCGGCCGCTTCCAAGCACGCCGCCACGCGGCGCGCGATGAAGTCGGCCACCGACAACGCGGGCGAGCTGATCGACACGCTCGCACGTCTTGCCAACGCGGCCCGCCAGGCCGAAATCACCCAGGAAATCAGCGAGATCGTCGGTGGCGCGAGCGCCCTGGCCGACGCGACCGCGGGGAGTGACAAGTAATGACCACCACTGTTGAGACGGCCACGGCGGCGGGCCGCGTCGCGCGGGTCATCGGCCCGGTCGTCGACGTGGAGTTCCCCGTCGACGCGATGCCGGACATTAACAACGCCCTTCACGTCGAGGTCGCCGACCCGGCGAACGCGGGCGAGAAGAAGACGCTGACGCTCGAGGTCGCGCAG
Organism: Streptomyces sp. 6-11-2; assembly: GCF_006540305.1. Lineage (GTDB taxonomy): Bacteria > Actinomycetota > Actinomycetes > Streptomycetales > Streptomycetaceae > Streptomyces. The sequence goes on along the minus strand of NZ_BJOR01000001.1, from coordinate 2,152,828 downwards.
CACCTCGGTGACGGCATCGTCCGCACGATCTCCATGCAGCCCACCGACGGCCTGGTCCGCCAGGCTCCGGTGACGGACACCGGCTCGGCGATCACCGTCCCGGTCGGCGACTTCACCAAGGGCAAGGTGTTCAACACCCTCGGTGAGGTGCTGAACGTCGACGCCGAGTACGAGGGCGAGCGCTGGTCGATCCACCGCAAGGCGCCGAACTTCGACGAGCTCGAGTCGAAGACCGAGATGTTCGAGACCGGCGTCAAGGTCATCGACCTGCTGACCCCGTACGTCAAGGGCGGCAAGATCGGTCTGTTCGGCGGTGCCGGCGTCGGCAAGACGGTGCTCATCCAGGAGATGATCTACCGCGTCGCCAACAACCACGACGGTGTCTCCGTGTTCGCCGGTGTCGGCGAGCGCACCCGTGAGGGCAACGACCTCATCGACGAGATGAGCGAGTCGGGCGTCATCGACAAGACCGCGCTGGTCTTCGGTCAGATGGACGAGCCCCCGGGCACCCGTCTGCGCGTCGCGCTGGCCGGCCTGACCATGGCCGAGTACTTCCGTGACGTCCAGAAGCAGGACGTGCTGTTCTTCATCGACAACATCTTCCGCTTCACGCAGGCCGGTTCCGAGGTCTCCACGCTGCTCGGCCGTATGCCGTCCGCCGTGGGTTACCAGCCGAACCTGGCCGACGAGATGGGTCTGCTCCAGGAGCGCATCACCTCGACCCGCGGTCACTCGATCACCTCGATGCAGGCGATCTACGTCCCCGCGGACGACCTGACCGACCCGGCCCCGGCCACCACCTTCGCCCACCTCGACGCGACGACGGTGCTGTCCCGTCCGATCTCGGAGAAGGGCATCTACCCGGCCGTGGACCCGCTGGACTCCACGTCCCGGATCCTGGACCCCCGCTACATCGCGGCGGACCACTACAACGCGGCCATGCGCGTGAAGAACATCCTGCAGAAGTACAAGGACCTGCAGGACATCATCGCGATCCTCGGTATCGACGAGCTCGGCGAGGAGGACAAGCTCGTCGTCCACCGTGCCCGTCGCGTGGAGCGCTTCCTGTCCCAGAACACCCACGTCGCCAAGCAGTTCACCGGTGTGGACGGCTCGGACGTGCCGCTGGACGAGTCGATCGCGGCGTTCAACGCGATCTGCGACGGCGAGTACGACCACTTCCCCGAGCAGGCGTTCTTCATGTGCGGTGGTATCGAGGACCTGAAGAAGAACGCGAAGGAACTGGGCGTCTCCTGAGCATCGCGCTCGCTTGAGGGGGCGGGTGCGTCCCGCCCCCTCGTCCACGCCCCTTAGAATTGACCCCAACACCCGGCACTACCGCCGGGTGGTGACCCGAGGAGCCACCCTTGGCTGCTGAGCTGCACGTCGAGCTCGTCGCCGCCGACCGCCAGGTCTGGTCCGGCGAGGCCACCCTGGTCGTCGCGCGCACCACGTCCGGCGACATCGGCGTCATGCCCGGTCACCAGCCGCTGCTCGGTGTGCTGGAGTCGGGCCCGGTGACCATCCGTACGAGTGAAGGTGCCACGGTCATCGCCGCCGTGCACGGCGGTTTCATCTCGTTCGCGGACAACAAGCTGTCACTGCTGGCGGAGATCGCCGAACTCTCGGACGAGATCGACGTCCAGCGCACCGAGCGGGAGCTCGAACGCGCGAAGGCGGAGGGCGACGCTCATGCCGAGCGCCGCGCGGAGGTCCGACTGCGCGCGGCGACGGCCAGCTGAACCCAGCCAGCCGTGTGATGACGTCACTCAGCCGCGGTCGGTACCGGAGCAATCCGGTACCGGCCGCGGCTGAGGTGAATGTGGGTGTTTTTTCCGTTCCATTACCTAGGAGACGAGGAGGTCGGTGTCGATGGTCCTCGCTCTGACTGTGTGCGGGCTGGTGGTCTTGCTCGTGGTGGTGGGACTGTTCGTCTTCGGCCTGCGACGCAGGCTCATCCAGCGCTCCGGCGGCACCTTCGACTGCAGTCTGCGCTGGGACGTACCGGAGAAGACCGACACCAGCGGCAAGGGCTGGAGCTACGGCGTCGCCCGCTACAACGGCGACCGCGTCGAGTGGTTCCGTGTCTTCTCCTACGCCCCCCGTCCCCGCCGCACCCTGGAGCGGGCGTCCATCGAGGTGGCCGGCCGCCGTCTGCCCGAGGGCGAGGAGGAACTCGCGCTGCTCTCCGACGCGGTCGTCCTCACCTGCCTGCACCGCGGTACGCGCCTGGAACTCGCGATGAGCGAGGACGCGTTGACCGGCTTCCTTGCCTGGCTGGAGGCGGCGCCACCCGGACAAAGGGTGAATGTGGCGTAGTACGACGGAAGAGCTCCCCCGGACCACGTCCGGGGGAGCTCTTCCGGTCTCGGGGCCGGTGGGCCCTTACGACAGACCGCTGTTGATGGCGTTCACCAGTTCGCCGTTGCTGGTGTCACCGCTGAACTCCCAGAAGAAGGCGCCGCCCAGGCCCTGGGTCTTCGCCCAGGACATCTTGGTGCCGATGGTGGCCGGGGTGTCGTAGGACCACCAGTTGCTGCCGCACTTCGCGTAGGCCGTGCCCGCGATGGTGCCGGTGGCCGGGCAGGACGTCTTGAGCACCTTGTAGTCCTCGATGCCCTGCTCGTACGTACCGGTCGCCGGGCCCGTGGCCGTGCCGCCCGGGGCGTCCTGGGTGACGCCGGTCCAGCCGCGGCCGTACAGGCCGATGCCCACGAGCAGCTTGCTCGCCGGTACGCCCTTGGCCTTGTACTTGGCGATCGCGTCGGCCGTGGTGAAGCCGGCCTGCGGGATGCCGTTGTAGGAGGTGAGCGGGGAGTGCGGGGCGGTGGGGCCCTTCGCGTCCCAGGCGCCGAAGAAGTCGTACGTCATCACGTTGTACCAGTCGAGGTACTGCGCCGCCCCGCCGTAGTCGGCGGCGTCGACCTTGCCGCCGGAGGTGCCGTCGGCGGAGACGGCCGCCGTGACCAGGGCGCTGTTGCCGAACTTGGCCCGCAGCGCGGCCGCCACGTTCTTGATGGCCGCCGGCCCGCTGGTGTCACAGGTCAGGCCGCAGGCGTTGGGGTACTCCCAGTCGATGTCGATGCCGTCGAACACGTCGGCCCAGCGGGAGTCCTTCACCAGGTCGTAGCAGGACTGGGCGAAGGCCGTCGGGTTCTTGGCCGCGTCCGCGAAGCCGCCGGACCAGGTCCAGCCACCGAAGGACCACAGCACCTTGATGTTCGGGTACTTGGCCTTCAGCTGGCGCAGCTGGTTGAAGTTGCCGCGCAGCGGCTGGTCCCAGGTGTCGGCGACGCCGCTGACCGACTGGTCGGCGGTGAACGCCTTGTCGTAGTCGGCGTAGGAGTCGCCGATCGTGCACTTGCCGCCGGTGACGTTGCCGAAGGCGTAGTTGATGTGCGTGATCTTCGAGGCGGAGCCGGACGTCACGATGTTCTTGACGTTGTAGTTGCGGCCGTAGATGCCCCACTCGGTGAAGTAGCCGAGCCGGACCTTGTTGCCGGGCGGGGGAGTGCCGCCACCGCCGCCGGTGGTGCGCACGGCGACCGAGCCGCTGACCGGGCCGGTCTGGTTGGCGGTGTCACGGGCCTGGACGCTGTAGGAGTAGTCGGTGCCCGCGGTCAGCCCGGTGTCCGTGTACGAGGTCGTCGTCACGGTCGCGACCGTCCTGCCGTCGCGCAGCACGTCGTAGTTCTTGACGCCCTTGTCGTCGGTGGCCGCGCCCCAGGTGAGCTTCACCGAGGTGTCGGTGATGTTCGAGGCGGTCGGGGTGCCCGGCGCGGAGGGCGGGTTGTCACCGGGTACCGTGCTGCCGCCGTCACAACTGCCGCCGTTGAGCTTGCAGTTGCTGGGGGATCCGGCGCCGGCGCCGTTGAAGCCGAAGGAGACGGAGGCGCCCGGGGCGAGGGTGCCGTTGTAGGACTTGTTCTTGGCGGTCCAGTGGGTGCCGGAGCTGGTCACGTCCGCGTCCCAGGCGGAGGTGACGGACGTACCGGAGGGGAAGTCCCACTCGATCGTCCACGAACTGATGCTCGTGGTACTGGAGTTGGTCACCGTCCACTTGCCCTCGAAGCCGGTGCCCCAGTCCTGGGTCTTGGCGTAGGTGGCGGTGGCCGATGCCGCGGCCTGAGCGGAGCCCGCGAGGCCGACCATCCCGGCCAGCGGGAGCAGCAGGGTCGCGAACCCGGCCGCGGCTCTGTGTCTGAAGCGCATACCGCGCCTCCTCTTGTGATGTCGCCTGCGGGGGAGCTACGGCCGCCCCTTCGGCGGTGGGGGTTGTGGTCGGGCGGCGTGACTGAGCCATCACGCCCCCCGGTGCCGCGAGAATAGAAAGGTCTGGACCACGGGTCAATAGGTCTGGACCAGTTGTCCCGTTGCTCCTCAGATCCCCAACTCCTGGGCCAACACCGCCGCTTGGACACGGCTGCGCAGCTCCAGCTTGCCCAGCAGGCGGCTGACGTGGGTCTTCACGGTGCCCTCCGCGAGGTCCAGGCGGAGGGCGATCTCCGCGTTGGACAGCCCCTCGCCCAGGCACGACAGCACCTCGCGCTCCCGGGGGGTGAGGGTGCCCAGCGCGGCCGGCGCCGCCTTCGCCTCCCGTGCCGGTCCGGCGGCGAACTCGGCGATCAGACGCCGTGTGACGGCGGGCGCGACGATCCCCTCCCCGCGCGCCACCGTGCGCACCGCCTCCACCAGTTCCCGTGCCTCGGCGTCCTTGAGCAGGAATCCGGACGCTCCCGCGCGCAGCGCCCCGAAGACGTACGCGTCGAGGTCGAAGGTGGTGAGCACGAGGACGTCCGCCAGTCGCTCCGCGACCACCTGCCGGGTCGCCGACACCCCGTCCAGCCACGGCATCTGGAGGTCCATCAGCACCACGTCGGGACGCAGCTCGCGGGCCAGCGCCACCGCCTGCTCGCCGTCCGCCGCCTCGCCGGCCACTTCGATGCCGGGCGCGCTGCGCAGGATCAGGACCAGCCCGGCGCGGACGGCGGACTGGTCCTCGGCGACGAGGACACGGATCATGCGGGATCTCCTTCGCCATCACCCAGGGGCAGGGTGGCACGGACGGTCCAGACGGCGCCCTCGGGACCGGCCGCGAACGCGCCACCGAGCAGCGCGGCCCGCTCCCGCATCCCGACCAGACCGGCACCGGAGCCCGGGGCGCGTGGCCCGCCCCGGTGCCCGTAGGGGCTGGTCACCGCCACCTCGAGCGCGCCGTCGCGCCGTGCCAGGGCGACGGTGACGCGGCCCGGAGCCGCGTGTTTGAGGGCGTTGGTCAGCGATTCCTGCACGATCCGGTACGCCGCCAGCTCCACCGGCGTCGGCACCTCGCCGTGCCGGGCGTCGAGCATGACCTCGAGACCGTTGCCGCGGGCCGTCTCGGCCAGCGCCTCGAGACCGTCCAGGGTCGGCGCGGCGGCCGGGGCACGCTCGTCCCCGCTGTCGCGCAGGATGCCGATCAGCCGCCGCATCTCCGCCAGTCCCTCGACGCTGTTCTCCCGGATCACGGTGAGCGCCTGCCGCGAGGTCTCCGGGTCGTCCAGGGACAGCGCGGCCGTGGAGTGGATGGCGATGGCGGACATGTGGTTGGCGATCATGTCGTGCAACTCCCGTGCCACCCTGGCCCGTTCGGCGACGACCGCCTGTGCGCGGTCCATGTCCGCGAGCAGCGCGGTCTGTTCGGCCCGCAGCCGCTCGGCGACGGCCGTGTCACGGTGGTTGCGCACCACCCAACCGGTGGCCGCCGGCACCAGGCTGACCAGGGCGACGCCCACGCCAAGCAGGAATGCCTGCGGCGTGCGCCAGACCACGAGCGGCACGACCGTGCCGATCACCGTGAACAGACCGGTGATCCAGGGAAGGCGGCGGGCGAAGGCGGGCGGGCCGTAGAGCACCGCCGCGTAGACGAGATCGGTGAACATCACCACGGTGGCCAGGCTGCCCCGCGTCGGGAGGTCCGCGACGACCGCCGCGGTGCCGACGAGCAGGGCGGGGCCCGGCCGGGTCCGGCGCAGCAGCTCGCACCCCGCCGTCACCAGCAGCGGGACGGCGACCGCCCAGTCCTGGTCCAGGACGGAGGCCGGGGCGTGGCGGGCGCGGGTGTGCAGCCCGATGCCGAGCAGCGCCAGTCCGCCGAGCAGTCCGCCCACGGCGATGTACACGTCGTGGCGGTGCGGGCGGAGTCCTCGGGCCATGCGTCCATCCAACACGGGGGAGCGGTCCACCGCCTGATGCCCCGGGAGGGTCCGCGCGTACATCGAAGGATGCACGCGCGGTTCGTCACCGCCGACGACGCAGCGGACGCGGTCCGCCGTCAGCCTGGAGGAGGAACCGAGAGGAGCAATCGTGATCGTCGCGCTGATCATCGCCTGCGAGGTGGGCTTCTGGGTACTGCTGGCGCTGGGCCTGACCGCCCGCTACCTCCTGCGGTGGCGCCGCACCGGCATGGCCCTGCTGCTGTGCGAGCCGATGCTGGAACTGGTCCTGTTCGCGGTCACCGCCGTCGATCTGAGGAACGGCGCGGAGCCCGGCTGGGAGCACGGACTGGCCGCCCTGTACATCGGTTTCACCGTCGGCTACGGCCACTACACCGTCGGCCGGCTCGACGCCCACGCGGCCCACCGTCTGGCCGGCGGCCCGCGCCCCGGGAAGCCGCCCCGTCACGGACTGGCCCGGGCACGCTACGAGGGCGGCCTCTGGCTGCGCACCCTCGTCGCGTCGTGCGTCTCCCTCGCCCTGCTCCAGGCGGCGGTCCTGTACGTCGGCGACCCGTCCGCCGCCGAGCCGCTCAGGTCCTGGCAGGGGACGACGCTGCGCATCGCCGGGATCCACGGGCTGATCGCGCTGTCGTACCTGCTCTTCCCCAAGAAGGCTCCGGTCGAGTCGGCCCGTCCGGACGAGGAGCGCACACCGGCCGGACGGTGAGCGTGCGCCGGGCGGTGAACGTGCGCCGTGCGGACGCGGGGCGTCCCTGGCGGGGAGGAGCGCTCAGCGTTCGCCGCCCGGTACCCACAGCACGTCCCCGGTGGCCTTGTTGGCCGTGCGCGCCAGGATGAACAGCAGGTCCGACAGCCGGTTGAGATAGGTCGCGGTGAGCGGGTTCATCGTCTCGCCGTGCGCCTCCAGGGCGGCCCAGGTCGAGCGTTCGGCCCGGCGGACCACCGTGCACGCCTGGTGGAGCAGGGCCGCGCCCGGCGTCCCGCCGGGGAGGATGAAGGAGCGGAGCTTGTCGAGCTCGGCGTTGAAGCGGTCGCAGTCCGCCTCCAGCCGGTCGACGTAGAACTGCTCGACCCGCAGCGGCGGGAACTCCGGGTTCTCCACCACCGGCGTGCACAGGTCCGCGCCCACGTCGAACAGGTCGTTCTGCACCCGGGTGAGGACCTCGACGACGTCCTCGCCGAGCCCGCCCAGCGCGATCGCCGTGCCGAGCACCGCGTTCGCCTCGTTGGCGTCGGCGTACGCAGAGATCCGCAGGTCGGTCTTGGCGACCCTGCTCATGTCGCCGAGGGCGGTGGTGCCCTTGTCCCCGGTCCGGGTGTAGATGCGCGTGAGGTTGACCATGAGGCCAATCTAGACGTTCCCGCGACGGGCGCGGTGCGGCGATTTCACGGTGGCGCCAACCCGGCCCGGGGCGGGAGGATTTCGTGGCCGAGCCCGTCGTACCGGACGTGACGGGCGTCTCACGCCCTGAGACAGTGACGCGCATTACTTACGGGTCTCAAGGCCCCGCGTGAGCGCTAATGTCCGCACAGGAGCCATGCGTAAGCAGCGGGTAAGCGCCAAGCGCCCGCGCAGTCGTCGTGCAGTCGTTTCGAAGGGGAGTCGTCAGTGTCACGGAAGCTCGCCGTCATCGGGGCCGGTCTCATGGGGTCCGGCATCGCTCAGGTCGCCGCGCAGGCGGGCTGGGACGTCGTCCTGCGGGACGTCACCGACGAGGCACTGAGGCGCGGCACGGACGGCATCAAGGCCTCGTACGACAAGTTCGTCACCAAGGGCAGGCTGGAGGCGCACGACGCCGACGCCGCCCTCGCCCGCATCACCACGACCACCGATCTGGACGCGGCTGCCGACGCCGACCTCGTGGTGGAGGCCGTCTTCGAGAGGCTCGAGGTCAAGCACGAGATCTTCCGCACCCTCGACAAGCTCGTCCGCGAGGACACCGTGCTCGCCTCCAACACCTCCGCCATCCCGATCACCAAGATCGCGGCCGTGACGGAGCGCCCGGAACGGGTCGTCGGCGTGCACTTCTTCTCGCCGGTGCCGATGATGCAGCTCGTCGAGCTCGTCCGCGGCTACAAGACCAGCGACGAAACCCTCGCCCGGGCACGGGAGTTCGCCGAGTCCGTGGGCAAGACCTGCATCGTGGTCAACCGCGATGTGGCCGGCTTCGTGACCACCCGGCTCATCTCGGCGCTCGTCGTCGAGGCGACCAAGCTCTACGAGTCGGGCGTCGCCACCGCCGAGGACATCGACCTCGCCTGCAAGCTCGGCTTCGGCCACGCCATGGGACCGCTCGCCACCGCGGACCTGACCGGCGTCGACATCCTGCTGCACGCCACCGGCAACATCTACACCGAGACCCAGGACGAGAAGTTCGCCCCGCCGGAGCTGATGCGCCGGATGGTTGACGCCGGTGACATCGGGCGCAAGAGCGGGCAGGGCTTCTACAAGCACTGAGACCGTACAAGGGCCACGGGGGTCACCCTCCGGGGTGAATTCGGTATCGGTTCGCTTACAAGCAGCAACCAGACCGCCGCGGAAGCAGTCAGAGGTTGCACAGCCACCGTCACGGAGTACGCCACAGCATTCACGGGGAGCGCATATGCACATCAGGGGCGACCACGCCGAGCTGGTCGTCGGGGGCCGCCTTGACGTCCGCAGCGCGGCGGACGCCCGTACGGTCCTGCACTCGGCCGTCGACGACGGCGTCGGTGATCTGGTGCTCAACCTGTCCGAGCTCGATTCCTGGGACGCCACCGGACTCGGCGTGATCATGGGTGTCCATCGGCGGGCCGGCCGCTGCGGCCGGCGCCTGGTGCTGCGTGACGTGCCGCCGCAGATGCAGCGCCTGCTGGTGGCCACCCGGCTGCACCGCATCCTCGCCATCGAGGGCGGCATCGGCGTCGAGTCCCTGCCCCGCGTCTAGACCGGGCCGCGTCACCGGCGCCCTGGTCCGAACAGGTGTGAACCGGGCGACGGGGGAGACCCGGGCGCACGTCGGCGAACCGTACGTGACGCGCAATCCTCATGAGACCGTGACGTCTCGGGCCGGTCGGTACCCCGGGCTGTCGTGGATACTGGCCGAAGGTTTAGGGTTCGGTCGCCCGCAGCTCAGCAACCCTCGAGCGGGCCCGGACCAGAAGCGACAGCGCGGTGTGCGGCAAGGCCGGGAGGGGCCGGCGGTGTCCGGCACACGACGCTTTTGGGGGGCTTGGAACCTATGGACCCGAACACCCGGGAACCCGAGGACATGGGCCATGGCGGCGACGGCCACGTGCCGAGCCGGCGCCCACCCAGGGATTCCCTCGCATCCGACTTCGTCCAGCACGCGCCCGCGCCGGCCCGCACGGCGCGGCTCGTCTCGGGCGACTTCCTGTTCACCGTCAACCCCGTGGACGGCAGCGAGATCGAGGCCTGCCCGCCCGGGGAGCACCCCGACCGGCCGCGCAAGTACACACCGGCCGAGCGCGCCGAGCACGACCGCGTGGCGGGGCCGCCCGTACCGGCCGGCCCGGCGCCGTCCGCCCTGCCGCTCCTGGAGCGCCAGGCCGGGCGCGAGCAGCTCGTGCGGCTGCTCGCCCGCGGCCGCTCCGTACGCCTGACCGGGCCGGGCGGCTCCGGCCGCACCAGCCTGCTCGACCTCGTCGCCGACGACTGCTCGGACCTCGCCCCCGACGGCGTCGTCCGCCTCGGCGGCCACCGCCGCACCGCGAGCGACCTGCTCCACGACCTCTTCCACGCGGTGTACAGCGCGCCGCGGTACCGGCCCGACCGGGACGAACTGCTCGCGTACGTCCGGGAGATCGGCGCGGTCGTCGTGGTGGACGACATCGAGGTCGGCGGTGGCGCGCTCGACGAGCTGATCGACGCCACCCCCGAATGCGCCTTCCTGATCAGCGCGACCCCAGACGTGCCCGCGCCGTCCGCCGAGTCGGAGGTCGAGGAGGTCTCCCTCAGCGGCCTGGACCGGGCCGGCGGAGTCGAACTCATCGAGCGCGCCGTCGCCCGTGTGCTCACCGAGGAGGAGGCCAACTGGGCCGGGGACCTCTGGTTCGAGTCCGAGGGCCTGCCGCTGCGCTTCGTGCAGGCCGGTGCCCTGCTGAGCCAGCACGACCACCTGCGGGCCGGCACCAGCGCCGTCGAGGAGTTCGGCGTCTTCGAGGACGCGCCGCCCGTGGACGCCGTCCTGGACGGGGGCGACGGCGATGCCGTACCCCTGCCCTCGCTCGGCGAGGCCGCCGCGCCCGCGCCGCTGCTCGCCTCCCGGCTGAGCGCCTCCGCGCGGGCCACACTGCGCTTCGCCGTCGCGCTCGGCGGCGAGGTGCCCCACCAGTCGCACCTGCCCGCGCTGGTCGGCGACACCCACGCCGACGCCGCGCTCGGCGAGCTGGCGAGCTGCGGCCTGGTCTCCCCGGCCGGCTCGCGCTACCGGCTCGCCGCCGGTGTGCTGACCCAGCTGGAGGCCGCCGGATACGGCGACGACGCCGAGGAGCAGGCCCTCACCGCGGCCCGCCACTACACCTGGTGGGCCGGCCACCCCTCGGTCACCCCGGAGCGGGTGTGCGCCGAGGCGGACGCCGTGCTCGCCGCGCTGGCCGTGCTGGTGCCGGTCACCACGCCGTCCGACGGGGGAGAGGAGAGCACGGCCGTACGGCTCGCCCGCACCGCCGCCCCCGCGTTCGCCGCGGGCCTCGACTGGAACGCCTGGGAACGGGCGCTGCGTTACGGCACCGAGGCCTCCCGGCTCGCCGGTGAGGTCGCCGAACAGGCCTACTTCCACCACGAGCTGGGCATCATGGCGCTCTGCGGCGGTCAGCTGGACCGGGCCCGCGCCGAACTGGAGGCCTCCATCGGGCTGCGCGGCGCGCTCGCCGACAAGCGCGGCACGGTCGCCGGGCGCCGCGCCCTCGCCCTGGTCACCGACCGCTCCGGTACGGCGGTGGGCCTCGGTGCGACGGCGGGCGAGGAGGTGCCGGACGCCCGCACCGAGGAGTCGGCGTCCCCGCCGGGCGGGGTGCCCGCGCCCTTCCCGGCGCTCCAGCAGTCCGGCGGTGACGCCTCCACGCTGGTCACCCACCAGGCGTCGGTCCCGGGTTCGCCGCACGCCCCGGCCAAGCACCGCGTCGGCATCAAGGGCCTGGCCCGGCGCAACCTCGTGGCGGCCGGCGCGGGCGCGCTGCTCGCGGCCGTCCTCGGCACGGTGGTGACGCTCGGCGCCACGTCCCAGAACACCCCCGACGCCCCCTCCGACAACGTCAATCCGTCCGCCGGCCAGGACGTGGACGACGGCGGCCTGGGCGCCGACACGCCGAAGCAGGACCGCAGCGGGGGAAGCGACACGGGCACGGTGACCAGCCGTCCGACGGACCCGGGCCACGGCTCCGTGTCCGGCACGTCCGAGGACCCGGCGCCGGGCGGCGCCGAGCCGTCGGAGAGCCTCGCGCCGTCCGGGGACGGCACGTCCTCGGGCTCCTCGTCCAAGCCCCCGAAGCCGTCGGGGCCCGCCGACTCGTCGGGCGGCGGCACCGGTGGTAAGACCGGTGGGACGACCGGCGGGAACCCCGGGGGCTCCACGGGCGGCGGCACACCGGGCGGAGGCAGCGGAGGCTCTTCCGGCGGCGGCGCCGGAGGCCCCACGAGCGGCGGTTCCTCCGGCGGCGGCACCGGCGATCCCACGGGCGGGAGCAGCGGAGAACCCAGCGGCGACCCCTCGGGAGGGAGCACCACGGGCCCCACCGGCGGCGCCGACTCCGGTTCGTCCGGGGAGCCGTCCGGAGGCACCTCGGCGCCGACGTCCGGCCTTTCGGCCGGCCCGCCGGCCGACGCCTCCGAGAGCGGCGCGGCTACGGAGCCGTCCGACACGGCGACGCTCGCCTGACCCACGAAGGACCGGGGGCCGGGTCCGTATGACACGGACCCGGCCCCCGGCGTCGTACGAGCACCCTGCGGCCGCCCTCAGAACAGGCGCAGCTTGTCGTCCTCGATGCCGCGCAGGGCGTCGTAGTCCAGTACCTGGCAGCCGATGCCGCGGTCGGTGGCGAGGACGCGGGCCTGCGGCTTGATCTCCTGGGCCGCGAAGACGCCGCGGACCGGGGCGAGGTGGGGGTCGCGGTTCAGCAGTTCGAGGTAGCGGGTGAGCTGTTCCACGCCGTCGATCTCGCCGCGCCGCTTGATCTCGACCGCGACCGTCCGGCCCTCGGCGTCCCGGCACAGGATGTCGACCGGGCCGATGGCCGTCATGTACTCGCGGCGGATCAGCGTGTAGCCCTCGCCGAGCGTCTCGATGCGGTCGGCGAGCAGTTCCTGGAGGTGCGCTTCCACGCCGTCCTTGATCAGCCCCGGATCCACGCCGAGTTCGTGCGAGGAGTCGTGCAGGACCTCCTCCATCGTGATGATGAGCTTCTCGCCCGCCTTGTTGACGACGGTCCAGACGCCCTCCTCGTCACCGGCGCCCTCCTTGAGCGTGCACGGGGGGGACATCCAGTTCAGCGGCTTGTAGGCGCGGTCGTCCGCGTGGATCGAGACGCTGCCGTCCGCCTTGACCAGGATCAGACGGGGCGCTGACGGCAGATGGGCGGTGAGCCGGCCGGCGTAGTCGACGGCGCACCGGGCAATGACGAGACGCATGGTCGGCAACGCTACTGGACGGACGGCGGTGCGCGCGATTCGACCGGGGACCTTCCGCCGCGCGGCCGCCGGGACTCCTCGGGGGGCGCCCCATTTTTCCCTGGATCACCCGTGTTCACTTGTGGCCGATTGTGTGCCCAACTAGCCCGGTCTGTATATGCATTCGCCTAGTGGGCGTCCGTTCTTGTGCCTACCGTAGTGAACGGGAGGTCGCGACCCGTGTACTCACCGTGTTGGGAGTCGCGTGCCCCCTTATCTGTCCGGCAACCCCTGTCGTTCGGGGGTGCGAGAGGAGAACCCATGTCGCTCGACGTCTCACCGGCCCTACTCGAAGCGGCCGAGCGAGGCGAGGTCGACGAAGCTGACTTCGTCGACTGCGTCCGGACCTCCCTGCCTTACGCGTGGGAGATGATCAGCTCCCTGGTGGCCCAGCTGAAGGTGGACGGCGGCCAGTTCGCCGACAACCAGACGCCCCCGCCGGACGAGCAGGCACGCGGTCAGCTGCTGCGTGCGCTGGCGAGTGACGCCATACGCGGCACGCTTCAGCGGCACTTCGGTGTGCGGCTCGCCTTCCAGAACTGCCACCGGGTGGCGGTGTTCCCGCTGGACGCCTCGGTCGACGAGACGCTGGCCCGTTTCACCTCGGTGCGCAACCAGCTCCTCAACCAGTCCCCGGAACTGCGGGACTGCTGACGCCGTGAGTCGCCTGCTTGCCGCTCCGTGCGCGGGAGGTGCTTGGAGTACAGGGGCGGCAAGCCTCCCATGGCGCGTTCACGGTCAGCCGAGGTGGGGCAGTACCTCGGCGCCGAGCCGTCGCAGGTTCTCCTCCGTGGCCGCCAGATCACCCGAGCCCTCCGTGAGGAGGGCGAAGCGGGAGATGCCGGTCCGCTCGGAGGTCGCCGCGAGCCGGTCGGCGCACAGCCGCGGGGTGCCCACCGGGTGCAGCCCGCAGAGCAGTTCGGTGTACTCCAGGGGATCACGCATCCCGCGGGTCCGGCCGTCCACGGTGACATGGGCGTCCAGCCCCTGTTTCAGCCAGCCCGGCATCGCCTTCAGCAGCGTCTCCACCGCGTCCGTGCGCCGGTCCGCGATCTGGCAGACGCCCGCCGAGACATGGGCGGCACCCCGGACCTCCTCGCCCGGCCGGCCCGCCGCCCGCGCGCACCGCTGCCACAGGGCGACCATCTCGGCCTTCTCCTCGTCCCCGATGTGCATCCCCAGCAGCATCGGCAGCCCGCGCTCGGCGGCCAGCCGCACGCTCGCCGGGGAGGTGCAGGCGACGACGACCTCGGGACCCGGGACCTGGACCAGCGCCTCCGACGGGCGCGGTACGACGGGGACCTCGCGGAAGGCGAACCGTTCTCCCGAGGCCGACACCGAGGGCTCACGCAGCCAGCGCACCAGCAGGTCCAGCGACTCCGGGAACCCGCTCTCGTACGCCTCCAGTCCCATGCCGAACACTTCCAGGTCCACCCACGGGCCGCCGCGCCCGACGCCGAGCGAGAACCGCCCGCCGCTCGTCATGTGCAGCAGCGACGCCTGCTCGCCGAGCGCGACCGGGTGGACCGTGGGCAGCACGCTGACCGCCGTACCCACCCGCAGACGGCGGGTGCGGCCCAGCAGCAGCGCGGCCAGGGTGATCGCCGACGGACACGTCCCGTACGGGACGAAGTGGTGCTCGCCCAGCCAGACCGCGTCCAGCCCGGCCTCCTCGGCGACCTCCGCGGACCGGACCGCCCGGTGCAGCGCCTCGCCTTGGCCCTGCCCGGGGAACTGGGCCGCCAGCACGAAACTTCCTACGCGCATTGCTCTTTCCTGCTTCCTCGGCTCCGACACGGAGCTCCCCCACCCGGCATAACCGGGCGACACGTGCCGAGGACACGGCCTGGCGGAGAGATTTGCGGATTGTCTGCGGAATGGGTCGTCCGGGAAGGGGACTTGTGGTGGTTGGTTCTCCTTACCCGGCCGTAGTGGCGCCGCGTAGGCTGGAGAAGGTCCCTGTCTTCCCTACGGCTTCGTGAGGTGTCCCGTGTCCCCCCGCCGCAACCGACCCAAGGATGGGAGAGGCGCCGCCTCGTCCGGCCGGAGCGCCGAGGACGACACCGCGGGCCGCTACGGCGGCTGGCAGTCCACCGAGAGCTGGCATGGCGAGGATTTCAGCGTGCGCCATGTCGCGGGCTCCAGCACCGATGGCAAGACGTACCGCTGCCCCGGCTGCGACCAGGTGATCCCCTCCGGCGTCCCGCACGTGGTGGCCTGGCCACAGCACGCGGGCGTGGACGACCGCCGGCACTGGCACAAGGCGTGCTGGAACGCCAAGGACCGCCGCACCACGCGGGTGCAGCGGTCCCGTAACGCGCCACGGTTCTAGTGTCGTGCCGGTCGTCGCGAGCCGGTGGACCTTTCCGTCCTCAGCACCAGCCGCGGTTCCAGTCGCTCAGACGTCCCGGCTCCGCAGCAGGGCCCAGGCGCCGGCGAACGCGGCGGCCGTCGCGCCCAGCAGGATCCACAGCGGGTCCCAGCCGGTCGGGCCGGAATCGGTGAGGGAGTTGGAGTAGAAGACGCTCAGCTGGTTCGGGATCGAGTACTCGAACAGGAACTGGCGCACCCTCTCCAGCGAGCGCGTGAACATGAACAGGGCGATCACCAGCGGGGCGAGCACGACACCGATCATGATCGTGATGGCGCCCGCCGAGTGCCGCAGCACCGAGCCGATGAGGAGCGAGAACAGCCCGAGCAGGGCCATGTAGAGGCTGACGCCCACGGTGGCCTTGAACCACTCCGGTCCGGTGGGCTGCCGGGCGCCGGTGCCGTCGAGCATGGCCGTCTGCGCGAGGCCGACCACGCCGGTGGAGACCAGGGTCACCGCGAACGCGACCAGGAAGAACACCACCGCCTTGGCCGTGAGCACCCGTCCACGGCTCGGGCACGCCGTCATCGTGGTCCGGATCATGCCGGTGCCGTACTCCGAGGCCGTGGTCAGCACGCCGAGCGTGATGATGCAGATGCTGCCGAGCAGCAGCCCGAAGAAGCCCAGCGACAGCATGTTCTCGTCGCCGTGCATCTCCCCTGCGGAGTCGGCGATGATCAGGCCGATCAGCAGCCCGATCCCGACCACGAGCAGAACGAACACCCCGAGCGTCCACATCGTGGAGCGCACCGACTTGATCTTCGTCCACTCCGAGGCGAGGGCGTGCCCGAGGTGCGTACGGACGACGGGGATCGGCGAGGTGTAGCCGGGCTGGGGGGAACCGGCCGCCGCCTCCCAGGCGGGCGGCGCGGCCTGCGGCACAGGAGTCTGCGGCGTGCTCATCGGGCGTCCTCGGGCTTGGTGGAGTCGGCGGCGGGCGCGGCGGCCGGTGCGGCCCCTCCGTGCGGCGCGCCGGCGGACTGGGCGGGCACCTGAGGGGCCTGCGGCGCGCTCTGCGCGTACGGGTTGGGGACGCGCGCGTTCGGGGCGCCGTAGGGGCCGGGGTGGCCCGCGCCCGGAGCGGCGTACGGGTTCGGCTGCGCGCCGGGGACGCCCTGCGGGCCCGCGAACGGCTGTCCGCCCGGCTGGGGCGGTGGCGGCGCGTACCAGCCGGGCTGGCCCTGGCCGGGAACCGGCACGGACGGCTCGACGCCGGGCGGCAGGGGCTGCATCAGCCCGGCCTTCTGGTCGATGGTGGAGCGGTAGTCGACGGCCCCCTGGGTCATCCGCATGTACGCCTCCTCCAGCGAGGCCTGGTGCGGCGACAGCTCCCACAGGCGTACGTCCGCCTCGTGCGCGAGGTCACTGATGCGCGGCAGCGGCAGCCCGGTCACGCGCAGCGCGCCGTCCTGCTCGGGCAGCACGTGCCCGCCCGCCTCGGTCAGCGCGGACGTCAGCTTCTCCCGCTGCTGCGGCTCGGTGTCGGGCGTGCGGACCCGCGCGAAGTCCGCGGAGTTCGCGGAGATGAAGTCCGTCACACTCATGTCGGCGAGCAGCTGCCCGCGCCCGATGACGATCAGATGGTCGGCGGTCAGCGCCATCTCGCTCATCAGATGACTGGAGACGAACACGGTCCGTCCCTCCGCCGCGAGCGACTTCATCAGATTGCGCACCCAGAGGATGCCCTCGGGGTCGAGACCGTTCACCGGCTCGTCGAACAGCAGCACCTGCGGGTCGCCCAGCAGCGCGGCGGCGATGCCCAGCCGCTGGCCCATGCCGAGGGAGAAGCCCTTGGAGCGCCTCCTCGCCACGTCCTGGAGGCCGACGACCCCGAGCACCTCGTCGACGCGGCGGGCCGGGATGCCGGACAGCTGCGCCAGGGACAGCAGGTGGTTGCGCGCGGACCGGCCGCCGTGCACCGCCTTCGCGTCCAGCAGGGCGCCGACCTGGCGGGGCGCGTTCGGCAGCGTGCGGTACGGATGGCCGCCGATCGTCACCGATCCCGCGCTGGGGTTGTCCAGCCCCAGGATCATCCGCATCGTCGTCGACTTGCCCGAGCCGTTCGGACCGAGGAAGCCGGTGACGGCACCTGGACGTACCTGGAAGGAGAGGTTGTGCACGGCGGTCTTGTCGCCATAGCGCTTGGTCAGGCCGACTGCCTCGATCATGCTCCGCACCCATCGAACGGTTCAGGTAAGCGGGGCGCACGCCCCCCGTAAGGGTTAGGAGGATATCCGGGCGCTGACGGTTCCGCCCAAAAGAAAGTAAAAGCCTGCCGTGCTCAGGCGTCCCGCTTCCGCAGCAGTACGTACCCTCCGGCGAGCGCCGCGATCACCCACAGCAGCATGATCCCGAGGCCGCCCCAGGGGCCGTAGGGGGTGTCGTCGCCGACTCGCGGAACCACCTGCATGATGCGGCCGCCGGCCTGGTCGGGCAGGAAGCGGCCGATCTTCTTCGTCGCCGAGACGTTGGCGAGGATGTTGGAGATCAGGAAGAAGAACGGCATCAGGATGCCCAGCGACAGCATCGGCGAGCGCAGCATCACGGTGACGCCCATCGAGAACATCGCGATGAGGGCCATGTAGAGGCCGCCGCCGACGACCGCGCGCAGCACGCCCGGCTCGCCGAGGGAGGTGCCGAGCGATCCGAGCATCGCCTGCCCGAGGAAGAACGAGGCGAAGCTGGTGACCATGCCCACCACGAGGGCCAGCCCGGTCGCCACCGCCACCTTGCTCGCCAGGAAGGCGCCGCGCTGCGGGACGGCGGCCAGCGAGGTGCGGATCATGCCGGTGCTGTACTCGTTGGACACCACCAGCACCGCGAACACGATCATCGCCAGCTGCCCGAGCCCCATGCCGGCGAAGCTGACGTAGGTCGGGTCGAAGGAGAACCGGTCCCGTTCGTCCATGCTGTCGAACGAGTGCTTCGACAGGGCCGAGATCAGCATGCCGAGGGCGATCGTGACGACCGCCGTCAGGGACAGCGTCCACACCGTGGACGCCACCGACCGGATCTTGGTCCACTCGGACCTGATGACCTGAGTCGCCGCCATCGCTCAGCCCTCCTTCTCGCTGTCGGCGCCCCACGGCTGGGCGGGCGCCCCTTCCGGCACGGCCTGGCCGGTGTGCGCGTGGTACTCCACCGTCCCGGCCGTCAGCCGCATGAACGCCTCCTCCAGCGACGACTGCTGACTGCTCAGCTCGTGCAGCACGATCTGGTGCTGTGCGGCCAGCTCACCGATGCGCTCGGCCTTGCCGCCCTCGACCTGAAGCACCCCGCCCTCGCCCGGCACGGCCGTGATCCCGGCCCCGTGCAGCACGTCGAGCAGACGTTCGTGCTGCGGGGTCCGGACCCGGACGTGGGAACGGGAGTTCCGCTCGATGAAGTCGGCCATGGAGGTGTCGGCGAGCAGCCGGCCCTGGCCGATGACGACGAGGTGGTCGGCGGTCAGCGCCATCTCGCTCATCAGGTGCGAGGAGACGAACACCGTACGGCCCTGGGCGGCGAGGGACTTCATCAGGCCGCGGATCCAGTGGATGCCCTCGGGGTCGAGACCGTTGACCGGCTCGTCGAACATCAGGATCCGCGGGTCGCCGAGCAGCGCGCCGGCGATGCCGAGCCGCTGGCTCATGCCGAGCGAGAAGCCCTTCGCCTTCTTCCGCGCCACCGGGGTCAGACCGACGGTGTCCAGGACCTCGTTCACCCGGTGGGTGGGGATCCCGTTGCTCTGGGCGAGGCACAGCAGGTGGTGGTAGGCGCTGCGCCCGCCGTGCATGGCCTTGGCGTCCAGCAGCGCGCCGATGTACGTCAGCGGGTCCCTGAGCTCGTGGTAGTGCCGGCCGTCGATGCGGACGTACCCGGAGGTGGGCCGGTCGAGGCCGAGGATCATCCGCATCGTCGTGGACTTCCCGGCCCCGTTGGGCCCGAGGAACCCGGTGACGGTGCCCGGCCGGACGGTGAAGCTGAGGCCGTCGACCGCCAGCTTCTCTCCGTACCGCTTGGTCAACCCCTCCAGTTCGATCATGCGGGACACGCTAGAACGCCGCGAAGCTCTCCGCCACCCCTGGGGCAGAGAGCTTCGCGGTCAGCGGCGGATGTCAGCCGCGGTCAGGCCCGGTGAACGTGAATCAGCGGGACTGCTGGGCCGGAACGCCGCGGGAGATCGGCTCGTCCTCGGTCGGCGCGCCCGCGGCGGCCACCGCGGCACCGGTGAGGGTCGCCAGCATCTCGCGCACGTTCGTCAGCTGGGCGTTGATGGAGTCGCGGCGGTTGGTGAGCGCAGCGAGCTCGCGCTCGGATTCCGAACGGATACGGTCCGCCTTGGCGTTGGCGTCGGCCACGATGTCCTCGGCCTGGCGCTGGGCCGTCTCCACCGTCTGGCGGGCGCGGCGCTCGGCGTCGGTGCGCAGCTTCTCCGCCTCCAGGCGCAGCTGCTCGGCGCGGTGCTCGATCTCCGCCAGCCGCTTCTCGGCCTTGGCCTGACGGGAGGCCAGGTCGCGCTCGGACTGCTCGCGCCGCTTGGCGAGGTTCGTCTCGAAGTCGGCGGCGGCCTGCGCGGCCTTGGCGCGGGTCTCCTCGAAGAGGGCGTCCGCCTCCTCCCGCTTGGACTGCGCGTCCTTCTGCGCGTCGGCGCGCAGCTGGGAGGCCTCGCCCTTGGCCTTCTCGACGATCCGGACGCCCTCGTCCTCGGCCTTGGCCTTGCGGTCCGAGGCGAAGGACTCGGCGTCGTTGCGGACCTGCTGGGCCGCCGACTCCGCGAGTTCGCGGTGCTGTTCGGCCGCGCGCCGGGCCTCCTCACGCAGGTCCTTGGCCTCCTCCTCGGCGAGGCGGAGGATCTTCTCGACCCGCGCGCCGAGGCCCGCGTAGGACGGCTCGGCGTCGCCGACCTGGGCCTGCGCGTTCTGCGTCTCGAGGTGGAGCTCCTCGATGCGCTTCTCCAGGGCGGTGATGCGGGCGAGAGCACTGTCACGGTCGGAGACGAGCTTGGAGATACGTTCGTCCACCTGAGCGCGGTCGTACCCACGCCGCACAAGCTCGAAGCCGTAGGGGGAAGTGTCGCTCATGGGGTTCCTGTCCGAATGAGACCGGTGAGGTGATAGGTGGAATCCTAGGGGCCGAAGCGGTGTGTCATCGAGCGGATACGTGTTTGATCTGGAGAATGACACCTCTTTTGAGTGGCTGACCGTTCCAAGGCTTGCCAAAGAACCGGTCAAAGCACCCAGAAGGCCGGAATCCGCCTACAGGCTAGCCGTCTGACGACTTGGCACCCGACCGGGGTGCCCCCACCGTCGCGCCGGCCTTCACCGCGCCGTCCTTCCCGGACGGCGCCTCGAACGATTCCAGCGCCTCCAGCACGTCCTGGACCCGGGAGATCTCGGCGTTGATGTCCTCACGCCGGCGCACCAGGATCTCCAGCTCGCGCTTGCCCTCCTCGACCGTGCGCCGGGCCTCGCGGACCGCCTCGGCCTTGAGCTCCTCGGCTTCCTTCACGAGCGTGGCCTTCTTCTGCTCGGCCTCCTTCAGCAGCCCCTCGGCCTTCTTCACCGCGGCGATCCGCACCTTGCCCGCCTCGGAGTTGGCCTCCGAGACGATCTCCTTCGCCTTGGTCTGCGCCTTGGCCAGCTGCTCCTCGGCCGCCTTGATGAGCGCGTCGCAGCGGTCGCCGGCCGACTTCATCGTCTCGGCCGCCTCGCGGCGGGCCCGCTCGTGCAGCTCCTCGATCTCGGTCGTCAGGCGCTCGCGCAGCTCCTCCGCGCGCTCCCGGATCTGGGTGGCGTCCCGGCGGGCGCCGACGAGCAGCTCGTCCGCGTCCGTACGGGCCTTCTCCACCGTGGTGTTGCCCTCGACCTTCGCCTCGGACAGGATCCGGTCGGCCTCCTTGCGGGCCGCGCCCACCATCGTGTCGGCCTGGGACTCGGCGTCCGCCTTCGTCTTGACCGCGCTCGCCTGCGCCTCGGTGAGCAGCTTGTCGGCCTCGGCGGTGGTCTCGGTGATGAGCGTGTCGACCTGCTCGGCCGCCTCCGAGCGCCGCTTGTTGGCGTCCCGGCGGGCCTCGTCCAGGGTCCGGTCGGCCTCCTCGCGGGCCGTGCCCACCAGCCGCTCGGCCTCCGCCCGCGCCTCCGACCCGACCCGCTCGGACTCGGCGCGGACCCGCTCGGCGTGCGCCTGCGCGGAGCCGACCGTCTCCGCGGCGTCGGCGCGCAGCCGCTCCGCGTCCCCGGTGGCGTCCGAGATCAGCTGCTCCGCCTTGGCGATGGACTCGGCGCGGACCCGGTCCGCCTCCGCGACCGTCTCCGTCTGGAGCCGGTCCGCCTCCGCGACCGTCTCCGTCTGGAGCCGCTCGGCCTCCGAACGCGCCTCGGAGATGAGCATGTCCGCCTGGGTGGCCGCCTCCGACCGGATGCGGTTGGCGTCCTCGCGGGCCTCCGCGCGGGTGCGGGAGGCGTCCTGCTCGGCCTGCGCGATGGTGTCGGAGGCCTCGGTGCGCACCCGCTGGGCGTGCTCGGAGACGTCCACGCGGATCCGCTCCGCCTCCGCGATCGCCTCGGACACGGTCCGCTCGGCGAGCGCCTTGGCGGCCTCGGTCTCCTCCCGGGCCTCGCCGCGCAGCCGGCCCGCGTCCTCGCTCGCCCGCTCCCGCTCGGCGTAGGCGTCGGTGCGGACCCGGTCCGCCTCCTCCTCGGCCTCCCGGCGGGTCCGCTCCGCCGCGTGCTCGGCGGCCGAGCGCAGCCCGGCGATCTCCTCCTGCGCCTGCTCGTGCAGCCCGGCGACGGAGTCCCGCACCTGCTGCGCGTGCTGCTCGGCGGCCGACACCATCTCGGTGGCGCGCCGGTCGGCCTCCTCCACCAGACGGGTGGCCTCGGTCTGCGCCTCCTCCACCCGCTTGCGGGCCGAGGCCAGCAGTTCCTCGCTCTGCTCGCGGGCCCGCTCGCGCTCCTGGTCGGCCTCGCCGCGCGCGGCACCGAGCAGTTCCTCGGCCTCGCGGCGGCGCCGGGCGGCCTCCTCCTGGGCGGCGGCCAGCGTCTCCGACGCCTCCGTGCCCAGCCGCTCCGCGGCGGCCTGCGCCTCCGCGCGCACCCGGTCCGCGGTGTCCTGCGCCTCCGTCTTGAGCCGCTCGGCCTCCGCCGCGGCCTCCGCCCGCAGCCGTACGGCGACGGCCTCGCCCTCGGCGCGGGAGGCGGACGCGTCGGCGGCGGCCTCGGTGCGCAGCCGCTCGGCCTCCGTCTCCGCCTGCTGCTGCAGCGTCCGGATGCGTTCGGCGGCCTCGGTGCGCAGCCGCTCGGCCTCCTCCGCCGCCTCACGGCGGATGCGGGAGGCCTCCTCGCGGGCGTCGGTCAGCGCCTTCTCGGCGTCGGCCAGCCGCTCCTCGGCCTCGGTGTGCAGCCGGGTGAGCTCCTCGGTGGCCTCCGCCTTCCGGGCGGCGACCGCCTGCTCGGTCTCCTCGCGCAGCTCGCGCGCGGCCCGCTCGGCGTCCGCCTGGACCGACTGGGCCTGCTCGGCGGCATCGGCGCGGTGCCGCTCGGCCTCCTCGCGGGTGCGCTCCAGGGTCTCCTCGGCCTGCCGGCGCAGCGTGGTGGCCCGCTCGATGGCCTCGGTGCGGACCTTCTCGCTGTCGCTCTGCGCGGTGCCGCGCAGCTCGTCGGCGTCGGCCTTCGCCTTGGCCAGCAGCTCCTCGGCGGACTTGGCCCCCTCCTCGATCTGCACCACGGCCTCGCGCCGGGCCTCGGAGCGGATCTTCTCGCCCTCGGCGACCGCGTCGGCCCGCAGCTGCTCGGCCTCGCCGCGCAGCCGACGGGCCTCCTCCTGGAGCTCGACCGTCTTGGCGCGGTACTCCTTGGTGTCGTCCTTGGCGGCGCCCTTGAGCTGCTCGGCCAGGTCGTGCGCCTCGGAGCGCAGCCGGTCCGCCTCGGCCTCGGCCTCCTTGCGGATCCGCTCGGCCTCCTCGGCCGCCGCCTTCGTGGTCCCCTTGGCGTCCTCCGACGCCTTGTTCAGCACGTCCTCGGCGGTCTTCGCCGCCTTGGACAGCTGGGTCGCGCTCTCCTCGGCGGTGATCGTACGGGCCTTCTCGGAGGCCTCCGCGACGATCTTCTCCGCCTCGGTGCGGGCGTCCGCGACCAGCTGCTCGGCCTCGGACTTGGTGGCCTCGGCCTCCTTGGTGGCCTCCTGGACTAGCCGGGCGACCTGCTCCTTGGCGGTGCGCGTGCGCTGCTCGTTGGCCGACTCGGCGCCGGCGAGCGTCTTGGCCGCGGAATCCTTGGCCTCGGTGACCAGCTTCTCGGCCTCGGTCTGCGCCTTGCGCAGCGCGTCCTCGGCCTCGGCGATGCGCTGCTCGGCGGACCGGCTCAGCTCGGCGGCCTGGCGGCGTGCGGCGTCCGACTCGCTGACGGTGGCCGAGCGCAGCCGCTCGGCGTGGTCGGTGGCCTCCTGGGCCTGACTGGAGGCGGCGTTCAGCAGCCGCTCGGCGTCGGTGCGGGCCCGGCGCAGGGTCTGTTCGGCCTCCGCGCGGGCCGCCTCGGCGTCGCTCTGCAGGCGCTGCCGGGCCTCGGCGGCCAGCCGCTCGGCCTCCGCGCGGGCGGCCGACATGGCCTGCTCGGCCTCGGCGCGGGACTCGTCCAGCAGACGCCGGGCCTGCTGCTCGGTGCGGGCGCGCAGCTGCTCCGCCCACGCCACGTTCTCGTTGACGTGCGACTCGACGGTCTGCCGGCGCTCGGCGAGCTCCTGGTCGAGCTGCTGGCGCCGGTTGACCGCCTCGGCGTGCAGCTCGGCCTGAAGGCGAGCGGCCTGCTCCGCGTGCTCCTGGAGGATGCGCTGGGTCTGCGCCCTCGCCTGACTCAACTCGCGCTCGGCGTCGGCGCGGATCTGATCGGCCTGCACCTGCGCGTTGCGCAGCAACTGCTCGGCCTGGTAGCCGAGGTCGGCGCCGTCGTAGGCGGGCCGGGACATGATGGTGCGGCGCGCCTCGTGCAGCTTGGCGCGCAGCACCTCGACCTGGTAGCCGAGGTCCTCGGCGTGCTGGATCGCCTTCTCCCGCTCGGTCTTCAGCCGATCCATCTCGGCCTCGAACCGAGAGAGGTGGTCGACGTCAGCCGCCGGCTCTCGCTCCTGGCGTTCGTAGCCCCGCACTGCGCGGTCCCATCCGTCCCCTGGTCGCAAGCTTGTCCAAACGAGCTCCGTCCATCCGCCGGACGGGGCCCCCGGGAAATGGTGTCAGATCAACAGCGGAGCACGGGCTGCTGCCCCGCCGCTCGTCCCCCGAAACACGGACCCCGGCGGTCCTGTCGTTCTCGACGGCAGGACCGGGTCGTCCCCGCTCGGGGGACGACCGCCCCCAACCCTACCGGCCCTTATGTACGGGAGTCAGTGCTCAGCCGACTCAACAGCCGCCGAAGTGACCAGTTCTGTCAGGACACCGTGGCAATCCTTGGGGTGCAGGAAGGTGATCCGGGACCCCATCGAGCCGCGTCGCGGCTCGTCGTACAGAACGCGTACGCCCTTGTCGCGGACGGCGGCCGCGTCCGCGTCGACGTCCGCCGTGCCGAAGGCGATGTGGTGCACGCCCTCGCCGTTCTTGGCGAGCCACTTCGCGACGGTGGAGTCCTCGCGGGTCGGTTCGAGAAGCTGCAGGTAGGAAGCCCCTCCGTCGGAGGTGTCGTTGATCTTGAGCATGGCCTCGCGCACGCCCTGCTCCTCGTTGACCTCGGTGTGGAACACCTCGAAGCCGTACGTGGTCCGGTAGAACTCGACGGTGGCGTCGAGGTCGTGGCAGGCGATCCCGATGTGGTCGATTCGCGTCAGCATGGAATCAGTGCATCGCCACCGGGGTGGTTACGCAACGTGCGCGCGATCACACCGACGGCCCGATGACGGGGCGGAGTACGCCTCAGTACATTCGAAGTAAACCCTCGTTCACTCCTCGGCTGTGCAGGCCGGTAAGGGGATCGCAGCTCATGTCTTCTGGAACTTCCGGTACGACCGGCTCGGTGATCGTCGCGGGCGCTCGGACGCCCATGGGGCGGCTGCTGGGCTCGCTGAAGTCCTTCTCCGGAGCCGACCTCGGCGGCTTCGCGATCAAGGCCGCCCTCGACCGCGCGGGGATCGGGGGCGATCAGGTGCAGTACGTGATCATGGGCCAGGTGCTGCAGGCCGGGGCGGGACAGATCCCGGCCCGCCAGGCCGCGGTCAAGGCCGGCATCCCGATGAGCGTCCCGGCGCTCACCATCAACAAGGTGTGCCTGTCCGGTCTGGACGCCATCGCGCTCGCCGACCAGTTGATCCGTGCGGGTGAGTTCGACGTGGTCGTGGCCGGCGGCCAGGAGTCCATGACCAACGCCCCGCACCTCCTGCCGAAGTCCCGCGAGGGCTACAAGTACGGCGCGGTGGAGGTGCTGGACGCGATGGCCCACGACGGCCTGACCGACTCCTTCGAGGGCATCGCCATGGGCGCGTCGACGGAGAAGCACAACACCCGCCTGGGCATCGGGCGCGAGGAGCAGGACGAGATCGCCGCCCTGTCCCACCAGCGGGCCGCCGCCGCGCAGAAGAACGGCGTCTTCGAGGCCGAGATCACCCCGGTGGAGATCCCGCAGCGCAAGGGCGACCCGGTCCTGTTCAGCAAGGACGAGGGCATCCGCGGCGACACCACGGCCGAGGGCCTGGCCAAGCTGCGCCCGGCCTTCGCCAAGGACGGCACGATCACCGCCGGCTCCTCCTCGCAGATCTCCGACGGCGCCGCGGCCGTGGTCGTGATGAGCAAGGCCAAGGCCGAGGAGCTGGGCCTTGAGTGGATCGCCGAGATCGGCGCCCACGGCAACGTCGCCGGCCCGGACAACTCCCTGCAGTCCCAGCCCTCCAACGCCATCCAGCACGCCCTGAAGAAGGAGGGGCTCGAGGTCTCCGACCTGGACCTCGTCGAGATCAACGAGGCGTTCGCCGCCGTGGCCGTGCAGTCAATGAAGGACCTCGGCGTGTCCACGGAAAAGGTGAACGTGAACGGCGGCGCCATCGCCCTGGGTCACCCGATCGGGATGTCCGGCGCCCGTCTCGTGCTGCACCTGGCGCTGGAGCTCAAGCGGCGCGGCGGCGGCGTCGGCGCGGCCGCGCTGTGCGGCGGCGGCGGTCAGGGCGACGCGCTGATCGTCCGGGTGCCGAAGGCCTGAGCCGGGTAACACCCGACCGACCTCATTCGTAGGACCTCTCGTACGCGGACCGCGTACGCGGATCATGTGAACGGAGCTGTGATGCAGGACGTCTCCTCTCTGGTGGCCCAGGCCAGGGAAGGCCGGCCGAGGGCCGTGGCCCGGCTGATCTCCTTGGTGGAGGGGGCGTCCCCGCAGTTGCGGGAGGTGATGCGGACGCTCGCGCCGCTGACCGGCAACGCCTACGTCGTCGGTCTGACCGGCTCCCCGGGCGTGGGCAAGTCGACGTCCACGTCCGCGCTGGTGACGGCGTACCGCAAGCAGGGCAAGCGGGTCGGTGTCCTGGCTGTCGACCCGTCCTCGCCCTTCTCCGGCGGCGCGCTGCTTGGTGACCGGGTGCGGATGTCGGAGCACGCCTCCGACCCGGGCGTCTACATCCGCTCCATGGCCACCCGCGGCCACCTGGGCGGACTCGCCTGGGCCGCCCCGCAGGCGATCCGCGTGCTGGACGCGGCGGGCTGCGACGTGATCCTGGTCGAGACGGTCGGCGTGGGCCAGTCGGAGGTGGAGATCGCCTCCCAGGCCGACACGTCCGTCGTCCTGCTGGCCCCGGGGATGGGCGACGGCATCCAGGCGGCCAAGGCCGGCATCCTGGAGATCGGCGACGTCTACGTCGTCAACAAGGCCGACCGGGACGGCGCGGACGCCACCGCCCGCGAGCTGAACCACATGCTGGGCCTCGGCGAGGCCCGCGGCCCCGGCGACTGGCGCCCGCCCATCGTCAAGACGGTCGCCGCGCGCTCCGAGGGCGTCGACGAGGTGATCGAGGCGCTGGAGAAGCACCGGGCCTGGATGGAGGAGGGGGGCGTCCTCGCGGAGCGCCGCCGCGCCCGCGCCGCCCACGAGGTGGAGACCATCGCGGTCACGGCCCTGCGCGAACGCATCGGCGACCTGCACGGCGACCGCCGGCTGAGCGCCCTCGCGGAGCGGATCACCGCCGGTGAGCTGGACCCGTACCAGGCGGCGGACGAACTGGTGGCGGGCCTGACCGAGGGCTGATCCCGGCCCGGTCGGGAAACCCTGTGGTCAATCACGGCGGATGTCGCTAACTTGACCCGCATGTTCCTCCTCTTGGCATAGACCGCACACCCGCGCCGCGTCCCGGACCGACGACCGACCGTCGGCGGACGCGGCGCTCCGGTGTCCCGTCTTCATGCCTTCCTGTGAGGAACCACTCATGTCCGCGCCCACTTCGTCGCGCCCGCCCCTGCCCGCGCGGCCCTCGTACGCCGCCGTCCTGCGCGTCCCGCACGCGCGCCGCACCTTCACTGCCGCCCTGACGGCGCGCCTGTCCTACGGGATGGTGGGGCTCTCGGTGATGCTGTCCGTCACCCGGGCCACCGGGTCGTATGCCGTGTCCGGTGCCGTGATGTCCCTGTTCGGCGCCACGTCGGTCTTCCTGATGCCCCTGCGGGCGTCCCTGATCGACCGGTACGGACCGCGCCGCGCCCTGTTCCCCATGGCGGCGCTCTACGGCGCTCTGCTGTGCGCCCTGGCCGTCCTGACCTGGGGTCCCGGCGCACCGGCGGCGGCCGTCGCCACGGCCGCCGCCCTCGCGGGCGCCTGTGCGCCCCCGCTGGGTCCCGCCATGCGCGCCCTGTGGTCCGAACTCGTCGCGGACCGGGCCCTCCTGCCGCGGGCCTACAGCCTGGACGGCGTCGCCGAGGAGTTGCTGTTCGTCTCCGGCCCGGTCCTCGTCGGCGTGCTGGTGGGCTTCGCGCCCCCGGCGTCCGGCCTCCTGCTCAGCGCGCTGCTGATCGTCGCCGGCACCTGCGCCTTCGTCACCTCGCCGGCGATGACCGGCCCCCGTCCGGCGCCGCGGCGGGAGAAGTCCGGCAGCCGCCTCGCCGGGCTCCGCGGCCTCCTGCCGCCGGTCGCCGTGGCCATGGGTGTCGGCCTGGCGCTCAGTGGGGTGGAACTGCTGGTGATGGCGTTCGCCGCCGAGCGGTCGTACGACACGGCCCTGGTGCCGTGGGTCCTGGGTGCCCTCTCGGCAGGCAGCGCGGTGGGCGGCCTCGTCAACGGGGCGATCGACTGGCGTACACCCGCCCGTGTGCGTCTGACCTGGTTCGCGGCGGGTCTTGGTCCCGTGATCGCGGCGGCGGGTCTCGCGCCCGGCATGTGGACCCTGACGGCGGCCATGGCCTGCGCGGGCGCGTTCATCGCTCCGGCGCTGACCACGGCGTATCTGCTGGCCGACGAGACGGCGGCGGAAGGCTCTCGGACGCGGGCCGGAGCGTGGGTGAACGCTGCGGTGAACGCCGGCGGTTCGGGTGGAGCGCTGGTGACGGGACTGCTGATCGGCGCCCTGCCGCTCGGGGTGTGCTTCCTGCTGGCGGGTGGGGCGTCCGTGGCGGCGGCGCTGATCGCGGGACCGTGGCGGCGCCGGTAGGCGTGTTCCGTCCGCCCGGCGTCCGGGGTCTCGGGGCGGCCCGAAACCCGGACGCCGGGATCAGGCTCAGCTACGGCCCCGCTGCCCCCGCAGATGCTGGGCGATCGGCTTCAGCGCCTTGTCCAGCTCCATCAGCGTCTCGTGGTCGACCAGATCGATGAAGTGTCTCCGCACGGACGCCACATGGTGCGGCGCGACCTTCTGCATGGTCTCCATGCCGTGCTCGGTGAGGACCGCGTACAGGCCCCGGCGGTCGGACTCGCAGTTCTCACGGCGCACCAGGTCCGCGTTCTCCATGCGGGTGATCTGGTGCGAGAGGCGGCTCTTGGACTGGAGGGTGGCGGACGCGAGGTCGCTCATGCGCATCCGTACGTCCTCCGACTCGGAGAGATTCACCAGGATCTCGTAGTCGTTCATCGTCAGGCCGAACGGCTGCAGGTCCTTTTCGAGCTGGTACGTCAACAGCCTGTTGACCTCCAGGTGGGTGCGCCAGGCGCACTGCTCCGCATCGGTCAGCCAGGGCGTGGCCGTCTCGGTCTCCATGAATGAAGTCTACCTAAGAAGTTGAAAGACGAACTAGTGAGGGTGGTGTGACGGTGCGCACGCGTTCGATGTCACACTCCGCAGACTACCGCTCACACCCCGAAGCGACGCTGGAGATCTCCCAGCTGTCCGGGAAGGCGCGGTTGCCCGCCCTGCTGTCCGCGGGTTCCGGACACCCTTCCTCCTCCGGGTACCCCGGGCTCGTCCGGAAGCACCCCCGCCGCCAGTTCGGCCATGAGGCTCTCGCTGGACTGCAGCAGGACCGTCCCGGCCCCCACGAACTCGAACTGGTGCTCCTCCCCGGAGACCGGCCCGAGGCCCGTCATGGAACGCAGCCCGCCCAGTACGCCGGTCAGGTACCCGTGGTCGTAGTGATGGCACGGGGACGGGCAGTCGGCCCAGCCGACCAGCGCCTGCGGGTCCACCCGGATCGGGGGCTCCATGAACACCACCGGCCCGTTGGACGCGGCCACGAACTTCCCGGTTCCGATGAGGGTGAGGAAGCCGGGCACGATCGACTGCTTGAGCGACAGACTTGGCTGAAAAGCGAGCAGATTGCCGGAGCGAATGGTCAGATTGCCGTCGTCCAGGTCGAAGGAGTTGACATCGAAGGCCCGGTCGGCGAGCAGCATCCGGCCCGAGCCCTCGGCCACCACCCAGTCGCTCGCGTGCAGAGGCGAATGAAAGGCCGTACGGATCAGATGGTCCAGCCGGCCGTGTCCGATGCCGTTGAACTCGATCGCCCCGTAGTAGGCGATCATCTTCCCCTTCTGGAGGAACCACTGGCTTCCCTTGAGCTCCACGCAGAAGGTGTACGGGTTCACGTTGTCGTCGGCCGGCAGGGTCGTCGGGTCGTGGACCACCGGCCCGGCGCCGGGCGTTCCGTACGCGCTCACAGCTTCTCCTCCGACGCCTGGACGTACACCGTGCCGTTGCCGCTCAGTTCGAGCTGGAAGCCCTCCCCGGAGCCGCGTCCCACCATCTCGCGCCAGCCCAGCGCGGTGGACAGCTTGTTGCGGACGTCGCCGTGGTGGGCGACGTAGGCCTGCGGGTCGACGTGGACGGGGCGCTGCGGGGTGATCGGCACCTCGAAGACGCCGCCGTGCGCCATGACCGCGACCGAGCCGCGTCCCTGGAGGGTCGTCGTGAACAGTCCCTGACCCGTCACCTGGCCCCGCACCATGCCCATGACCCCGCCCTGCGAGCCCATGAACATCGTGCCCTGCTGGAGCGTGCCCTCGAAGGCGAGCAGGCGGTCCGCCTCCACGTACAACGTGTCACCCGTCATCTCGATCACGTGCACATGGTGGCCGCCGTGCCCGAAGAAGACCGTGCCGCTGCCCTCCACGGTCATCAGTGGTGTCGCCTCACCCGCCACCCGGCGCCCGATCATCGACATCAGACCGCCCTGGCCGCCCTGGATGTTGGGCGTGAACGCCACGTCACCGCGGTAGGCGAGCATCGCGCCGCGCTGACTGAACAGGCGCCGGCCGGGCACGACCGTCGCCTCGACCATTTTCGAGTTGATCTCCCGGAAGGTCATCTCACAGGTCCCCCGCGATCGTGTTCCGCTCGCTCGGCTGGACGTACACCAGCCCGTCCCCCTCGAACCGGATCTGGAAGGCCTCGCCGCCGCCCTCCCCGAGGAACGTGCGGAAGGTCACCCCGGACTGGAAGGACTGCCGGACGTCGCCCTGGTGCGCGATGTAGGCGCCGGGGTCGACGATCAGCGGGTACTGCTGGCTGACCCTGAGCACCACCGCCGGCCCGTCCGACATGATCGCCGCCTGCCCGTGCCCCTCGACCGTGGTCGTGAACAGCCCGTTGCCCTGGGAGGCGCCGCGCAGCCCGGTGAACGTCGTTCCCGTGCGCAGCCCGGCGTCCGTCGCGAGCAGGTTGCTCGACTCGACGTACAGCTTTTCCCCCTGGAGCTGCACCAGATTGATCTCGGCCGCCCGGTCGGCGAACCAGCACGTTCCGTGCCCCCGCACCTCCATCACGGTCATCTGCTCGCCGGTGAGCCGCCGGGTCACCATGCCGCGCAGTCCCTCGCCGCCACCGGTCAGCCTCTTGAAGGCCATCTGCCCGTCGTACGCGACCATCGAGCCGTTCTTCGCCTTCACGGCGTCCCCGGTCATGTCGACGGCGAGCACCCTGCTGTCTTGAAGTCGGAACATCGCCACGGAGTGAAGGTAGCGGCGGACGGGGCGGGCCGACAGGGCCCACGGGGGGACAACGACCCTGATTCACACCCTTACGGGACGGCCGCGCCCACCCCCTGACCGGAGCCGCCCCGCGGGTTTGCCACAATGGACGAACGTTTGTGCTCGCATTCACAAGCCGGCCCGCGTCACTTCAGCGGCCCGCCGGTCCGTCTCCCACCGAAGGTGACCCGTGGACATCAAGACCGCCACCGCCCTCCGCCGCCTCCGCCTGGTCTCCGCCCCCGAGGCGGTCTCCTTCCTCCTGCTCCTGGTCTGCTCGGTCCTGAAGCGGACCACGGACTTCAACGCGGTGCCCGTGATGGGCGCGATCCACGGCGTCCTGTTCATCCTGTACGTGATCTTCTGGGCCGACGCCTGGAACCGTGCCAAGTGGTCGCTGGGGACCGCCGCCCTCTACTTCGTCCTCTCGGTCCTGCCCACCGGCGGCTTCTTCGCCGAGCGCAGGCTCAAGCGCGAGGCCGAGGACGCGGTGATCGCCTCCCGCGCCCGCCGCGAAGGGGTCGTGAACGCGTGATCGTCGCCTTTTCCGTGACCCCGCTGGGCGTCGGCGAGGACGTGGGGGAGTACGTCGCCGACGCCGTCCGGGTCGTCCGCGAGTCCGGCCTGCCCAACCGCACCGACGCGATGTTCACCTCCGTCGAGGGTGAGTGGGACGAGGTCATGGACGTCGTCAAACGAGCCGTCGCCGCGGTGGAGGCACGCGCTCCGCGTGTGTCCCTGGTCCTCAAGGCGGACATCCGTCCCGGTGTCACGGACGGCCTCACCGCCAAGGTGGAGCGCGTCGAACGGCACCTCGCCCAGCAGGCGGAGTGAACACCCGGCGGCGCTTCGCGGGACCCTCCGTCCCCACCGCGCCGCTTGCCTCGCGCGGGCCTCACCCGCCCGAGACCAGTGCCATCCCCAGCGGAGTGCGTTCGTAGAGCACCTGGTGCCCGTACCGGCGGGACGTGAGCAGGCCCGCGTCCCGCAGCACCGTCAGATGCGCCGACACCGACGACGGGGCCAGGTCCAGACGGTGGGCCAGCGCCGTCGTCGACGCCGGATCGGTCAGCGCGGCCAGCACCGCGGCCCGCCCCCGCCCCAGCAGCCGCACCAGGGCCTCGCCGGCCTCCGCGCCCCGCCGCACCCACAGACCGCCCAGCCCGCGCGCCGGGTACACCAGCGTGGGCTGCCAGGGCGGATCGAAGCCGCTGATCACGTCCGGCCAGGAGAACACGCTCGGCATCAGCACCAGTCCCCGCCCGTCGAGGTCGCGCCCGTGCTCGCCCGGCCAGTCGACCGTCAGCGTCCGCCCGTCCCAGGACAGCCGCCGGTCCAGCTCCGGCAGCAGCGCCCCCAGCCCCACCTCGGCCAGCCGCCGCGAGTGGAAGGCCACGTCGGCCTCAAGGAGCGCCCGCAGCCGTGGCCACTCCGGCTCGATCAGCGCGTGCCACGCGGCCTCCAGCAGATCGGCCAGCTCCCGCACCGCACGTTCCGGATCGGCGAGCATCACCCGCGCCCGCGACGACTCCAGCGCACCCGGCGTATCGGCGAGCGCCCGCGCCAGGTCCTCCCGCGCCGCCCCGGGATCCGCCGCCCGCACCTGGGCGATCTCCTCCTCGAACACGGCCGCAGGCCCGATCGGCGGCGGCCCGAGGAAGTCGGGGCTGTGCCCCCGCCGGGGCATGAGCAGCCACAGCGGGGCGAGGTCCAGCCCCTCTGCGGCCTCCCGGATGCGGCGCAGCCAGTGCGGGTGGTATCCGTGCCGGTCCGGCCGCCGCAGCGTCCGTACCGCCTCCTGCGTCTCCCACAGCGGCGACACCGCGAACCGGCACCGCATGAGGTCGTCGTCCCCGAAGTGCAGACGGAACGGCACGGCACCCCCAGGAAGGACGAGTGAAGACAGGAAGGACAGGCGAAGACAGGAAAGACAGGCGAAGGCAGGAGAGACAGGCGAAGGCAGGAGAGACAGGAGAGACGGCAAAGATTCGGCGGTGGCCGAAACTCTACGCCGACCGCCCCTCCCACCGGCACGCTGCCGCCCATGCAGCAGCAAGCCCCCGAGCCCACCCCGACCCCGCGGGCCCCGGACCGGCCCGCACCCACGCCCGCCCCCGTGACCGTGGCCGAACCGGCGGCCGGCTACGCCCGGGTCTTCGCCGTACCCGAGTTCCGGGCGGTCTTCGCCGCCCACGCCCTCTCCCTGCTCGGCGTGATGGTCAGCGAGATCGCCCTGTCGGTCCTCGTCTACGACCTCACCGGCTCGCCCCTGATGAGCGCCCTCACCTTCGCGCTCGGCCTCATGCCCTACGTCGTCGGCGGCACCCTCCTCAGCGGGATCGCCGACCGCTTCCCGACCCGCCGGGTGCTCGTCACCTGCGACCTGGTGTGCGCGGCCTGCGTGGCGCCGATGGTGGTGCCCGGCGCCCACATCGGCGTCCTGCTCGCGCTGCGCTGCGCCGTCGCCGTCGTGTCACCCGTGTTCCAGGGAACGCGGATGGCCAGCCTCACCGACATCCTCGGCGACGGTGAGCTGTTCGTCCTCGGCCGCTCCCTGCTGCGGATCGTCTCGCAGAGCGCGCTGCTCGTCGGCTTCGGCCTCGGCGGCCTGCTGCTCACCGTGGTCAGCCCCCGGCACGCCCTGCTGATCACCGTCGTCACCTTCCTCGCCTCCGCCGTCCTGCTCCGCCTCGGCACCCGGAACCGTCCCGCCAGGACCGGCCTGCCCGGCGCCCTGGTGGGCGATTCGCTGCGCGGTGCCCGGCAGGTGCTCGCCGACCGCCGGATCCGCGTACTCCTCCTGCTGTTCTGGGTGCCGCCGATGTTCGCGGTCGTGCCGGAGGCCCTGGCGGCCCCGTACGCCGACGCGCTCGGCGCAGGCTCCGTCGGGCTCGGACTGCTGATGTGCGGGCTGCCCGTCGGCACGATCGCGAGCGAGTTGTACGCCGGCTCCCGGCTGCGGCCCGCCGTCCGGGAGCGGATCGCCCTGCCGCTGGTCTGCCTGACCCTGCTGCCCTACCTCGGCTACGCCCTGCGCCCCGGCCTCGCCGTCTCCCTGCTCCTGCTGGTGCTCTCGGGCGCCGGGTCGGCGTACACGCTGGGCCTGGACCAGTGGTTCGTGCGGGCGGTGCCCGAGGAACTGCGTGGCCGGGCGATGACCCTGCTGACCGCCGGACTCATGACGATCCAGGGCGTGGGCATGGCGCTGGCCGGGGTCGCGGCGGAGTTCGCCGGGGTGGCGGCGACGGTCGCGGGGGCCGGAGTCCTGGGGACGGTGTGCTGCGTGGGGCTGGCGGTGGCCGCCCGCCGGACCGAGGGCTGAGCCCGCCGGACCGAAAGCTGAGACGGGGCTGAGCCGCATATGACCGACCGGTAGGGTCTGGTGACGTGCCGAAGCCCCTCAGTCTCCCTTTCGACCCCATCGCCCGTGCCGACGAGCTCTGGAAGCAGCGCTGGGGAAGCGTGCCGTCCATGGCCGCGATCACCTCGATCATGCGCGCCCACCAGATCCTGCTGGCCGAGGTCGACGCGGTGGTCAAGCCGTACGGGCTGACCTTCGCGCGCTACGAGGCCCTGGTGCTGCTCACCTTCTCCAAGGCCGGCGAACTGCCGATGTCCAAGATCGGCGAGCGTCTGATGGTGCACCCCACGTCCGTGACGAACACCGTGGACCGGCTGGTCAGATCCGGTCTCGTCGCCAGGCGCCCCAACCCCAACGACGGGCGCGGCACGCTCGCCGTCATCACCGACAAGGGCCGCGAGGCGGTCGATGCCGCCACCCGCGACCTGATGGCGATGGAGTTCGGCCTCGGGGCCTACGACGCCGAGGAGTGCGGCGAGATCTTCGCGATGCTGCGGCCGCTGCGGATCGCCGCGCACGACTTCCACGAGGACTGACGCGCACGGCCCGCACGAGGACTGAGGGGCCGGGGCACGGACCGCCGCGGGCAGGGCCACCCGGGGCAAGATCTCCCGGAACAGGTGGTTACGCTCGTCCCCATGAAACGAAGCGTGCTGACCCGCTACCGGGTCATGGCCTACGTCACCGGTGTGCTGCTGGTCCTGCTGACTCTCGGCGTGATCGCCAAGTACGTGCTCGGCATCAACGGCGCGGCGGGCTTCACGAGCGTCGTCGGCATCGCGCACGGCTGGCTGTACGTCGTGTACCTGGTGTTCGCCTTCGACCTGGGCTCCAAGGCCAAGTGGCCGGTCGCCAAGCAGCTGTGGGTGCTCCTCGCGGGGACCATCCCGACCGCCGCCTTCTTCGTCGAGCGCAGGGTCAGCCGCGAGCTGGAGTCCCGGCTCGCCGCGCAGGACGAGGCCCCCGCGGTCGCCAAGGCCTGAGCACGCGCCACCGCCGTACGGAACCCGTACGGCGGTCAGCCGTCGACATTTACTTGGACGTCCTAGTAAATTCGAGGGTATGGACGCTGACGCCATCGAGGAGGGCCGCCACCGCTGGCAGGCCCGGTACGACGCCGCACGCAAGCGCGAGGCGGACTTCACCACGCTCTCCGGCGATCCCGTGGAGCCGGTGTACGGTCCCCGGCCGGGAGACACGTACGAGGGATTCGAGCGGATCGGCTGGCCGGGGGAGTACCCCTTCACCCGCGGCCTGTACCCGACCGGCTACCGGGGGCGTACGTGGACGATCCGGCAGTTCGCCGGGTTCGGCAACGCCGAGCAGACCAACGAGCGCTACAAGATGATCCTCGGCAACGGCGGAGGCGGGCTCTCGGTCGCCTTCGACATGCCGACGCTCATGGGCCGCGACTCCGACGACCCGCGTTCGCTGGGCGAGGTCGGCCACTGCGGTGTGGCCATCGACTCGGCGGCCGACATGGAGGTGCTGTTCAAGGACATCCCGCTCGGTGACGTCACCACGTCGATGACGATCAGCGGGCCGGCCGTCCCCGTCTTCTGCATGTACCTGGTCGCCGCGGAGCGGCAGGGCGTGGACGCCTCCGTCCTCAACGGCACGCTCCAGACCGACATCTTCAAGGAGTACATCGCCCAGAAGGAGTGGCTCTTCCAGCCCGAGCCCCATCTGCGCCTCATCGGCGACCTGATGGAGCACTGCGCCACCGGGATCCCCGCGTACAAGCCGCTGTCCGTCTCCGGCTACCACATCCGCGAGGCGGGGGCGACGGCCGCGCAGGAGCTGGCGTACACGCTGGCGGACGGCTTCGGGTACGTCGAACTCGGGCTCAGCCGCGGTCTCGACGTCGACGTCTTCGCGCCCGGCCTGTCCTTCTTCTTCGACGCGCACGTCGACTTCTTCGAGGAGATCGCCAAGTTCCGTGCGGCGCGCCGCATCTGGGCCCGGTGGATGCGCGACGTCTACGGCGCGAAGACCGACAAGGCGCAGTGGCTGCGCTTCCACACGCAGACCGCCGGGGTCTCGCTGACCGCCCAGCAGCCGTACAACAACGTCGTGCGCACGGCCGTGGAGGCGCTCGCGGCGGTGCTCGGCGGCACCAACTCGCTGCACACCAACGCGCTCGACGAGACGCTCGCGCTGCCGAGCGAGCAGGCAGCGGAGATCGCGCTGCGCACGCAGCAGGTGCTGATGGAGGAGACCGGGGTCGCCAACGTGGCCGATCCGCTGGGCGGTTCGTGGTACATCGAACAGCTGACGGACCGGATCGAGGCGGACGCCGAGAAGATCTTCGAGCAGATCAAGGAGCGAGGACTGCGGGCGCACCCCGACGGACAGCACCCGATCGGGCCGATCACGTCCGGGATCCTGCGGGGCATCGAGGACGGGTGGTTCACCGGCGAGATCGCGGAGTCGGCGTTCCAGTACCAGCGGGCGCTGGAGAAGGGCGACAAGAGGGTCGTCGGCGTCAACGTCCACACCGGCTCGGTCACCGGGGACCTGGAGATCCTCCGGGTCAGCCACGAGGTGGAGCGGGAGCAGGTGCGGGTGCTCGGGGAGCGGAAGACCGGGCGGGACGACAGTGCCGTGCGCTCCGCGCTGGACGCGATGCTGGCGGCCGCGCGGTCCGGCGCCAACATGATCGAGCCGATGCTCGACGCCGTGCGCGCCGAGGCGACGCTGGGCGAGATCTGCGGGGTCCTGCGGGACGAGTGGGGGGTGTACACGGAGCCCGCGGGGTTCTGAGGGCTCGGAACCGGAGCCGGGGCGGGCTCGTCCTGCCCCGGCGCCTCTGTCAGCCGTCCGCCGCGAGCCCGGTCAGAAGAACCCGGGTCAAGCCGCGCACCCATTCCTCGTCCGCCGGTTCGGCGCTGACCAGGGTGCGGTGCACCACCGCGCCCGCGACGATGTCGAAGATCAGGCCGACCGTGCGGGCGGCTTCCTCCGGGTCCGGTTCCGGGGGGAGTTCGCCCCGGGTCTGGGCGCGGGCGCGGCCCTCCAGGACCAGGCGCTTCTGGCGGTCCACGATCGAGGTGCGGATGCGTTCGCGCAGGGCCTCGTCGCGCGTCGACTCGGCGACCACGGCCATCAGCCCGCTCCTGGCCTCGGGCCGGGCCAGGATCGCCGCGAACTGCAGAACCACGCCCTCGATGTCGGCGGCGAGGCTGCCGCGGTCGGGGAGGCGGAGTTCGTCGAAGAGCTCGGCGACGGCGTCGACGACGAGTTCGTTCTTGCCCGCCCAGCGGCGGTACAGCGTCGTCTTCGCGACCCCGGCCCGGGTGGCCACGTCCCCCAGGGTGAGCCGGGACCAGCCCAGCTCCACCAGCGCCGCCCGGGTGGCGGCCAGGATCGCCGCGTCCGCGGCGGCGCTGCGCGGCCGGCCGGCGCGGGCGGCGGGGGTGCGGCTCTGCATCCCATGACCATAACCGGACCGAAAACGAGTGGTTCCTGTCCGGTCGTGAGAGAGATCACCACGGTGTGCTTCCGCGCGGGCGTCCGCTGCCATTACGCTACGGGTCGTAGCGAAACACGGGCGCGAGCCCGTGTCCGAGCGATGACCACAGGGTGTCAGGTGGGGACCGGGCGCCCGGCGCAGTACGGCTTTCCCGGCGGTTTTCACTCAGGCGGGCAGAACGGGGGAGGATGGACGCATGCAGCCACGGAACATGTCCATGAGCGGAGTCGTCGACCTCGCCGCGGTGAAGGCGGCCCAGGAGGCCAAGGCGAAGGCGGAACAGGCGCGCGCCCAAGCGGCCAGGGAGGGCGGCGCGGGGGCGGTCTCCCCGGCCGATCTCGTCATCGACGTCGACGAAGCCACTTTCGAGCGCGATGTCCTCCAGCGGTCGGCCGAGGTGCCCGTCGTCATCGACTTCTGGGCCGAGTGGTGTCAGCCCTGCAAGCAGCTGAGCCCGGTCCTGGAGCGACTGGCCGTCGAGTACAACGGGCGCTTCCTCCTCGCCAAGATCGGCGTCGACGCCAACCAGTTGCTGATGCAGCAGTTCGGCGTCCAGGGGATCCCCGCGGTCTTCGCGGTGGTCGCGGGCCAGGCCCTGCCCCTGTTCCAGGGGGCGGCGGGCGAGGAGCAGATCCGGCAGACGCTGGACCAGTTGGTGCAGGTCGCCGAGGAGCGGTTCGGACTGACCGGACTGACCGTCGACCCGGACGCCGAGGCGGGCGCACAGACGGCTCAGCAGGCCCCGGTCGGCCCGTACGAAGCGCTGCTGAACGCGGCCTCGCAGGCCCTGGACGCCGGCGACCTGGGCGGCGCGGTGCAGGCGTACAAGAACGTACTGGCCGACGACCCGGCCAACCCGGAGGCCAAACTCGGCCTGGCGCAGGCCGAGTTGCTTCAGCGGGTGCAGGACCTCGACCCGCAGCGGGTGCGCAAGGAGGCGGCCGGGAAGCCTGCCGACGTACAGGCGCAGATCGCCGCCGCCGACCTGGATCTGGTGGGCGGTCACGTGGAGGACGCCTTCAGCCGGCTCATCGACACCGTGCGGCGCACCGCCGGTGAGGACCGGGACGCGGTGCGGCTGAGGCTGCTGGAGCTCTTCGAGGTCGTCGGCGCCGAGGACCCGCGAGTGACGGGGGCGCGTCGGGCGTTGGCGAGGGCGTTGTTCTGATCCGGGCCAACCCTCTTGTGCTGACCAGTCGTTAAACGCCACGGCATGTGATGCCCGAGTGAAAGATTGGCCGAGGAGCCGTCAGTGCGGCCGCGCTTTACCGAAACTTGGTAATCGCGGCCGCTGTTACTGGCAGTAAATCGAGGGTGTGGTTCCGCCCGGATCCGTCCAGAGGTGAACCGTTTTGTTCTGCCCTTTGTTACCACCGAGTGTTGCCGTTCGGAACCGGTGAGTCGTGTCCCGGTTATCCAGCCGTTACTAGCGAGTAACGAACCCCCTTGTGCGGGCGGCGAGAATGCACCACGATCGGCGACGCTCGGTCCGTCCCCGTACCCCGGCAACCGGTCGGGTCATGGGGTGCCTGGGTCCCCACCGAGCAGGGCCGGCGGCAGTGGCGTCGTCCCTTGGGGCAGGGGGGTCTTCGCCGGCTGGCGAAGCCTGTCCAGCAGGGTTGTGCGTGATGCGTGTCAGGCGCGACCAGTGGTTGTCGCTCGGGGGTGATCGCCGGTGATTCGGGCGCGGTTGGCGCCACCGAGCGCGGGCGCTCTCCTTCCCGAGGACGTAGCACTTCTCCCATCCCTGCCCGGCCGAGCCGCCGGCCGGTGGTGAGCCGGGCCAGGAGATGTACGTCCGAGAAGGAGGAAATATGGAGTCCCAAGTGCGTGGCGGGACCAGATGGAAGCGGTTCGCTGTGGTCATGGTGCCCAGCGTGGCCGCGACGGCGGCGATAGGCGTGGCCCTGGCTCAGGGTGCCCTCGCCGCGTCGTTCAGCGTGTCCGGTCAGTCGTTCAAGGTGACGGCCGACAGGCTGGAGGGCAAGGGGTTCGCCCAGTACGGCGCGATCGACTCGGGGAAGAGCCTCGACGGCAGCAAGGACGAGCACCACCCGGTCGCGGTCTCGGCGTTCAGGACGGCCACGATCAACAACCTGTGCCAGTCGGTCGTCACCGAGACGCCCTTCGGCAACGTGAGCCTGCTGCTGAAGGCGGGCGGCGGCAGGACGCCGGTCGAGGCCGAGAACCTCTACATCGACGTCGCCGACCTCAAGGCCGACGCCACGTTCAACAACATCGACATCGGTGTTGCGGCGAAGGACGCCGTCAAGGGTCCCGGCATCAAGCCGGGCGAGGTCGCGAACAAGCAGACCAACCCCTTCGGGTTCGCTCAGCAGGCCGACTCGGCCACGCTGACCGGCGTGAAGCAGACGGCGTGGGCGACGACTGCCGGAACCTTCAAGCTCAGCGGACTCAGCATGTCGCTGGCGACAGGTACCAAGGAGTGCTACTAGGCACTCGGTGACGGGCGGGGGAGCCGACGGCGCCCCCGCCCGTTCCACCTTCCACCAGCTCTTCACACACCCCCCACACCGACCAAGCACCACCCTCATCACAGCAACGCCGCACCAGGGAGCTGTTTTCCATGAGCGCCGAGACTCCTGCCGTAACCGGCCAGTTCACCCGCCGGAGGCTGC
This sequence comes from Streptomyces sp. 6-11-2, assembly GCF_006540305.1. GTDB lineage: Bacteria > Actinomycetota > Actinomycetes > Streptomycetales > Streptomycetaceae > Streptomyces. Next base: position 2,111,766 of record NZ_BJOR01000001.1, on the reverse strand, counting down.
AGTTCCGCGCCTGGCGGGGCACGCGTCCGTTCTGGGCCGGTCTGTTCGTCCTGCTCGGCGGCTTTCCGATCATGTACTTCCCGTACGCCCACCTCCAGCTCGGCCATCTGACGCTGGCGATGGCCACCACCGCGGGGGCCGGGTCTCTGATCATCGGCGTGCTGCTCGTCGTCCTCGGCATCAGCCTCTGGTTCCAGAAGCACATCCGGGTGTTCGCGGGTGTCGCGGCGATCCTGCTGGCGCTGGTGTCCATCCCCGTGTCCAACTTCGGCGGCTTCGTCCTGGGCTTCCTACTCGCGCTCATCGGTGGCGCGATGGCCGTGGCGTGGGCGGAGGGCGTACCGCCCGCGCGGGAGGACGCCGGGCAGGCCGGCCCGGTACGGGGCGGCGCCCCCGAGGCCGCGCCCGGCCCGGTGGCGGACGGCCCGATGCCGGCCGGTCCCGCGGTGGACCCGGCGAGCGGTGGGGGTCCCTCCCAGGCCTTCGAGGCACTGGGGGAGAACGACCTGTCAGGAACGAGCCCGGCCAACGGGGCGAACGGGAGGCAAAGTGCCGGCTGACGAGGTGACTCACGGGACGGGAGTGGAGGAGTCCCGTGTGAGAACCGGGCCGCGTCACGCGGCACCCAAGAAGCCGCTGTTCACCAGGTTCCACATGCCGGCCGGCAGGGCGATAGCCATGGCGGCGATGCCGACGGCGGTCCTCATGGGGATGGGCTTCACATCGACCCACGCCGTCGCCGACAACAACGCGGCGACGCCGTCCGCCAAGAGCCTGACGGCCGACGAGTACAAGGACTGTGTCGCGGCGCTGGACGGCTCCCAGGACAAGGCCTCGGCCTCGCCGGCGCCGTCCGCCTCCGCGAGCGCCGGTGACCCCGCGGAGGACGGCGAGGACGCCGGCGCGCAGCCGGCCCCCTCGGCCACGTCCTCCACGGACCCGGTGGACCAGAACGGGCAGGGGGACCAGGACGGCAAGGGGGACGAGGACTCCTCGCACACGTCCCCCTCGCCGGATCCGGCTTCCGGTGACAAGGCCGCGCCCAAGCCCGACTCCACCGCCTCGCAGAGCAAGCCGGGCGGTTCGGGCACGGGAGGCGCCGCCACGGCGGCCCCGTCGGCGTCCGCGGGCGGCGGCGGTCTGCTGGGGACCATCGGTGACGCGCTCGGAGGCGTCCTCACCGGCGGCAAGCAGGCCTCCGCGGACTCCGGGGTCACCCCGTCCGCCTCCGCCACGCCTTCGGCGGGCGGGGCCGGGGACGCCGGCGACGACGCTGCCGACACGGTCGAGGACACGGCCCAGAAGGTCACCGACACGGTCAAGGACACCGTGAAGGACACCGTGAAGGACGCGACCGGCGCGGTCTCCGGGACGGCCGGGGAGGCCGGGAAGGCCGTCGAGGGCGTCAAGGACACAGCCGGCGAGGCGGCCGGTGACGCGGCCGACGCGGCGACGGACTCGCCCAGCCCGTCGGCGAGTTCCACGACGGACCCGGAGAACTGCCCGGCCGCCACCGACGCCGTGGGCGGCGTGGACAACAAGGTGCTGCTGGCCGACGACCCCTGGTACCTGAACGCCAGTTCGCTGCTGCTGAAGGGCGCCGACTACCAGGGCATCGTGGAGGTCCGCACGGCCGGCGGACACGTCAAGAAGGTGCTGAAGTACGTCATTTCGGATGGCACCGACATCGGCGACCTGCACCAGACGGTGAAGGACAAGCAGGCCGGCAAGACCTACCACGTGCAGGCCGCCAAGGGCTCGACGTCGACGATCCGCGGCGGCGACACGGTGATGTACACCGAGAGCATCTGCGGCAACCTGTTCGGGTTGCTCCCGGTCTGCTTCAGTCCGGACAGCCCTCCGCCGCTGAACATCCCGCTGATCTACTTCACCAAGGTCGAAGTGGTCCAGGCGGCCCAGTTCGGCGGCAACCTGCACGTCCCCGGAATGCACGTGTACACCACCGGCTGACCCGCCGGAGTCCCGCCCGGGAGCCGCGACACCACTGAGGGCGCCCCCTGTTCGCAGGAGGCGCCCTCAGTGGTGTGCCGATCGACCGTGCGCTCGGCCGGTCTCAGTCGCGCGAGCCGCCGCCCAGGTGGTGGACGCGGACCATGTTGGTGGTGCCGGGGACGCCGGGGGGCGAGCCGGCGGTGATGATGACCGTGTCGCCGGGGGCGAAGCGGTTGAGCTTGACCAGCTCCTGGTCGACCAGGTCGACCATCTCGTCGGTGCTGTTGACGAACGGCACCACGTGCGACTCCACGCCCCAGCTGAGCGCGAGCTGGTTGCGGGTGGACTCGTCGGTGGTGAACGCCAGGATCGGCTGGACCGCGCGGTAGCGGGACAGTCGGCGGGCCGTGTCGCCGGACTGGGTGAAGGCCACCAGGCCCTTGGCGCCCAGGAAGTCGGCGATCTCGCAGGCGGCGCGGGCCACCGAACCGCCCTGCGTACGCGGCTTCTTGCCCGGCACCAGAGGCTGCAGGCCCTTGGAGAGCAGCTCCTCCTCGGCGGCCCTGACGATCTTCGACATCGTCTTGACGGTCTCGACCGGGTAGGCGCCCACGCTCGACTCGGCCGACAGCATGACCGCGTCGGCCCCGTCCAGGATCGCGTTGGCCACGTCGGAGGCCTCGGCGCGGGTCGGACGGGAGTTGGTGATCATCGACTCCATCATCTGGGTCGCCACGATCACCGGCTTGGCGTTGCGCCGGCACAGCTCGATCAGGCGCTTCTGCACCATGGGGACCTTCTCGAGCGGGTACTCGACGGCCAGGTCGCCACGGGCCACCATCACACCGTCGAACGCCATCACGACGTCCTGCATGTTCTCCACCGCCTGCGGCTTCTCCACCTTCGCGATGACGGGGACGCGCTGGCCCTCCTCGTCCATGACCCGGTGGACGTCGGAGACGTCCTTGGCGTCGCGGACGAAGGACAGGGCGACCATGTCGCAGCCCATGCGCAGCGCGAACCGCAGGTCCTCCACGTCCTTCTCGGACAGCGCGGGCACGTTCACCGCGGCGCCGGGCAGGTTGATGCCCTTGTGGTCAGAGATGACGCCGCCCTCGATGACGATCGTCTTCACCCGCGGGCCCTCGACGTCGAGGACCTTCAGCTCGACGTTGCCGTCGTTGATGAGGACCTGGTCGCCGCGCGAGACGTCGGCCGGCAGTCCCTTGTACGTCGTACCGCAGATGTGCTTGTCGCCCGGGACGTCCTCGGTGGTGATGGTGAACTCGTCACCCCGCTCGAGCTCCACCGGCCCCTCGGCGAAGGTCTCCAGCCGGATCTTCGGGCCCTGGAGGTCGGCGAGGACGGCGATGGCCCGGCCGGTCTCCTTGGCCGCGGCGCGGACACGGTCGTACCGTGCCTGGTGCTCGGCGTGCGTTCCGTGGCTGAAGTTGAAACGGGCCACATTCATGCCCGCCTCGATCATGGCGACGAGCATCTCGTGGGAGTCGACCGCTGGGCCGAGAGTACAGACGATTTTCGAACGGCGCATGGGGCGATCCTATCGGTTTGTTTCGCTCCGGAATATTCCGTCTGGTGGAAGGTACAAATGGGCGCCTTCGCGCTCAGTCGAGTGCCGGCCGGAATTCCGTGGACGCGCTCAGCCGTCCTTTCCGACCAGTGCGTAAGTCTGGGTGGCGATCTCCATTTCCTCGTCCGTGGGAACCACGGCCACGGCGGTCCGCGCGCCCTCGGGCGAGATCAGCCGCGCCCCGTCGCCGCGTACGGCGTTCCGCTCGCGGTCCACGGCCAGGCCCAGCCCCTCCAGGCCGTCGAGGGCGGCCTCCCGCACAAAGGCCGCGTTCTCGCCGACCCCGGCCGTGAAGGCGACCGCGTCCACCGTGCCGAGTACCGCGTAATAGGCGCCCACGTACTTCTTCAGCCGATGGATGTAGATCTCGAACGCGAGCCGTGCCTCATCGTCGCCCTCCTCCATCCGGCGCCGAATCTCCCGCATGTCGTTGTCGCCGCACAGGCCGAACAAACCGCTCCTCTTGTTGAGGAGAGTGTCGACCTCGTCCATGGACATTCCGCCGACACGCTGCAAATGGAAGATGACGGCCGGGTCGAGGTCACCGGAACGTGTTCCCATCACCAGCCCCTCCAGCGGGGTGAGCCCCATGGAGGTGTCCACGCACCGGCCGCCCCGGACCGCCGAGGCCGACGCGCCGTTGCCCAGGTGCAGCACGATGACGTTGACGTCCTCGGGGGCCTTGCCGAGCAGCTCCGCCGTCGCCCGGGAGACGTAGCCGTGCGAGGTGCCGTGGAAGCCGTAGCGCCGCACCCGGTACCGGTCCGCGATCTTCGTGTCGATCGCGTAGCGCGCCGCGGACTCCGGCATGGTCGTGTGGAACGCCGTGTCGAAGACGGCGACCTGCGGCAGGTCGGGGCGCAGCGCCATGGCCGTGCGGATGCCGGTGAGGTTGGCCGGGTTGTGCAGCGGCGCCACCGGGATCAGCCGCTCGATCTCGGTGAGCACGGCGTTGTCGATGACGGTGGGCTCGGTGAAGAACATGCCGCCGTGCACCACCCGGTGCCCGATCGCGGCCAGTTCGGGGGAGTCCAGGCCGAGCCCGTCCCGGGCCAGTTCCTCCGCGACCGACTTCAGCGCGGCGTCGTGGTCGGCGATCGGGCCGTTCTCCTCGCGGGTGGCCCCCGTGGTCAGGCAGGTGTGCCGGAGCCGGGAGGTCTGCTCGCCGATGCGCTCCACCAGGCCGACGGCGAGCCGGGTCGCGTCGCGCATGTCGAGCAGCTGGTACTTCACCGACGAGGAGCCGGAGTTGAGGACGAGGACGCGGGTCGCGGTCACGAGCGCTGACGCTTTCTGGTCGGGAGCTGTGGAGGTCTGCGGCCGTGTGTGCCGGGGCGGCGGCCCCGGCACACACGGCCGACGGGAGGTCAGTTGCCGGACGACTGGGCCTGGATCGCCGTGATGGCCACAGTGGTGACGATGTCCTGCACGAGGGCGCCGCGGGACAGGTCGTTGATCGGCTTGCGCAGACCCTGGAGGACCGGGCCGACCGCGATCGCGCCGGCCGAACGCTGCACGGCCTTGTACGTGTTGTTGCCGGTGTTCAGGTCCGGGAAGATCAGCACGGTGGCCTGCCCCGCCACCTCCGAACCGGGCAGCTTGGTGGCGGCCACCGACGGTTCCACGGCCGCGTCGTACTGGATCGGCCCCTCGATCATCAGGTCCGGGCGGCGCAGCCGCACCAGCTCGGTCGCCTCGCGCACCTTGTCCACGTCGGCGCCCGAGCCGGAGTCGCCGGTGGAGTACGAGAGCATGGCGATCCGCGGCTCCACGCCGAACCGGGCGGCGGTGGCCGCCGACTGGATGGCGATGTCGGCGAGTTGCTCCGCGTCCGGGACGGGGTTGACCGCGCAGTCGCCGTAGACGAGGACCTTGTCGGCCAGGCACATGAAGAACACCGACGAGACGATCGAGGCGTCCCGGCGGGTCTTGATGATCTCGAACGCGGGCCGGATGGTCGCGGCCGTGGAGTGCACCGAGCCCGACACCATGCCGTCGGCCAGACCCTCCTGCACCATGAGCGTGCCGAAGTAGTTCACGTCCGAGACGACGTCGTACGCCAGCTCGACGGTGACGCCCTTGTGGGCGCGCAGCAGCGCGTACTGCTCGGCGAAGGCGTCCCGCAGGTCGGAGGTGGCCGGGTCGATCAGCTGCGCGTCCCCGAGGTCGATGCCGAGGTCGGCGGCCTTCTTGCGGATCCCCTCCACCGGGCCGAGCAGCGTCAGGTCGCACACGCCCCGGCGCAGCAGCACCTCCGCCGCGTGCAGCACGCGCTCCTCGGTGCCCTCCGGCAGAACCACACGGCGCCTGTCGCTGCGGGCCTGTTCGAGCAGCTGGTGCTCGAACATCATCGGGGTGACCCGGTCGCTGCTGGGCGCGGAGACGCGCTTGCTGAGGTCGGCGGTGTCGACGTACCGCTCGAACAGGCCGAGCGCGGTCTCCGCCTTGCGCGGGGTGGCCGCGTTCAGCTTGCCCTCCAGGGAGAACAGCCGCTCGGCGGTGGGGAAGCTGTTGCCGGACACCGAGACGACCGGGGTGCCCGGGGCGAGCCGGCCGGCCAGGGTGAGGATCTCCTGCCGCGGTGCCTCGTTCAGGGTGAGCAGCACGCCGGCTATCGGCGGGGTGCCGGCGCTGTGCGCGGCGAGCGAGCCGATGACCAGGTCTGCGCGGTCGCCGGGGGTGACCACCAGGCAGCCGGGGGTCAGCGCCTTGAGGAGGTTGGGCAGCATGGCGCCGCCGAAGACGAAGTCGAGGGCGTCGCGGGCCAGGCCGGAGTCGTCGCCCAGCAGGACCCGGCCGTCCAGGGCCTGGGTGATCTGCGCGACCGTGGGCGCGGACAGGGCCGGTTCGTCGGGCACCACCCAGCAGGGCACCGGCAGCCGGCCGGCCAGCCGCTCGGCGATCTCGTCGCGGTCCTCGCGGGCGACCCGGTTGGTGACCATGGCCAGCACGTCGCAGCCCAGGCCGTCGTAGGCGCGGTAGGCGTTGCGGGTCTCGGCGAGCACCGACTCGGCGTTCTGCCTGCGGCCGCCCACGACCGGCAGGACGGAGGCCCCGAACTCGTTGGCGAGCCGGGCGTTGAGGGACAGCTCGTCCGGGAGCTGCGTGTCGGCGTAGTCGGTGCCCAGGACGAGGACCACGTCGTAGTCGCGGGCGACCAGGTGGAAGCGGTCGACGAGGGCCGACACCAGTTCGTCCGTGCCCTGCTCGGCCTGGAGGGCGGACGCCTCGTGGTAGTCCATGCCGTAGACGGTCGCCGGGTCCTGGGAGAGCCGGTAGCGGGCGCGCAGCAGTTCGAAGAGGCGGTCGGGGCCGTCGTGGACGAGGGGGCGGAAGACCCCCACCCGGTCCACCTGCCGGGTCAGCAGTTCCATGACTCCCAGCTCGACGACCTGTCGGCCGTCACCGCGGTCGATGCCGGTCACGTACACGCTGCGGGTCACGCGGGCTCTCCGTTTCCTCGGGGGATCACTCGTCGGCCGGGGATGGCGTCCTGCAAAAAACGCCCACCGGGGTGAGCGGAATTCTCTTGACAATACCCCCGCCGGTAGATATGGCGCCCGTCAGGCCGTGGTCGCCTCCCGGACATGAAACAATCGGACGGGATCACCGGTGTCAACAGCGAGCAGGAGACACAGCAGGATGCGTATCGGAGTTCTCACGGCGGGCGGCGACTGCCCGGGGCTCAACGCGGTGATCCGGTCGGTCGTGCACCGGGCGGTCACCACGTACGGCGACGAGGTCATCGGCTTCGAGGACGGCTACGCGGGCCTGCTCGACGGCCGTTACCGCGCTCTGGACCTCAACGCGGTGGGCGGCATCCTCGCCCTCGGCGGCACCATCCTCGGCTCCTCCCGGCTGGAGCGCGACCGGCTCCGCGAGGCCTGCGAGAACGCCTCGGACATGATCCACCGGTTCGGCATCGACGCGCTGATCCCGATCGGCGGCGAGGGCACGCTGACCGCGGCGCGCATGCTGTCGGACGCCGGGCTGCCGGTGGTGGGCGTGCCGAAGACGATCGACAACGACATCTCCTCCACCGACCGCACCTTCGGCTTCGACACGGCCGTCGGCGTGGCCACCGAGGCCATGGACCGGCTGAAGACCACGGCCGAGTCGCACCAGCGTGTGATGGTCGTCGAGGTCATGGGCAGGCACGCGGGCTGGATCGCGCTGGAGTCCGGCATGGCGGCCGGCGCCCACGGCATCTGCCTGCCCGAGCGCCCCTTCGACCCGGCCGACCTGGTGAAGATGGTCGAGGAGCGTTTCGCCCGCGGCAAGAAGTTCGCGGTGGTCTGCGTCGCCGAGGGCGCCCACCCGGCCGAGGGCAGCATGGACTACGGCAAGGGCGAGATCGACAAGTTCGGCCACGAGCGCTTCCAGGGCATCGGCACGGCCCTGGCGTACGAGCTGGAGAGCCGGCTCGGCAAGGAGGCCAAGCCGGTCATCCTCGGCCACGTCCAGCGCGGTGGGGTCCCGACCGCCTACGACCGCGTCCTCGCCACCCGCTTCGGCTGGCACGCGGTGGAGGCCGCCCACCGCGGTGAGTTCGGCCACATGACCGCGCTGCGCGGCACGGACATCGTGATGGTCCCGCTGGCCCAGGCGGTGACCGAGCTGAAGACCGTCCCCAAGGACCGCATGGACGAGACGGAGTCGGTGTTCTAGGAGCCGGTGGTCCGGGCGGCGCCGTTCTCCGATGGGGCACGCGCGGGGCCGGTCCCCCGAAGGGGCCCGCGCGGAGCCCGCGGCGGCGAACGCGTCCGGTGCGGCTGCCGCGGTCGCGTCTCCCGCGCCGGACGGGTTCCCCGGCGCCCCACCGGGTCCCGAGGACCTACGAGGCCACCCGCGGACATGCGATTCCGGCCTGCGATGTTGTGGGTGGCCCCGCCGGTCGGCCGCGCCGCCCCGGCACGCGGCTCTCCACAGCAGCTCTCCGCAGGGGTGCGGCCACCCCCTACCGGTCCCCGCCGCTCTCCCGCACCCACCGGTACACCAGTTCCGGCCGGCCCACCTGCCCGTACAACGGGCTGCGTACGGCCCGGCCCGCGTCCACCAGGTGCTCCAGGTAACGCCGGGCGGTGATCCGGGAGATGCCGACCGCCCCGGCGACCCCCGCCGCCGTGAGTCCTTCCCCCGCCTCGCGCAGCGCGTCCGTCACCCGCTGGAGCGTCGGCGCGCTCAGGCCCTTGGGGAGGGCGGCCGGGCTCGGGGCGCGCAGGGTCGCCAGCGCCCGGTCCACCTCGTCCTGGCCGCCCACCTCCCCGACCGCCGCGCGGAACTCGGCGTACCGCACGAGCCGGTCCCGGAGCGTGGCGAAGGTGAACGGCTTCAGGACGTACTGGACCACCCCCAGCGAGACCCCTTCGCGCACCACCGCCAGGTCCCGTGCCGAGGTCACCGCGATCACGTCCGCGTGATGGCCGCCCGCCCGCAGGGACCGGGCCAGCTTCAGTCCGTGCACGTCCGGCAGGTGGAGGTCCAGCAGAAGCAGGTCCACCGGGGTGCGCTCCAGTGCCCGCCGGGCCTCGGCGCCGGTGTGCGCCTTGCCGACCGCGACGAATCCTGGCACCCGGCCCACGTACATCACATGCGCGTCCGCCGCGACCGGGTCGTCCTCCACCACCAGGACGCGGATCGGCTGCGTCCCGCTCCCGCCGTCCGTCATGCCACGCCTCCGGGCAGGCCGCGCTCGGCCCCGGACACGGCCTTGCGGGTCACGTGGTCCTCCGTCCCCTGCGTCAAGGGCAGCCGCGCCTCGAACACCGCGCCGCCCCCTTCGGCCTCCGTCACCGTCAGCGTCCCCTCGTGCCGCCGTACCGCCTGCCGTACCAGCGTCAGGCCCAGTCCCCGCCCGCCGGGGCCCGTCGGCTTGGTGGAGAAGCCGTGCTGGAACACCCGGTCCGCGTGGGCCGGGTGCACGCCCGGCCCGGTGTCCGCGACCCGCAGCACCAGCTCGCCGTCCTCCGCGCACGCCGTGACCGTCACCCGGGCCGGCATGCCCCCCTGCGCCGCGTCCACCGCGTTGTCGACGAGGTTGCCGAGGATCGTCACCAGGTCCCGGGGCGGCAGGCTCCGCGGCAGCAGACCGTCGTCCAGACCGCTGTCCGGGGACACCACCAGCTCCACGCCGCGCTCGTTGGCCTGGGCCGCCTTGCCGAGCAGCAGCGCGGCCAGCACCGGCTCGCTCACCGCGCTGACCACCTGGTCGGTCAGCGCCTGGGCCAGCTCCAGCTCCGCCGTCGCGAACTCCACGGCCTCCTCCGCCCGCCCGAGCTCGATCAGCGACACCACCGTGTGCAGCCGGTTGGCCGCCTCGTGCGCCTGGGAGCGCAGCGCCTGGCTGAAGCCGCGCTCCGAGTCCAGTTCCCCCATCAGCGACTGGAGTTCGGTGACGTCCCGCAGGGTCACCACCGTGCCCCGGCGCTGCCCGCCCGACACCGGTGAGGTGTTGACCACCAGCACACGCGAGTCGGTCAGGTGCACCTCGTCCACCCGCGGTTCGGACGCCAGCAGCGCGCCCGTCAGCGGGGCCGGCAGGCAGAGGTCCGCCACCGACCGGCCCATCACGTCCTCCTCGCGTCCCACGCCCAGCAGTTCCCGCCCGCCGTCGTTGATGAGTGCCACCCGGTGCTGCGCGTCCAGCATCAGCAGGCCCTCGCGCACCGCGTGCAGGGCGGCCTGGTGGTAGTCGTGCATACGGCTGAGCTCGGACGCGTTCATGCCGTGGGTGTGGCGGCGCAGACGCGCGTTGATGACGTACGTGGCGATGGCGCCGAGCGCGAGGATCCCGCCCGCGACCGAGAACAGGGCGATGACCTGTTCCCGGACCCGCTCGCTGATCGCCTCCACCTTGATGCCGGCGCTGACCAGACCGACCACGCGGCCGTCCTCCTCGACGGGCGTGACCGCGCGGACGGACGGGCCGAGGGTGCCGGTGTAGGTCTCGGTGAAGGACTCGCCGCGCTGGGCGCGGGAGATGTTCCCGAGGAAGGGCCGCCCGATCTGGTCCGGATCCGGGTGCGTCCAGCGGATGCCGCCCGGAGTCATGATCGTGACGAAGTCGACGCCGGTGTCCTGCTGGACCTTCAGCGCGTACGGCTGGAGCTCCGCCGAGGGGTCGGAGGTGCGGACGGCCGCCAGGACCGAGGGGGCGTCGGCGATCGAGCGGGCCACGGCCGTGGTCTGGCGCCGGGCCGACTCCTCGGCCTGGCCCCGGTCGCTGACGTAGCTGAAGAGCGCGTACCCGGCCACGACGAGCGCCAGCAGCACGGCCTGCATGGCGAACAGCTGGCCCGCCAGGCTGCGGGGTCTGGGGAGGACGGGTATGCGCATGCCGCCAGTCTGCCTCTTTCGTTCTGGCGTGAACTATGTGGCGTGAACTTAATGAACGGAAGCGTGACCGCCCTCACAGGAAGGGAGATAGTCGCGGCATTCCCCTACACCCGGACGTGAGCCGCACGCCGGTGATGCCGATGACGTCGTCAAGGAGGGCCGCCTTGAGCAGCGCAGCCGATACGGCACCTGCCGCACCCGCACCCGCAGCCAAGCGGGACCGTACCCACTATCTGTACATAGCGGTGATCGCCGCGGTGGTCCTGGGCGTCGCCGTCGGGTTCGCCGCGCCCGACTTCGCCAAGGAACTCAAGCCACTCGGTACCGGCTTCGTGAACCTGATCAAGATGATGATCTCGCCGATCATCTTCTGCACGATCGTGCTCGGCGTCGGTTCGGTGCGCAAGGCCGCGAAGGTCGGCAAGGTCGGCGGACTCGCGCTCGGCTACTTCCTCGCGATGTCGTTCGTCGCCCTGGCCATCGGACTCGTGGTCGGCAACATCGTCCACCCGGGCAGCGGGATGCACCTGACGGAGGCGGTCAAGGGCGTCGGCCAGGCGCAGGCGCAGGCCGCGAGCGAGGGCCCGGTCGACTTCGTGCTGGGCATCATCCCGACCACGCTCGTGTCGGCGTTCACCGAGGGCCAGGTGCTCCAGACCCTGCTGGTCGCCCTGCTCGTCGGGTTCGCGCTCCAGGCCATGGGCCGCAGGGGCGAGCCGGTCCTGCGCGGGGTGGAGCACATCCAGCGGCTGGTCTTCCGTGTGCTCGCCATGATCATGTGGGCAGCCCCGATCGGGGCCTTCGGCGCCATGGCCGCGGTCGTCGGCGAGACGGGCATCGACGCCCTGAAGGCACTCGCCGCGATCATGCTCGGCTTCTACGTCACCTGTCTGCTGTTCGTGCTCGTGGTGCTGGGCGCGCTGACCCGGCTGGTGGCCGGCGTCAACATCTTCCAGTTGCTGAAGTACCTGGGCCGGGAGTTCCTGCTGATCCTGTCGACGTCGTCGTCGGAATCCGCGCTGCCCCGGCTCATCGCCAAGATGGAGCACCTGGGCGTGAGCCGTCCGGTCGTCGGCATCACCGTGCCGACCGGCTACTCCTTCAACCTCGACGGCACGATGATCTACCTGACCATGGCCTCGCTGTTCATCGCCGACGCAATGGACCAGCCGCTGTCCATCGGCCAGCAGATCACGCTGCTGCTGTTCATGATGATCGCCTCCAAGGGTGCGGCCGGTGTCACCGGCGCCGGACTGGCCACCCTCGCCGGTGCCCTTCAGTCCCACAAGCCCGCCCTGGTCGACGGCGTCGGCCTGATCGTCGGCATCGACCGCTTCATGAGCGAGGCCCGCGCCCTGACCAACTTCGCGGGCAACGCGGTCGCCACCCTGCTGATCGGCACCTGGACCGGCGAGGTCGACAAGGACCGCGTCCGGCGCGTCCTCGCCGGCGAGCTGCCCTTCGACGAGAAGACGCTGCTGGACGACGCCGACGATTCCGCCGGGGTCCCCGAGCAGCGCGAGCTGGCCAAGGCGTAGCGCTCGGCGGGACCCGAGACCCCGTGCCCCTTTCAGGGGGCGCGGGGTCTCGTCGTGTTTCGGGGGCGGGCAGTCGCTTTTCGGGAGCGGTCAGTGGCTGAGCCCGGCCACCAGGGCGGCGGCGAGGGAGGCGGGCACCCCGGCCGCCGTCAGTACCGTCACCGCGGCGGCGCGCCCCGCCGCGTGTGCAGCCAGCAGGTCCTCGTTCACGGCCTCCATCAGCGCGAACAGGATCTGCTCGTGGACGTACGCCAGCGCCGACGCGGGCAGCGGGGAGCTGAAGGTGCCCTGGTCGAGGCCGCGCTGGAGCACTTCCGCGCAGCGGTCGCGGACCGGGGCCAGACGCTCGCGGATGCCCTGCACGGTGACCGTGCGCTGGGCGAGGGCGACCAGCAGCCGGTAGCGGTCGGCGATCTCCCAGACCGCCAGCACCGAGCGCGCCACCGCCTCCGCGGGGTCCTCGACGCCCTCGCGGCCCGCCGCGTGCGCGGTGGCGAGCGAGAGCACCGCCTCGTCGACGAGCGTGCTGATCAGCGCCTCCCGGCTGGGGAAGTGGCCGTACACGGTGCGCCGTACGACTCCGGCCGCACGCGCGATCTGGTCCATGGACGCGTCGGGGTCGCGCAGCAGCTCCGCGAGGGCGACATCGAGGATGCGGCGCCGGTTCGCGTCGGCGCGACTGGTGTTACCCGTGGTCATGGCTGACATTCTGCCCTCCTTCGACTTGCACAGCATTGTGCAAGGGTCGTACATTGCACATCGTTGTGCAATTGCACTCCGCTGTGCAAGCAGACCGAGGAAGGCGACCCCTGCCCATGCGACTCGTCATGAACGAACCGGCCGAGAGGATGGACCGCCCCTACGCCCGGCGCTGGTGTGCGCTCCTCGTGCTCTGCCTGAGCCTGCTGATCATCGTGATGGCGAACACCGCGCTCACGGTCGCAGCGCCCGACATGACCCGGGATCTCGGCCTGTCCAGCGCCGACCTCCAGTGGGTCATCGACGGCTACACCGTTCCGTACGCGGCGCTGATGCTGCTGCTCGGCGCGATCGGCGACAAGTACAGCCGGCGCGGCGCGCTCGTCCTCGGACTCGTCGTGTTCGGCGGCGGCTCCGTCTTCGGCTACCTCGCCGACAGTGCGGCGACCGTCATCGCGGCCCGCGCCGTGATGGGCCTGGGTGCCGCGCTGATCATGCCGGCCACCCTCTCCCTGCTGGCCGCGACCTTCCCGCGCGCCGAGCGCGCCAAGGCGATCACCCTGTGGACCGCAACCGCCGGCCTCGCCATCGCCGCCGGTCCCCTCGTCGCCGGCGCGCTGCTTCAGGACCACGGCTGGTCCTCGACCTTCCTGATCAACGTGCCGGTCGCCGCCGTCGCCCTGGTCGGCGCCTTCGTCCTCGTACCGCCCTCCAGGGCGGCACACCACGGCCGGATCGACTACGTCGGCGGACTGCTGTCCGTGGTGTGGATCGGCTCGCTGGTCTACATGATCATCGAAGGTCCGCACTTCGGCTGGGACGCCAAGGCGGTCACCGCGGCCGCGGTCGCGGGCGTGTGCCTGGTGGCCTTCGTCCTGTGGGAGCTGCGCCACCCGCGCCCGGTCCTCGACGTACGGCGCTTCGGGCAGCGCCGCTTCGCCGGCTCCAACCTGGCCGTCGCCCTGTTCTTCCTGGCCGTCTTCGGCGCCTTCTACTACCTCACCCAGCACCTCCAGTTCGTCCTCGGCTACGACGCCCTGGCCACCGGGCTGCGCATGCTGCCGCTGGCCGGCGCCGTCTTCGCCGGCTCGGCGCTGACCGGCTACCTCACCCCGCGGGTCGGCATGAAGTGGACGGTGACCGCGGGCATGGTCGGCGGCACCGCGGCCCTGGCGCTGCTGATCCGGGTGGACGGCTCGTCCGGCTACGGCGACTTCGTGGCAGCCCTGGTGATCCTGGGTCTGGCGATCGGACTCGCCCTCTCGCCCTGCACCGACGCCATCATGGGCGCCTTCCCGGAGTCCGAGCTGGGTGTCGGCGGCGCCGTGAACGACACCTCCCTGGAACTGGGAGGCTCGCTCGGCATCGCGATCCTCGGCTCCCTGCTGTCCACCTCGTACGCCCGGCACCTCTCCGACGCCACGGCCGGCGGCGGACTCCCGGCGGGCGCCCTGACCACCGCCCAGGACTCGGTCGGCGCCGGATACGCCGTCGCCCAGGGCATCGGTGAGAAGGCCCGGCAGCTCGCGGCGCAGGCCGCCCACGCGACCGACCCGCAGCAGGCCGCGCAGCTCAAGGCGCAGGCCGGTCAACTCGCCCAGGGCGCCCAGCGGATGAAGGACGCGGTCGGCTCGTCCTTCTCCGACGCGGTGGCCCACACCAGCCTGGTCGGCGCGGTGATCCTGGGCGTGGGCACCCTCGCCGTCGCCCTGCTGCTGCCACGCGGCGCCGCCCGCGACGAGCAGCCTGCCGAGGAGGCGAAGGAGCTGGTGGGGGCGCTCTGAACGGAAACCTCCCGGCGGCCGTCTCTTACTGTGATGCACTACCGTGCCGTGCCGGATTAATCCGGCACGGCACAACCCCAGGTATGTATGTATGGAGGCACGGGGGATGGCGATCGACTGGGACCGGCGCACGTGTGCGCGCAAGGGGCATGTGACCTACGCCCCGGACGACCCGAGGCTGCGGATCCGGCTGCGCGCGCAGACCGCCCTGGGGGACGTGTGGCGCTGCCTGCGCTGCGGCGACTTCACGCTCGGCGAGCCGCACGGCTCGGGACCGGCCGGCGAGGCCCCACTGGTGCCGCGGGGCAAGGTGCTGCGGGACCTGTTCATCCTGCGGTTCCTCGCGTTCGAGCGGGCACTGCGCGGGGTGTTCATCGTGCTGGTCGCGGTGGCGGTGTGGAAGTTCAGCAACAGCCAGGACGCGGTGCGCCGCCTGTTCACCGAGTACCTGGACGTCTTCCGCCCCGTCTTCCGGCACTTCCACTACGACCTCGACCACTCACCGGTCGTCGGCACGATCCAGAAGACCTTCGGCTACCGCCATTCCACGCTGCTCCTGGTGGCCTCCGTGCTGGTGGCCTACGCGCTGGTGGAACTCATCGAGGCCGTCGGCCTGTGGTACGCCAAGCGGTGGGCGGAGTACCTGACGGTGGTCGCCACCGCCGCCTTCCTGCCGCTGGAGATCTACGAACTCACCGAGCACGTCAGCGCGGTCAAGATCACCACACTGGTCCTCAACATCGTCGCCGTCCTCTACATCGCCCTGGCCAAGCGCCTGTTCGGCCTGCGCGGCGGGCGCAGGGCCTTCGACGAGGAGCGGCGCAGCGCCTCCCTGCTGGAGGTGGAGGAATCGGCCGGCGTGATGGCCTGAGCGGCGGCCGCATTCCACCGCCGTTGCCTTGACGTCGGCGTCAGGGCTTACGTTCGTACGCATGCGAATCGGCGAGCTGGCCGAGCGGGCCGGGACCACGACGCGGGCGCTGCGGTACTACGAGTCGCGGGGGCTGCTGCCCGCGCGGCGGGACGCGCAGGGACACCGCTCCTACGACGAGCGCGATCTGCGGCTGCTCCGGCAGATCAGGACGCTGCGGGACTTCGGGTTCGAGCTGGAAGAGACCCGGCCGTTCGTGGAGTGTCTGCGGGCCGGGCATCCGGAGGGCGACTCGTGCCCGGCGTCCCTCGCGGTCTACCGGCGCAAGCTGGACCAGATGGACGCGCTGATCGGCGAGCTGCGGGCCGTGCGGGAGCAGGTCGGCGCCCAGCTGGCCAGGGCCGAGCAGGCGCGGGAGGCGCTGGCCGCCGACGCGCGGGTTCCGGGAGGTCCGGAGCCCAGGTGCGAGCTGGGAGGGCAGCAGCGGTGATCGGGGCAGCGGGAGTGGCGGAAGTGACGGACGCGGACTTCGCGGCGGAGGTGCTCGGCGCGGACCGGCCGGTGCTGGTGGAGTTCACCGCCGACTGGTGTCCGCCGTGCCGGCAGATGGGGCCCGTGCTCAGCGCACTGGCCGCCGAGCAGGGCGAGCGGCTGAAGGTGGTGCAGCTCGACGTGGACACCAACCCGGACACCACGAACGCCTACAAGGTGCTGTCGATGCCGACCTTCATGGTCTTCCGCGCCGGTGAGCCCGTGAAGTCCATGGTGGGCGCACGGCCCAAGCGGCGGCTGCTGGAGGAGCTGTCGGACGTGCTCTGACCTGCCGGACGCGCTGGGACGGCGGGCCGGAGAATGAGAAATCCCCCGGGTAATTGCGCCCGGGGGATTTCTTTGCGTATATTCGGTGATTCGTGACTTGGTATTCGTCGGGTCACGAAGAAGTTCAGTGAGCACAGTATATCCGGGCGGGAGCTGAATTGTCAAACACCGAATTTCCAGACGGTGAATTGCGGCAGGAGCAGGAATTCATCGACGGACTGTACGCGCGCGTGGACGCGCTGCGCGGTGACACCGAGACCTCCGTCGCGGACGCGCTCGCGCAGGGCGACACGCCCATGCAGGCCCGGCTGGAGCGGGACATCCTCGTCGCCGAGCGGTCCGGGCTGCTGGCCGCGCTGAACGCCGTGGACGGCTCGCTCTGCTTCGGCCGGATCGACCTCACCGACGGCGACAGCCACCACATCGGCCGCATCGGCCTGCGCGCCGACGACACCGAGCGCACACCGATCCTGATCGACTGGCGGGCCGACGTCGCCCGCCCCTTCTACCTGGCCACCGGCCACACCCCGATGGGCCTGCGCCGCCGCCGGCACATCTCCACCGAGGGCCGCCGGGTCTCCGCCCTGCACGACGAGATCCTCGACCTCGGCGACACCACCCGGACCGGCCACGAGGACCCGACCGGCGACGCGGTGCTGCTCGCCGCGCTCGACTCCGCGCGCACCGGCCGGATGGGCGACATCGTGCGGACCATCCAGGCCGACCAGGACCGCATCATCCGCGCGCCGCACCGCGGAGTGCTCGTGGTCGAGGGCGGCCCGGGCACCGGCAAGACCGCCGTCGCCCTGCACCGGGCCGCCTACCTGCTGTACGAGCACAGGGAACTGCTCGCCCGGCGCGCCGTGCTGATCGTCGGCCCGAACCCCGCGTTCCTCGGCTACATCGGCGAGGTGCTGCCCTCGCTCGGCGAGACGGGGGTGCTCCTGGCGACCGTCGGCGAGCTGTTCCCCGGAGTGAGGGCCACCGCGGCGGACACTCCCGAGGCCGCCGCGGTGAAGGGCCGCGCCGGCATGGCCGACGTGCTCGCCGCCGTCGTACGGGACCGGCAGGCGCTGCCCGATCCCGTGATCGCCATCGAGCACGACCGCGAGATCCTGATGCTCGACGACGGCCTGGTGAACGTCGCCCGTGAGCGCACCCGCGCCGCGAAGCTGCCGCACAACGCGGCCCGCGAGCACTTCGAGGGCCACATCCTCAACACGCTCACCGACCTGGTCGCCGAGCGCATCGGCACCGACCCCTACGACGGCTCCAACCTGCTCGACCCCAGCGACATCACCCAGATCCGCGACGAACTCGCCGAGAACCCGGAGGTCTGGTCGGCCATCGACCGGCTGTGGCCGCGGCTGACCCCGCAGCGGCTGGTGGCGGACTTCCTGGCGGACCCGGAGGGGTACGTCGGCGACGAGGAGGCGGCCGCGATCCGCCGCCCGGTGACCCGGGCGTGGACCGTCGCGGACGTCCCCCTCCTCGACGAGGCCGCCGAACTGCTCGGCGAGGACGACCGCCTGGCCCGTGCCCTGGCCGAGCGCGAGCGCGAGACCCGGATCGCCTATGCCCAGGGCGTACTGGACGTCTCGTACGCGTCCCGGACGTACGAGTTCGAGGACAAGGAGGACGGTGACCCGGACGCCTCGGAGGTGCTGTCCGCGCACGACGTCATCGACGCCGAGCGGTTCGCCGAACGCCAGGAGGAGGAGGACCACCGCAGCGCCGCCGAGCGCGCGGCGGCCGACCGCACCTGGGCGTTCGGGCACATCATCGTCGACGAGGCGCAGGAGCTGTCACCGATGGCGTGGCGGCTGCTGATGCGGCGCAGCCCGACCCGTTCCATGACCCTGGTCGGCGACCCCGCGCAGACGGCGGAGGCGGCCGGCGTCGGCTCCTGGGCGGACATCCTCCGGCCGTACGTCGAGGACCGCTGGGAGCACACCCGCCTCGGCGTCAACTACCGCACCCCGGCCGAGATCATGGAGGTGGCGGCGGCCGTGGTCCGCGCCGAGCACCCCGGTTTCGAGCCCCCGAGCTCGGTCCGCTCCACGGGCGTTCGGCCCTGGGCCCGCGCCACCGACGACCTGCCCGGCGCCGTGGAGAAGGCCGTCGCGGAACTCAGCCCGGAGGAGGGCCGGCTCGCCGTGATCGCCCCGCGCGACCTGCACCGGCGGCTGGCGGCCCGTCTCGAGGGGGTCGAGGCCGGTGCCGAGCCCGACCTGACCCGGACGGTCGTCCTGCTCGACCCGCGCCAGGCCAAGGGCCTGGAGTTCGACTCCGTCCTGGTGGTCGAACCCGCCCGCTACGGCACGAGCGACGTGTACGTGGCGCTGACCCGCGCCACACAGCGGCTGGGCGTGCTGTACACGGAGGTGTTGCCTCCGGCTCTGGTGGAGGCGTTCGGGGAGTAGGGGTGGCTGTCCCGGGGGCTGCCGCCCCCGGACCCCCGCTTCGGCCCGGACGGCCTCGTCCTCGAACGCCGGACGGGCTGGTTGCAGTCGGCCCGGCTCTTCCCGATGCCGGAGGAATCTTCATGCCGGTCGCAGCCACACCGTCGCCAGAGGTGGCAGCGTCAGGCGGATGCTCGCCGGGCGGCCGTGCCGCCCCTGGGGTTCCGGTTTGAGCGGGTCGGGGTGGACGACGTCGCTGCCGCCGTAGCGGGCCGCGTCGGTGTTGAGGACCTCCCGCCAGGCGGGCACGTCGTCGGGGACGCCGACGCGGTAGTCGGGGCGGACGACCGGGGCGAAGTGGGACACCGCCAGCAGCGGGGTGCCGTCGGTGTCGTGGCGCAGGAAGGCGAAGACGTTGTCGTCCGCCTCGTCCCCGGTGATCCACTGGAAGCCGTCGGGGTGGACGTCGCGCGCCCACAGGGCGGGCGTGGCCCGGTAGACGGTGTTGAGGTCGCGGACCAGGTCCAGCACCCCCCGGTGGTCGGCCGCGGCACCGTAGTTCGGGTCGAGCAGCCACCAGTCCGGGCCGCGGGTCTCCGACCATTCGGCGCCCTGCGCGAACTCCTGCCCCATGAACAGCAGTTGCTTGCCCGGGTGGGACCACATGAAGCCCAGGTAGGCGCGCAGGTTCGCCCGCTGCTGCCACCAGTCGCCGGGCATCTTCGACACCAGCGAACGCTTGCCGTGCACCACCTCGTCGTGCGAGATCGGCAGCACGTAGTTCTCGCTGTAGGCGTACACCATCGAGAACGTCATCTCACCGTGGTGGAACGTGCGGTGGACGGGATCGTGGCTCATGTACTGGAGCGAGTCGTGCATCCAGCCCATGTTCCACTTCAGCCCGAACCCCAGGCCGCCGAAGCCGCTCGGGCCCCGGTGGTGGGTCGCGCGGGTCACGCCGTCCCAGGCCGTGGACTCCTCGGCGACGGTGACCACGCCCGGCACCCTGCGGTACACGGTCGCGTTCATCTCCTGGAGGAACGCCACGGCGTCCAGGTTCTCCCGGCCGCCGTGCTCGTTCGGCGTCCACTGGCCCGGCTCGCGCGAGTAGTCCAGGTACAGCATGGAGGCGACCGCGTCCACCCGCAGGCCGTCGATGTGGAACTCCTCGCACCAGTAAAGGGCGTTGGCGACGAGGAAGTTGCGCACCTCGCGGCGGCCGAAGTCGAACTCCAGGGTGCCCCAGTCCGGATGCGCGGCCCGCAGCGGGTCCGCGTGCTCGTACAGGGGCCGGCCGTCGAACTCGGCCAGGGCCCACTCGTCGCGCGGGAAGTGCGCCGGCACCCAGTCCATCAGGACGCCGATGCCCGCCTGGTGCAGGGCGTCGACCAGGAACTTGAAGTCGTCCGGGGTGCCCAGACGCGCGGTGGGCGCGTAGAAGCCGGTGACCTGGTAGCCCCAGGAGCCGCCGAAGGGATGCTCGGCGACCGGCATCAGCTCCACATGGGTGAAGCCGAGGTCCTTGACGTACGCCGGCAGCTGCTCGGCGAGCTGACGGTACGTCAGCCCCGGCCTCCAGGACGGCAGGTGCAGCTCGTACACCGAGAACGGGGCCTCGTGCGCCGGGCGTTGGGACCGGTGGGACATCCACTCCGCGTCGGACCACTCGTGGTGCGAGGCGTGGACGATGGACGACGTGGCAGGCGGCACCTCGGTACGGCGGGCCAGCGGGTCGGCGCGCAGTGTCCTGGACCCGTCCGGCCGGGTGATCTCGAACTTGTACAGCTCGCCCTCGCCGATCCCGGGCACGAACAGCTCCCACACACCCGTGGCGCCGAGCGAGCGCATCGGATACCCGGTGCCGTCCCAGAAGTTGAAGCCACCGGCGACGCGCACCCCCCGGGCATTGGGCGCCCACACCGCGAACCGGGTGCCGGTCACGCCCCCGTGGGTCGTCGGATGCGCCCCGAGCGCCTGCCACAGCTGCTCGTGCCGGCCCTCGCCGATCAGGTGCAGATCGAACTCGCCCAGCGTGGGCAGGAAGCCGTAGGCGTCCTCGGTGTGCTGCACCGTCCCCGCGTACTCCACCTCCAGCCGGTACGCGGGCACCTCCGGCAGCGGCAGCAGGCCCGAGAAGAACCCCTCCCCGTCGTCGCGGAGCCCGGCCCGCTGCTCCCCGGCGACCACGGTCACGCCCAGCGCGTACGGCCGGAACACCCGGAAGGCGACCCCACCGGGTACTGGGTGCGCGCCGAGCACGGAATGCGGATCGTGATGCGTCCCCGCGAGCAACCGCTCCCGGTCGCCGGCCCCGACGGCGACCGGAGCGGGGTCCTCCGGGCGCCGGGCGGCCGCCGGCTGCGGTGCCACGGGTGCCTGTGCCACGGGCTGCGGCGCCGCGGGTCGGGCGGCTGCCTTCGTGGCCGGTTTCTTCTTCACCGCCGTTGTGGCGGTCTTCCCGGCGGCGGCCCCGGTGGTCGTGGCCTTCGCGGCCGTCGTCTTCGCGGCGGTCTTCTGCGCCACTGCCTTCTTCGCCGCCGCTTTCTTGGCCGTCGTCTTCTTCGCCACCGCCTTCTTGGCCGTGGCCTTCTTCGTGGCTGCCTTCTTCGCCGGTGCCGGCCGGTCGTGGCCCGCGGCCTCGGCCGTGTTCTTCGGATCAGAACCGCTGGACGGGGTGCGGGGGGTCACGGGTGGTGCCTCCTCGGCGCAGGTCGGATGCGGTGGACGGGGGGGAGACGGGGGACAGGGGAAGGGGGTCAGGCCGTGTCCGGAGCGGCCAGGCGGTGTACCGCGGACATCGGTACCGGGAGCCAGTCGGGGCGGTGCCGGGCCTCGTAGAGCACCTCGTAGATCGCCTTGTCCGTCTCGTAGGCGCGCAGCAGGACGGGGTCGGTGCGCGGGTCGCTGCCGCTGACCTCGGCGTATCCGGTGCAGTACGCGGCGCGGCAGGCCTCGGCCCACTCCGGTGCCGGCGGGCCGCCGGCCGAGTGCGCCGCGTAGTCGAAGGAGCGCAGCATCCCGGCCACATCCCGCACCACGGGCTGGGCCATCCGCCGCTCGGCCAGCGGTTTCGCCGGCTCGCCCTCGAAGTCGATCAGCCACCACTGTCCGGAGGCGGAGCGCAGGCACTGCCCGAGGTGGAGGTCGCCGTGGATGCGCTGCGCGGTCCAGGTGCGGCCCTCGGCCGCCAGATCGGCCAGCGCCTCGAACGCGGAGCGCAGACCGGGGACGTACGGGCCGAGCGCGGGCACCGCCTGCGCGGCCGACTCCAGACGCTCGGTCATGCCGTTCACCAGGATCTCGAGCTGCATGTGGCCGAGTGTGACCGTGGGCAGCGCGTGGGCCAGCGCGGTGTGCACCTCGGCGGTGGCGCGGCCCAGCGCCCGCGCCTCGGCGCCGAAGTCCTCGCCCTTGGCCAGTTCGCGCAGTGCCAGCTCCCAGCCGTCCGAGGCGCCCTGCACGAAGGGCTGGAGCACCCCGAGTACGTACGACTCGCCGTCCAGCTCCGCCGTCATCCACGCCGTCGGCGGCGGCACCTGCGAGCAGCCCTCCTCGGCCAGGGCCAGCGGCAGTTCCAGGTCGGGGTTGACGCCGGGCAGCACCCGTCGCAGCAGTTTCAGGATGAACGTGTCGCCGTAGACCACCGACGAGTTGGACTGCTCGGCGGTGACCACGCGGGGAACCAGGTCGGGGCGTATCTCGTCCCGCCGTTCGAAACGCAGCCCGCCGATGCGGGCCCGGGTGCGCAGTGCCTCCAGGATCACCTCGGCGGGCCGGGGGTCGTACAGGGCGTCGTACACCGTGCGTCCGGCGAGCGGGCCCTCGTGCACATGGCCGATCAGCGCGGGCGCCAGCCGTGGGGGCAGCGCCTCGCGCACGCCTATGAGCAGCTGGTAGCAGTCACCGGGGTGCGGGACCGTGCCGTGCACGGGTGCAAGCGGCTGGTGGGCGCGGACCAGCAGGTGGTACAGGCCCAGCTTCCGGTCGCCCGGCAGCATCTCGGTGGCGGCGACCAGCGAGAAGCCCGTCACGGGACGGCCCTTTCCCGAGAACCAGCGCTGCCGCGGCAGCCACTCCCGCAGCAGCGGGTCCAGTGACGCGAGGAGACCGGGGCTGCCGGCGGTGACAGAGCGTGTGACGGCTTGCGACATGGCTTCCGACATGGCGTCGCGTCCAATCGCTGGTCGGGTGTGACTGACGCGTGCCCACGGGCGGGGCGAAGGAAACGCCCGCCCCGCCCCGGGGCGACCGTTGCCTGTCGGGGCACTAGACGGCGGCGTCCTTGCGCAGCCGGAACCAGTAGAAGCCGTGACCCGCCAGGGTCAGCAGGTACGGCAGCTCCCCGATGGCCGGAAAGCGCACCCCGCCGAACAGCTCCACCGGATGCCGTCCGTGGAACGCGCTCAGGTCCAGCTCCGTGGGCTGGGCGAAGCGGGAGAAGTTGTGGACGCACAGGACCAGGTCGTCCTCGTACTCCCGCAGGAACGCGATGACCGCGGGGTTGGAGGACTGGAGTTCGGTGAAGGAGCCGAGTCCGAAGGCGGGGTTCTGTTTGCGGATCTCGATCATGCGGCGGGTCCAGTGCAGCAGCGACGAGGGGGAGGACATCGACGCTTCGACGTTGGTGACCTGGTAGCCGTAGACGGGGTCCATGATCGTGGGCAGGTAGAGGCGGCCGGGGTCGCAGGAGGAGAAGCCGGCGTTGCGGTCGGGGGTCCACTGCATGGGGGTGCGTACGGCGTCGCGGTCGCCGAGCCAGATGTTGTCGCCCATGCCGATCTCGTCGCCGTAGTAGAGGATCGGGCTGCCGGGCAGGGAGAGCAGCAGGGCGGTGAAGAGCTCGATCTGGTTGCGGTCGTTGTCGAGGAGGGGGGCGAGGCGGCGGCGGATGCCGATGTTGGCGCGCATGCGGGGGTCCTTGGCGTATTCGGCCCACATGTAGTCGCGTTCTTCGTCGGTGACCATTTCGAGGGTGAGCTCGTCGTGGTTGCGCAGGAAGATGCCCCACTGGCAGGTGGCGGGGATGGCGGGGGTCTTGGCGAGGATCTCGGAGACGGGGTAGCGGCTTTCCCTGCGGACCGCCATGAAGATGCGGGGCATGACGGGGAAGTGGAAGGCCATGTGGCACTCGTCGCCGCCGGCGGCGTAGTCGCCGAAGTAGTCGACGACGTCCTCCGGCCACTGGTTCGCCTCCGCCAGCAGCACCTTGTCCGGGTACTGGGCGTCGATCTCCTTGCGCACCCGCTTGAGGAACTCGTGCGTGGCCGGGAGGTTCTCGCAGTTGGTGCCCTCCCGCTGGTACAGGTACGGCACCGCGTCCAGCCGGAACCCGTCGATGCCCAGGTCCAGCCAGAACTTCAGCGCGGAGATCATCTCCTCCTGGACGGCCGGGTTCTCGTAGTTGAGATCCGGCTGGTGGGAGAAGAACCGGTGCCAGTAGTACTGCTTGCGGACCGGATCGTAGGTCCAGTTGGACGCCTCCGTGTCGACGAAGATGATCCGCGCGTCCTGGTACTGCTTGTCGTCGTCGGCCCACACGTAGTAGTCGCCGTAGGGGCCGTCGGGATCCTTGCGGGACTCCTGGAACCACGGGTGCTGGTCGCTGGTGTGGTTCATGACGAAGTCGATGATCACGCGCATGCCGCGCTGGTGGGCGGCGTCGACGAACTCCACGAAGTCGGCCAGGTCGCCGAACTCCGGGAGCACGGCGGCGTAGTCGGACACGTCGTAGCCGCCGTCCCTCAGCGGGGACTTGAAGAACGGCGGCAGCCACAGGCAGTCGACGCCGAGCCACTGGAGATAGTCGAGCTTGGCGGTCAGGCCCTTCAGGTCGCCGACGCCGTCGCCATTGCTGTCCTGGAAGGAGCGGACGAGGACCTCGTAGAACACGGCACGCTTGAACCACTCCGGGTCCCGGTCCTGGGCCGGAGTGTCTTCGAAGGTGTCCGGAACGGGCTCATTGACGATCATGTTGTCGGTGACCCTCCGATCTGCGGGGTGGACGGTCGCAGGACGGTGAGGACATGCGCGGGCCGGTGGCCCGGCTCGAGACGCACATAGTTGGCCCTGCCCCAGTGGTAGGTCTCGCCGGTCAGCTCGTCGCGCACCGGCACCGACTCGTGCCAGTCCAGGCCGAGTTGCGGCATGTCCAACGAGACCGTGGCCTCCTGGGTGTGGTGGGGGTCGAGGTTGGCGACCACCAGAACCGTGTTCGATCCGCTCCGCTTCGAGTAGGCGATCACCGCGTCCTTGTCGGTCGCGTGGAAGTGCAGGTCCCGCAGCTGGCGCAGGGCCGGACTGCGGCGGCGGATGTCGTTGAGCCTGGTGATGAGGGGGGCGATGGTGCGGCCCTCGCGTGCGGCGGCTGTCCAGTCGCGGGGTTTGAGCTGGTACTTCTCCGAGTCGAGGTATTCCTCGCTGCCCGGTTTGAGCGGGGTGTTCTCGCACAGTTCGTAGCCGCTGTAGATGCCCCAGGAGGGGGCGAGGGTGGCGGCCAGGACGGCGCGGACCTCGAAGGCGGGGCGGCCGCCGTGCTGGAGGTAGGCGTGCAGGATGTCGGGGGTGTTGGTGAAGAGGTTCGGCCGCATCCAGGCCGCCGCCTCGCCGGACAGCTCGGTCAGGTACTCGGTGAGTTCCTGTTTGGTGTTGCGCCAGGTGAAGTAGGTGTAGGACTGCTGGAAGCCGGTCTGGGCCAGGGTGTGCATCATCGCGGGGCGGGTGAACGCCTCGGCCAGGAAGATCACGTCGGGGTCGGTGGCGTTGATGCCGGCGATCACGCGTTCCCAGAAGACGACGGGTTTGGTGTGCGGGTTGTCGACGCGGAAGATCCGTACTCCGTGGTCCATCCAGTGCCGCAGTACGCGCAGGGTCTCGTCGATCAGGCCGTCCATGTCGGCGTCGAAGGCGATGGGGTAGATGTCCTGGTACTTCTTGGGCGGGTTCTCGGCGTAGGCGATGGTGCCGTCGGGGCGGTGGTGGAACCACTGGGGGTGTTTGTGCACCCAGGGGTGGTCCGGGGAGCACTGGAGGGCGAAGTCCAGTGCGATCTCCAGGTTCAGTTCGCGGGCGCGGGTCACGAAGTGGTCGAAGTCGTGGATCGTGCCCAGGGCGGGGTGGACGCTGTCGTGGCCGCCCTCGGGGGAGCCGATGGCCCAGGGCACGCCGACGTCGTCGGGGCCGGCGTCCAGGGAGTTGTTGCGGCCTTTGCGGAAGGTGGTGCCGATGGGGTGGACGGGGGGCAGGTAGACGACGTCGAAGCCCATGGCGGCGATCGCGGGCAGGCGGCGGGCGGCGGTGCGGAAGGTGCCGTGCGGCTGCTCGGGGGTGCCCTCGGAGCGGGGGAAGAACTCGTACCAGGCCCCGTACAGCGCGCGTTCCCGCTCGACGAGCAGGTCGAGCGGTGCGGAGGCGGTGACCAGGTCCCGCAGCGGATGCCGGGCGAGGACCGCGTCCACCTCCGGCGTCAACGCCGCCGCCAGCCGGTCCGCGGCCGGCCGGTTCTCGTCCCGTAGCGCCGCCACGGCGGCCAGGACGGTGTCCCGGCCACCGTCGTCCCGGGGCACTCCGGAGGCGGCGCACTCGTACAGGCGTGCGCCCTCCTCCAGGACCAGGTCCGTGTCCAGACCGGCGGGGATCTTGATCTGCGCGTGGTGGCGCCAGGTGGTGACCGGATCCGCCCAGGCCTCCACCTGGTACGTCCAGCGGCCGGGCTCGCCGGCGGCCACGGTGGCGCCCCAGCGGTCGGTGCCGGGCGCCAGCTCGCGCATCGGCGTCCACGGGCCGGGGCGGCCCCGTGGATCGCGCAGGACGACGTTCGCGGCCACGGCGTCGTGACCCTCACGGAAGACGGTGGCCGAGATCTCGAACGATTCTCCGGTCACCGCCTTGGCGGGCCTGCGGCCGTGCTGGACGACCGGGCGGACGTCGAGGACGGGTATCCGGCCGACGGCCGTGGTGCCGCCCGCGGGGGACGGCTCCGGGGCCGGCGGGTTCTGCCGGGCGGCGTCCCGGTGGGCGGCGTCCTGGCGGGCCGGCGGCGCGTCGGCGCCGGGCCGGCCGGAGGCGTCGCCGGTGCTGCTCTTGCTGGTTGTCCGTGGTGTTGCCGAGTGGTGCGTGGCGGGCATGACCGCTCCTGTCCGCGTCAACGAGGGTGTGGGCGGATGTGTGTGGGGAGGTGGGTCCTGCGGGGGTTCTGCGGGGTCCTGCGTGTGGTGCTGCTGTCGGTGTACCGGAGGAGCCTTCCCACCCTATTCGGGTGAGCAATCCGGCACTTTGTTAACTACTCGCGCGTATCTCCGCACACAAGACCGGTCCAGTCCGGACACGGACGCCACGGGGGCCGAACCGGTCTGTTCAGGTCGATGTCGGACAGTGTCCGAACCCAGCGGTGCCCGCACTCGGACCGGTACGGTTTTGTGTGACGGGGCGCACAGCGCAGTGCGTCCATCCAGCGAACGCGCCGAGGTGGCATGTGAAGGCGATCCGTCGGTTCACCGTCCGTCCCGTTCTCCCCGAGCCCCTGCGCCCGCTCAGCGAGCTGGCCCGCAACCTGCGCTGGTCCTGGCACGCCGAGACCCGTGACCTCTTCCAGTCCGTCGACCCCGAGCGCTGGGCCTCCTCGGGCGGCGACCCCGTACGCCTGCTCGGCAGTGTGCGTGCCGCGCGGCTGACCGAGCTGGCCGGCGACCGCCGATTCCTGCGCCGGCTGGCCGCCGCCGCCGACGACCTGCGCGACTACGTGACCGGTGACCGCTGGTACCAGGACCGGTCCGAGGGCCTGCCCGCCGCGGTCGCCTACTTCTCGCCCGAGTTCGGCATCACGGCCGCGCTGCCGCAGTACTCCGGCGGCCTCGGCATCCTCGCCGGCGACCATCTGAAGGCGGCCAGCGACCTCGGTGTACCGCTGATCGGGGTGGGGCTGCTGTACCGGCACGGCTACTTCCGGCAGACCCTGTCCCGGGACGGCTGGCAGCAGGAGCACTACCCGGTCCTGGATCCCCACGAGCTGCCCGTCACCCTGCTGAAGGAGTCCGACGGCGCCCCGGCGCGGGTCTCGCTGGCGCTGCCCGGCGGCAAGGCCCTGCACGCCCGGATCTGGGTCGCCCAGGTCGGCCGGATTCCGCTGCTGATGCTGGACTCCGACGTCGAGGAGAACGACCTCGGCGAGCGTGGGGTGACCGACCGGCTCTACGGCGGCGGCAGCGAGCACCGGCTCCTTCAGGAGATGCTGCTGGGCATAGGAGGGGTGCGGGCGGTGCGGACCTACTGCCGGCTCACGGGCCATCCCGAGCCGGAGGTGTTCCACACCAACGAGGGCCACGCGGGCTTCCTCGGCCTGGAGCGCATCGCCGAGCTGTGCGACCGGGGGCTGGACTTCGACTCGGGCCTGGAGGCGGTGCGCGCGGGGACGGTCTTCACCACCCACACGCCCGTCCCGGCCGGGATCGACCGCTTCGACCGGGAGCTGGTCGCCCGCCACTTCGGACCCGACGCCGAGCTGCCCCGCATCGACGTCGAGCGGATCCTGCGGCTGGGCATGGAGACGTACCCCGGTGGCGAGCCGAACCTGTTCAACATGGCGGTGATGGGCCTCCGGCTGGCCCAGCGCGCCAACGGCGTCTCGCTGCTGCACGGGAGCGTCAGCCGGGAGATGTTCGCCGGGCTGTGGCCGGGATTCGACCCCGAGGAGGTGCCGATCACCTCGGTGACCAACGGAGTGCACGCCCCGACCTGGGTGGCCCCGGAGGTGTTCCGGCTCGGCGCCCGGCAGGTCGGTGCCCAGCGCACCGAGGACGCGCTGACCGTGGGCGGCTCCGACCGCTGGGACGCCGTCGCCGACATCTCCGACCTGGAGGTCTGGGAGTTGCGCCGCGAACTGCGCGAGCAACTGGTGACGGAGGTGCGCGCCCGGCTGCGGGCCGCCTGGCGGCAGCGCGGCGCCGGGACCGCCGAGCTGGGCTGGATCGACGGCGTCCTCGACCCGGAGGTGCTGACGATCGGCTTCGCGCGCCGGGTCCCGTCGTACAAGCGGCTGACGCTGATGCTGCGTGACCGGGACCGGCTGATGGACCTGCTGCTGCATCCCGAGCGGCCGGTGCAGATCGTGGTCGCGGGCAAGGCGCACCCCGCGGACGACGGCGGCAAACGGCTCATCCAGGAGCTCGTCCGCTTCGCCGACGACCCGCGGGTGCGTCACCGGATCGTCTTCCTGCCGGACTACGGCATGGCGATGGCGCAGAAGCTCTACCACGGCTGCGACGTCTGGCTGAACAACCCGCTGCGGCCGCTGGAGGCGTGCGGGACCTCCGGGATGAAGGCCGCGCTCAACGGCTGTCTGAACCTGTCCGTGCTGGACGGCTGGTGGGACGAGTGGTTCCAGCCGGACTTCGGCTGGGCCATCCCGACGGCGGACGGGGCGGGCACCGACCCGGACCACCGCGACGACGTCGAGGCCGCCGCGCTGTACGAGCTGCTGGAGCAGCGGGTCGCGCCCCGTTTCTACGAGCACGGCCGGGACGGGCTGCCCGAGCGGTGGATCGAGATGGTCCGCCGGACCCTGTCCCTGCTCGGCCCGAAGGTGCTGGCGGGCCGCATGGTCCGCGAGTACGTGGAGCGGCTGTACGCTCCCGCCGCCCAGGCCCACCGCTCCCTCGGCCCGGACGCGGCGCGTGAGCTCGCGGTGTGGAAGGCGCGGGTGCGTTCGGCGTGGCACGAGGTGACCGTCGACCACGTGGAGACCTCGGCCAGTACGGCCACCGCCGAACTCGGTGCCACCCTCGGCCTGCGGGTGCGTGTGGGGCTGGGCAGCCTCGGCCCGGACGATGTGGAGGTGCAGGCCGTCTCGGGCCGGGTGGACGAGGAGGACCGCATCACCGACGCCACCGCCGTCCCGCTGAAACCCGCCGGCGCCCCCGACTCAGACGGCCGCTGGGTGTACGAGGGCCCCCTGTCCCTGGACCGCACCGGCCCCTACGGCTACACGGTCCGTATCCTCCCCGCCCACCGCTTCCTCGCCTCCAACGCGGAGCTGGGCCTGGTGACCACCCCGCCGCAGGAGGCCGGCGAGCAGGCGGGGGTGCTCCTGCGCTGACCGGACCGCCGGGCCCCGGCTCCCGGGGCCCCTTCGGGGGCCGGCGGGCCCGGCAGCCGACGGCCCGGGCCGCACCACCAGGCGCGTGGGGCGGTGTGTGCCGCTGCGGGGTGGGCGGGGCGGGTCATGGCTCCGGGATGTCGGCGCACAGTTTGCGCAGCGTTGTGCCGCAGCGGCGGGCGTAGGCGTGCTGGAGGCCGCGGGTGGCCGGGCCGGCCACCCGGGCGTACCACTTGGCCGGGCGGCTGAACGCGGTGACCGTGAGCCAGACGGTGCCGTCGCCCGTGCGGTCCACCAGGAAGGACTCCTCGCCGCACTCCGGATGACCGGGCAGGGTGCCGTAGGCCCACCCGGCTCGGCGGGGCTCCTGCTCCGTCCAGACCACGCGGCAGGGGGCCCTGACGACTCCGGCGAGGGTGACGGTGACGTTGACGCCGGGCGCGGCCCGGTCGGCGCTCGCCTCGATGCCGACGCCCAGGGCGCGGTGCATCTCCCACGTCATCACGGCCTCGGAGGCCCGGCGGAACACCTCCTCGCCCTCACCTATGCGGGTGCGCACGTGCAGAGGCTGGAAGCCGGGCGGGCAGTGACCCTGCTCGCGGGTCGCGCCGACCTCCTCGTAGGTGAAATGTGCCGTCGACATGCGACCCAAGCGTAGGGCGGCCCCCGGGAGGGGTGTCCTCCCGGGGGCCGCCGTCGTTCAACGAGTCGGAGATCAGGTCACGTTGACCGCGGTCCAGGCCGCCGCGACCGTGTTGTACTCGGTGCTGCCGGAGCCGTACAGCGCCGACGCCGCGTTCAGGGTCGCCGTGCGGGCGGCCTTGTAGTTGGTGGTCGACGTCATGTACGTGGTGAGCGCCTTGTACCAGATCTGCAGCGCCTTGGCGCGGCCGATGCCGGTGACCGTGGCACCGTTGTACGTCGGCGAGTTGTAGCTGACGCCGTTGATCGTCTTCGCGCCGCTGCCCTCCGCGAGGAGGTAGAAGAAGTGGTTCCCGACGCCGGACGAGTAGTGCACGTCCTTGCTGCCCACGGTGGAGGACCAGTAGTCGGCGGAGCCGCCGTCCTTGCTGGGCTTGTCCATGTAGCGCAGCGGGGTGCCGTTGCCGTTGATGTTGATCTTCTCGCCGATGAGGTAGTCACCGGGGTCCGAGGCGTTGTTGGCGTAGAACTCCACACCGGTGCCGAAGATGTCGGAGGTGGCCTCGTTCAGACCGCCGGACTCGCCGGAGTAGTTCAGCTTGGCGGTGGCGGCGGTGACGCCGTGGCTCATCTCGTGGCCGGCGACGTCCAGCGAGGTCAGCGGGTGGGTGTTGCCCGAGCCGTCGCCGTAGGTCATGCAGAAGCAGCTGTCGTCCCAGAAGGCGTTGACGTAGTTGTTGCCGTAGTGGACCCGGGAGTAGGCGCCCACGCCGTTGTTCTTGATGCCGTTGCGGCCGAAGGTGTTCTTGTAGAAGTCCCACGTCGTCTGGGCGCCGTAGGCGGCGTCCGCGGCCGCCGTCTGGTCGTTGACGGAGCTCGACGCGGTGCCGGTGCCCCACACGTCGGTGGTGTTGGTGAACAGGGTGCCGGTGCCGGAGGTGCCGCCGGCCAGGTTGTTCGTCTTGTGACCGCCGCGGGTGGTGTCGTAGAGCTGGTACGTCGACCCCGACAGGGTGGTGGTCAGGCTGACGGTGCCCGAGTACAGGGTCTTGCCGGTGCCGGTCTCGATGCCCTGGTACTCGTAGAGCTTCTGGCCGGTGGCCGCGTCGGTGATGACGTGGAGCTGGTTCGGGGTGCCGTCCTCCTGGAGACCGCCGACGACCGTCTCGTAGGCGAGGACCGGCGTGCCGTCGCCCGCCCAGATGACCTTGCGCGGGGCCTGGTCGGCGGTGGCCTTCTCCGAGCCGGCGGCCTGGGCCAGGGACACGGCCTGCTTCTCGGCCTTGGCGGTGGCGACCTTCGGGGTGAGCGTGGCGACCTTGATGGCCGCCTTGTTCGCTCTGGTCACGCCCTGGGTCTTGCCGGCCTTGGAGCTGTGGACGATCAGGTCGCCGCCGAGGACGGGCAGACCGGCGTAGGTGCGCTCGTACCGGGTGTGCACCGTGCCGTCGGCGTCCTGGACGACGTCCCGGACGACGAGCCCCTCCTTGGCGCCGAGGCCTATCTCCTGGGCGGTCCCGGAGGCGTCGGCCTGCGCCTGCTGGATCAGCGAGGTGCGGGCGGCGTTGGTCAGGAAGGTGGGGGCGGCGGCGAGGTGGGCCGCGCCGGTGGATTCGGCCGTGGTCTGGGCCGAGGCACTGGTGGTCAGACCGGTGCTGAGGAGGGCTCCGGCGGCGACGGCGGTGGCGACGGCCAGAGTGATGCGCTTGTGACGCGCGTAGCGGGGAGTCACACAAGCTCCTTATGTGGGGGTGATCCAGTACGGCGTGGGGCTGCCGGCCCGGATCGGGGGGTGAGGGTGCTGTGCTCGTGCGGCGGGTGGAGGAAGAGTGGCACCAAGGACGCGTACATGTCAGCGCCCCGAAGTGATGTTGGCTGAAAAATGACTGTCCGGTAAATGTTGCGGCGTCATGAACGGGCCACCGCATGCGTCTTGGACCTCGGAGACTGCGCCCGAGGTCCCGGCCGCCGGGCGCGCCGCGGTAGGGGCGATTTTCAGCCGTCGGGGCGGCCGGATCGATACAGAGGTCACCCCGGCAGGAGGGCGCGATGTCGACCGAAATCCGAGGGTTCGACGGCCCGTCACGCGACCGCGGGCAACCTCGCGGTGGCCGCTACGGGACGGCGTCGCCGCCCTCGTCCGACGGTGTCGCGCCGTTCCCGTGCCAGGTGTGCCACAGGGCCGCGTACGCCCCGCCGGACGCCACCAGGGCGTCGTGGGTGCCCAGTTCGCTCAGACGGCCGTCCTCCATGACGGCGACCCGGTCGGCGTCGTGGGCGGTGTGGAGGCGGTGGGCGATGGCGATGACCGTGCGGCCCCGGAGGACTGCGGCGAGGGCCCGTTCGGTGTGGCGGGCCGTGGCCGGGTCGAGCAACGCCGTGGCCTCGTCCAGGATCAGGGTGTGCGGATCGGCCAGCACCACGCGGGCGAGGGCGAGTTGCTGGGCCTGCGAGCCGTCGGTGCGGTGCGTGCCCGTGCCCAGCTCGGTGTCCAGGCCCTCCGGCAGTTCCCGTACCCAGGTGTCGGCGCCGACGGCCGCGAGGGCCGACCACAACTGCTCGTCCCCGGCGGCCGGTTCGGCGATGCGCAGGTTGTCCCGGACCGTGCCGAGGAACACGTGGTGCTCCTGGGTGACCAGGACGACCTGGCGGCGCAGCCGCTCCGGTTCCAGGCCGGCCACGGGTACCCCGCCCACCGTCACCGAGCCCGCGGTCGGCGCGTCGACTCCGGCCAGCAGCCTGCTCAGCGTGGTCTTGCCGGCGCCGGACGGGCCGACCACGGCGAGCCGCTCCCCGGGCCGCACCGTCAGGTCGACCCCGCGCAGCACCTCGCCGCCGCGCTCGTAGGCGTAGCGCGCCCCGGTCACGTCGATGCGGTCGTCCGCCGGTGCCGGACCGTCGCCCTTCGGCACGGAACCCAGGGCCCGGGCGAGCCCCTCCACCCGGGCGAAGGAAGCACCGCTGTTCTGCAGTTGCTCGACCCGCATCAGGATCTCGTCGAGCGGCTGGCTGAACTGGCGCAGATACAGCGCGGCCGCCACCACCGCGCCCAGGCTCACCGTCCCGTGCGCGTGCAGCACCCCGCCGACCAGCAGCACTCCCGCAACGGGCAGCACGTAGAACACTTCCACCACAGGGAAGAACACCGTGCGCAGGTACAGCGTGTAGAACCGGGTGCGCCGGGACGTCTCCAGCGCGTCGCGGCTCGCGGCGGTCCGCACCCCTGCCAGCCGGAACGCCTCGACCGTGCGCGAGCCCGCCGCCGTCGCCGCGAGGATCTCGGCGACCTCGGAGGTGGCTGCGCCCTCGGCGAGGTAGCCGGCCCGCGCCCGGCGCAGGTACCAGCGCAGGGCGAACCAGATGGGCACCAGGCCCACGATGCCCACAGCACCGAGCAACGGGTCGAGCACGAAGACCGCGCCGAGCACGAACAGCGCCTGCACGGTGCTGATGAGCAGCTCGGGCCCGGCATCGCGCAGGGTGGTGCCGGCGGTGGCCACGTCGGCCGTGCCGCGCGCCGTCAGGTCGCCGGTGCCGGCCCGCTCCACCACGGACGCGGGCAGCGCCAGCGCCCGATCCACGAACTCCTCGCGCACCCGGGCCAGCGTCCGCTCCCCGAACCGGTGCCCCACGTATCGCGCCCAGCGCACCAGCAGAAGCTGCGCCAGCGAGCACAGCAGGATGCCCAGTGCCATCCGGTCCACGGCACCGACCCCGCCCCCGGCCCGCACCGCGTCCACGATGCGCCCGAGCAGCCACGGCCCGGCCAGTCCCGCTGCGGCCGCCGCCGCGTTCAGCGCCAGGACACCGGCGAAGGCCCGCGCGTCGGCCCGCACCAACCGCACGGCGGCGCGACGCACATCGGCTGATTCGGCGACCGGAAGGTGACGGCTCGTCATCGCACGACCTCCTCGGCCGCGTCCGCGTCCCGTGCCACCAGCGCCCGGTAGCCGGCCTCCTCCTCCAGCAGCCGCCGGTGGCTTCCGGTGGCCGTGACCTTGCCGTCGATCAGGAAGTGCACCACGTCCGCGCGGTCCAGGACGAGCGGGGAGGTGGTCGTCACCACGGTCGTACGGCCCTCGCGGTCCGCCCGCAGCCGGTCCGCCACCGTCGCCTCGGTGTGCGCGTCCAGCGCGGAGGTGGGCTCCACGGCGAGCAGCACCTCCGGGTCGGCCAGCAGTGCCCGCACCAGCCGTACGCGTTGGCGCTGGCCGCCGGAGAGGTTGCGTCCCTGCGCGTCGATCGCCGAGTCGAGCCCCTCCGGCAGGCCCTGCACGATGTCCTCGGCCGCCGCTGTGTGCACGGCCCGCGTGATCGCTGCCTCGTCGATGTCGTCCGGTTCCCGGCAACCGCCGACCAGGTGCCGCAGCGGCCCGGCGAACAGGTCCGCCTCGTGGTCGGCGACCAGGATCCGCTCGCGGACCTGCGGCAGGGCGATCCCGTCCAGGCGTACGCCGCCCCAGGTGGCCTCGGAGGGCGCGTACCGGCCCAGGCGGTCGACGACGGCGGCGGCGTCGGCGGGCCGCGCCGCGGCCAGCGCGGTCAGCCGCCCGGGCAGCACCCGCACCCCCGAGTCCGGATCGTGCAACAGCGACGGCTCGGCCGGCGCGTCCGCGGTGCCGAGGTCCGGCGCGGGCTCCAGCCGCAGCAGCCGTACGACTCGGCGGGCGGCGACCACGCCCCGGCTGAGCTGGTAGCTGCCCTCGATCAGGAAGGACACCGGCCACCCGGCCAGCACGGCGACATACCCGTACACCGACACCAACTCGCCGATGCTGATGGTGCCTTGGGACGCCATCCGGGCCGCCAGCCAGGTCACCACGGCGAGGAACAGCGTCGGCAGCCCCACCCCGAGCGCCTGGATCCAGCTGGTCACCGCCCCGACGCGATACCCCTGGGCGCGCAGTCCCTGCGAGTCCCGGCGGAAGGCGTCGGCGAACAGCGACTTGCCGCCGAGGCCGTTGAGGACGCGCAGCCCGCCCGCCAGGTCGCCGATCCGCGCGGTCAGCACGCCCTGTTGCTCGCGGTAGTCCGTCTCCGTGCCCTGCAGCCGCCCGAGCAGCGGTCCGACGATCACGCCGAGCAGCGGCACCCCGAGCAGCACCACCACGGCCAGCGGCACCGAGAGCGTGAGCAGCAGCCCGGCGACCACGAGATAGGCGACGACCGCGCCGACGCCCGGCCCGACGACCGTCAGGGACTGGCTGATCGTCTGCACGTCGCCCACCCCGATCGTGACCACCTCCCCGGCCCCGACCTGTGCGGGCAGCGTGGCACCCAGCCGTACCGCCTGCCGGACGACCACCTTCACCGTGCGGAAGTTGGCGTCCATCCGCACCCGGGTCATCGTGCGGTGCCGCATGATGCTCAGCCAGGCGTTGAACGCGCCGACCAGGAACAGCACCGTCGTCCACCCGGCCAGCGCGCCTGTGTCGCCGGGCTCCAGACCCTCGTCGATCGCCTTGGCCATCAGATAGGGCGTCGCCGCCAGCAGCACCATCCACGTGCTGCCAAGGACCGCCCCGGCGACGGACCGCCCCGGCTGCCGGGTCACCAGCCACCAGAGGTAGTGCGGGCCGCTGCGACAGTCGGGCTCGCCGGGGTCCTCGTATGAGTCGATCATCCCTGCCCGATTCCCCGTTCGCTCACGCAAGGCTGTCCCGCCAGGCTCGGTGCAGATCCGAGAACCGCCCGGTGCCCGCGATCAGTTGGTCCGGGCTGCCGTCCTCGACGATGCGCCCGCTTTCCATCACGAGCACCCGGTCGGCGATCTCCACGGTGGACAGCCGGTGGGCGATCACCACGGCCGTACGCCCCCGCAGCACCGTGGTCATCGCCGTCTGCACCGCCCGCTCGCCCGGGATGTCCAGGGAGCTGGTCGCCTCGTCGAGGATGAGCACCGCCGGGTCGGCGAGCAACGCCCTTGCGAAGGAGACCAGTTGACGCTGGCCCGCGGAGATGCGGCCGCCCCGCTTGCGTACGTCCGTGTCGTAGCCGTCGGGCAGGGCGCTGATGAAGTCGTGCGCGCCGATCGCCTTCGCCGCCTGCTCGATCTCCTCACGGGTGGCCTCCGGGCGGCCGATGGCGATGTTCTCCGCGACCGTGCCGGAGAACAGGAAGGCCTCCTGCGTCACCATGACCACCCCGCGCCGCAGTTCGGACACGGCGAGTTCACGCAGGTCCACCCCGTCGAGCAGCACCCGCCCCGCTGAGGGGTCGTAGAAGCGGGCCAGCAGCTTGGCCAGGGTGGACTTGCCCGCGCCGGTGGAGCCGACCACGGCGACGGTCTGCCCGGCCGGAACGACCAGCTCGAAGCGGGGCAGCACCTCGCCGCCGGTGCGGTAGCCGAAGCCGACCCCGTCGAAGACCACCTCGCGGCCGGGCAGCTCCGACCTCGGCGCCGGGAGCGGCCGGGGGGCCGGCGGCTCGGGCACGGACGGCGTCTGCGCCAGCAAACCCGCGATCTTCTCCAGCGAGGCGGCCGCCGACTCGTAGGAGTTGAGGAACATGCCGAGCCGGTCGATCGGGTCGTACAGCCGGCGCAGGTACAGCACCGCCGCCGCCAGCACCCCCAGCTCCAGCGAGCCGTCCGCCACCCGGTAGGCGCCCCACAGCACGATCACCGCGACCGTCGTGTTGGCCACCAGCCGGGAGCCGACGACATAGCGGGCCATCTCCAGCAGGGCGTCGCCGTTGGTGCGCTCGTGGCGCCGGTTCAGAACGCGGAAACCGGCGTCGTTGGCGGCTTCACGGCGGAACGCGCGCACCGGCCGGATGCCGTTCATCGTCTCCACGAACTTCACGATCACCGCGGCGATCGCGGTCGACCGCTCCTGGAACACCCGCCCCGCCCGCCGCCGGTACGCCCGGATCAGCAGGTACAGCGGCACGAAGGACGCCACCGCCACCGCGCCGAGCCCCAGGTCCAGCCACAGCAGCATCGCCGAGATGCAGACGAAGGACAGCACGACCGAGACGAGTTCGTCGAGCCCCTCGCCGAGCAGTTCGCGCAGCGACTCCACGTCCGTGGTGGAGCGGGAGATGAGCCGGCCCGAGGTGTAGCGCTCGTGGAAGTCCACGCTGAGCGCCTGCCCATGGCGGAAGATCCGGCCCCGCAGATCCAGCAGCACGTCCTGGCTGACCCGGGCCGAGGCGATGACGAACGCCCACTGGAGTGCGCCGGAGGCGAGCGCGCACAGCAGATAGCCGACCGCCACCGCGACCAGCGGGCCGCGGTCGTGGTCGCGGAACGCCGGTACGGCGGTGTCGATCGCGTACGCCACCAGCAGCGGGCCCGCCTGCACGGCCGCCTGCTGGAGCAGCAGCAGGAGCGTGGTGCCGGCGACCCGGGCCTTCATGGGCGCGAGCAGGGAGCGCAGCAGGGCGGAGGTGGCGCCCGGGGGAGTGGGCAGGACGTCGCGGTCGAAGGGGTCGCCGGTGTCCTCGGGGCGCGGCGGGTCCTGCTCGTCCCCGGTGGCCGGTACGGGCTTCGTGGGGGCCGTCATCGCTCGTCGTCCTCTTCTTCTTGCGGTTCTCCCGGTTCTCCCGGTCCTTGTGTTTCTTCCGGCGCGTGTCCGCCCGACATCAGGTGGGCGTACTCGGCGTTGGTGCGCAGCAGTTCGTGGTGGGTGCCCACGGCGGTGATCCGGCCGTCGGAGAGCAGGGCGACCCGGTCGGCGAGCAGGACCGTGGAGGGGCGGTGCGCCACGATCAGGGCGGTGGTGTCGGACAGGACCTGGCGCAGGGCCGCCTCCACGGCCGCCTCGGTGTGCACGTCCAGGGCGGACAGCGGGTCGTCCAGGATCAGGAAGCGGGGCCGCCCGACGACGGCACGGGCCAGCGCGAGGCGCTGCCGCTGGCCGCCGGAGAGGCTGAGGCCCTGCTCGCCCACCTGGGTCGCGGTGCCCTGGGGGAGGGCGTGCGCGAAGCCGGCCTGGGCGACGGACAGCGCGCGGTCCAGTTCGGCGTCCCCGGCGCTGCCGTCGGTGCCCATCAGGACGTTGTCGCCGACGCTCGCCGAGAACAGGGTCGGCTCCTCGAAGGCCACCGCGACCATCGAGCGCAGTTCCTCGCGGGACATCGCGGTGATGTCCTCGCCGTCCAGCGCGATCCGGCCCGAGGTCACCTCGTGGAGGCGGGGGACGAGCGCCGTCAGGGTCGTCTTGCCGCTTCCGGTCGCCCCGACCAGGGCCATCGACTCACCGGGGCGGATGTGCAGGTCGATACGGTCCAGGAGGGGCCGGGAGCCGGGCGGGGCGTCGGGGTAACGGAACCGGACGTTGTCGAAGCGGAGCCCTTCGCGCGCCCGGTCCGGCGACGCCGGGCCGCGCGAGCCGCCGCCCGGCACGGGCGTACGCGCCGCGCGCACCGCCGGCTCCCCGGACTCCGGTTCCTCGTCCATCACTTCGAAGTACCGCTCGGTCGCCGTCGCCGCCTCCTGGCTCATCGCCAGCAGGAAGCCGATCGACTCCACCGGCCAGCGCAGGGCGAGCGCCGTGGACAGGAAGGCGACCAGCGTCCCCGCCGAGAGACCGCCCGAGGCGACCTGCACCGCGCCCACCACCAGCGTGGCCCCGATGGCCACCTCCGGCAGGGTCATGATGACCGCCCAGATGGCCGCCAGCAGCCGGGCCTTGTGCAGCTCCGTGCCCCGCAGCGTCCGCGACAGGTCGCGGAAGGCCCGCGCCTGACTGCGGTGCCTGCCGAACCCCTTGATGACGCGGATGCCGAGCACGCTCTCCTCGACCACCGTCGTCAGGTCCCCGACCTGGTCCTGCGCCAGCCGCGCCACATGCGCGTACCGCTTCTCGAAGACCGCGCTCAACGCGATCAGCGGCACGGCGGGCGCCAGCATCACCAGCCCCAGCGTCCAGTCCTGCATCAGCATGATGACCACGCCCACGAGGATCGTGACCCCGTTGACCAGCAGGAACGTCAACGGGAAGGCGAGGAACATGCGCAGCAGCATCAGGTCCGTCGTACCCCGGGACAGCAACTGCCCGGACGCCCACCGGTCATGGAAGGCGACCGGCAGCCGTTGCAGATGCCGGTACAGGTCCGCCCGCATCTCCGCCTCGACGTTCGACAGCGGCCGCGCCACCAGCCACCGCCGCAGCCCGAACAGCAGCGCCTCGCCCACCCCGAGCAGCAGCAGGTACAGCGCGCCGAGCCACACGCCGCGCGGATCCCGGTCGGCGATCGGCCCGTCCACCATCCACTTCAGGACGAGCGGGATCACCAGCCCCACGCAGGAGGCGACGACCGCGATGAACGCGGCGGTGAACAGCCGTACGCGGACCGGCCGTACATACGGCCACAGGCGCAGCAGCGCACGGACGGCCGAACGGCCGGTCGGACCGGGGGAGCCGGTACGGTCCTCGGGGGTGTCAGGTGTCGTGGGCATCACGGGCGAGCCTACGGACCGGCGCCGACATCTCCCACCGAGTTTTGGCCGGACCGGACTCCGCCGCTGGTCCTACGACCTGCGTGTTCGACCGCGGGACCCACGCCGGGACCGGTCCGGTCGTAGCGCCGCATCAACCGATCGGCTGATGCGGCTTCGAGCGTGCCGGGCGATGTGCGCGGGCC
Organism: Streptomyces sp. 6-11-2; assembly: GCF_006540305.1. Lineage (GTDB taxonomy): Bacteria > Actinomycetota > Actinomycetes > Streptomycetales > Streptomycetaceae > Streptomyces. The sequence goes on along the minus strand of NZ_BJOR01000001.1, from coordinate 2,071,455 downwards.
CCGTCGGCCGGGATTCTCGAGCCATGTCCGTCATCGAAGTCAGCGAACTGCGCAAGTCCTACGGCGGCCGGACCGTCGTCGACGGCGTCTCCTTCGCCGTCGAGGAGGGCGAGATCTTCGGCGTCCTCGGCCCGAACGGCGCCGGCAAGACCACCACCGTCGAGTGCGTCGAGGGCCTGCGCGTCCCCGACGCGGGCCGCGTCCGCGTCACCGGCCTCGACCCCGTCGCGGACCACGAACAGGTCGCCCGTGTGCTCGGGGCCCAGCTCCAGCAGAGCGAGTTGCAGGCCAAGCTCACCGTCCGCGAGGCGCTTCAGCTGTACGCGTCCTTCTACCCCGATCCGGCCGACTGGCGGCCGCTGGCCGAACGCCTCGGCCTGGAGCAGAAGCTCACCACCCGCTTCGCCAAGCTCTCCGGCGGCCAGAAGCAGCGGCTGTTCATCGCGCTCGCCCTCATCGGCAACCCCCGGATCGTCGTGCTCGACGAACTGACCACCGGGCTCGACCCGCGCGCCCGCCGCGACACCTGGCAGCTCATCGAGGACGTCCGGGCCCGCGGCGTCACCATCCTCCTGGTCACCCACTTCATGGAGGAGGCCCAGCGCCTGTGCGACCGGATCGCCGTCATCGACCGGGGGCGCCTCGCCGCCCTGGACACCCCGGACGGCCTGATCCGGCGCTCGGCGGGCGCCACCGTCATCAGCTTCACCCCGTCCGAGCCGCTGGACGAGCACGATCTTAACGCGCTGCCCGAACTCGCCTCCGTGGCGTACAAGGACGGCCGGGTCACCCTCTCCGGGTCCGACGAGACCGTCAACGCCGTCATCACGCTGCTCGCCCGCCACCACATCACGGCCCATCAACTCCGCGTCACCGACGCCACGCTCGACGACGCCTTCCTGGATCTGACGGAGGTCGAGGCATGAGCAACGCCCTGGTCAACCCGGCCGTACTGCGCACCGAGATCCGCCTGTTCGGCCGTGAGCCCGGAGCGATCTTCTGGATTCTGCTGTTCCCCACCCTGCTCCTGGTGATCCTCGGCTCCATCCCGTCCTTCCGGGAGGCCGACCAGGCCCTCGGGGGCCTGCGCCCCATCGACGCCTACGTGCCGGTCGCGGTGCTGCTCGGGCTGATCCTCGGCGGGCTCCAGGGCATGCCGCAGGTCCTCACCGGCTACCGCGAACGCGGCATCCTGCGCCGGATGTCCACCACCCCGGTCCGGCCCGCCGCCCTGCTGTCCGCGCACATGGTGGTGTTCGGGGGCGCGGCCCTGGCCTCGGCGCTGCTCTCGCTCACCGTCGGCCGGCTCGCCTTCGACGTGACCCTGCCGAGGCAGCCGTTCGGCTACGCCGTCGCCCTGCTGCTGGCGGTGTTCGCCGCGCTCGCCCTGGGAGCGGTGATCTCCGCGCTGTCCCGCACCACGAGGATCGCGGGCGCGATCGGGTCCGCGGCGCTCTTCCCGATGATGTTCTGCGCGGGGGTGTGGCTGCCGGTGCAGGCCATGCCGGACCTGCTCGCCGGGATCGTCGGCTGGACCCCGTTCGGTGCCGCCGCCCAGGCCCTGAACCAGGCGGCCGAGGGCCACTGGCCGGGCTGGTCCCACCTGGGGGTGACGGCAGCGTGGGCGGCGCTGCTGACCGCGGCGGCCAACCGCTGGTTCCGCTGGGATTGACTGCTCCCCTCTCTGAAGGGAGGGGATTCCTGGCTCAGGCCGCCTCCTGGAGCAGCGCTCCAGGAGGTCTTGTGCCCTCGACACCAGCCGGGTTCAGACCTGCCCGGACGAGCATCACGCGGGCGGAGTTCTTGTCCCTGGGACAGACGGCTCCGCACGCGGTGCAGGTGTAGGTGCGTTCCGACAGCGGCAGTGCGTGCTTGGTTCTCGCTCCGCACGTTCCGCAGTCCATGGTGGTGTGCGCGGGACGCACCAGGCGTACGTCCCGCGCGTGTTTGCGGCCCATCTCGATCAGGGCCTGCTTGGTGGCGCCGATCGCGGCGTCGGCCGCCTTGCGGGCCATCGACGTCCGGGCGAGGAACTTGGGCCGGAAGTCCTCCACCGCGATCGCGTCGTGGTCGCGCACGACCTTCTTCGCCCACTTACGGGCGGTGTCCTGCCGCTGCCGGGCGATCTTCGCGTAGGTCTTGACCCGCCCCCTCTTCGCCTCCCGGTAGCCCTTCGACGCGGCCTGCCCCTTCTTCGACCTGCGGCGGGCCATCATCCGGTCGTACCGGCCCAGCTCGGCCTGGGACTTCAGGCCGAGCTGAGCGTGGGGGAGGTCGTGGGCGTAGGAGGTGGTGGTGGCTGTCTCCTTGACGCCCCAGTCGATTCCGATCACCGCACCGGTCGACGGGAGCGGCTCCAGCAGGGCGGGGACGACGAACGAGGCGTACCAGTGGCCGAGGTGGTCGCGGTAGACGCGCACCGAGGAGGGTTCGGCCGGGAGAGGACGGGACCACACCACGGTCAGGACGATCCCGCCCGCCAGGTGCAGCCGCCCGTCCTTGAGCCGGAACCCGCGCCGCGTGTAGTTCAGCGTCGGATCGGCCTCCTGCTTCTTCTTGTGCCGGGGCATACCGGCCCGCCGCCTGACGGGCAGCAGGTTCTTGATGTCTTTCAGGGCTTTCGCGCGGGATGTGGCGAAGTCGCGGATGATCTGCTGCGGCACGCAGGAGCCCGCGGCCAGCCACGGTGTCACCGCGCGGGCCTGGGTCAGCATCCGGTCCAGCCGGGCCGGACCGCACCCCTCACCTTCGGCGTGGGCCTTCCTGGAACGGGCCACGCACTCGTTCCACACCCACCGGCACCGCCCCCACTCCGCCTCCAGCCCCGCCCGGGCCGTGGCCGACACCCGCAGCCGGTACGTGTACCGGGCGTGTCCGCCCCCGTCGGTCTCCCGCACCGCCGCCATGCCTCCCCCCAGGCCTTGTCCCGATCACCCGGCACCCACCATGCGGCCGTACGCACGACACCCGAACAACCGCACCCCTCTCCCGATGCGATCACCTCGATCAGCGAACACCAGTACACGTGTTCGCGTTCGCCCGGCTCCGCCGGGCAGGCCGTCAGGGCGCTCCGCGCCGCTGTCACAGGATGTGATTCCCACTCGGCGTGAACGCCGGACTCTCCTCGCAAGAGAGCAAGTAAGCGGGATGGTGTCCGCCATGCCCGACACTTGTCGGATGAACGACAAAGAGGCGGTCGAACAGCGGTGGGCGATGTTCCACCGCTGGGGGCCGGCCGGGTTGCTGACCGTCGGCACCCTGGTCGCCTCGGCGGCCGCCGACGCGGTCGGCATGACGAGCGAGAAGCGGTACGCCGCCGTCGGCGTGGTCGTGGCGGCCTTCGCCCTGGAGCTGTGCTGGGGGCGGGCCTCCCGTGCCCGGCCCGGCCCGTCGAAGGCGAGCGCCGCCTACTACGTCCTGCGCTGGGCGCTCGCCTTCACGCTCACATGGCTGAACCCGCTGTTCGCCTTCTACGCCTACATGGGCTACTTCGGTGCCGAACGGCTGCTGCCGCAACGGCTGTGCAAGGCAGGCCTGTTCGCCACGGCCGTGACCGTCGCAGGCTCCCAGTCGGGCGGACTGCCCCCGCGCGGGCAGATGGGCTGGGTCTTCTTCGGGGTCCTCCTCGCGGTGAACATCATGCTGCTCACGCTGTTCGCCCACCTTGCCGCGCTGGAGGACGGCCGGGCCCGGACCCAGGCCGACACCATCGCCGAACTGGAGCGCACCAACACGGCGTTGCAGCAGGCCCTCGACGAGAACGCCGCTCTGCACGCCCAACTCCTCGTCCAGGCCCGCGAGGCCGGGGTCGCCGACGAGCGCCGGCGGCTGGCCGCCGAGATCCACGACACCCTCGCCCAGGGCCTGACCGGCATCATCGCCCAGCTCCAGGTCGTCGCCGGCACACCGGACGAGGCCGTGGCGCGCGAGCACGTCGACCGCGCCCTCGGCCTCGCCCGGCACAGCCTGGGCGAGGCCCGCCGCTCCGTGCACAACCTCGCCCCCATGGCCCTCGACGGCAACGGCCTGCCCGAGGCGCTCAAGCGGACCGTCGCCGAGTGGGGCGAACGCGTCGGCGTGCGGGCCGACTTCACCGTCACCGGCACCGCCGAGCAACTGCACGACGAAGTCGCGGCCACCCTGCTGCGCATCACCCAGGAGGCCCTGTCCAACGCCGCCCGGCACGCCGGCGCCTCCCGCGTCGGCGTCACCCTGTCCTTCATGGGCGACGAGGTCGTGCTCGACATCCGCGACGACGGCCACGGCTTCGACCCCCTCGTCGTGCCCGAACGCACCCGCGCCGGCGGCTTCGGCCTCGAGGGCATGCGCGCCCGCGCGGAGCGCATCGCGGGCTCCCTCACGGTCGAGTCGGAGCCGGGGCACGGCACTGCGGTCTCGGCTCGCGTACCGTTGGTACGCCATGACCGATGACGCCGTGATCTCCCTGCTGATCGTCGACGACCATCCCGTCGTGCGCGACGGCCTGCGCGGCATGTTCGAGTCCGCGCCCGGATTCGCCGTCCTCGGCGAGGCGTCGGGCGGCGTGGAGGCCCTGGAGCGGGCTGCGGCGCTCGACCCGGACGTGATCCTGATGGACCTGCGCATGCCGGGCGGCTCGGGCGTGGACGCCATCCGCGAGCTGACCCGCCGCGCCGCCCGCGCCAAGGTGCTGGTCCTGACGACGTACGACACCGACTCCGACACCCTGCCCGCGATCGAGGCGGGCGCGACCGGCTACCTGCTCAAGGACGCCCCGCGCGACGAGCTGTTCACCGCCGTCCGCGCCGCCGCCGAGGGCCGCACGGTCCTCTCCCCGGCCGTGGCCTCCCGGCTGGTCTCCGCGGTCCGCGCGCCCGCCCCCGGCAACGAGCCGCTGTCCGCCCGCGAGCGCGAGGTGCTGGCCCTGGTCGCCAAGGGCACCTCCAACCGGGAGATCGCCCGCGAGCTGTTCATCAGCGAGGCCACCGTGAAGACCCACCTCACCCACCTGTACGCCAAGCTCGGCGTCAAGGACCGCGCGGCGGCGGTCGCGGTCGCGTACGACCGGGGCATCCTCGGCCGGGACCTCTCTATTCCGCCACCCTGAGCAGGAGTACGGACCTCGCCGGCACCGTGATCGCGGCGCCCGAGGCGTGCGCCACGCCCGGCGCCCGAGCCTGCTCCTCGCACGAGGTGTCCACGATCACCTCGTACCGCTGGGCCCACGGCGGTCCCGGCAGGACGAAGTCCACCGGGCGGTCCCCGGCGTGCAGCACCACCAGGAAGCTGTCGTCGACGATCGGGTCACCGCGCTCGTCGCGGCCCGGGATGTCCCGGCCGGACAGGTACATCCCCAGGGTGGCCGCGGGGGCGTACCAGTCCCCTTCCGTCATCTCCGTGCCGCACGGAGTGAACCAGGCCAGGTCCCGCAGCCCGTCCGCCGAGTGCGCGCGCCCCGAGAAGAACGCGCGGCGGCGCAGCACCGGATGCCGGTGGCGCAGCGCGATCAGACGGGCGGTCAGCTCCGCCAGCTCCCGCCAGCCGGGGTCCTCCAGCAGGCTCCAGTCCAGCCAGCCGGTCTCGTTGTCCTGGCAGTAGGCGTTGTTGTTGCCGCCCTGGGTGCGTCCCAGCTCGTCGCCCGCGACCAGCATCGGCACACCCGTCGACAGCAGCAGGGTGGTCATGAGGTTGCGCAGCTGCCCGCGCCGCAGCGCCCGCACCCGCTCGTCGTCCGTCTCGCCCTCCGCCCCGCAGTTCCAGGAGCGGTTGTCGTCGGTGCCGTCCCGGTTGCCCTCGCCGTTGGCCTCGTTGTGCTTGCGCTCGTAGGACACCAGGTCGCGCAGGGTGAAACCGTCGTGCGAGGTGACGAAGTTGACGGAGGCGTAGGGGCGGCGGCCGCCCCAGGCGTACAGGTCGCTGGAACCCGACAGCCGGTAGCCCATCTCCCGCACGTCCGGCAGCGCGTGCCGCCAGAAGTCCCGCACCGTGTCGCGGTAGCGGTCGTTCCACTCCGTCCACAGCGGCGGGAAGGCGCCCACCTGGTAGCCGCCCGAGCCGACGTCCCACGGCTCGGCGATCAGCTTGACCCGGCGCAGCACCGGGTCCTGCGCGATGACCGCGAGGAACGGCGAGAGCATGTCGACGTCGTGCATGGCGCGGGCCAGCGCGGCGGCGAGGTCGAAGCGGAAGCCGTCCACGCCCATCTCCGTCACCCAGTACCGCAGCGAGTCGGTGATCAGGCGCAGCACGTTCGGCTGCACCACGTGCAGGGTGTTGCCGCAGCCGGTGTAGTCGGCGTACCTGCGGGCGTCCGGCTGGAGGCGGTAGTAGCGCTGGTTGTCGATGCCCTTCAGGGACAGTGTCGGGCCGTACTCGCCGGCCTCCGCCGTGTGGTTGTAGACCACGTCGAGGATCACCTCGATACCGGCCGCGTGCAGCGCGCGCACCATCCGCTTGAACTCGCCCACCTGGGCCCCCGCGGTGCCGGAGGAGGCGTAGCCGGCGTGCGGGGCGAAGTAGCCGATCGAGTTGTAGCCCCAGTAGTTGCGCAGGCCGCGGCGCAGCAGATGGTCCTCGTGCGCGAACTGGTGCACCGGCAGCAGCTCCACCGCCGTCACGCCCAGCTTCACCAGGTGCTCGATCGCCGCCGGGTGGGCGAGACCGGCGTACGTCCCCCGCAGCTCCCCGGGGATCCCCGGGTGCAGCTTGGTGAAGCCGCGCACATGCAGTTCGTAGATCACCGAGTCCGCCCACGGCGTCCTGGGGCGGCGGTCGTCGGACCAGTCGTCGTCATCGTGGACCACGACGCCCTTGGGCACGTACGGCGCCGAGTCCCGCTCGTCGCGCACGGTGTCCGCGACCTGCTGGTCCGGCCAGTCGCGCACGTGCCCGTAGACCTCCGGCGGCAGCCGGAACTCACCGTCCACCGCGCGCGCGTACGGGTCGAGCAGCAGCTTCGCCGGGTTCCAGCGGGCGCCCGTCCACGGGTCCCAGCGGCCGTGCACCCGGTAGCCGTAGCGCTGCCCCGGCATGACGCCGGGCACGAAACCGTGCCAGGTCTCGTGCGTCAGCTCGGTCAGCGCGACCCTCGTCTCCTCCGCGTCCGGGCCCGGCCCGTCGAACAGGCACAGTTCGACCGCCTCCGCCCCGCCCGCCCACAGCGCGAAGCCGGTGCCCGCCGTCCCGTCCGGGCCGGCCCGGAAACGGGCGCCCAGCGGCGTCGGCGCACCCGGCCACACGGGCGCGACGGGGGGCGGCGCCGCGCGGTGCGCGCCGTTCACGGCGGCGGACGGCCGCCCCTCCTCGGTGGCGCGCCCGCCCGCCACCGCCTCCTGCTCGGCTGCGCTGGACACCAGGGCGGCCCCTCTTTTCGGCTGTGCGGCTCTGTGCGGCTCTTCCGGCTCGTGTCCGCCTCCGGCCCGCCCCCTGCGGCTGACCCCCGGTCGCGGCTCCCCGTCGCGCGGTTCTCCCCACTGTTCTGCCCAGAGCTTGCCTCGCACTCACGTTTCCCGGGGGCGGGCCGGTCATCGGGCGGCCCATGAGGCACGTAAGCGGGCGCGCACGGCGCACGGGGCGGCGCCGACCGCCGTACCGACGTGGGCGGCACCGGTTCGGCGAGGCCCGACTCGACTGCCCTCCAGGCCAGTTCCGGACCGGGGCCCCAAGTCGCCGCCGAACCACACCTGAAGGACGTCGAGGGGGAATGAATGACGGGCGGCGCGGTCAAGTGACCAAGTGGGGGCCGGCGTCGAGGCACGAGCGGCGTTGACGGGAGCTGTTGAACTTGGGACGGAACAGTGACAATTGCCTGACAACTCGCCTCTGACCTTGTGGTTAATATGCGCCAGGGCGCGTACGGCGCGCTGGGGTACGGGTCGGGCCGGCCCGGGGAGGGGAATACAAGTGAACGTGCGGCCGATATCGGGGGCGTCGGTGGATGCGCGAGGACGACGGGGAAGCAAGGGGCTGCTGGCGCTGGCCTCCGGCGTGCTGCTTCTCGCCGTCACCGCGTGCGGCGGAGGGGGCGCCCAGGGGCCGGCGTCCAGTGAGGGGAAGGGCAAGGGGTCCGAGACGGCCCGCAGCGAGCAGTCGCAGGCGGTCGTGACCATCGCGCCCGAGAACGGCGCCAAGTCCGTCGACACCAGCGGCGCCCTCAAGGTCGGTGCGACCAAGGGCAAGCTGACCCAGGTCGTCGTCAAGGACACCAAGGGCACCGCGATAGCCGGGCGGATCTCCGCCGACGGCTCCGCGTGGACCCCGGACATCCACCTGGCCGCCTCGACCAAGTACACGGTGCACGCCCTCGCCAAGGACTCCGAGGGCCGTGAGGCGGCCGAGGACTCCAGCTTCACCACACTGACGCCGCAGAACACCTTCGTCGGCTACTTCACTCCCGAGGACGGCTCCACCGTCGGCGTCGGAATGCCGTTCTCGCTCCGCTTCACCCGGGGCATCACGGCCCCGAAGGCCGTCGAGAAGGCGATCGAGATCAAGACCGAGCCGGCCGTCGAGGTCGCCGGCCACTGGTTCGGCAACGACCGCCTCGACTTCCGGCCCGAGCAGTACTGGAAGGCCGGCACCAAGGTCACCGTCACGCTCAACTTCGACGGCGTCGAGGGTCGCTCCGGCGTCTACGGCAAGCAGACCAAGACCGTCTCCTTCACCATCGGCCGCAACCAGGTCTCCGTGGTCGACGCCAAGAAGCACACGATGAAGGTCATGCGGGAGGGCAAGGTCGTCAAGACCCTCCCCATCACCGCGGGAGCGCCGGGCACCGCCACCTGGAACGGCCAGATGGTCATCACCGAGAAGCTCACGGTGACCCGCATGAACGGCGAGACGGTCGGCTTCGGCGGCGAGTACGACATCAAGGACGTCCCGCACGCCATGCGCCTGACCACCTCCGGCACCTTCATCCACGGCAACTACTGGGGCGGCGGCGCCTTCGGCAACTACAACGCCAGCCACGGCTGCATCGGCCTGCGCGACGTGCGCGGCGGCTACGACAGCGGGGTGCCGGCCGCCTGGTTCTTCAACCGCTCGATGGTCGGCGACGTGGTCGTCGTGAAGAACTCCCAGGACCGGACCGTCGCCCCGGACAACGGGATGAACGGCTGGAACATGTCCTGGGAGGACTGGAAGGCCTGACCTTTTCCCGACGGCTCCGCAGACGGCTCCGCCCGGTGTGATCGACCGCACCGGGCGGGTTGCCGTTAGCGCCGGTTAACCTGCATTCATGACCGTATCTCTGGAAGTCGCCGAGGGCGTCGGCACGCTGCGCCTGGACCGCCCGCCCATGAACGCGCTCGACGTCGCGACGCAGGACCGGATCAAAGAACTCGCCGAGGAGGCCACCCGCCGCGAGGACGTGCGCGCCGTGGTGATCTACGGCGGCGAGAAGGTGTTCGCGGCCGGCGCGGACATCAAGGAGATGCAGGTGATGGACCACGCGGCCATGGTCGTGCGGGCCCGCGCCCTGCAGGACTCCTTCACCGCCGTGGCCCGCATCCCCAAGCCGGTGGTCGCCGCGGTCACGGGCTACGCGCTGGGCGGCGGCTGCGAGCTCGCGCTCTGCGCGGACTACCGCATCGCCGCCGACAACGCCAAGTTCGGCCAGCCGGAGATCCTGCTCGGCCTCATCCCCGGCGCGGGCGGCACCCAGCGGCTGTCCCGGCTGATCGGTCCCTCCCGGGCCAAGGACCTCATCTTCACGGGCCGTCAGGTCAAGGCCGACGAGGCCCTCGCGCTCGGCCTGGTGGACCGCGTGGTCCCGGCCGCCGAGGTGTACGAGGCCGCGCACGCCTGGGCCGCCCGGCTCGCACAGGGACCCGCGATCGCGCTGCGCGCCGCCAAGGAGTCGATCGACGCCGGCCTGGAGACGGACCTCGAGACCGGGCTCGCCATCGAGCGCAACTGGTTCGCCGGCCTGTTCGCCACGGAGGACCGCGAGCGCGGCATGCGCAGCTTCGTCGAGGAGGGCCCCGGCAAGGCGAAGTTCCTGTGAATCCTCGCCCGTGGCCTTGCAATTGACGTGACGTCTGATTCGCGCCCCTCGGCGGGCGGTTTGTGGCAGCCTTGAGCCAGCCTTGAGCCTGCCTTGCCGAGGGAGCCGGTCGATTGCCTCCAACCGATCCGTCCGCCCAGGTCAACGGGGCCGCCGACGGACCCGACGTGCCACCGGCATATGCCGTTCGCATCCCGAGCGCCGAGGTCCCCCGAGGGGCGTATTCCGCCGGAACGCCTCCGCGGGCTGACGCGGACGGCCATGATGGGGGCATGGCGGGGCTGGAAGGCATCGAACAGCCGCGGGAACAGTCACGTGCGACCGCGGCGCGCTGGTCGCCCGCGGTCGAGGACGAACGGGCGCTCAAGGCCCTGGAGTTGTACGGCAATCCGACGGAGTCCGAGGTTCCGCTCCCGTCCCGCCCCGAATCCGCCGCAACCGCCCGCAGGCTCGCCCAGGTCGTCGTCCTGCGTCAGTGGGGACTGTCCCCGAAACTGGCCGAGGACACCGTTCTGCTCGTCTCCGAACTCGTCGGGAACGCCGTGCGGCACACCGGCGCCCGCGTCTTCGGCCTGCGGATGCGCCGCCGCCGCGGCTGGCTCCGCGTCGAGGTCCGCGACCCCTCCCGAGGGCTGCCCTGCCTGATGCCCGTGCAGGAGCTGGACATCAGCGGGCGCGGTCTGTTCCTCGTCGACAAGCTGTCCGACCGCTGGGGGGTCGACCTGCTGCCGCGGGGCAAGACGACATGGTTCGAGATGCGTGTGGCCGACCGCTGACCGCCCGAACCATCATGGCTGACTTACGCTCATCTCGTATCAATACGTGTGAATCACCCGTTTTCTTACCGTTCCCCTCTTAAATGGTGCGGGTGACCACGACCGATCGCCGCGGCGTGCTGCGGGCCGGTGCCGGGCTCGTCGCCGGGGGCGCGCTCGCCGCCGGCTGTTCCTCCACCGGCGCCGCCCCGTCCGCCACCGCATCCTCGGCCTCCGCCGCCGAGTCCGCGCCCGCCGGCACCCCGCAGGCCGCGCCCGCGCCGCGCCCCTTTCCCCGGCAGCCCGCGCAGATCACCCACGGCCCGCGCGACCGGCCCCGCGTCGCCCTCACCTTCCACGGCCAGGGCGACCCCGAGATCGCCCGCAGCCTGCTCACCGAGGCCGAGAAACACGGCGCCCGCCTCACCGTGCTCGCCGTCGGCACCTGGCTCGACCAGTATCCGCAGCTGGCCCGCCGGATCCTCGACGGCGGCCACGACCTCGGCAACCACACCCAGCACCATGTGGCCGTCAACGCCATGGCGGAGGCCGACGCCCGCGCGGAGATCACCGGCTGCGCGGACCGGCTGAAGCGGCTCACCGGCTCGATCGGCACCTGGTTCCGCCCCTCGCGCGCCCCGACCGCCTCCTCGCTGGTCCAGCGGCTGGCCCGGGCAGCCGGGTACCCGCACGTGCTGTCCTACGACGTCGACTCGCTCGACTACACCCGGCCCGGCGCCCCGGCCGTCACCCGCAAGGTCCTGGCGGAGGTCCGCAACGGATCCGTGGTGAGCCTGCACTTCGGATACCCGGACACGGTCACCGCCCTCCCCGACGTACTCACAGAACTCGACCGCCGCGGCCTCCACGCGGTCACCACCACGGAGCTGCTGAGCTGATGCCACCCACTTCCATCGCCCGGGCCCTGACCGCCGGCGCCGCCTGCCTCGCGCTCACCGCGCTGTCCGCCTGCACCGGCGGGGGCTCGAAGAACCACGCCGACGAACCCCTCGGCAGCAAGGAGCCCGCCCGGCCCGCGCAGCAGCAGGTAGCCGACGTGCTGCCCGGCATGCCGCCGGTCCTCGACCCGACCGACGTCTACTCCGCCGACCGCCCGGGCAAACTCTCCCCGGTGGTCAAGGACTTCCCGTCCCGTGTCTACGTCCCCAACACCAACTCCAACACCGTCACGGTCATCGACCCCGAGACGTACGAGGTCATCGAGACCATCCCGGTGGGCCGCCAGCCCCAGCACGTCGTGCCGTCCTGGGACCTGAAGACGCTGTGGGTCAACAACGACCTCGGCAACTCCCTGACCCCCATCGACCCGAGAACCGGCAAGGCGGGCAAGCCGGTCGACGTGCACGACCCGTACAACCTCTACTTCACGCCCGACGGAAAGTACGCCGTCGTCATGGCCTCCAAGGACCACCAGCTCGTCTTCCGCGACGCGCACACCATGAAGACGGTCAAGGCCGTCCCGGTCACCTGCGCCGGCGTCAACCACGCCGACTTCTCCCTGGACGGCCGCTACTTCATCGTCTCCTGCGAGTTCAGCGCCGAACTGCTCAAGGTCGACACCGCGAAGATGGAGGTCGTCGGACAGCAGAAGCTGGACTTCCGCGGCGCCATGCCGCAGGACGTGAAGATGTCGCCCGACGGCAAGAAGTTCTACGTCGCCGACATGGTGGCCAACGGGCTGTGGATCCTGAACGGCGACACCTTCGGCAAGCCGGGCTTCCTGCCCACCGGCAAGGGCGCCCACGGCCTGTACGTCAGCCGCGACTCCCGCGAGATGTACATCTCCAACCGCGGCGAGGGCACCATCTCCGTCTTCGACTTCGCCCAGGGCAAGTTGACCAAGAAGTGGCACCTTCCGCAGGGCGGCAGCCCCGACATGGGCGGCGTCTCCACCGACGGCAAGGTGCTGTGGCTGTCGGGCCGTTACAACTCCGAGGTGTACGCCATCGACACCCGGACCGGCGCCCAGCTCGCCCGCATCAAGGTCGGCAACGGTCCGCACGGCCTCGCGGTGTACCCCCAGCCGGGCCGCTACTCCCTGGGTCACACGGGCATCTTCCGCTGACCCGCGGCGGGTTGGCACCGGTCGGACCTGGCTTGGACACGCCGGGACCGGGTGACGATCCGCCGTCCGCCGCCGCGGAACCGGGATCGTGCTGCGCATGATCACCACTCGTCCGCGGCGGCGGACCACCGCCGCCCCGCTGTCCCTCTCCGCCGTCCTCGCCCCCACGGCCGCGACCGCCCCCACGGCCGCGGCCCCGGTACGGACCGCGGCTCGGGCCGCCGCCCCCGCCTGCCCCGGTCCGACGATCCGGTCAAGGCCGCGGCCGACCGCGACGTCGCCCGGCAGCACATCGTCGGCGCGTGGCCCGTGGACAGGACGACGAAGACCGAGATCCCGAACGGCTGCGAGAGCAACCCGCACTGCCGGCCGTGGCACTGATCCCCGCCACCGCCCACCACTCGCCTTGAGTCTCCAGCCGCTGGAGGGTCCACACTCGCGGACATGACCGAAGACGGCACCGGCCTTCTCACCATCGGCGAGCTGGCCCGGATCACCGGACTGACCGTACGCACCATCCGGTACTGGTCGGACGAGGGCGCCCTGCCCCCGGTGGCCCGCTCCACGGGCGGCTACCGCCTCTACGACGCGGCCTCCGTCGCCCGCCTGGAGCTGATCCGCACCCTGCGCGAGCTGGGCCTCGGCCTGGCCGACGTGCGCAGGGTGCTCGCGGGGGAGCGGACGGTCGCGGAGGTCGCGGCAGCCCACGTGGCCGCGCTGGACGCGCAGATCCGCTCCCTGAAGGTGACCCGGGCGGTGCTGTCGACCGTGGCCCGGCGCGGCTCGAGTGCGGAGGAGATGACCCTGATGAACAAACTGGCCCGGCTGTCGGCGGCCGAACGCAGGCGGATCATGGAGGAGTTCGTGGAGGAGATGTTCCACGGCCTCGACACCGCCGATCCCGAGATCCGGGAACGTATGCGGCGCACCGCGATGGACCTGCCCGAGGACCCGACACCCGAGCAGGTCGACGCCTGGGTGGAGCTGGCGGAGCTGGTGCGGGACCCGGAGTTCCGGGCCCGGATGCGCAGCGCGGCCGAGTTCAACGCCGCCGACCGCGGCCACGAGACGCCCGCCGGGGCGTCCATGTGGTTCGCCAAGCGGCTCGTCCAGCTGGCCGGCCAGGCCCTGGAACGCGGCCTGGCCCCGGAGGCCCCCGAAGCCGACGAGGTACTGGACGACCTTCTCGGCAACGCCGACCACGCGGCCGTCCTCGCACGCCTGGAGGCGTCCCACAACACCAGGCTCGCCCGCTACCGCGAGCTGCTGGCGACCCTGAAGGGCACGTCCGCTCCGACGTACGAGACGGAGTTCGCCTGGGTGATCGCCGCACTCCGCGCCCGCGTGAACGGCTGACAGCGGGGGCCGTACGGGCCCGGCGACGGTGTGGGGCGTCGCCGGGCCCGGCGGGGTGGTGCTACTTGAGGTAGACGATGCCGTCCGTGGTGACGGCGGGGCGGCCCGCGGTGCCGACGACCACGATCTTGATCGTGTGCTTCGCGCTGGTGGACCAGCTCTTGGTCCAGATCGCGTCACGGTACTTGGTCGTCGCCGACTTCAGGTCGACCGTGGCGGTCTTGGTGCCGTCGACGTAGATGTCCGCCTGCCCGGAGGTGGCGGCCCGGGAGACCAGCCAGGCCACGGAGCGGCCGGTGAAGGTCCAGGTCAGGGAGGCGTTCTTGGTCGAGCTGGTGGAGGAGGCGCCGCCCAGGTAGCTGGTCGAGGACTTGCTCGTCCAGGTGCCGGCCTTCGTCGCGGCCGTCTCCTGGACGATGACGGGGGTGCCGGACACGCTGGCCGTGCCGGTGTTGCCCGCCAGGTCGTACGCGGTCAGGGACCAGGTGGTCGCCGCACCCGGCTTGGCGGTGAGGCTCGCACCGGTCGCGGTCGGCCCGTACGTGGCGGCGGCCGGGGCGGTGAGCCTGACCTCCTTGAGGGCGGTGTTGTCGGCCGCCTTCCAGCTCAGGGTAACCGGGACCGCGGTGGTGCTCACCGTTCCCGCGCGCAGTGCCAGGGCCGGCTTGGTGGGGAAGGTGGGGGCGGTGGTTTCCGCGACGACCGTGGCCGCCGTGGAGGTGGCCGTCCTGCCGGACTGGTGGGTGGCGCGGACCTGCACCTGGTGGCTGCCCGGCGTCAGCGTGGCCTTGGCCGAGGTGGCGGTCCCCGCGGCCGTGGCCACCGGCTGTCCGTCGACCAGGAGTTCGTACGTGCCGATCAGCGCGGACGGTGTGGTGGCCGCCCAGTTCACGGTGATCGCGGCCTTGGTGTAGTACGTCGTGCCGGACAGCCCCGCTCCGGTGACGGACTTGATCGTCAGCCCGGTGACGGGACCGGCCGCCCAGGCGCGGACGGTGGGCAGCTTGGCGTAGTACGCGTTGCCGGGGCACTGGGTGTTGAAGTTGTCGCGGTGCCCGTGAATGGTCGGCAGGCTCAGCTTCCCGCCCTTGGCCCAGGTCTTGCCGGCGTAGCTGCGGCCGCTGTCACCCGCGGTGAGGGTGGTCGTGCCGGCCGGGTCCACGCCGTACTGCCCGAGCTTCCAGGCGGCGATCCTGGCGACCGAGGTCAGCGCGGCGTCGCTCGGCGCGACATCGGTGTAGGTGCCCAGGACGGAGATGCCGGCGGTCTCGGAGTTGAAGCCGTAGGCGTGGGCGCCCATCACCGGCCGGTCCACTCCGCCCTTGCGGCCCTCGTAGACCGTGCCGCACTTGTCGACCAGGAAGTTGTAGCCGACGTCTTTCCAGCCCAACTGCTTGACGTGGTACGCGTAGATGCCGCGGACGACCGCGGGGGCGTCGGCGCAGGTGTAGGTGTTGCTCTCGGCGGTGTGGTGGACCACCACCGCCTTGATCTTGCCACCGGGCAGGTAGTCGGGCGCCTCGGGACTGATCGACTCGTCGGCGCCCCACCCGGCCCGCGACACGATCGCCGGCCTGGGCGCGGTGGACGGGGGACCCGCGGGCGCGGTGGCACTGGGGCTGGGGGGTGTGGACGGGGGCTGGGAGGCCGGTGCGGAAGAACTCGGCGCCTGGCTCGGCGGGGTGGACTCGGCCGGGGTCTCGGACTCGGCCGGATCGGTGGTGGGATCGTCGCCGGCCGGAGTCTCGGCCGGCGGGGAGTCGGCCGGTTGACCCTCCGTGGGGTCGGGCGACTCGGACGGATCGTCGGGCGCGTCGACCTGGAAGGCCGCCGGCTCCATCGCTCCGGTGCCGTTCGCGGCGCCGGTGGCGCCCTTGCCGGGATCGACCATGTCCAGACGCAACCCGGCAGGCAGACGATCGGACGTACGGCCGCCCGCGGTGACCCGCACCTCCACTCCGTCGGAGGGCCCCACCCAGGCCGGTTCCGTACCGCCGCGCCGGGCGGCCGCCTCGCCCTGACCGCCACCACCGTCCAACCGCAGCCAGTCCGACCACTGACCGGATCCCACGGCACGGGTGCGGGCCTCGATCGTGCCCTCGACCCGTGCCGAGGGGTCGCTCCAGGTGATGCCGAGCATGCTGAACGGCTCGGTCCGCTCCTGCTTCAGAGAGGCCTTGGTGCCGTGCTCGGTCGTCGGCAGCTCGGCGGTGAGGGCCTGGCTTGTGACGGGACCCGGCTTGCCGTCACCATCAGCGGCGTTGCCCGGCTGGTCGGAGCCTGTGCTCAGTAAAAGCCCTCCGACAATTCCTGCCGTGGCCACGGCAGCCGTACCCCAGATGTAGCGAGGTCTACCCATAACGGATCAGCGATGTCCTTCGTGAGGAGCGAGGGGGGTGGAAACGCCGCACCGCCAGGGCGGGACGACTCACCCAGCAGACCCGCAAGATCCGTCAACGGTTGTGTGATCACGCTGAAAATCGCCAAGTGATGCAGGCCACTCGATCGGCGGCTCATCGCCTCGGTCAGGACGTCTCCGTGGCGAAGAGCCGGTCAAGCGCCCTGCGCCCACTCGTTGAGCGCCGCCTTGCCGGAGAAGTTCGCCACGTCCTTGTCCACCGGGTCGTCGGTGTACTGGTGGAAGAGCCACTTGGCCTTGATCCGGGGCTGCCCCGCGGCGACGTAGTCGGCGATCCACAGGCCGTCGCCCGCGTAGGAGGTGGTGTCGATGTTCAGCCAGAAGTCCCTGTTCGTGTAGAGCACGACCCGGTTGTGCGGGCGCAGGGCCTTGACCTTGCGGATGAACGCGTCCTTCTCCGCGTTGCTCGCGTGCGTGCCCTCGCCCGTCGTCTCCCAGTCGACGGCGAGGACGTCGCCGGCCTTCTCGGGTGCGTGGGAGACGAAGTACTCCGCCTGCGCGGTGATGTTGCCCGGCCACAGGAAGTGGTAGAAGCCGACCACGAGACCGGCGTCGCGGCCGTGCTTGGTCTGGGCGCTGAGCTTGGAGTTGACGTACGAACGGCCCTCCGTCGCCTTGATGAAGACGAAGGAGAGGCCGCTCGTGCCGTAGGTGGAGGACTGGTAGGCGCTCACGTCGATGCCCTGCAGCATGCACACTCCCTGAAGGTGCCGTGGGGGAGGAGTCATTGGTTGGGTTCTGCCCCGCAACTGGTACGGACGATCCCTTCAGGGCGTTCGAACATCAGCTCCGGGGGACCACCGAACCCAGTACGGCGGCAGGCTTGGCCGACCAGTCCGAGGTGATCACGCTGGCGTGGTGCCCGGCCAGGAGGGAGAGGCGGGCGGCCACCTCGGCGTCCGTGGGGGCGGTCGAGGAGATCGCCGGGGCCACGCCGGCCGCGTCCGTCGTGATCAGGATGTAGTGGTTCCGGGCGTAGAAGGACGTGTCGTAGCCCTGGCCGACGTAGGTCGCCGCGTCGCCGTCGAAGAACACGAACCAGGGGCGGATCGAGGCGTCGTAACGGCTCGCGCGCGGGTCGCCGGCGGCGGCGCCGAGCACGGCGGGGAAGGCCTGGGCGGAGGTGATGGTCCCGGCCGCGTACAGGTCGCGCAGGTGGTCGCCGTACTCCTGGTCGGTCCAGTAGTGGTCGAAGGGGTTGGCCTGCTCCACCGTGCCGGGGATCAGCTCGAAGAGGACCTTGCCGGTCAGGGCGTCCCGGGACGGCCAGGCGTCGGCCTTCGCGGCCGCGTCCAGCGAGGGGTGTTTCCCGCCCAGCAGGTCCGACGGCTTGTAGACCATGTCGCCGAGCTTCTGCCGGACCAGGGTGTCGAACGCGGCGGGCCCGAGGCCGAGGGTGTTGTTGAAGCCGTTCTTCATCTCCATCTTGAAGACGATCGGCCGGTGGTCGGGGTGCAGCTGATGCCAGGCGGCGATGTTGTCCAGGCAGCTTCCGAGGTCCTGGTTGCGGCTCCTGCCGTACAGCTCGCCGGGGGTCTTCGCGGCCTCGCAGTTGTTGTCGTTGCCCAGCGGATTGCTGTGGCTGACCCGCCAGCGCCGGGTCAACGGGTCGGTGTAGACGTCGATTTCGAGCAGCGAGGCGCCGGAGTCCAGCGCCTGCGCGAAGTACGTGTACTTGGCCTTCTCGTACGCGTTGTGCGTACCGATCGCCGTCGTCCCCGAGAACGTCGGCTCCGCCGCACGGGCGTTGCCGGGAACCGCCGTCAGCAGCGCGACGGCACCCAGTAAGGCTGCCGGTCCTCTCGTCCCACGCATGGCCAACTCCCTTTGTTCGTAGTTGAGTTGAGCGGAAGCGTAGGGAACGACGGTTACCGTGCGGTAGCCCCCGGGGGAACAGGTTCGCACGAGGGCCGGATCCCCGGACCGGCGGCGATTGCTATCGTGCGGTCGCGGAGTGAGCCGTACGCAGAGGAAACGGGGGACGGGCCATGGGGCTGATGGACCGTATACGTGGTGAGTTCATCGACATCGTCGAGTGGACCGACGACAGCCGCGACACCATCGTCTGGCGCTTCCCGCGCTACGAGAACGAGATCAAGATGGGCGCCAAGCTCGTCGTCCGCGAGTCGCAGACGGCGGTCTTCGTCAACGAGGGGCAGATCGCCGACGTCTTCACGCCCGGC
Organism: Streptomyces sp. 6-11-2; assembly: GCF_006540305.1. Taxonomy (GTDB): domain Bacteria; phylum Actinomycetota; class Actinomycetes; order Streptomycetales; family Streptomycetaceae; genus Streptomyces. Next base: position 2,052,674 of record NZ_BJOR01000001.1, on the reverse strand, counting down.
ACCTACACCCTGGAGACGCAGAACCTGCCGGTGCTGTCCACCCTGAAGGGCTGGAAGTACGGCTTCCACTCGCCCTTCAAGGCCGAGGTCTACTTCGTCACGACCCGCCAGTTCACCGACCTCAAGTGGGGCACCCAGAACCCCGTCATCGTCCGCGACCCCGAGTTCGGCATGGTCCGGCTGCGGGCCTTCGGCGCCTTCGCCGCCCGTGTCGTGGACGCCGCCGCGCTGCTGCGCGAACTGGCCGGCACCGACCCGCAGTTCCGCACCGAGGAGGTGCAGGAGTACCTGCGGCAGCTGATCGTCGGCCGGCTGGCCACCGCCCTGGCCACGGCCGGGGTGCCGATGCTGGACCTGGCCACCCGGCAGGACGGGCTCGGCGCCAGGCTGGCGGGCGCCCTCACCGAGGAGCTGGCCCCGGTCGGCATCGCCGTCCCCAAGTTCATCATCGAGAACATCTCGCTGCCGCCCGAGGTCGAGGCCGCCGTCGACGCCCGCTCCCGGATGGGGATCGTGGGCGACCTCGACCAGTACACCCAGCTCCAGGCGGCCGACGCGATCGGCGACGCCGCGCGCAACCCCGGCGCCGCGGGCGAGGGCGTCGGACTGGGTGTCGGCATGGCCCTAGGCCGGCGCATGGCGGAGGGTCTCGCCCCGCAGCAGCCCCCCGCCGCAGCGGCCCCCTCGCCCGCCGCCACCCCGCCGCCGCTGCCCCAGCAGCAGTGGTTCATCGGCGTCGGCGGCGCCCAGCAGGGCCCGTACGACAGTGCCGCGCTGACCGGCCTGATCGGCGCCGGCACCCTCACCCGGACCACCCTGGTCTGGCAGAACGGCATGTCCGGCTGGCTCCCCGCCGAACAGGTCCCGGAGGTCGAACGCCTCTTCGGCAGCGTCCCGCCGCCGCTGCCGCCCCAGGCCTGAGCGGGCGGGGACGACCACCATGACCGAGGACCAGGCCACCGCCGCCTCCGCCCGCTCGTACCCGTGCGAGGCCTGTGGCGCCACCGTGGAGTACGCCCCGGGGACCGACGCGCTGCGCTGCCCCTACTGCCGGCACCAGCAGGCCATCGTGCCCGTCCCGCGGGCGGTGCGGGAGCATCCGATCCAGGAACTGGCGGCCCTCCCCGCCAAACCGCAGGCCGGGCCCGGCTCCGTGAACACCTTCGTCTGCCCGGGCTGCGGGGCCCGCACGGAGAGCAACACGCTCTCCGTGCGGTGCCAGTTCTGCGCCACGCCCCTGGTGGCCGACGCCAACGCCACCGAGCGGGTCGTCCCCGAGGCCGTCGTCCCCTTCGGGCTGGACCGGGACGCGGCCCGGGACGCGCTGCGCGCGTGGACGTCCTCCCGCTGGTTCGCCCCCAAGGACCTGAAGAAGGTCACCGAGGCGGAGTCCTTCAAGGGCAGCTACCTGCCGCACTGGACGTACGACGCGGCCACCGACTCCAGCTACCGGGGCCGGCGCGGTGAGTACTACTACGAGACCGTGACGCGCACCGTCACCGAGAACGGCGAGACCCGCACCGTGACCGAGCAGGTGCGGCACACCCGCTGGTACCCGGCCTCCGGAACGGTCTCCCGGGACTTCGACGACGTCCTGGTGCCGGGCACCGGCCACGTCACCGCCAAGCAGCTGGACAAGCTCACGCCCTGGCCGCTGGAGGAGGCCAGGCCCTACCAGGAGGAGTACCTGGCGGGCTTCCAGACGGTGCGCTACGACATCGAGCCCGAGGCCGGCCTGGAGACGGCCAAGCAGCGGATGGCCGAGGTCATCGAGGGCGACTGCCGCAGGGACATCGGGGGCGACGAGCAGCGGGTCGAATCGGTCGACACCCGCTACTCCGACGTCACCTTCAAGCTGATGCTGCTCCCGGTGTGGTTCCTCACCTACCTCCACGCCGGGCGGACCTGGCAGGTCACGGTGAACGCCCGCACCGGCGAGGTGGTCGGCGAGCGCCCGTACAGCACCGGCAAGATCGTCGCCGCCTCGCTCGTGGCGCTCGCGGTCGTCGCGCTGATCGTCTGGCTGAGCGTCAGGAGGTAGCGGCCCGTACGGCGGCACGGGCCGGACCACGTCAGCACTCGATGATGTTCACCGCGAGCCCGCCCCGGGCCGTCTCCTTGTACTTCACCGACATGTCCGCGCCGGTCTCCTTCATGGTCTTGATGACCTTGTCGAGGGAGACCTTGTGGGAGCCGTCGCCCCGCATGGCCATACGGGCGGCGGTGACGGCCTTGACCGCGGCCATGCCGTTGCGTTCGATGCAGGGGATCTGGACCAGGCCGCCCACGGGGTCGCAGGTGAGGCCGAGGTTGTGCTCCATGCCGATCTCGGCGGCGTTCTCGACCTGCTCGGGCGTGCCGCCCAGGACCTCGGCGAGGGCGCCCGCCGCCATCGAGCAGGCGGAGCCGACCTCGCCCTGGCAGCCGACCTCGGCGCCGGAGATGGAGGCGTTCTCCTTGAAGAGCATGCCGATCGCGCCGGCGGCGAGCAGGAAGCGGACCACGCCGTCCTCGTCCGCGCCGGGGATGAAGTTGATGTAGTAGTGCAGGACCGCCGGGATGATGCCGGCCGCGCCGTTGGTCGGGGCGGTGACCACTCGGCCGCCGGCCGCGTTCTCCTCGTTCACCGCCATCGCGTAGAGGGTGATCCACTCCATCGCGCGGGCCGTCGCGTCGCCCTCGGCGCGCAGCTGGCGGGCGGTGACGGCCGCGCGGCGGCGCACCTTCAGACCGCCCGGCAGGATGCCCTCGCGGGAGAGGCCGCGCCGCACGCACGCCTGCATCACCCGCCAGATCTCCAGCAGGCCCTCGCGGATCTCCTCCTCGGTGCGCCAGGCCCGCTCGTTCTCCAGCATCAGGGAGGAGATCGACAGGCCCGTCTCCTTCGTCAGGCGCAGCAGCTCGTCGCCCGAGCGGAAGGGGTGCTTCAGCACCGTGTCGTCGAGCTTGATGCGGTCGGCGCCCACCGCCTCCTCGTCCACGACGAAGCCGCCGCCCACCGAGTAGTACGTCTTGGCCAGCAGCTCGGCGCCGGAGGCGTCGTACGCCCACAGGGTCATGCCGTTGGCGTGGTAGGGGAGCGCCTTGCGGCGGTGCAGGACCATGTCGTCGTCGTAGGAGAACGCGATCTCGTGCTCGCCGAGCAGGCTCAGCCGGCCGGAGGTCCTGATCGTCTCGACCCGCTCGTCGGCGGTCTCCACGTCCACCGTGCGCGGGGAGGCGCCCTCCAGGCCGAGCAGCACCGCCTTCGGCGTGCCGTGGCCGTGGCCCGTGGCGCCGAGGGAGCCGTACAGCTCGGCGCGGACCGAGGCGGCCCGCTCCAGCAGGTCCTCGTTGCGCAGCCGGCGGGCGAACATGCGGGCCGCCCGCATCGGGCCGACCGTGTGGGAGCTCGACGGGCCTATGCCGATCGAGAACAGGTCGAAGACCGAGATGGCCACGGTGACTCCTCAAGACGGGGTGGTGCTGGGGGTGCCAGGGGCGGGGCGCCGCGCACGGGCCGGGTTCTCCGGCCCGCACACGGCACTCCTCGGAACGGGACTTACTTGTTCAGACCCGAGTACAGCGGGTGCTTGTCGGCCAGGGTGCGCACCCGGGCCTTGAGGGCCTCCGCGTCGTAGGACGGCTTCAGCGCCTCGGCGATCACGTCCGCGACCTCGGTGAAGTCCTCGGTCGTGAAACCACGGGTGGCCAGGGCCGGCGTGCCGATCCTGAGGCCCGAGGTGACCATCGGCGGGCGGGGGTCGTTCGGGATCGCGTTGCGGTTGACGGTGATCCCGATCTCGTGGAGGCGGTCCTCGGCCTGCTGACCGTCCAGCTCGGAGTCACGCAGGTCGACCAGGACCAGGTGCACGTCCGTGCCGCCGGACAGCACGTCCACGCCGACCGCCCGGACGTCGTCCCGGACCAGGCGCTCGGCCAGGATGCGGGCGCCCTCCAGGGTACGGCGCTGGCGCTCCTTGAACTCCTCGCTCGCGGCGACCTTGAAGGACACCGCCTTGGCGGCGATCACGTGCTCCAGCGGGCCGCCCTGCTGACCGGGGAAGACCGCGGAGTTGATCTTCTTCGCCAGCTCGGCGGTGGACAGGATCACGCCGCCGCGGGGGCCGCCCAGTGTCTTGTGGGTGGTGGTGGTGACCACGTGGGCGTGCGGCACCGGGTTCGGGTGCAGGCCCGCGGCCACCAGGCCGGCGAAGTGCGCCATGTCGACCATGAGGTACGCGCCGACCTCGTCCGCGATCCGGCGGAACGCGGCGAAGTCCAGCTGCCGCGGGTACGCGGACCAGCCGGCCACGATCAGCTTCGGCTTGGACTCCTTCGCCAGCCGCTCCACCTCGGCCATGTCGACCAGGCCGTCCTCGCCCACGTGGTAGGCGACGACGTCGTAGAGCTTGCCGGAGAAGTTGATCTTCATGCCGTGGGTCAGGTGCCCGCCGTGGGCGAGGTTCAGACCCATGATCGTGTCACCGGGCTTGAGCAGCGCGAACATCGCGGCCGCGTTCGCCTGCGCGCCGGAGTGCGGCTGCACGTTGGCGTGCTCGGCGCCGAACAGCTCCTTGATGCGGTCGATGGCGATCTGCTCGACCACGTCGACGTGCTCGCAGCCGCCGTAGTAGCGGCGGCCGGGGTAGCCCTCGGCGTACTTGTTGGTGAGGACCGAGCCCTGCGCCTCCATGACCGCCACCGGGGCGAAGTTCTCGGAGGCGATCATCTCCAGCGTGGACTGCTGGCGGTGCAGCTCGGCGTCGACCGCGGCGGCAACGTCCGGGTCGAGCTCGTGCAGGGGTGTGTTGAGAACAGTCATGTGCGTGCGTCCGATTCTCAGCCGGCCGTCTCGGCGGCGTACTCGTCGGCGGAGAGCAGGCCGGCGGGCTCCTCGGCCAGGCGCACCTTGAACAGCCAGCCGCCCTCGAAGGGCGCGGAGTTCACCAGCGACGGGTCGTTCACCACGTCCTCGTTGAACTCGGTGACCTCACCGCTGACGGGGGAGTACAGGTCGGACACCGACTTGGTCGACTCCAGCTCACCGCAGGTCTCGCCCGCGGCCACCGTGTCGCCGACCTCCGGGAGCTGGGCGTAGACGACATCGCCGAGCGCGTTGGCCGCGAACTCCGTGATGCCGACCGTCGCCACGCCGTCCTCGACGGGCGACAGCCACTCGTGCTCCTTGCTGTAGCGCAGATGCTGAGGGTTGTTCATGGCCAGAATTCTCCTGTACGCGGGTCAATGGTGATGTATGGGGAGTGCGAAAGGCGTGCGTGACCAGGGGTGACGTGTCTCACGTCGACTCCGTGGCGACTACGGCCGTGTCACTTCTGCCGCTTGTAGAAGGGCAGCGCCACGACCTCGTACGGCTCGTGGTTGCCCCGGATGTCCACACCGACACCGGCCGTGCCCGGAGCGGCGTGCGCGGCGTCGACGTACGCCATGGCGATCGGCTTGCTCAGGGTGGGGGAGGGGGCGCCGGAGGTGACCTCGCCGATCACCTCACCGCCCGCGACGACCGCGTACCCGGCGCGCGGGACCCGGCGGCCCTCGGCGACCAGGCCGACGAGCACCCGGGGCGGCTCGGCGGCTGCGCGCTCGGCGGCGGCCAGCAGCGCCTCGCGGCCCACGAAGTCGCCCTCCTTCTCGAACTTGACCACCCGGCCGAGGCCCGCGTCGAACGGGGTCAGCGAGGTCGACAGCTCGTGCCCGTACAGCGGCATGCCCGCCTCCAGGCGCAGCGTGTCCCGGCAGGACAGGCCGCACGGGACCAGCCCGGCGTCCGCGCCGGCCTCGGTCAGCGCCTGCCACAGCTTCTCCGCGTCGCCCGGGGCCACGAACAGCTCGAAGCCGTCCTCACCGGTGTAGCCGGTACGCGCGATCAGCGCGGGGACGCCGGCGACCGTGCCGGGGAGCCCGGCGTAGTACTTCAGGCCCTCCAGGTCGGCGTCGGTGAGGGACTTCAGGATGCCGGCGGACTCGGGGCCCTGCACGGCGAGCAGCGCGTAGCTGTCACGGTCGTCGCGCACCTCGGCGTCGAAGCCCGCCGCCCGCTCGGTCAGCGCGTCGAGCACGACCTGGGCGTTGGAGGCGTTGGCCACGACCAGGTACTCGGTCTCGCCCAGCCGGTAGACGATCAGGTCGTCCAGGATGCCGCCGTCGGCCTGGCAGATCATGGTGTAGCGGGCGCGGCCGAGGCCGACCGTGGCGATGTTGCCGACCAGGGCGTGGTTCAGCAGCGCGACGGCCTGCGGGCCGGTGACGGTGATCTCGCCCATGTGGGACAGGTCGAAGAGGCCGGCCTTCGTCCGCACGGCGATGTGCTCGTCGCGCTCGGAGCCGTAACGCAGCGGCATGTCCCAGCCGGCGAAGTCGGTCATCGTCGCGCCGAGCGAGCGGTGCAGCGCGTCGAGCGCGGTGCGGCGGGGGCGGTCGGGTTCGGTACTGCTCATCGGGCGGTCTCCCAGGCATGACAGGCGAGGACGGATCCATGTCCTCCCCATCTGTCATCGGAACCTGAGAGGTTCGCCATGACCGCCGTCGGACGGACGGTGCACGGCTTGCACCTTGGGTGGAGCCACTGCGCCAGCGGCCCGCTTTTCAGATGTGCCTCGCCCGCGCGGTAACGGTGCCTGAGAGATTCAAGGGAGGTACTTGCTCCTTCGGCGCCCCAGCGAGACGGCTGGGGACTCTCCCGCGCGGATTCAAGCGGCCGATATGCAGTTGCGCGCACATCATTGCACGCCCGGCCCGTTTCGCGGCAGGGCGGCATCTGTGACCGTCGTGTGGCAGGACGTGCACGGAAACGCCGGGCCCGCACATTACCTTCTCTTTACGATCCGTGGGGAGGAATGATGACGGCGCACAGGACCCCGTTGTACGCGACGGCCCAGGCCCCCGCCCTCTTGGTACGCGACCTGCGGGACCGGTCCGGCGGCGGCCCGCGCGTGCTGCGTTTCGGCCCGCGCGACCTGGTCGTGGTGACCGGCCTGCCCGGCAGCGGCAAGTCCACCCTGATGCGGCGCGCGGTGCACGGCGTCCGCGTCGACTCCCAGGACACCCGCGACCGCTGGGACGCGCGCCTGGCGGCGCACCTCCCCTACGCCCTGTACCGCCCCCTGGTCCGCCTCGCCCACTTCGCGGGGCTGCGCCGCGCGCTGCGCTCCGGGTCGGCGCTCGTGGTCCACGACTGCGGCACGCAGCCCTGGGTCCGCGCCTGGCTGGCCCGCAGCGCCCGCCGCCGCGGCGGCACCCTGCACCTCGTCCTGCTGGACGTCGCCCCGGGCATCGCCCTGACCGGCCAGCGCGCACGGGGCCGCGGTGTCTCCCGCTACGCCTTCCACCGTCACCGCCGCGCCACCGCCGCCCTGCTCCGTGCGGTGGAGCGGAGCGCCCTGCCCAGGGGCTGCGGCTCGGCGGTCCTCCTCGACCGCGAGGCGGCGACCCGCCTGCACCGGATCGATTTCGCCCCCTGAGAACCACACGCGGCCCGTCACGGCGGCTCGCACGCGGAGCCCGGCCCGGCGCCGGAGGCCGCCCATGGGACACGCCCCCGCCGCCTCGCGCGAATGCCCGGCCTCACCCCGGGCCCAGCGGCCGGCGGCGCGGCGCGTGACTCGCCGACCACCGGCCGGACCGAGACGCGCCGCGCGCCGCCCGGACAGGGCGCGGCGTCGCGCGGCAGGCGCCTCTGGCGCCACCGCTGTCCTGCCGGGGGCTGCGGCTCCGCTGGACCGGGAGGCGGCCGGTGCTGTCGCGGCGGGCCGAGTTCGCGGTCCGAGGGCCGTGGGCAGCCCTGCGCGCGGAGTCCCGTCCGGCGTCGGAGGCCGTCCGCCGGGCGTGCTCCTGCCGACCTCGCGTGACCCGCCCACCGCGCCGACACCCGCCCGCCGGGCCCGGCGGGCGCAGCACGCGGACCGCTGACCGGATCAGGGCGCGGTGTCCCACCGGTAGGCCCTCTGGCGTCACCGCTGCCCTGCCGGGGGCTGCGGCTCCGCTGGACCGGGAGGCGGCCGGTGCTGTCGCGGTGGATCGAGTTCGCGGTCCGAGGGCCGTGGGCAGCCCTGCGCGCGGAGTCCCGTCCGGTGCCGCAGGCCGTCCGGGCCGACGTGCCGAGGCGCGTCTCGCGGTGGGTGGCCGGTTGGCCCGCGAGTCGGTGATGCGGTCGGCCGCCGGGGGTGCTCGCGTGGAGCGTCGGGGGGTCCGGTCATGGGATTTTCCGTGAGGTTCGGGCGTGTACCCGATAGCCTTTCGGCCACAGCAGTGTTCACAGCAGGCGGTAGCAGATGGACTTCCCGGCGGACTTCTCCGCGGACCTTCCGGCACAGGCGCAATCCCATCCGCACGGCGGATGGCCCGGCAACGAGCTGGAGGAGGTGCTGTCCGCCTCCCTCGGCGTCCCGACCGCCGGTGGCCGGATCGTCGAGGTCCTCGGCCGCAGCCTCGTCTGGGTGCCCCTCCCCAGCGGCGGCGGTCCGCGCAGCGGCCCGCTCGACCTGCCCACGCTGGAGATCGACGGCCAGGCATACGTGCCGGTCTTCAGCTCCGAGGAGCAGTTCCGCCAGGTCGTGGGCCCGCACATGGCGTACACCGTCGCGCCCGCCGTCGACTTCGCGCGCGGACTGCCCCCGCAGGCCGGCATCGCGCTCAACCCGGACGGCGTGGTCGGCGTCCCGCTGCCGCCGGCCGCCGTGGCCGAATTGTGCCGGGTGGGGCGCACCCACCTGGACGGCCCGTCGAGCGGCGGCCGCGTCCGCCTCTTCGAACCGGACTGGCAGGACGACCCGGTGGACTTCCTCGCCGCCGCCAGTGCCGAGTTCGCCGAGACCGGTGTGATCGGCACCGCCCGCCGCTGCCTGGCCGCCGTCGAGACGGACGAACCGGTCATGTTCATAGGCGTCGAACTGTCCCAGTGGGAGGGCGACCCGCAGGCCGGCCCCCTGGAAGCCCTGGGCCGCGCCCTGACCAGGACCCCGGCCAGGTGGCCGGTCAACCTGGTCCTCCTGGACGTGGCCCAGGATCCCGTGGCGGACTGGATGAGGGAGAACGTCCGCCCGTTCTACCAGCACGCCCACTGAGCCCGACCAGGGACGCCGGAGAAGCGCACACGATCCGCAGTCGGCGGCGCACGGCGAGTCCCCGGCCGCCGGACGGCGGCTTAAGCTAGGCGTGCCGTCACTTTCCCGCCTGCCCGCCGGGCGGACGACGGGAAGGTGACGACAGGCCCGGACCCACGGCTCGGTCGAAACGTCGGTTGTATGGAGGGGCGGTACAAGTGAGCGCCAGCGGCACCACGGCCGGACAGGTCGAGCAGACGCTGCGCCAGGTGACGCCCGGGCGTTACGACGCCTACGAGGCGCTGCTGCGCGCGCTGGCGACCCCCTCCTCCGGCCAGGTCTGGATGCTGCTCTGGCACGGCCAGGCGGGTTCCCCCGACGCCCAGTACGGCCACATGGAGGTCGACGGCCACGGCTACGCGCCCTGCGTGACCTCCGCCCAGGAGCTGTCGGCGAGCGGCTGGAACCGTTCGTACGAGGTCGTGGACGGCCTCGACGTGGCCCGCACCCTCTACCCCGACCACTACGGCCTCTGGCTGAACCCGCACGCCCCGGGCGGCGGCATCGGCATCCCGTGGCTGGACCTGCGCCGTATCGCCACCGGTCTGGACCGGCAGCCCGCGGGCCCGCTCCGGCTGTCCGAACCCGCCGTGGAGGCCTCGCAGTTCTACGCCCTGCTCACCCAGAACGCACACCGTACCCCGGCCCTGCGCTCGCTGCGCCGCACCTGGGTGCGGCCCGCGCTCGGGGCGCCGTATCTCGCCATCGGCCTCGACGTGTACGACACCTCGCCGCCGGCCGTCGACTCGGTGCGCGTGATGATGCAGCAGTCCATCGGCGCCGTCCCCGACGGGCTGCCGGTGTCGACGGTCGCGATGTCCGACGAGTACGACCCGGTCGCGATGTGGCTGCGCGCCAACTCCCGCCCGTTCTACGACCGGGAGACCCACGCGGCACCCGCCCAGGCTCCGGCGGCCGGCTACGGCTATCCGCCGGTGCGCGGCGGCTACTGATCCGTCCGGTCCGTCCGCCCGCAGGGCTCTCGCACCGGTGACCCTCTGCGCGCGTAGATGGATGCGGATGGTCCGCTTTTGCTGTGGGCCGCCCCAACTGGTCCATGTCCGACCCCCGTTACCCACTGTCCGGATAACGGAACCCCTTAACCCGCATCACGTTTGCGCATCCATTCACCGCCAAGACTGGCAACAGATCACCATGGCGTTGAAGACTCCCGCTCCAAGGGGGCGTTCGCCCCTGTGTACGACGGACTGAACAGCCGCCACAGCGGCAAGCGCGGGCCGGCCACCGCCGGTTGAGAGGGGTCCCTGCCAGATGACGGCACCACTGCACGAGCCGACCGCGGAAGCGGCCCCGAGCGCTGCCGACGAGGCGACGGCCGCCAACGTCGCTGCCAAGGCCGTACAGGGGCGTTCCCTGGGCCGGATCGCCTGGGAGCGCCTCAAGCGGGACAAGCTCGCCCTGACGGGCGGCATCGTCGTGCTCCTCCTCATCCTGGTCGCGCTGCTCGCGCCCGTGATCGCGCACCTGGCCGGTCAGGACCCCGAGCTGCACCACGAGGACCTGATCGACCCGCTCTTCGGCACCCCCAAGGGTTCCCTCGGCGGCATGAGCGGCGACCACCTCCTCGGCGTCGAGCCGGTCAGCGGCCGCGACATCTTCGCCCGCATCGTCTACGGCGCCCAGATCTCGCTGCTCGTGGGCTTCCTGTCCGCCGTCGTCGCCGTCATCCTGGGCACCATCCTCGGCATCCTCGCCGGTTTCTTCGGCGGCTGGGTGGACGCGGCCATCAGCCGGGTCATGGACGGCCTGCTCGCCTTCCCGCAGCTGCTGTTCATCATCGCGCTGGTCTCCGTCATGCCGAACGAGATGCTCGGCCTGACCGGCACGGGTGTGCGCGTCTTCGTGATGATCCTGGTCATCGGTTTCTTCGGCTGGCCCTACATCGGCCGCGTGGTGCGCGGCCAGACGCTGTCGCTGCGCGAACGCGAGTACGTCGAGGCGGCACGCTCGCTCGGCGCCGGCCGCTTCTACATCCTGTTCAAGGAGCTGCTGCCCAACCTCGTGGCGCCGATCATCGTGTACACGACCATGATGATCCCGACCAACATCCTCACCGAGGCCGCGCTCAGCTTCCTCGGCGTGGGCGTCAAGCCGCCGACCGCCTCGTGGGGTCAGATGCTCTCGAACGCGATCGACTACTACGAAGCGGACCCCATGTACATGGTGGTCCCCGGTGTGGCGATCTTCGTCACCGTCCTTGCCTTCAATCTTTTCGGCGACGGCGTGCGCGACGCGCTCGACCCCAAGGGCTCTCGCTGAACTGCCCTACCCCCAGCGACCCGTGCACCCACACGGGGTCTCTCATCTATCCGGAGGATCCGAGAACGTGACTACCCAACGCACCTCAGGGCGGCGCAAGCAGGCCATGGCCGCTGCGGCCGTGGTCGCCGCGCTGCTGACCACGGCGGCGTGCGGCGGCGGCAACGACAGCAACGGCGGTGGTGGCGGCGGTTCGAAGAGCGGCGCGGCCGGCTTCGACGCGGCCAACAACAAGGTTGCCCAGGCCTCCCTGGCCAAGAAGGGCGGCACGCTGAAGTTCGGCGCGGCCCAGGACGCCGACTCGTGGGACACCACGCGCGGCTACTACGGCATGATGTGGAACTTCGCCCGCTACTACAGCCGCCAGCTGGTCACGAACAAGACGGAGCCCGGCGCGGCCGGCGCCGAGCTGACCCCGGACCTCGCGACGGGTCTCGCCAAGGTCAGCGACGGCGGCAAGACCTACACGTACACGCTGCGTGACGGTGTGACGTGGGAGGACGGCAAGCCGATCACCTCCAAGGACGTCAAGTACGGCATCGAGCGCGTGTGGGCGCAGGACGTGCTGTCCGGCGGTCCGACCTACCTGAAGGAGGTCCTGGACCCGGACGGCAAGTACCAGGGCCCCTACAAGGACAAGGACAAGGAACACCTGGGTCTGAAGGCGATCGAGACGCCGGACGACAAGACCATCGTCTTCCGCCTGCCGAAGGCCAACTCGGACTTCGAGCAGATGCTGTCCCTGATCTCGGCGTCCCCGGTCCGCCAGGACATGGACACCAAGTCCAAGTACGGTCTGCACCCGTTCTCCTCGGGCCCCTACAAGTTCGAGTCGTACAGCCCGGGCAAGGACCTGAAGCTGGTCCGCAACACCGAGTGGAAGCAGGCCTCGGACCCCATCCGCAAGGCGTACCCGGACGAGATCACCATCAAGTTCTTCTCGAACGCCAACGATCTCGACCAGCGCCTGATCGCCGGTGACTACGACCTGGACCTGAACCAGACCGGTATGTCGCCGCAGGGCCGCCAGACCGCCCTGAAGAAGTACAAGGGCAACCTGGACAACCCGGTCTCCGGCTACGTCCGTTACGCGGTCTTCCCGCAGAGCGTGAAGCCGTTCGACAACATCCACTGCCGCAACGCCGTGATCTACGGCGCGGACCACGTGTCGCTCCAGACCGCGCGTGGTGGCCCGGTCGCCGGTGGTGACATCGGCACCAACATGCTGCCCCCGTCGGTGCCGGGCGCCGAGGGCCAGAAGTACGACCCGTTCGAGCTGGCCGGCGCCAACAAGAACGGCAACGTCGAGAAGGCCAAGGAAGAGCTGAAGGCCTGCGGCAAGCCGAACGGCTTCAAGACCACCATCGCCGTCCGCAACAACAAGCCGGTCGAGGTGGCCACGGCCGAGTCGCTCCAGGCGTCGCTGAAGAAGATCGGCGTCGACGTCCAGATCGACCAGTACGACGGCTCGCAGACCGCCGGCATCATCGGCAGCCCCTCGAACGTGAAGAAGAAGGGCTACGGCATCATCATCATGGGCTGGGGCCCGGACTTCCCGTCCGTCCAGGGCTACGGTCTGCCGCTGTGGAACAGCAAGTACATCCTGCAGAGCGGTAACAACAACTACGCCCTGATCAAGGACAAGGCGATCGACGGCCTGTTCGACGACTACGTCAACTCGCTCGACGACGCCAAGAAGGCCGAGATCGCCACGCAGATCAACCACAAGGTCATGGAGGGCGGCTACTACCTGCCCTTCGTCTTCGAGCGGTTCATCAACTGGCGCTCGGACCGGCTGGCGAACGTCTACACGTCGGCCGGCTACAGCGGCCAGTACGACTTCGTCAACCTCGGCCTGAAGTCCTCGAAGTAAACCCGGCACACCCGCCGTACGGCACGAAAGGCAGGTGAAGGCCGGCGCGGCGGGACCGCGGACCCCGGAAAACATCCGGAGGTCCGCGGTCCCGCGGCGGGCCGTAAGCTGTGCTCGCTTACCTCATCAGGCGGTTGTTCGCCGCCGCCGTGATGCTGGTGGTCATCATCCTGGTGGTCTTCAGCATCTTCTTCCTCGTCCCCAAGTGGGCGGGCGTCGACGTGGCCACCAACTTCATAGGCAAGCAGGCCGACCCTGCCGCCATCGAGGCGGTGCGGCAGAAGCTGGGTCTGGCCGAACCGGTCTACGCCCAGGTCTGGGAGTTCTTCAAGGGCATCTTCGTCGGCCGCACCTACGCGGCCGGTGGCGACGTCACCCACTGCGCCGCGCCGTGCTTCGGCTACTCCTTCCGCAGCGAGCAGGCCGTCTGGCCGGTGCTGACCGACCGCTTCCCGGTGACCCTGGGACTGGCGCTCGGTGCCGCCGTGCTGTGGCTTCTCTTCGGTGTCGCCGCGGGTGTGCTCTCCGCGCTCAAGCGGGGCAGCCTGTGGGACCGGGGCGCGATGCTGGTCGCCCTCGGTGGTGTCTCGCTCCCCATCTACTTCACCGGCATGCTCAGCCTGGCGATCTTCGCGTTCGGCCTGAACTGGATCGACGGGGAGTTCGTACCCCTCGGCCACAGTTTCACCGGCTGGCTCGGCGGCATGATCCTGCCCTGGATCACGCTGGCGTTCCTCTACGCGGCGATGTACGCCCGTATCACCCGCGCCACCATGCTGGAGATCCTGGGTGAGGACTACATCCGCACGGCCCGTGCCAAGGGCCTGCAGGAGAAGACCGTCATCGGCAAGCACGCGATGCGCTCGACCATGACGCCCATCCTGACCATGCTCGGCATGGACCTCGGCGCCCTCATCGGCGGCGCGATCCTGACCGAGACGACGTTCAGCCTGCCCGGCCTCGGCCAGGCGGTGCTCAACGCCATCAAGACCCAGGACCTGCCCATCATCCTGGGTGTCGTTCTGATCACCTCTCTCGCGGTGCTCATCGCCAACCTCGTGGTGGACGTCCTGTACGCCGTGATCGACCCCCGAGTGAGGCTCGCATGACCGAACTCAGCAAGAGCGACGCCGCCGTGGGCGAACCCACCGCCGCCTCGCCCGCTTCGACCTCCTTCCTCGAAGTACGCGACCTGAAGGTGCACTTCCCGACCGACGACGGCCTGGTGAAGTCCGTCGACGGGCTCAGCTTCAAGCTGGAGAAGGGCAAGACCCTCGGCATCGTGGGCGAGTCGGGCTCCGGCAAGTCGGTGACCTCGCTGGGCATCATGGGCCTGCACACCGCCGGCCAGTACGGCAAGCGCAAGGCACGCATCTCCGGCGAGATCTGGCTGAACGGCACCGAGCTGCTGTCCGCCGATCCCGACCACGTGCGGAAGATGCGCGGCCGCGAGATGGCGATGATCTTCCAGGACCCGCTGTCCGCGCTGCACCCGTACTACACGATCGGTCAGCAGATCGTGGAGGCGTACCGGATCCACAACAACGTCGACAAGAAGACCGCCCGCAAGCGGGCCGTCGAAATGCTCGACCGGGTGGGCATCCCGCAGCCGGACAAGCGTGTGGACAACTACCCGCACGAGTTCTCCGGCGGTATGCGTCAGCGCGCGATGATCGCGATGTCGCTGGTGAACAACCCCGAACTGCTCATCGCGGACGAGCCGACCACCGCCCTGGACGTCACCGTGCAGGCGCAGATCCTCGACCTGATCCGCGATCTGCAGAAGGAGTTCGGCTCCGCGGTCATCATCATCACCCACGACCTGGGCGTCGTCGCCGAACTGGCCGACGACCTCCTGGTGATGTACGGCGGCCGCTGCGTCGAGCGCGGACCGGCCGAGAAGGTGTTCTACGAGCCCCGGCACCCCTACACCTGGGGCCTGCTCGGCTCGATGCCGCGTCTGGACCGCGATCAGCAGGAGCGGCTCATCCCCGTCAAGGGGTCCCCGCCCTCCCTGATCAACGTTCCGTCCGGCTGCGCGTTCAACCCGCGCTGCCCGTACGCCGACGTCCCGAAGGACAACGTCACCCGCACGGTCCGCCCCGAGCTGACCGAGGTCGGCAGCCAGCACTGGGCCGCCTGCCACATGACGCAGGAGCAGCGGGAGCGGATCTGGACCGAAGAGATTGCGCCGAAGCTGTGAGTGAGAACGCAGAGGACAAGGCAGTGAGCATCCCTGCACAGAGCGACGGCGCCGAGGACGGGGCCTCCGGCACGGCCACCCTCACCAAGGACGCCGCCCCGGGCGAGGTCCTGCTCAAGGTGACCGGCCTGCAGAAGCACTTCCCCATCCGGAAGGGCCTGCTCCAGCGCCAGGTCGGAGCGGTGCGCGCGGTCGACGGTATCGACTTCGAGGTCCGCTCCGGCGAGACCCTCGGTGTCGTGGGCGAGTCCGGCTGCGGCAAGTCGACGATGGGCCGGCTGATCACCCGGCTGCTCGAACCGACCGCGGGCAGCATCGAGTTCGAGGGCAAGGACATCACGCACCTCGGGGTGAGCGGCATGCGCCCGCTGCGCCGTGATGTGCAGATGATCTTCCAGGACCCGTACTCGTCGCTGAACCCGCGCCACACCATCGGCACGATCGTCGGCGCTCCCTTCCGGCTCCAGGGCGTCGAGCCCGAGGGCGGGATCAAGAAGGAAGTGCAGCGGCTGCTGTCGGTGGTCGGTCTCAACCCCGAGCACTACAACCGCTATCCGCACGAGTTCTCCGGCGGTCAGCGCCAGCGCATCGGCATCGCCCGGGCGCTCGCGCTCAACCCGAAGCTCGTCGTGGCCGACGAGCCGGTCTCCGCGCTCGACGTGTCGATCCAGGCGCAGGTCGTCAACCTGCTGGACGACCTCCAGCAGGAGCTCGGCCTGACGTACGTGATCATCGCGCACGACCTGTCGGTCGTCCGGCACGTCTCGGACCGGATCGCGGTGATGTACCTCGGCAAGATCGTGGAGCTGGCCGACCGCGAGTCGCTCTACAAGGCGCCGATGCACCCGTACACCAAGGCGCTCATGTCGGCCGTCCCGATCCCGGACCCCAGCCGCAAGAGCGCCAAGAGCGAGCGCATCCTGCTCAAGGGCGACGTGCCCTCGCCGATCGCCCCGCCGAGCGGCTGCCGCTTCCACACCCGGTGCTGGAAGGCGACGGAGATCTGCCGTACGACCGAGCCGCCGCTCAAGGAGCTGAAGCCCGGTCAGCAGGTGGCCTGCCACCACCCGGAGAACTTCGAGGACCAGGCCCCGCAGGACACCGTGCTGCTCACGGCCGCCAAGGAGGCCGCGGAGCTCGTGGCCGACGAGGTCCTCGCGGAGTCGGCGGCGACGTCGGCGGCGGTGGCCGCGGAGGTCGGCGAGACGGCTGAGCCGTCCGGGTCGGCCGAGACCTCGGAGCCCGCGGAGACCGCCGAGTCCGCCGCGACCCCCGAGACCGTGGAGTCCGCCGAGACCTCGGAGTCCGCCGCGACCCCCGAGACCGTGGAGTCCGCCGCGACCCCCGAGACCGCCGAGACCGCCGAGTCCTCGGAGTCCGGCACCGACGGCTCCGGCAGCCAGGAGCCGACCGAGAAGTAGGCGGGGCGGCTCGCTGAAGCCGCGCGTGTGATGGAGCGGGAGAGTGCGGAGCCGGCGGCTCCGGCGGTCGCACTCTCCCGCTCCGTCGTGTTCGGGGGCGAACCGGCCCCGAGTAACAATGTGGCGTGCTTCAGCAACTGTTCAGTCCCTCCGTCCAGCACACGCTCGACGTGGTCGGCATCTTCGTCTTCGCCATCTCCGGCGCGCTGCTGGCCGTCCGCAAGAACTTCGACGTCTTCGGCATCGCCGTCCTCGCCGAGGTCACCGCGCTGGGCGGAGGGCTGTTCCGTGACATCGTCATCGGGGCCGTGCCCCCGGCCGCCTTCACCGACCTCGGGTACTTTCTCACCCCCCTGCTCGCCGCGCTCGTGGTCTTCTTCCTGCACCCGCACATGGAGCGCATCCAGACCGCGGTGTACGTGTTCGACGCGGCCGGCCTCGGCCTGTTCTGCGTGGCCGGCACCACGAAGGCGTACGCCTATGGGCTGAACCTCACCGCGTCGGCGACGCTGGGCATGGCCACCGCCGTGGGCGGCGGTGTGCTGCGGGACGTGCTCGCCAACGAGGTGCCGTCGCTGCTGCGCTGGGACCGCGACCTGTACGCGGTCCCGGCGATCGTCGGCGCCACCATGGTGGTGCTGTGCATCCACTACGACGCGCTGAACCCGTTCACCAGCGGGCTGGCGGTGGTCACCGCTTTTGTCCTGCGGTTGCTCGCGATGCGGTACCACTGGCGAGCTCCGCGGGCCTGGAACCGCCGGTCGACGGTACGGGAGGAGTGAGGGCCGTCCGGAGGCGGTGGGGCGGCCTCTGCCCCATCACCCTGGTCAGCCAGCGGAACGCCGCCGGGACCTGGGGGCGCCACAGCGCCATGCTGTGGCCGCCCGCGCTGCGCGGCACGAAGACCACGTGCACGGTCGTCGGCGGCTTCGCGATCTGCTCCAGGGCGACGCCCGCCTGGTACCCGTCGCCGGTCTGGCCCGAGAGGTAGAGCGCGACGGGCGGCGGCGTGCGGTAGTTCTTCAGCAGGATGTAGGGGTTGTTCGCGCGCCGCAGCCGGAGGTTCTGGTTGGCGAGCGAATTGCGCTCGCCGATCGGGTCGTTGTACCCGGACAGGCTCACCGCGGCCCGGTAGCGGTCGGGGTGGGCGACGGCGAGCTTGGTGGCGCAGTGCGCCCCGGCCGAGTAGCCGGCGGTGGCCCAGCCGTTCGGGCCGGTCGCGGCACGGAAGTTGTCCGTGACCATCTTCGGTACGTCGATGCTCAGCCAGGTGTCCGCGTTCACGGTGCCCGGGATGTTGGCGCAGCCCGTGTCGATCTTGGCGATCAGGTTCGTGCGCGGCGCCACCAGTATGAACGGCGCGACCTGTCCGCTCCGCATCAGCGGCTCCAGTTGCTGGTGCACCTTCAGAGAGCCGAACCAGGCCTTCGCCGAGCCCGGGTAGCCCGACAGCAGCTCGACCACCGGGAACTTCCTGTTCTTGTAGGCGGGGTCGTCGTACTGCGGCGGCAGCCATACGTAGACCTCCGCGTTCACCCCCGAGACCCGGCCCCTGAGCTGGGTGACCCTGACCCCGCCGGCCGCGTGCATCCCGGGCCCGTCGGCCGGGGTGAACTTCTGCACGACCCTGGGCAGCTTCCGGTAGGCGATGCCCCCGGTGCCGTCGGCGCCCAGGTTGGCGGCCTGCTGCACATGGTTGCCCGTGCCGAGCAGGTCGGCCCAGTTGTCGTACAGGTTGTTGGCGTTGTTCACCAGGACGAAGACCAGGGTGATCGCCGTGACCTGGGCGAACAGCAGCATCAGTGCCCGGAGGGCGGCACGCAGCGACTTGGGGCCCCTGAGCCGCGTCCACAGGACGAACGGCAGGGCCAGGGCGACCACGGCCAGCACGATGGCGGTGTACAGGAACGGAGTCCCGGTGAGGCTCATGTCCCGATAGAGGGGGAACGGGGCCCCGGGGTTACGGGCAAGTACGGACACTTACCGAGAAATTGCCTGCGTCTCACCCCGCGGAGTGCTCGTCATATGAGCACAACGGACGAAAGCTACCGCTTAGTAGTGCCCTGATGTACCGTTCACACATGTCAGAAGCAGCCACCGCCGCGGCCGCGCGGGCCACGATCGGCGACAGCGAGTTCGACCGGGACACCGCGGTCACCCGGAGCGAGCCCGGCGTCTACGGCATCGACCTCTCCGTCGGCTGGACGATCATCAACGCCGTCAACGGCGGCTATCTGCTGGCCGTCCTCGGCCGCGCGCTCGCGGACGCCCTGCCGCACCCGGACCCGTTCACGATCTCGGCCCACTACCTGACCGCGTCCCGGCCCGGTCCCGCCGTCGTCCGCACGGACGTGGTCCGCGCCGGCCGCACCCTGTCGACCGGCCAGGCCTCCCTCTTCCAGTGCGACGACGACGGCCGCGAGGTGGAGCGCATCCGCGTCCTGGCCTCCTACGGCGACCTCGGCACCCTGCCCGACGACGTGCGCACCTCGGCGAAGCCGCCCGCGATCCCGCCCATGGAGCAGTGCTTCGGCCCCCAGGACGCGGCCGGCGTTCCCACGCCCGTACCGGGCAGCTCGGCCATCACCGACCGCCTGATGCTCAAGCTGGACCCCGCCACCCTCGGCTGGGCGCTCGGCTCGCCCTCCGGGAACGGGGAGATGCGCGCCTGGTTCGGTCTCGCCGACGGCCGGGACCACGACCCGCTGTCCCTGCTGCTCGCGGTGGACGCGCTGCCCCCGACCGCGTTCGAGCTGGGCATCAAGGGCTGGGTGCCGACCGTCGAGCTGACGGTGCACGTCCGCCGCCGTCCGGTGCCGGGCCCGCTGCGCGTGTCCATCACCACCCGCAACCTGGCCGGCGGCTTCCTGGAGGAGGACGCCGAGGTCTGGGACGGCGCCGACCGGCTGGTGGCGCAGTCCCGGCAGCTCGCACGGGTCAGGCTGGACTGAGGGAGCGCCGCACCGGCGACGGGCCGGACCGTCAGTCCAGCCAGTGCCGGCGGCCGATGCTGATCAGACGCAGCTGCCGGGTCGCGACCCGGGTGACGCGCTCGCGATCCTGCTCGGGGGCGTCGAGCGCCTCCAGGAACAGCGAACCGGTGATCAGCATCTGATCGACGTACAGATGGGCGAGCATCAGCAGGTCGTCCTCGCTCCACCCCGCGGACTGGGGGTCCTTGGCCAGTTCGCCCCTCACCTCGCGGGCGAACCTGGCCAGTTGCTCGCCGACGACCTCCCGCACCCGCTGCACTCCGCCGTGGCGCTCCCGGGCGACGAAGCGGACATGGGCGGGGAACGCCTCGACATGACGCGCGATCAATTCGACCGCGCGCGTGATGCGCTGCTCGCTGTCGTCCGCCTGGGACACCGTCGACCGGATCATCGGGTGCAGGCTGCTCAGCGCCTCCTCGACCAGGGCCACGCCGAGATCCGCGGTGGAGTGGAAGTGGCGGTAGAAGGCGGTCGGGGCGACACCGGCGGCGCGTGTGACCTCGCGCAGGCCGAGGCTGCTCAGGCTCTGCTCCTCCAGCAGCCCCAACGCCGCGTCCATCAGGGCCTGCCGGGTCTTCTGCTTCTGGGCCTGCCGGACGCCGGGAATGTGACTCATGCCATTCAGTCAACAAGTGTTCTCCGGATTGTCAAAGCCGGAGGGGCGCTAGACTGGGCGGTCAGTGAACAAGTGTAACCACAAGCGTTCACCGACAAGGGGGATCCGATCTCATGCTGTTCCTCGTCGCCGCACTGCTGCTGCTCGGCGTGGTCCTGGGCACGGTGGCTCACGCGCCGCTCGACTTCACGGTCGCCACGGCCGTGGTGATCGCCGTCTGGCTCGGCGTCTTCGCGCTCCGCGAGCGTCACGGCCGCAGGCGCGGCACGTCCCGCTGACGCCTCACCCGCCCGGCCCGTTCCCACGACCGTCTGGAGCAGATCCGCCATGCAACTCACCGCACCGGCCACACGCCACACCGGAACGCAGGACGCCGACGGCATGGCCGTCGCGTCCTTCGTCCTCGGCCTGCTCGGCCTGCTCGTCCTCAACCTGTTCCTCGGCCCGGCCGCCATCGTCCTGGCGGGCGTCGCCCTGTGGCGCGGCACCGGCCGCCGCGGCCGCGCCTGGCTCGGCCTGACCCTGGGCATCGCCGACCTCGTGGTCCTGCTGGCCTTCGTGCAGGCGGACAACACACTGTCCTGGAGCTTGTGACACCTGGCCCATCCTGATCTCCGGCCCGGCCGCGGGCGCCCGTAGAATCGGCCTCACCATGGCTTACCTCGACCACGCCGCGACCACCCCGATGCTCCCGGAGGCGGCAGAGGCGCTGACCGCGGCACTGGGTGTCACCGGCAACGCCTCCTCCCTCCACGCGTCCGGGCGCGCGGCCCGCCGCAGGGTCGAGGAGGCCCGCGAAACCCTCGCCGAGGCCCTCGGCGCCCGTCCCAGCGAGGTCGTCTTCACCTCCGGTGGCACCGAGGCGGACAACCTCGCCGTCAAGGGCCTGTACTGGTCCCGCCGCGCCGCCGACCCGGCCCGCACCCGCATCCTCTCCAGTCCCGTCGAGCACCATGCCGTCCTCGACGCCGTGCACTGGCTCGGCGAGCACGAGGGCGCCACCGTCGAGTACCTTCCGGTCGACTCCTACGGCCGCGTCCACCCCGAGGCGCTGCGCGAGGCCGTCGCCCGCAACCCCGACGACGTGGCCCTGGCCACCGTCATGTGGGCCAACAACGAGATCGGCACGCTGCTGCCGGTGCGCGAACTGGCCGCTGTGGCCGCCGAGTTCGGTGTCCCGCTGCATGCCGACGCGGTGCAGGCCCTCGGGCAGGTCCCGGTCGACTTCGCCGCCTCCGGACTGGCCGCGATGACGGTCTCCGGCCACAAGATCGGCGGCCCGTACGGCGTCGGCGCGCTCATCCTGGGCCGCGAGTACACCCCCGTGCCGGTCCTGCACGGTGGCGGCCAGGAACGGCACGTCCGCTCCGGCACCCTCGACGTGCCCGCGATCGCCTCCTTCGCCGTGGCCGGCCGGCTCGCCGCCGAGCGGCGCGAGTGGTTCGCCCGCGAGATCGGCGCGCTGCGCGACGAGTTGATCACCGCCGTGCGGTCGGCCGTCCCGGACGCGATCCTCGGCGGCGACCCGGCACCGGAGGGCCGCCTCCCGGCCAACGCCCATTTCACCTTCCCCGGCTGCGAGGGCGACTCCCTGCTGCTCCTGCTGGACGCCCAGGGCATCGAGTGCTCGACCGGCTCCGCCTGCACCGCGGGCGTCGCCCAGCCCAGCCACGTACTGCTCGCCACCGGCACCGACCCGGACCTGGCCCGCGGCACCCTCCGCTTCTCCCTCGGCCACACCTCCACCCAGTCCGACATCGACGCGGTCGCGAAGGCGATCGGCCCGGCGGTGGAAAGGGCCCGCGCGGCCGGCCTGACGTAGGACTGCGGGGCGGGGCGGGGCGGGCGGAGCGGGCCCGCGTTCCGGATCCGCGCCGCGGGTGGGCCCAGCGCTCCGGACCCGTGGGGCGGACGGCCCGGCGATTCGCGTCCACGCGGGCCGGGCCCGCGGTTCGGGCTGGTGCGGTGAGGCGAGCCTCGGCGCCCCAGGCCCGCGCAGTGGGGCGAAGGTGGTGAGGCGAACCCCAGCCCTCCAGGTCCGTGCGGCGGGACGGCCCCGGCGCTCCGGCTGGTGCGGTGAGGCGAGCCTCGGCGCCCCAGGCCCGCGCAGTAGGGCGAAAGCGGTCGGGCGAAGGCGGCGACGCGAACCCCAGCCCTTCAGGTCCGTGCGGCGGGACGGCCTTCGGCGGTTCAGGCCGGCGCGGTGGGGTGGGCCTCCGTGGTTCGGGCCCGGGAGGTCCGGGCTGCGCGGACCAGGCGTATGTAGCGGTCCCAGTCCCAGTGGGGGCCCGGGTCCGTGTGGTCGGCGCCCGGTACCTCCACGTGGCCGATGATGTGCTCCCGGTCGACGGATATGCCGTAGCGGCCGCAGATCCCGGCCGTCAGCCGCGCCGAGGCGGCGTACATCGCGTCGGTGAAGGACGAGGCGTCGTCGACGAAGCCCTCGTGCTCGATGCCGACGCTCCGCTCGTTGTACGCCCGGTTGCCCGCGTGGAAGGCCACGTCCAGCTCGCGGATCATCTGCGTGACATTCCCGTCCGCGCCGACGATGTAGTGCGCGGCGGCCCCGTGCCCCGGATCCTGGAAGACCCTCACGGCGCTCGCGTAGCTGCCCTGCGTGACGTGGACGACGACCCGGTCTATCCGGTAGTCGTCCGGGCGGTCCGCCGGCCGGTAGTTCGCCCGGGAGGCCGCCACCCACCGCGCGCCCGCGAAGTCGACCGCGCCCGCCACCCGCGGCTTCTGCGCGCCGGGCAGCCGCCACCACAGCCGGGCCAGCCCACTGCGCTCCAGCGCGGCCCCGCCCACCACGACCGCGGCGCCGCCGATCAGCAGGGCCCGTCGCCCCAGCCGCCGCCCCCGCGCGTCCGTGGCGTCCGCCGCGTTCGTCTTCTTCGCCCCCATGCGATCTTCAACGCACGTCAGGCGGCCCCGGTTCCCGCGCCCCGTACCCTGGAAGGGCTATGACTGACACCCCGCAGCGCTCCCGTCCCCTCCGCGTCCTCGCCGCCATGTCGGGCGGGGTCGACTCCGCCGTCGCCGCCGCACGCGCCGCGGAAGCCGGCCACGACGTCACCGGCGTCCACCTCGCGCTCTCCGCGAACCCGCAGTCCTTCCGTACGGGCGCGCGGGGCTGCTGCACCATCGAGGACTCACGCGACGCCCGCCGCGCCGCGGACGTCATCGGCATCCCCTTCTACGTGTGGGACCTCGCCGAGCGCTTCCGCGAGGACGTCGTGGAGGACTTCGTCGCCGAGTACGAGGCCGGCCGCACCCCGAACCCGTGCCTGCGCTGCAACGAGAAGATCAAGTTCGCCGCGTTGCTGGACAAGGCGCTCGCCCTCGGCTTCGACGCGGTCTGCACCGGCCACTACGCCAAGGTGATCGTGAACGAGGACGGCACCCGCGAGCTGCACCGCGCCTCCGACATGGCCAAGGACCAGTCGTACGTCCTCGGCGTCCTCGACGACAAGCAGCTCGCACACGCCATGTTCCCGCTCGGGGACACGCTCACGACCAAGGACGAGATCCGCGCGGAGGCCGAGCGCCGGGGCCTGGCCGTCGCCAAGAAGCCCGACTCGCACGACATCTGCTTCATCGCCGACGGCGACACCCAGGGCTTCCTGGCCCGCCGGCTGGGCAAGGCCGAGGGCGACATCGTCGACGAGTCGGGAGCGGTCGTCGGCAGCCACGAGGGCGCGTACGGCTTCACCATCGGCCAGCGCAAGGGCCTGCGCATCGGCACCCCGGCATCCGACGGCAAGCCGCGCTACGTCCTGGACATCTCCCCGGTGACCAACACGGTGACGGTCGGCCCGGCCTCCGCCCTGGACGTCACCGGCCTCACCGCGATCAAGCCCCGCTGGTGCGGCACGGCCCCGTCCGGCCCCGGCGCCTACACCGCCCAACTGCGCGCCCACGGCGGCGAGACCGAAGTCACCGCCGAACTCGTCGGCGACGAACTCCGGGTCACCTTCACCGAGCCGGTCCGCGGCGTGGCCCCCGGCCAGGCGGTCGTGCTGTACGACGGGACGCGCGTGGTGGGCTCGGCGACCATCGCCGCGACGGTCCGGGCGAAGGAGCCGACCACGGCGGTCTGACGCACGGTCCGCCGGCGGCGCCGGTCACAGCACTACGACCGGTGTTCCGCCGTCTCCTTGATGCCGGTCAGGGTGGCGTCCATGCCCTTGCCGAGTTCGTCGAGGCGGTAGGCGATGATCGCCTCCTCCTGGTCGGGGGCGCGGTCGATGTACGCGCTCAGGCCGGAGCGGCCGGGCCCGACCGTGACCGACTGGCGCAGCACGGTGCCCCCCTCCGGCGCCGGGGAGAGCGCGAAGGACCAGGTGGCCATCCGGTCCGCCGGGTCCTCGGAGGCCTTGCCGTACCGTCCGTCCGGGTCCAGCACGCACCAGGTGAGGGAGCGCTCCGGGGCGGCCTCCGTGATGTGGGCGAGGGTCCGCCACTCGCCCACGAGCGGATTCCGGTTGTGCCCGAAGTAACAGGCGCCGGGCGCCGGTCCGTCGGCACCGCCCTGCCACTCCACGCGCACCAGCTCCGGGCTCCACCCGGCCATGGCCTCGACGTCGGTGACGACTTCCCAGACCCGCGAGGGTTCCGCAGCGATGTGCACCTCGCGGTGTGTGCTGGGCTGGTCGGCGTAGCGCATGGCTGCTCCCCGTGCGGGCGCGGTCGTTCGCCGCTCCCGCGCAGGGAGTCTAGGGTCGCCAACTCTTCTTGAAATACGTTGGGTTGGTCACACGGGTGTCAGTTCGGACACCAGCCGGGCAGCCGTCGGCGCCGGAACGCCGTGCCGCTTGGCGGCGCGCAGCACGGCACCGCCGATCGCGTCGAGTTCCAGGGCGCGGCCCGCCTCGGCGTCACGCTGCATCGAGGACTTCATCCTGGCCGGAAACGCGTCGTACATCGCCAGCGTCCGGTCCGCGTCGAGCGGCGCCCCGGCCGCGCGGCCGACGGCGGTGATCTCGTCGACGAGGGCGACCAGTTCTTCGCGGTGGCCGGTGCGGACCATGCCGATGGGGGCGTCGTAGCGGGTGGTGAGGAGGGCGAAGGGGGCGAGGAAGGCCAGCTTCGCCCAGAGGACGGCGGTCTCGGACTCGGCCAGGCGGGTCCGCACCCCGGCGGACTCCAGCACGGCGGTCAGGTCACCGAGCGGGCGCGCGGTCGTCCCGGCCAGATCGATCTCGGTGAACGGGCTTCCGTGCTCGACGACACCGGGCGCGACGCGGGTCGACTCGACGCGGATGACGCCCGCGGCCACCCGGTCGTCGCCGTAGCGGCGGCGCAGGGTCCCGGGGTGCTCGACGCCGTTGAGGAGCGGCAGGACGAGGCCGTCCGTGCCGAGCATGGCCGGCGGGACCCGGTCCAGCGCGGCGTCCAGGCTGGTGTGCTTGACGGTCACCACGCACAGGTCGACCGGTTCCCGCAGCTCGGTGTCCGCCTCGACCCTGGCGGTGAAGTCCCCGAACTGGCCGCTGTGCACCCGTACCCCGCCCTCGCTCAGGGACCGTGCCGTCGCGTCCCCGGCCAGGCAGATCACCCGGTGACCCGCCCGGGACAGCAGCGCGGCGAGCAGCCCGCCGACACCGCCGGGGCCGAGCACGGCCACGGTCCAGGGGTGGGGGGCATCCGGAGCGGAAGCGGCTTCGGTGATGTCGGGAGTGGTGCTGGGCATGGCGGGGATGTCCCTTCCGGTCGCGGGGCGGCACCCGTCGGGCGGGTCGCCGTCTCGGTGGTCGCCAACAAGGACGGGGCTCGGCGCATTTCCGGCCCCGGCCCGCAGCGCCGCCGGCGGGGACCGCGCCGGGACCGTGAACCGGCCGGGCCGCGCGGACACGGAGGCCGGCCGCGACCGGGGACACGGCCGTCCTGGCCGGCGCCCGGCTGTCCGGTACGAGAACACCGCGCGGCCGTGACGGCTCGGGAGGCCGGCGGGCGTGAGGACCTGTGGCAACGGCCTGTTCGGTTCGGGAAGTGTGCTGTTCAGGGCGCGAAGAAATCCGCCAGCACCGGTGCCAGTGCCTCCGGTTCCACCGCGTGGGTCTGGCCCTCCAGGGCCCGGTACGTGCCCCGGGGCGCGGCCTGGGCGACCGCCCTGGCCGCCTCACGCAGCCAGGCCGGGCTCGCGCTGCCCGCCACGGACAGGACCGGCACGGTCACCGAGGCCAGCAGGTCGCGGGGGACCAGCCCGTTCCCCATCACCGCGTCGTCGTGGGCGAGTGTGGGCGCGATCGCCTCCATGCCCGCCCACATGGGGGACTGGCGGGCGCTGGCGATCATCTGCGGGGCCAGCCCGGTCAGGAGGAGGAACAGCTCCACCGCGTCCCCGCGCCGGCCCTCGGCGAGCGCCGCGGACAGCTTGCCGGTGTACTCGGCGCGCTCCCGATCGCCGCCCTCGTGCACGGCGAACGGCGGCTCGTAGACGGCGACCTGACGGATCGGCAGTCCGCTTGCCGTCGCCCTGAGGGCCAGCGCGCCGCCGGAGGAGACGCCGTACAGCGCCGCCTCGCCGCCCACCGCGTCGATCAGCGCGGCCAGGTCCTCGACCTCGCGCTCCACCGCGTAGGGCGCCGTGTCCCCGCTCGCGCCGCGGCCCCGGCGGTCGTAGACGACGGCGTCGAAGCGGTCCGGCAACGCCGCCGCCAGTGGCGCCAGCGTGGCACCCGTCGACATCGCACCGCTGACGAGGACGACCACCGGGCCCTGTCCGGTACCGCGGTAGGCGAGGGGTGTGCCGTCACGCGAGACGGTCTTCTTGTCCATGCCGGTCATGCCAGTGAAGACTGCCACGCCGCGGCGGCCTCATCGGGTCACAACACTTCCACTTCGTAGAAGCACAGGTGGTCCTTGATCTCGGCGACGTCCGGCTTCGGGTCGGGGTAGGCCCACACCAGGTCCGCCGCGTCGGGCAGGGACCAGTAGGACGCCGTGCCCTTGAAGGGGCAGTACGTGTGCGTGTCGGACGCCGTCAGCAGGTCGAGGCGCACGTCCTCGGGCGGCAGGTAGTAGCGCGGGGGGCACCCCGTCTCGCGCAGTACCAGGGCGCGGTCGCTCTCCGCGAGGACCTGGCCGCCGCGCGCCACACGCACGTGCTCATCGTTCTTGTCGATCGTGATCGTGTGTCCTTGGCTCATACCCGTACAGCACCCGCCGGGCCCCGCTTCTTCCCGCCCACGGGACCGGTTGCCCCGCCGCGTACCGTGGGCGCATGAACATCTGCGTCTTCCTCTCCGCCGCCGACCTCGACGACCGCTACACCCGCCCCGCGCGGGACTTCGCCCGGCTGATCGGCAAGGGCGGGCACAGCCTGGTCTGGGGCGGTTCCGACACCGGGCTGATGAAGGTGGTCGCGGACGGTGTGCAGGAGGCGGGCGGCCGGCTCGTCGGAGTGTCGGTCGACTTCCTGTCGGCGAAGGCGCGGCCCGGCGCGGACGAGATGGTGATCGCCCGGGACCTCGCCGAGCGCAAGAAACTGCTCCTGGAGAAGGCCGACGCGGTCGTGATCATGGTGGGCGGCACCGGGACGCTCGACGAGGCCACCGAGATCCTGGAGCTGAAGAAGCACGGCCGGACCGGCAAGCCGGTGGTGCTGCTGAACACCGACGGCTTCTACGACGGTCTCAAGCAGCAGTTCCGCCGCATGGAGGAGGACGGGTTCCTGCCCCGGCCGCTCGCCGAGCTGGTGTTCTTCGCCGAGGAGCCCGCGGGCGCGATGGCGTATCTGGACGAGGCGCTCGGCGGCAGCTGAGCCGGTGATGCGAGCATGGCGGGCATGGCTACTCATGTGATCACCGGGGCCGGCTCCGGCATCGGCGCGGCCGTCGCCCGCCGCCTGCACGCGCGCGGGGACGAGCTCGTGCTGCACGCGCGCGACGCCGGCCGGGCCAAGGAACTGGCCGCCGCGTTCCCCGGCGCCCGGACGCTCGTCGGCGACCTGGCCGACCCCGACCGGTTGAGCTGGGCGTTCTCGCACCAGGCGCTGCCCGACCAGGTGGACTCCCTGCTCCATGTCGCGGGCGTGGTCGACCTCGGCCCGGTCGGCGAGCTCACCCCGAAGACCTGGCGCCACCAGCTCGACGTCAACCTGATCTCCCCCGCCGAACTGACCCGCCACTTCCTGCCCCAACTGCGCGCCTCGCGCGGCCACGTGGTGTTCGTGAACTCGGGCGCGGGCCTGAGCGCCCACGCCGACTGGTCCGCGTACGCCGCCTCCAAGCACGGCCTGAAGGCGCTGGCGGACTCGCTGCGCCACGAGGAGCACGCCAACGGCGTCCGGGTCACCTCGGTCTACCCGGGCCGCACCGCCAGCCGTATGCAGGCCAAGGTGCACCAGCAGGAGGGCAAGGAGTACGACCCGGGGAAGTGGATCGCCCCCGACTCCGTCGCCACGACCATCGTCATGGCGCTCGACCTGCCGCGGGACGCGGAGGTCAACGACCTGACGGTCCGCCCGGGCCTGTGACGGACGGCCGGGGGCGGTCCCCGAAGGCTGCCGCCCCCTGAGGCGGCGCTGCCCCCGCGGGGTTGCGTAGTCTTCCCGGGTGAGCGAGAACAGCCAGTTCAGGTTCGGTGCCGCCACCGGCGTCGGGTCCATGCCCGGTGGGGACGCCCGGGAGGCCGCCAAGACCGTCACGGGCACCTTCGAGGACTTCCCCTTCCTGCCCGAGCTGCCCGCACGCGGGCCCGGCGCGGACATGATCGGGCGTACCGCGGGGATGCTCGTCGAGCTGTACGCGCGCGTGGAGCCCAGCGGCTGGCGGCTCGGGGACCGCCCGGGCCGGGACACCAGGCGGGCCCGGTCCTGGCTCGGGGAGGACCTCGACGCCCTGGAGGAGTTCACCCAGGGGTACGAGGGCGCGCTGAAGGTGCAGGCGGTGGGGCCGTGGACCCTCGCCGCCGCCCTGGAGCTCAAGAACGGCGAGGCGGTCCTGTCCGATCCCGGCGCGTGCCGGGACCTGGCCGCCTCGCTCGCCGAGGGGTTGCGGCTCCATCTCGCGGAGGTGCGCCGGCGCGTTCCCGGCGCCGGGCTCGTCCTCCAACTCGACGAGCCGTCCCTGACCGCCGTCCTGCGCGGGCAGGTGCGGAGCGCCAGCGGCTACCGGACCCACCGCGCCGTCGACCGGCAGATCGTGGAGGCCACGCTCCGGGACGTCCTCGGGGCGCACGACCAGGGGCCTGTCGTGGTCCACTCGTGCGCTCCGGACGTCCCGCTCGCACTGCTGCGCCGCGCGGGCGCCGCGGCGGTCTCCCTCGACATCTCGCTCCTCACCGAGCGTGACGACGAGGTGATCGGAGAAGCGGTCGAGGCGGGCACCCGCCTCTTCGCCGGTGTCGTCCCCGGCACGGACGGCCCGTTGTCAGACCCTGCCGGTAGCGTCATGGGTGTCAGGACGATGTGGCGCAGGCTGGGGCTGCGGCCGGAGCTTCTCGCCGAGGCGGTCACGGTCACCCCGGCGTGCGGACTCGCGGGCGCTTCTCCCGCGTACGCGCGCCAGGCGCTCGCCCACTGCGTCCGGGCGGCGAGATCGCTCGCGGACAACCCAGAGTAACGGGAGGACAACACGGTGGCCGGCGACAAGCAGCAAGCGGAAACAGCGGTGCCCGTCGAGGCACGGGAGAAGCACGCGCGGCTCGCGGAGCAGGTCGAGGAGCACCGCTTCCGGTACTACGTCAAGGACGCTCCCATCATCAGCGACGCCGAGTTCGACGAGCTCCTGCGCTCGCTGGAGGCGCTGGAGGAGGAGTACGCGGAGCTGCGCACGCCCGACTCGCCGACCCAGAAGGTCGCCGTGGCGTACGAGACCGGCCTCGCCGAGGTCGAGCACCGCCAGCGGATGCTCTCCCTCGACAACGTCTTCGACGACGAGGGGCTCGCCGCCTGGGCGGACCGCGTCGCCAAGGACGTCGGCACCACCGGTCACCACTTTCTGTGCGAGCTCAAGGTCGACGGCCTCGCGGTCAACCTGACCTACGAGGACGGCAGGCTCACCCGCGCGGCCACCCGCGGCGACGGCCGCGTCGGCGAGGACATCACGCCCAACGTCATGACGATCGCCGAGATCCCGCACCGGCTGGACGGCGACCGCGTCCCGAGCCTGGTGGAGATCCGCGGGGAGGTCTACTTCCCCATGGAGGCCTTCCAGGACCTCAACGCCCGCCGGGTCGCGGCCGGCGAGAAGCCGTACGCCAACCCTCGCAACTCCGCCTCCGGTTCGCTGCGCCAGAAGGATCCCAAGGTCACCGCGACGCTGCCGCTGCACATGGTGGTCCACGGCATCGGCGCCCTGGAGGGGTACGAGGGCCTCACCCGCCTCTCCGAGGCCTACGAGCTGCTGAGGTCCTGGGGCCTGCCCACCTCCCGGCACAACAGGGTCGTCGACGACCTCGACGGCGTCCGCGCGTTCATCGCCCACTACGGCGAGAACCGCCACTCCGTGGAGCACGAGATCGACGGCGTCGTCGTCAAGCTCGACGAGATCCCGCTCCAGGGCCGCCTGGGCTCCACCTCCCGCGCCCCGCGCTGGGCGATCGCGTACAAGTACGCGCCGGAGGAGGTCAACACCAAGCTCGTCAACATCCGGGTGGGCGTGGGCCGGACCGGCCGGGTCACGCCGTACGCGCAGGTCGAGCCGGTCACGGTGGCCGGTTCCGAGGTCGAGTTCGCCACCCTGCACAACCAGGACGTGGTCAAGGCCAAGGGCGTGCTCATCGGCGACACGGTCGTGCTGCGCAAGGCCGGTGACGTCATCCCGGAGATCCTCGGGCCGGTCGTCGATCTGCGCGACGGCACCGAGCGCGAGTTCGTGATGCCCTCCGAGTGCCCCGAGTGCGGTACGCCGCTCAGGCCGATGAAGGAGGGCGACGTCGATCTGCGCTGCCCCAACGCGCGGGCGTGCCCGGCCCAGTTGCGCGAGCGCCTGTTCTACCTCGCGGGCCGCAAGGCGCTGGACATCGAGCACTTCGGCTATGTCGCCGCGGCCGCCCTCACCAAGCCGCTGGAGCCCGCAGAGCCGCCGCTGAAGGACGAGGGCGACCTGTTCGACCTGACGGTGGAGCAGCTGCTCCCCATCAAGGCCTACGTCCTCGACCAGGACAGCGGTCTGCCCAAGCGTGACCCGAAGACCGGCGAGGAGAAGGTCGTCACGGTCTTCGCCAACCAGCAGGGCGAGCCGAAGAAGAACGCGCTCGCGATGCTGGAGAACATCCGGGCCGCCAAGGAGCGCCCGCTCGCGCGCGTGCTCACCGGCCTGTCGATCCGTCACGTCGGACCGGTCGCGGCCCAGGCGCTGGCCCGGGAGTTCCGCTCCATCGACCGCATCGAGCAGGCCGGTGAGGAGGAGTTGGCGAACACGGAGGGTGTGGGCCCGATCATCGCCGCCTCGCTCAAGGAGTGGTTCGCCGAGGAGTGGCACCAGGAGATCCTGCGCAAATGGCGGGAGGCCGGCGTCCGCAGGGAGGAGGAGAGCTCCGGCGAGGACGAAGGCCCGCGCCCGCTCGAGGGATTGACGGTCGTGGTGACCGGAACCCTCGAACAGTTCACCCGCGACGGCGCCAAGGAGGCGCTGCAGAGCCGGGGGGCGAAGGTGACCGGCTCGGTGTCGAAGAAGACCTCCTTCGTGGTCGTGGGTGACAACCCCGGTTCGAAGTACGACAAGGCGATGCAACTGAAGGTGCCCGTGCTGAACGAGGACGGTTTCGTCGTCCTTCTGGAGCGCGGGCCGGACGCGGCGGCCGAAGTCGCGCTTCCGACCGGCGAGTAGGGGTTGAACTCCACCCGTTCGGCGCATACCAGATGCATACGGGTGGCCGGGGCGCATTCGGGCAACCGTCGACGACCGCTGCCCGTGGAAGCCTTCTGCGGCCTACTGTTGAGCTGTGCGCCCGCCGTGCCCAACCGCGGTCGGGGCATCCCCGTGCTCGTCAGGAGTGCGTGGAAGGGTTTTCCAGCGCGGTGCCGTCCAGGGGTCGTGGGGCATCGGGCCGCGTGGCGTGGGCACCGCCGGCTGTGAGAGGGACGGGAATGGAACCGACCGAGAGCGCCGCCCCGCACTCACGGCTGCGCCGGATGGCCGGCGCATGGTGGGGGAGACGGGCGCGGACGCCGGAGCGTCCGGGCGCCATGGAGCGCGCCGGACGCATTGCCGCCGGACAGTACACCGTCGCCCGCGCCCGCGCCTCCGCACATACGACCGTCGAACGTTTCTCCGGGCTGCCCGGCGAGGAACCCGAACGGCACCGGGCCCGCTCCGCGTTGCCCGTGGCGATCGTCGCGGCGGCCGGGGCCGCGCTGAGCGCCGGCGTGTACCAGGCGTTCACCGACCACCACGCGCTCTTCCCGTCCGGCGCGGTCGGCTGGTCCCTGGCCCTGCTCACCGGCGTCATCGTCGGTCACCTGGTCATGCTCGGCCGGGCCCGCTGGTGGGGCGGCACCGGCTCCGGCGCCACCCTCACCGTCGCCGTGCTGCTGCTCTACGGCTGGGTGCCCGCCGGGATGGTCAGCCTCACCGTCGTCGTCCTGGTCGGCACAGCCCGGCGCCACCACTGGCGGCAGGGCGTGCTGCACGGGGCGGTGGACATCCTCGGCATCGGGGCCGGCGGCCTGATGCTGGGCGCCTTCGGCCGCGTACCGACCGTGGAGAGCCCCTGGAGCCCGGGCGGTTGGACCGCCTCCACCCTGCCTCAGGTGGTGCTGGCCGCCGGCGCCTACCTCCTGGTCA
The DNA here is from genome assembly GCF_006540305.1 of Streptomyces sp. 6-11-2. Classification (GTDB taxonomy): domain Bacteria; phylum Actinomycetota; class Actinomycetes; order Streptomycetales; family Streptomycetaceae; genus Streptomyces. Next base: position 2,019,453 of record NZ_BJOR01000001.1, on the reverse strand, counting down.
CCCGCGCCCTGCTGTGGTTCGTGCACAACTCCCGCAACGGCGGAGTGTCCACCGTCGCCCGCACCGCCGTGATCAGACAGGGACTGGTCGCCGTCGCCCTGCTCGGCATCTCCCCGCTGGTCTGCGTCGTCGCCGTGGCCAAACCCGTGCTGCTGCCGCTGTTCGCCGTCCCGCTGATCGCCCTCGACTCCTCCCTGTGGATAGCCCGTGCCCGGGCCGAGGAGCAGCTGCGCGATCCGCTGACCGGACTGCCCAACCGGCAGTGGCTCCTGGAGCGCATCTGGACCGCCCTGGACGACGCCGAACGCATCGGCGCCCGGTCCGCGCTGATGCTGATCGACCTGGACCGGTTCCGTTCGGTCAACGACACACTCGGTCACCTCGCCGGTGACCGGCTGCTGTTGCAGATCGCCGACCGGCTGCGGCAGGCGCTGCCGCGCGGGGCGGAGGCGGCGCGGCTCGGCGGCGACGAGTTCGCCGTGCTGCTGCCGGTCGCCGACTCCACGACGTCCGCGACCCGTATCGCGCGCGCCCTGGTCACCGTCCTCAGCTCCCCGCTCGACCTCGACGGGCTCACCCTGGTCCTGGAGGCCAGCGCCGGAGTAGCCGTCTTCCCCGACCACGCCCTGGACGCCGAAGGCATGCTGCGCCGGGCGGACGTGGCGATGTACCAGGCCAAGCGGGACCGCACGGGCGTGGAGGTCTACGAGTCCAAGCGGGACTCCAACACCCCCGACCGGCTGGGGCTGCTGGGCGATCTGCGCCGGGCCCTCGACGCCCACGAGGTCCAGCTGCACTACCAGCCGAAGGTCCGCTTCGACGGACAGGTCGCGGGCCTGGAGGCGCTGGTCCGCTGGGTGCACCCCGAGCGCGGCAAGGTGCCGCCGGACGAGTTCATAGCGATCGCCGAGTCCTCGGGTCTGATGCCCCATCTGACGGAGTACGTGCTGGAGACCGCGCTCGCGCAGGTCGCCCGGTGGCGGGCCCAGGGCCTGTACGTCCCGGTCGCGGTCAACGTCTCCCCGCGTGATGTGCACATCCCCGGGTTCGCCGGTTCGGTGGCCGCCCGGCTGGCCCGGCACGGCGTGCCGGCGGGAGCGCTCCAATTGGAGATCACCGAGCACGTCCTGCTGGAGGACCCGCAGCGGGCCGCCGACACCCTGCACGCGCTGACCGGGCACGGCGTGAAGATGTCCCTGGACGACTTCGGCACCGGCTACTCCTCGCTGGTGCACCTGCGCCGGCTGCCGGTGAGCGAGCTGAAGATCGACCGCTCGTTCGTGGCCCGACTGGCGGTCGACACGGAGGACGCCGAGATCGTGCGCTGCACCGTCGACCTCGCGCACTCCCTCGGGCTGCTGGTCGTCGCGGAGGGCGTCGAGGACGACGAGACCTGGGAACGGCTGCGGGACCTCGGCTGCGACGCCGTACAGGGCTGGCTCGTCGCGGCCGCGATGCCGCCGGAGGAGACGACGGCGTGGCTGCGGGCGCGCGGATCACGCGGCTGGCAGCGCCCCGCCGCCGCGCTGCCCGCGGCGGCCGCCGACGAGTGACCGTTCCGCCCGTCCGCCGGTCCTGAGCGCGGGCCGGGCCCGCCCTGTTCAGTCCGTGCCGTGCGGCACGAAGTGACCGATCAGCAGCGCGAGCCGGCGCTCGTGGGCCTGCGGCGGCAGCCGGCCGCTGCGCATCAGGGTCACCAGGCCGTGGAGCCCGGCCCAGTACGTCTCCGTCAGCAGGCCCGGGTCGTCGTCCTTCGCCGCGATGGGCTCCACGGCCCGCAGCAGTTCGCCGAACGCCTCCCACAGGGCCGCCGGGGCCTCGGGTGTGGCGAACGGCAGGTCCACCGTGTGCGTGAACATCGCGTCGTAGAGCGCGGGGCGCCGCTGTGCGAAGGCGGTGTACGCCTCGCCCACCGCGGCCAGCGCCTCGCGCGTGCTCCCGGCCGCCTCGCGGGCCGTGCGCATCTCGGCGCCCAGCTCCGCGAAACCCTGGACGGCGACCGCCGCCATGATCGCGCCCTTGCTCGTGAAGTGGCTGTAGAGGACCGGCTGGCTGTACTCGATCTCGGCGGCCAGCCGGCGGGTGGTCACCGCGTCCCAGCCCTCGGCCTCCGCCAGTTCCCGTGCGGCCGTCACGATCAGCCGCCGGCGCTCCGCTCGTTCGCGCTCCCGGCGAGTCTGGATCGACATGATTCCGAGTCTAGCAGTGCTAGAACTTCTGCCGACGTTCTGTTAGCTTCACTCTAAACTCTAGCGTTGCTAGCAAAGAGGGGGAGAGAGATGACCGTCGCCGCGTACACCCTGGCCGTCCTGCTCGATCTGTTCTGTGTATTCCTCGGTTACCGCTTCCTGTTCCGGCCCGGCCCCTCTGCGGCCGGCTACGGGGTCCCGGCCGACCCGCGCGGCGACTCCCGCGCCTATCTGTCGGTCAAGGGCCTGCGGGACGGCACCTTCGGGCTGCTGGGCCTCGTCCTGCTGGCCTTCGCCGGAGCCCGTGCCGAGGCGTGGTTCATGGTCGCCGTGGCGCTCGTACCGCTCGGTGACACCCTGATAGTGCTGCGCAACGGCGGCACGAGGGCCGTCGCCTTCGGGATCCACTTCGCCACCGCACTCGTTGTACTGCTCAGTGCCGCACTGCTCTTCGCGCTCTGAGCGCATCCGCCATCCGACCGGGGGAGTCGCATCATGTCGCTGTTCATGCCGAAGTTCGACGAAACCGTGCTGGTCCGTGACGCTCGGGCCGAGGTGGTCGGCGGGGACCCCGTCGGCGTGAAGCTGCTGGCCGACAGCAGCGCGACCGGCGGCGCGCTGTCCACCGTGCGCGTCACCCTGGCCGAGGGCGCCGACGGCGCCCGGCCGCACCGGCACGACAACTCCGCCGAGATGTTCTTCGTCCTGGACGGGTCCGCGGAGCTGCTCTCCGGCGACGACGTGGTCACGGCCGAGCGCGGTGACCTGGTCGTCGTCCCACCAGGCCGGCCGCACGCGTTCGCCGCCGCCCCCGGCCGCGGGGCCGACCTCCTCATCGTCATCACGCCGGGCGTCGAGCGCTTCGCGTACTTCCGCCACCTCCAGCGCATCCGCCTGGGCGAGGTCACCCCGGAGAGCCTGCTGGAGGTGCAGGACCTGTACGACAACCACTTCCTGAGCAGCCGGGCCTGGGACGCGCGCCGCTGAACGCCGGACCCGTGGGGCGGGGTCCGGCAAACCGTTTCACGGCCACCCCGCCCCGCCCCATAGGATTGAGCCAAAGCACACACACTCACCCCAGAGGATCGCTGCATGCCTGGCATCACGCGCGAGGAGGTCGCCCACCTCGCCCGGCTGGCGCGTCTGGAGCTGAAGCCCGAGGAACTCGACCACCTCGCGGGACAGCTCGACGACATCATCGGCGCGGTGGCCCGCGTCAGCGAGGTCGCCGACCAAGACGTACCGCCGACCTCCCACCCGCTGCCGCTGACCAACGTCATGCGCGCGGACGAGGTCCGTCCGTCGCTCACCTCCGAGCAGGCGCTCTCCGGCGCCCCGGCCCAGGAGCAGCAGCGTTTCAAGGTGCCGCAGATCCTGGGTGAGGAGTGACAGCCGTGACGGACATGAACAGCATCATCAGGCTCACCGCCGCCGAGACCGCCGAGAAGATCGCCTCCGGCGAGCTGACGGCCGTCGAGGTCACCGAGGCCCACCTGGCCCGGATCGAGGCCGTCGACGAGAAGGTGCACGCCTTCCTGCACGTCGACCGCGAGGGCGCGCTCGCCCAGGCCCACGCCGTCGACGAGAAGCGCGCGCGCGGCGAGAAGCTCGGCCCGCTGGCCGGCGTGCCGCTCGCGCTCAAGGACATCTTCACCACCGAGGGCATCCCCACGACCGTCGGTTCGAAGATCCTCGAAGGCTGGATCCCGCCGTACGACGCGACGCTCACCAAGCGCCTGAAGGACGCCGACGTGGTGATCCTCGGCAAGACCAACATGGACGAGTTCGCCATGGGGTCCTCCACCGAGAACAGCGCCTACGGGCCCACCGGCAACCCCTGGGACCTCACCAGGATCCCCGGCGGCTCCGGCGGCGGGTCGAGCGCCGCGCTCGCCTCCTACCAGGCCCCGCTCGCCATCGGCACCGACACCGGCGGCTCCATCCGCCAGCCGGCCGCCGTCACCGGCACGGTCGGCGTCAAGCCGACGTACGGCGCGGTCTCCCGCTACGGCATGGTCGCGTTCTCCTCCTCCCTCGACCAGGGCGGCCCCTGCGCCCGTACGGTCCTGGACGCGGCCCTGCTGCACGAGGTGATCGCCGGGCACGACCCGCTCGACTCCACCTCCATCGACGAGCCGGTCCCGCCGGTCGTCGAGGCCGCCCGCAACGGCAGCGTCGCGGGTATGCGCGTCGGCGTCGTCAAGCAGTTCCGCGGCGAGGGCTACCAGGCCGGCGTCATCCAGCGGTTCGACGAGTCCGTCGAGCTGCTCAAGGAGCTGGGCGCCGAGATCGTCGAGCTGGACTGCCCGTCCTTCGACCTGGCCCTGTCGGCGTACTACCTGATCGCGCCGTCCGAGTGCTCGTCCAACCTGGCCCGCTTCGACGGCCTGCGCTACGGCCTGCGCACCGGCGACGACGGCACGCGCTCCGCCGAGGACGTCACCTCCCTCACCCGTGAGGAGGGCTTCGGCGCCGAGGTCAAGCGCCGGATCATGCTCGGCACGTACGCGCTCAGCTCCGGCTACTACGACGCGTACTACGGCAGCGCCCAGAAGGTCCGCACCCTGATCAAGCGGGACTTCGACAAGGCGTTCGAGCAGGTCGACGTGATCGTCTCCCCGACGACCCCGACCACTGCCTTCGCGATCGGCGAGCGCGCCGACGACCCGATGGCGATGTACCTCGCCGACCTGTGCACCATCCCGACCAACCTGGCGGGCAACGCGGCCATGTCGCTGCCCTGCGGTCTCGCCCCGGAGGACAACCTCCCGGTGGGCCTGCAGATCATCGCCCCGGTGATGAAGGACGACCGCCTGTACAAGGTGGGTGCCGCGGTCGAGGCCGCCTTCGTGGAAAAGTGGGGGCACCCGCTGCTCGAGGAGGCTCCGTCGCTGTGAGTAAGGCACTCGCCAAGGCCAAGGGCTTCAAGAAGTCCAAGTCCGGTACGTACCTGTCCATGGCCACCACCGCGTTCGGCGCGGTGGGTGTCGCCAAGCAGATCAGGAAGGCCCGCGCCGAGCACGACACGCTGCGCCTGATCGACGCCACCGTGTCCGCCGTAGCGATCGTCACCGGCCTCGCCATCCTCTGCCGCGAGCTCAAGCGGCTGGGCGACGACGACGTCCTGCTGGGCTGAGAGGGAAGTTTTCACCGTGACCACCACGACCGACCTGGTGTCGTACGAGGACGCGCTGGCGTCGTACGACCCCGTCATGGGCCTCGAGGTCCATGTCGAACTCGGCACCGCCACCAAGATGTTCTGCGGCTGCTCGACCGCGCTCGGTGCCGAGCCGAACACCCAGACCTGCCCGACCTGCCTCGGCCTGCCCGGCGCGCTCCCGGTCGTCAACGCGACCGGCGTGGAGTCCGCCATCAAGATCGGCCTCGCGCTGCACTGCGAGATCGCCGAGTGGTGCCGCTTCGCCCGGAAGAACTACTTCTATCCGGACATGCCGAAGAACTTCCAGACCTCCCAGTACGACGAGCCGATCGCCTTCAACGGCTACCTCGACGTGCAGCTGGAGGACGGCGAGACCTTCCGCGTGGAGATCGAGCGCGCCCACATGGAGGAGGACACCGGCAAGTCGACGCACGTCGGCGGCGCCACCGGCCGCATCCACGGCGCGTCCCACTCCCTGCTGGACTACAACCGCGCCGGCATCCCGCTGATCGAGATCGTCACCAAGCCGATCACCGGTGCCGGCGAGCGGGCTCCTGAGGTGGCCAAGGCCTACGTCCGTGAGCTGCGCGAGCTCATCCGGGCGCTGGGCGTGTCCGAGGCCCGTATGGAGATGGGCCAGATGCGCTGCGACGTCAACCTGTCGCTGATGCCCAAGGACGCCGACAAGTTCGGCACCCGCTCCGAGACGAAGAACGTCAACTCGCTGCGGTCCGTGGAGCGCGCGGCCCGTTTCGAGATCCAGCGCCACGCCGCCGTGCTGAACGGCGGCGGCACGGTGATCCAGGAGACCCGTCACTTCCACGAGGACACGGGGTCCACGACCTCCGGCCGCGTCAAGGAGGAGGCCGAGGACTACCGGTACTTCCCCGAGCCGGACCTGGTCCCGGTGGCGCCCTCGCGCGAGTGGGTCGAGGAGATCCGGGCCGCGCTGCCCGAGCTGCCGCTGGTGCGCCGCAGCCGGCTCCGCGAGGAGTGGGGTGTCTCGGCCACCGAGATGCAGGCCATCCTCAACGCCGGTGCCCTGGACCTCATCGTCGCCACCATCGACGCCGGTGCCGACGCCGCCTCCGCCCGCAAGTGGTGGATGGGCGAGCTGGCGCGTGCCGCCAACGAGTCCGGCAAGGCGCTGGACGAGCTGGCGATCACGCCGGCGCAGGTCGCCCGGGTCACCGAGCTGGTCGCCAAGGGCGATCTGAACGACAAGCTGGCCCGCCAGGTCATCGAGGGCGTCCTCGCCGGCGAGGGCACCCCGGACGAGGTCGTCGACAAGCGAGGCCTGAAGGTCGTCTCCGACGAGGGCGCGCTGACCGCCGCCGTCGACGAGGCCATCGCCGGGAACCCGGCCGTCGCGGACAAGATCCGCGGCGGCAAGGTGGCCGCGGCCGGCGCCCTGGTCGGCGCGGTCATGAAGGCGACCCGCGGCCAGGCCGACGCGGCCCGCGTCAAGGAGCTGATCCTGGAGAAGCTCGGCGTCGAGGGCTGAGCCCGCGGAACCGTCTCGGGGGGTGCACCGGATCCGGTGCGCCCCCCGAGGCATGCCGGTACGGGGGGGAGAACGGCCCGACCCCCCGTCGGTGCCGTCGGACGGAGGCGCTACGCTCGCGCGCCATGAGTGGACGCGCCGATTCCGAAACGCACCCCGCGATATCCGGGGCCGACGACGTCGAGGCGGCCGGGACGGAGGACCACGCCGAGAGCGACGTCGACGTGGGTGAGGACGGCGCCGTGAAGGACGACGGCGCCGAGGACGAGGACGGCGCCGAGGACGAGGCGGAGGACCCCGCGGAGGTCGCACGCCGCGCCCGGTGGACGGCGGCCGGGGCCGGAGCCCTGCTGACGCTCGCCGGACTCGCCGCCGCACTGCTGCGGCTGTCCCGCTCGGCCTCCGCGCTCGTCCCGGCCGCCTACGCCGCCGGCGCCGCCGTCTGTGCCGTGGCGACCTTCATCGGCTCCCGGGGACGCACCCGGCGGGCACTGTGGCTGCTGATCGCCGGGGTGATGGTGATGGCGCTCGGCGACCAGCTCGACTGACCGCGCGGTGGACGCCCGGAGGGGCGACGGGCTTCATCTGATTGTCCTGTGAATTGGGTCGCACTGCTGTGAATCAGCACACGAACCGGCTAAACGATCAGATTCGCCTGCAAGAGTGTCTTCAGATTGCTCATGCGTTCTTTGCGGGCTGTTCCGATCATGGACGTCTTTTCCCGGTCAAAGATCCACAAATCCTTCCTGGGAGCACGTTCGTGGCAGCCCTAGCGCGCTGGTGTGTCCGGCACCGCCTCGTCGTCGTACTGCTCTGGCTCCTTGCCTTCGGTGGGGTCACCGCGGCCGCCTCGGTCACCGGCTCCGCCTACTCCAACGACTACGAGGTCCCCGGCACCGACTCGGCACGCGCCACCCAGTTGCTCAAGGAGGGCTTCCCGGGACTCGGCGGAGACAGTGACACCGTCGTCTGGCACACCACGTCCGGCACGGTGCGCGCCCCGGACGTCGAGCAGACCATGACCCGCGCCCTGGACAAGATCGCCGCCCTGCCCCAAGTGGCGTCCGTGACCAGCCCCTACAAGGACCAGGACGCCCAGGGCTCCGACCAGATCAGCCCCGACGGGCACACCGCGTACGCCACGGTCACCTTCACCCGCCCCTCCCAGGACATCACCAAGCCCCAGGCCGAGGCCGTGGTCGAAGCGGCCAAGGCGGCCGGGACCGGCGGGCTCCAGGTGGAACTCGGCGGCAGCGCGATCAGCCTCACCGCGGCATCCGGCGACCACACCGCCGAGGTCGTCGGCGTGCTCGTCGCCGCCGGGGTGCTGCTCATCGCCTTCGGCTCGCTCGCCGCCGCCGTGCTGCCCATCGCCACCGCGCTGCTGAGCGTGGGCACCGCGCACGCCGCCGTCGGACTCCTCGGCCACGCCATGACGGTCGCCGACTTCGCGCCCATGCTGGGCATGCTGATCGGACTCGGCGTCGGCATCGACTACGCCCTGTTCATCGTCACCCGGCACCGGCGCGGACTGAAACGCGGACTCAGCTCCACCGAGGCGGTCACGAACGCCGTCGCCACCACCGGACGCGCCGTCGTCTTCGCGGGTGCCACGGTCTGCATCGCCCTGCTCGGCATGCTCATCCTGCGGCTGGGCTTCCTCAACGGCGTGGCGGTCGCCGCCTCGCTGACCGTCGTCCTCACCGTCGCCGCCTCGGTGACCCTGCTGCCCGCGCTGCTGTCCTTCATCGGCCCGCGCGCCCTGAGCCGCCGTGAACGGCGCCGCCTGGCCGAACACGGGCCCGAGCCCGAGGTGCCCACCGGGTTCGCCGCCCGCTGGTCGGCCTTCGTCGAACGCCACCCCAAGGCGCTCGGCCTCGTCGCCCTCGCCGTCGTCACCGTGCTGGCCCTGCCCACGCTCTCCCTCCGCCTCGGCACGTCCGACCAGGGCAACGACCCCAGGACGGCGACCACCCGGAAGGCGTACGACCTCGTCGCCGAGGGCTTCGGGCCGGGCGTCAACGGGCCGCTCACCCTGGTGACCCGCGTGGAGGGGGCCGAGGGCAGGCTCGCCCTGGACAACCTCGACACCACCCTGCGCGCCACCGAGGGCGTCGTCGCGGTGACCCCGGTGACCTACAACTCCGGCGGCACCATGGCCTACCTCAACGTGGTCCCCGACTCCGCGCCGCAGTCCCAGCGCACCAGCGACCTCGTCCACCGGCTGCGCACCGACGTGCTGCCGCGCGCCGAGACCGGCACCACGCTCGACCTGCACGTCGGCGGAGTCACCGCCGGATACGACGACTTCGCCGGCGTGATCATCGGCAGACTGCCGCTGTTCGTCGGCGTGGTGGTCGGCCTCGGCTGCGTACTGCTGCTGCTCGCCTTCCGGTCCCTCGGCATACCCCTGAAGGCCGCCGCGATGAACATCGCCGCCGTCGCCGCCGCGTTCGGTGTCGTCGTCACGATCTTCCAGTGGGGCTGGGGCAGCGAGTTCCTCGGCCTCGGCCGGGAGGGACCGATCGAGCCCTTCCTGCCCGTGATCATGGTCTCGGTGCTCTTCGGGCTCTCCATGGACTACCAGGTCTTCCTGGTCAGCCGGATGTACGAGGAGTGGCTGGAGACCGGTGACAACCGGCGGGCGGTCCGCGTCGGACTCGCCGAGACCAGCCGGGTGATCAACTCCGCCGCGGTCATCATGATCTCGGTCTTCCTCGCCTTCGTCCTCAGCGGCGACCGCGTGATCGCCATGTTCGGCATCGCGCTCGCCTCCGCCGTCGCCCTCGACGCCTTCGTGCTGCGCACGCTGCTCGTGCCCGCCCTGATGCACATGCTCGGCCGCGCCAACTGGTGGCTGCCGCGCCGGCTCGACCGCGTGCTGCCCCGGATCAGCATCGAGCCGCCCGAGTGCCGCGCGGCGCATGAGAGGCTCACGGACGTCGTGGACGCTCTGACGAAGGAGACGCAGCGGGATGTACGCGATACCTCTGGGTGACGAGGGAGCCGAACTGCGGCCCCTGGAGCCGTGGCACGCCGAGGAGTTCCTCGCGCACCTGGAGCGGGGACGGGAGTTCGTCACGCGGTACATCCCGTTCGGCGCGAACGCCACGGACGTGGACTCCGCGCGAGCCGTCCTCCAGTCGTACGCCGACAAGCGCGCCGCCGACAGCGGCTTCCTGCACGGGCTGTGGCTGGAGGGCGAGCTGGTCGGCGGACTGCTGTTCCGCGTCTTCGACACGGCCACCGGCACCTGTGAGATCGGCTGCTGGCTGGAGCCGGCCGGCACCGGGCGCGGACTCGTCACACGCGGCGCGCGGGAGCTCATCGACTGGGCGTTCGACGAGCGGGGCATGCACCGTGTGGAGTGGCGCGCCTCCTCCGCCAACGAGGCGAGCATCAACGTGGCGCGACGGCTGGGGATGACCCGCGAGGGCGTCCTGCGCGAGAGGTTCCCCTACCGGGGCGTGCGCCAGGACATGGAGGTGTGGGCGGTGCTCGCCCCCGCGTGGCGTGAGGCACGCGCGCGCGACGGTCGTTGAGACGGCCGGGCGGGTTCGCCATCGTCCCCGTGCCGCCGTCCCCGTGCCGCCGTCCCCGTGCCAGGCGAGGTTCCGGGCGTGCCCTGGACCCGCCTTACTCGCGTCCACCGGTGCCTTACGGCCGCCCCGCGGTCCCCGCACACGCGCCTAAGGCACCCCGCGCGGGGAAGATGCGGAACTCTCCCGATGTGGCCGTACCCCCTGGGAGACGACAGTGGAGGCATCGCGGAAAGCGACGCCGAAACCACCGCTCACCGGGGAGAGAACATGTTCCACTACGAACTGCACCAGCTGCGCTCCGCCGAACTCGGCCGCCGCGCCGAGCAGAACCGCCTGGTCCGCGAGGTCCTGCGCGCCCGCCGTGCCGCCCGTCGCTCGGCCGACGGGCGAACCGCCGAGGCGGAGCCCCATACCCACGGCCCCCACCACCGGCGGCGGTTCGCCCGCGCGGCGTGAACACGGGCCGGCGCGATCCCGGCGGCAGGGACGGCCCCGGTTCCACGGAGGTGGGCCGGGGCCTCCCGCAGGTCCGTCCGTCTGCCGTGGGGAAAACAGGTGCCGCCCTGCCGGACCCTCGTGCGATGCTCGGGCATGTGGAGACCAGGTCCGTCAGTCCGGTGTTCGTCGGCCGCGCCGACGAGTTGAGCACTCTGCACGACGCGCTCGCCCGCGCGGCCCGGGGAGAGCCGCAGGCCCTGCTGCTCGGCGGTGAGGCGGGCGTCGGCAAGACCCGCCTGATCGAGGAGTTCACCGGCGCCGCGGTTCGCGCCGGCGCCGTCGTGGCGCTCGGCGGCTGCGTGGAGATCGGCGCCGACGGACTGCCGTTCGCCCCCTTCTCCGCAGCCCTGCGCGCCCTGCGCCGCGAACTGCCCGGCGAACTCGCCGCGGCGGCCGCCGGGCAGGAGGAGGAACTCGCCCGGCTGCTGCCCGAACTCGGCGAGCCGGCCCCCTCGCGAGGCACCGGCCGGCACGACGAGGAGGGCATGGCCCGTCTCTTCGAACTCACCGCCCGTCTGCTGGAGCGCGTCGCCGCCGACCACACCGTCGTCGTCGCCCTGGAGGACCTGCACTGGGCCGACGCCTCCACCCGGCACCTGCTCGCCTACCTCCTGCGCACCCTGCGCACCGGCCGCCTCGTCGTTCTGGCCACCTACCGGTCCGACGACATCCACCGCCGCCACCCGCTACGGCCCCTGCTCGCCGAACTCGACCGGCTGCGCACGGTCCGCCGTCTCGAACTCGCCCGCTTCACCCGGCAGGAGGCGGGCCGTCAGATCGCCGGCATCCTCGCCACCGAACCGGACCCGGTCCAGGTCGACGAGATCTTCGAACGCTCCGACGGCAACGCCTTCTTCGTCGAGGAACTCGCCGTCGCCGCCCACGAGGGCTGCCGCACCAGCCTCAGCGACTCCCTGCGCGACCTGCTGCTCGTCCGGGTCGAGAAGTTGCCCGAGCCCGCCCAGCGGATCGCCAGGATCGTCGCCGAGGGCGGGTCCACCGTCGAGCACCGGCTGCTCGCGGCCGTGGCCCGGCTCACCGAGGACGACCTCATCGAGGCGCTGCGGGGCGCCGTGAACGCCAACATCCTCGTCGCCGCCCCCACCGGCGACGGCTACCGCTTCCGGCACTCCCTGGTGCGTGAGGCCGTCAGCGACGACCTGCTGCCCGGCGAGCGCTCCCGCCTCAACCGCCGCTACGCCGAGGCTCTGGAGGCCGACCCGACCCTCGTCCCCGCCGACCAGCGCGTCATGCGGCTGGCCAGCTACTGGTACCACGCCCACGACCCGGCCAAGGCCCTGCCCGCCGTCCTCGACGGCTCCGTCGCGGCCCGCGCCCGGCACGCCTACAGCGAGCAACTGAGGCTGCTGGAACGGGCGATGGAACTGTGGGACGCCGCGCCCCAGGACGTACGCTCCCGGCTGCGCCCCGTCGACTACACCGAGACGTACTCCCCGTGCGGCTGCGACCCGGCGACCACCCCGCTGACCTACCTCGACCTGCTGGCCGAGGCCGCCGTGGCCGGCCGCTTCTGCGGGGAGCGGGACCGCTCCATGAAGATCATCAAGCGGGCGCTGCGTCTTCTGGAGGACGAGAACGACCCTCTGCGGGCCGCCTGGTTCTGGGTCCAGCGCTCCTGGCTGGTCCAGGCGAAGGCCCACGGCGACGGCTGGCGGGAACTGGGCACCGCGCAGGAGCTGGTGCGCGGGCTGCCGCCGTCCGAGGTGCACGCCGAGGTGCTGGCCAACGTCGCCAACTGGTCCATGGTGCACGTGCCGGGTCCCGACGCCTTCTCCGCCGCCGAACGGGCGGTGGAGTACGCGCGCATGGTCGGCGCCTGCGAGATCGAGATGACCGCGCGGCTCACCCTCGGCAGCCTCATGGTCCAGGCCGGCGACGTCGAGGCGGGCCTCGCCGAGATGTACGAGGTCAACAAGCGCACCGTCGGCGACGGCATCGCCGCCGTCGCCGGTCGCTCCTACGTCAACCTGCCCTCCGAACTGGAGTCCGTCGGCCGCTCCCGCGAGGCCGTGCCGCTGATGGAGGAAGGGATCGCCTTCACCCGGCGCTTCGGCCTGCTGAACAGCGAGGCGTGGGTGTGGGGCAACCTCGCCGAATCGCTGTTCACCCTGGGGCGCTGGGAGGAGGCCGCCGAGGCGGCGTCCCAGTTCCGGCGCGCCGAGCAGAGCGCCAAGCCGCGCGGTTTCCACGCCCGGATCCGCGCCGAACTCGCCCTCGAACGCGGCGACCTCGCCGAGGCGTCCGAGCAACTGGCCAATGCCCGTGAGCACTTCGGCCCCCACGACTACGCACCCCAGTACTCCCTGCCGCTCGCCCGCATCGCGCTCGGGGTCGCCGCGGGCGAGGGTCGCCTGCTGGACGCCCGCGCCGAACTCGAACGCGTCCTGGACGACGGCTTTCCACCAGGCACCCAGCGCTACGGCTGGCCGCTGCTGCTCACCGCCGCCAGGGAGGAGACCCGCGCGGCAGGGCTGCCCGCCGCCGGCCCCGGACGCGCCGAGACCTTGCGGCGCATCCGCGGCGCCGCCAAGACGCTGGCCACCAACGTGCCCGTCTGGCAGGCGTACGAACGCTGGGTGCGCGCCGAACTGCTGCGTGCCGAGGGCCGCGGCTGCCCGGAGGAGTGGGCCGAGATCGTCGCAGCCTTCGAGACGCTGGAACGCCCCTACGACCTCGCCCGCGTCCGCTTCCGCCTCGCCGAGGCCCTGCTCGGCACCGACGAGGGCCCGCGGGACCGGGCCACCGAGCTGCTGCGCCTGGCGCACGCCGTCGCCGAGCACCTGTGCGCCCGCCCGCTCGCCGAATCCGTCGCCCTGCTGGCCCGCCGCGCCCGCCTCGCCCTGACCGGCGCCCCGCAGCAGCCCTCCGCTTCCGCCGATCCGGTCGAGTCCCTGGGCCTGACCAGCCGGGAACGCGATGTCCTGCGGCTGGTCTCGGCCGGCCGCACCAACCGCCAGATAGCCGAGGAACTCTTCATCTCGCCGAAGACGGCCAGCGTCCATGTCTCGAACATCCTGGCCAAAATGGGTGTTTCGGGTCGCGGAGAGGCGGCCGCCCTGGCACACCGGCTGGGCCTGTTCCCACCGGGGGCCGAAGACCGGCTGGTCGCGGGATGACCGGAAGACGCCGACCGGGAGGGAAGCCGTGTTCAACGTTTTCGAGGAACTGTTCGCGCCCGGCCGCAAGCACACCCGGGACGAACAGAACCGGCTGGAGCTGACCCGGGAGGACGTCGGGGACAACGATCCAGGGCGCGGACCGATCGATCTCGCCTCCGGGAAGGTCGTCGTACGGCCGCCCGAACCTCCCGCGGAGGAAGCCGGAACCGGGCGGGAGTGAGGTCCGGGGGCTACTTCACCTCCAGTTCCAGGATCCGGTCGTCGCCCTTCTTCGGAGTGCCGCGGCCGTCGGTGTTGCTGGTGACCAGCCAGAGCTTGTCGCCGCCCGCCGAGACCACCGTGCGCAGGCGGCCGTAGGTGCCGGTGAGGAACGCTTCGGGGGCCGCCGCGAGCTTGGTGCCGCTCAAGGGGATGCGCCACAGGCGCTGCCCCCTCAGGCCCGCCATCCAGATGGAGCCCTCGGCGTAGGCGATGCCGCTGGGGGAGGCCACGTCCGTGTGCCACTGGGTTATCGGGTTGTGGAACCTCGGGTCGTTCGTCCTGCCCTCCGCGTCCGGCCAGCCGTAGTTGCCGCCCGGTTTGATCGCGTTCAGCTCGTCCCAGGTGTCCTGGCCGAACTCGGAGGCGAACAGACGCTGCTTGTCGTCCCAGGCCAGGCCCTGCACATTGCGGTGGCCGTACGAGTACACGGGGGAGTCGGGGTACGGGTTGCCCGGGGCGGGCAGGCCGTCCGGGGTCAGCCGCAGGATCTTGCCGGCCAGGGACTTCCTGTCCTGGGCCAGGCCTCGGTCACCGGTCTCGCCCGTGCCCGCGTACAGCATCTTGTCGGGGCCGAAGGCGATCCGGCCGCCGTTGTGGATGACCCCCTTGGGGATGCCCTTGAAGATCGTGTCGGGTGCGCCCAGCTGCATACCGGCCGGCTTCTTGTCGTCGTACAGCATCCGGACGATGCGGTTGTCCGAGGGCGAGGTGAAGTAGGCGTAGATCATGTGGTCGGAGGCATAGTCGGGGGAGAGCGCGATGCCGAGCAGGCCGCCCTCGCCCTCCGGGGAGACCCCCGACACCCGGCCCAGTTCGGTCTTCTGCCCCGTCTTCTCGTCGACCCGCGTGATCGTCGCCTTGTCGCGGGAGGAGACGAGGAGACCACCGCCGGGGATCGGAGCCAGTCCCCAGGGGCTGTTCAGGCCCTCCGCGACCGTGCGCAGCACCTTCACCGCGCCCTTGGCCGGCGGCGCGGTCTCCGTGGGTGCCTGCCCGGGGGGCGAGGCCGAGGCCACCGCCGTCGTACGGCCGGGCGCCATGCCGTCCCCACCGGCCGACGCGCCCCCGGAGGAGCAGCCGGCCGTCAGCAGCAGGGCGGCGGCCAGCACGCCCGTCACAGCTCGACGTTGCACGATCTTCGTCCCTTCGACGCGGCGGGTTCTACCTGTCTTACACCGCCCGCACCTCCCAGGTTCCCGATCACCCGAATCCCACGCGGACCCCGAATCCACCGCCGACGCGAAACCGCCACCCCGCCCCTGTCCGGCGAGCGGAGGGCGCGGTGTTCTTACCCTCACCTGGGCCGAGCGGCTCACCACGCTCCCTGAGTCAGGCCTCCGGCCCAGATCCCTGAGTCGGGTCCTTGGGGCAGGTTTCCGGGCTCTGGGGAGGCCGGTGCCGCGGGTGTGCGGTGCCGCGCAGCGCGGGTGCTCCAGCGCGGGTCAGGCCTTCGGGTCGAGCTTCCCGGACCGGGCGTCCGGGATAGGGCTTTGGGTCAGGCCGCCGGGCCAGGCATCCGGCCCAGGCCTCCGGCCCGAGCCCCCCGGCCCGAGCCCCCGGCCCAGGCCGATCGCGTTCTCAAGGTGTGGCCCGGCTCAGTCCCACGAGCCCTGGGCCGCGGGCAGGCGGCTCAGTTCCGTCAGGTCCTCGGCCGTCAGGCGCAGCTCCGCCGCACCCGCGTTCTCCGTCACCCACCGCTCCTGCTTGGTGCCGGGTACCGGGATCACGTGGCGGCCCTGGGCCAGTACCCAGGCCAGTGCCACCTGGGCGGGTGTGACGTTCTCGCCGTGCCGGGCGGCCGTCCGCCGCAGGCCGGCCACGATCGGCTGGTTCGCGGCCATCATCTCGGCGGTGAAACGGGGGTGCCGGGCCCGTAGGTCGTCCGGCTCGAACCCCTGGCCGGGGGTGAGGGTGCCGGTCAGGAAGCCGTTGCCCAGCGGCATCGCCGCAATGAAGCCGATCCCGCGGTCCGCGCACCACGGCAGCAACGACTCCAGCGCCTCCGGCGACCACACCGACAGCTCCGCCTCCACCGCGCTGACCGGGAAGACCTGCTGCACCCGCTCCAGTTGGCGGATCGTTCCGTCGTGCAGCCGCGCACCGGACCGGCGCCGGCCGCGCGCGCCCACCGCGCACAGGCCGAGCGCCCGCACCTTCCCGGCCCGCACGAGCTCCGCCATCGCCCCCCAGGTCTCCTCGACCGGGACCTCCGGATCGGCGCGGTGCAGCTGGTAGAGGTCGATCACGTCCGTCTGGAGGCGCCTGAGTGAGGCGTCGCACGCCCGCCGCACATAGCCGGGACGCCCGTTGGCCACGATGTGCTGCTCGCCCACCAGCAGACCGACCTTCGTCGAGACGAAGGCGTCGGACCGCCGTTCCTTCAGCACCCGCCCCAGCAGCAGCTCGTTGGTGAACGGGCCGTACATGTCGGCCGTGTCCAGGAGCGCCGAGCCCAGGTCGAGCGCCCGGTGCACGGCCCTCAGCGACTCCGTTCCCCGCTGCCGCGACGCGCTGTACGCCCAGCTCATCGGCATGCACCCCAGTCCTACGGCCCCCACCGCGAGTGCCGCCGGGCCGATCGTCCTGCGCTCCACTTGGCCGTAACCCTCCCTCTCTCAGGGCCCACCAACCTAACCTCTGGCCGCCCGTGCCCCTGGCATAGCCTCCTGAGCATGACTGCTGACGTATGGCTGCCCATTCCGCCGGACGAGATCGCGGGGCTTCCGCAGGGTCCCACCTACCGCTTCTGGGACGGAGCCGAGGAGTTCCCCGCGGACCCCGCCGACTGCGCCTTCTACGTCGTGCCGTACATGAAGCCCGGCGGTGTCGGTCTGCGCCCGATGCCCCGGATGAGCTCCGTACGGGTCGTGCAGACGCTGTCCGCCGGCACCGACCACGTGGAGCCGGGCCTGCGGCACCTGCCGCCAGGCGTACGGCTGTGCAACGCGCGCGGGGTGCACGAGGCGAGTACCAGCGAGCTCGCCCTGACGCTCATCCTGGCCTCGCTGCGCGGCATCCCCGACTTCGTCCGGGCCCAGGACCGGGGCGAGTGGGGCGGAGGCTTCCGTCCCGCCCTCGCCGACAAGAACGTCCTCATCGTCGGCTACGGCTCGATCGGGGCCGCCATCGAGGACCGGCTCGTTCCCTTCGAGGTCGCGCGGGTGGCGCGCGTGGCGCGCTCCGCACGCACCACGGAGCGCGGCCCGGTGCATCCGCTCACCGATCTTCACTCCCTGCTTCCGCAGGCCGATGTCGTCGTCCTGTCCACGCCCTTGACGGAGGCCACGCACGGACTGGTGAACGCGGACTTCCTGGCACGGATGAAGGACGGCGCACTGCTGGTGAACGTCGCGCGCGGCGGCGTGGTCGACACCAAGGCGCTGCTCGCCGAGCTGGACAGCGGCCGCCTCACCGCCGCCCTCGACGTCACCGACCCCGAGCCGCTGCCCCCGGGCCACCCCCTGTGGCACGCGCCGGGCGTGCTGATCAGCCCGCATGTCGGCGGCCCCACATCCGCCTTCATGCCGCGCGCCAAGCGGCTTCTGACGGATCAGTTGCGCCGTTTCGTGAACCAGGAGCCGCTCGCCAACGTGGTCCTCACGACGGGCACGGCAAGCGCCTAGTCCGTTTCGGGTACGGTCCGCGACCCTCCGAACGCGCTCCGTACTCGCATCTGCGCTGGTCGTCACGGAGCGTAGAGAAGCTATGTCCCTGAGTGACGAGACTGGTGTATCGTCCCGACAGGGGCTGCGCCGCGCACCGTTCGGCGCCGGGGACGGACATTTCAAACTGCGAGGGGGGCGACGGGCGATGCACGGCCTATGGACGAACGATCCGACGCGGCGGGGCCGCCACCGGCGGCCCTGGCGCACGGCCGCGCGCAGACGCGGCCACCGCAGTCATCACAGCCATCACCACCACAGGCCCGGCGGCCGCCGGAGGCACGCCCACCCTGCGCACCGGAAGCCGGGGGACCCGGCCGCACGGACCGGGAGGCCCCGGTGAGCCCGCCACCGCCCGTCATGACCGTGTTCGACAGCGCTCTGCGGACGCCGTCCGCGCCGGAGGCGCTGCTGCCCCGGCCGTCGGCCGCCGACGGCCGTTCGAGACTGGCGCCGCAGCTCCTGCTGGCCCTGTTGTGCGCGGGGTACGCCATCGGTGCCGCGTTCGGCTGGGGTTCCAGCGAGGTCGCGCTGTTCATGGGCGACTTCGGGCTGAGCGCCGCGGCCGGCACCGCCGCCGTCTCGTGCGCGCTGTACGCGCGCGGCCGGCACGTCCGCTTTCGAACCGCCTGGCTGCTGTTCGCCCTCTCCTCCGCGATGGCGGCCCTGGGCAACTCGGTCTGGGGGTGGTACGAAGTCGTCCTCGGCACGTCCGTGCCCAGTCCCAGTTACGCCGACCTGTTCTTCGTGTGCTTCGCGCCACCGGCGATCGTCGGTCTGCTCGTGCTCGCCAAGCGGCCGGTGAACAGGGCCGGGTGGGTGTGTCTGGCAATGGACTCGTGGCTGATCGGCGGCTCGCTGCTCACGTTGTCCTGGAGCCTCGCACTCGCCCAGGCGGCCAGGTTCGACGGGCCGAGCGTCGCGCAGACCGCGCTCTCGCTGGCGTACCCGCTGCTGGACATCGCCCTGGTCTCCATGGTGCTCGCGCTGCACTTCCGGTGCTCCCCGATCAACCGCACCGCAGTGAACACGGCGATCGGGGCACTCGCCCTGACCGTGCTGTGCGACGCCCTGTTCACCTCGCCGCTGCTGCACAACAGCTACCGCTCGGGGCAACTGCTCGACGCCGGCTGGTTCGCCGGTTCCCTGCTCCTGGCGTACGCCCCGTGGGCGGCGCCCCGCCCGGGGCAGCCGGCCGCCGAGCAGTCCGACACGCACCCGTACCGGGCGGCGCCGTATCAGGCGGAGGGACACCAGTTGGACGGGCGTGAGCCGGACCCGCGCTCCGCCGACGGGCACGCGCGCGTGGCCGACGCCTACGGGCACATCCCCGAAGACCACGGCCGTGTGCTGGACGACCACCTGCCCGGGCGGCAACCCGCCGTGCGCCCCGCGCACGGCGGGCCGCCCGCGCAGGGCGCGGACCACGACCGGTACCCGTCCGGCCGGCCCCTCGCCGGCTCCCTCGCCGCCCTCACTCCGTACCTCGCCGCCGCCGTGTGCACGCTGGGGGTCCTGTACAACGCGCTCAACGGCCACAGCGTCGACCGCGTGGTGCTGATCACCGCCGGCGCCGTCGTGCTGGTGCTCGTCGTGCGCCAGGGCATCGTGCTGCGCGACAACATCGCGCTCACCCAGGAGCTGGCCCAGAAGGAGAACCACTTCCGCTCCCTGGTGCAGGGCTCCAGCGACGTCATCATGATCGCCGCGCCCAACGGGATCCTGCGGTACGTCTCCCCGGCCGCCGCCGGTGTGTACGGGCGGCCGGCGGAGGAACTGGTCGGGACCGAACTGGCCGGGCTCATCCACCCGGAGGACCTGGGCTGCGTGGTGCACGAGGTGCGCCGCTTCCTGGTCGCCAGCCCGCGCCAGGAGCCCACTACGCGCATCGAGTGCCGCTTCCGCTCCGGCGACGGCGGCTGGCTCAACGTGGAGTCGACCATCAACCGCCACCACGGCGGCCTCATCTTCAACAGCAGGGACGTGACCGAGAGAGTGCGCCTGCAGGCGCAGCTGCAGCACAACGCCGAGCACGACCCGCTCACCGACCTGCCCAACCGGGCACTGTTCACCAAGCGCGTTCAGCAGGCCCTGTCCGGCCGCCGCTCGACCGACCACGGCACGGCCGTGCTCTTCATCGACCTCGACGGCTTCAAGGCCGTCAACGACACGATCGGGCACCAGGCCGGGGACGAGCTCCTCGTCCAGGCCGCCCGCAGACTCCAGGAGGCGGTACGGCACGGCGACACCGCGTCCAGACTCGGCGGCGACGAGTTCGCGGCCCTGATCGTCGGGGACGGCACCCGCGACCGCACCGCCCGTGAACGGCACATCCTGGAGCTCGCCGACCGCCTCAGGGTGACGCTGTCGCAGCCGTACCTCATCGACGGCGACGAGGTGCGCGTGGCCGCCTCCATCGGTGTGGCCTTCGCCGAACAGGGACTCGGCGCGGGGGAGTTGCTGCGCAACGCCGACCTCGCCATGTACCGCGCCAAGGCGGCGGGCAAGGGCCGGGTCGAGCTGTACAAGCCGCAGATGCAGCAGGACGTCGTCCGCAGGGCGGAGCTGGCCACCCGGCTCAGAAACGCTCTGCACGAGGGCGAGTTCACCCTGCTGCACCAGCCGGTGGTCCGCCTGGACGACGGCCGGATCACCTCGGTCGCGGCCCAGGCGCGCTGGCGGTCCTCGCAGGGCGTGCACTTCACGCCCGCCGAGTTCCTGCGGGTGGCCGAGGACGGCGACAGGACGTCCGAACTGGGCCGCTGGCTGCTGGAGGAGGCCGTCGCGCAGGCCGCCGAGCGCGCCACGGCCGGCCCGAACGTGTCCGTGGCGGTCCGGATGGGCGCCCGCCGTCTGGTGGACCGCTCGCTGCCGCCCGGCTCCGTGGAGGCCCTGCTGACCCGGCACGGGCTGCCGACCGGTGCCCTGGTGATCGAGCTGTCCGACACCGACCCGCGGGTGCCGCTGGACGAGCTGGAGCGGCGTCTGGCCGCGCTGCGGCGGCTCGGCGTGCGCATCGCACTGGACGGCTTCGGCGGCGGCCACGGGACCGTCACGGCCCTCCGAAGGCTCCCCGTCGACGTGCTGAAACTCGACCGCAGCCTGGTCGAGGGCGTCGTCGAGTCCGCCCGGCTGCACAAGATCACCAGTGGTCTGCTCCGGATCGCCGCCGATCTCGGGCTCCGGTCCGTGGCCGACGGCGTGGACCTGCCGGAGCAGGTCGTGGCCCTGCGCGCGATGGGCTGCACCCACGGGCAGGGCATGGCGTTCTCCGGCCCGCTGGACGAGTACCGGCTGCGCCGGGCGCTCACCTCCGGCCGCTACCCGGTGCCGCACGGTCCGGCCGAACCGGTGTTCGCCGGGGGAAGCGCCGGGGCCTACACCGCGGCGGTGCCCGTCGTCTTCGGAGGCGGGACGGCCGTCCGCTCACATAATGAGACTCCTGTCCCACCCACTTGACACCGGGTGCGTGCCGGAGGGAGGGTCATTTCCATGCGCACCCGAATTCTCGTACTTGGACAGCGCGTCGGCTGAGCTGGGACCCACCGGACGACGATCCGGAACCCAGCGACCTCACCGGCGCGCTTCCCCTCGCTTGCCTTACGGCACGAGGGGTTTTTTGTTGCACGAGTGCCAGGCGTGCAGCGTCCGAACTCCGCCCAAACCTCGCAAAAACCCTCAGCATCGAGAAGAGAATGCCGATGACCGAGCAGGCCACCGGGGCCCCTCATCCGCAGCCGCGGCCCCGATCCGGAGGACACCCGTCCGCGCCCGAGCACGTCACGGGTGCGAAGTCCCTCATCCGCTCGCTTGAGGAGGTCGGGGTCGACACCGTATTCGGCATTCCCGGCGGCACGATCCTTCCCGCGTACGACCCGATGATGGACTCCAGCCGGGTGCGCCACGTGCTCGTCCGTCACGAACAGGGCGCGGGCCACGCGGCCACCGGTTACGCACAGGCGACCGGAAAGGTCGGCGTCTGCATGGCCACTTCGGGCCCCGGTGCCACCAACCTGGTGACGCCGATCGCCGACGCGAACATGGACTCGGTGCCGCTGGTCGCGATCACCGGCCAGGTCGTCTCCAAGGCGATCGGCACGGACGCCTTCCAGGAGGCGGACATCGTCGGCATCACGATGCCGATCACCAAGCACAGCTTCCTGGTCACCAAGGCCGAGGACATCCCGAAGACGATCGCGGAGGCGTTCCACATCGCCTCGACCGGTCGCCCCGGTCCGGTCCTCGTCGACATTCCGAAGGACGTGCTGCAGACGCAGACGACCTTCTCCTGGCCGCCGGTCATGGACCTGCCCGGCTACCGCCCGGTCACCAAGCCGCACGCCAAGCAGATCCGCGAGGCGGCCAAGCTCATCACCGCCGCGCGGCGGCCCGTGCTGTACGTCGGCGGCGGCGTCATCAAGGCCGGCGCCACCGCCGAGCTGAAGGTCCTCGCGGAACTCACCGGAGCGCCCGTCACCACCACCCTGATGGCGCTCGGCGCATTCCCCGACAGCCACCCGCTGCACGTGGGGATGCCGGGCATGCACGGTGCGGTCACCGCCGTCACCGCGCTGCAGAAGGCCGACCTGATCGTCGCCCTCGGAGCCCGCTTCGACGACCGCGTCACCGGCAAGCTGGACAGCTTCGCCCCGTACGCCAAGATCGTCCACGCCGATATCGACCCGGCCGAGATCGGCAAGAACCGCGCCGCCGACGTGCCCATCGTCGGCGACGCCCGCGAGGTCCTGGCCGACCTGATCCAGGCCGTCCAGAAGGAGCACAGCGAGGGCCACCGCGGGGACTACACCGCCTGGTGGAACGACCTCGCCCGCTGGCGCGAGACCTACCCGCTGGGCTACGAGCAGCCCGCGGACGGCTCGCTCTCCCCGCAGCAGGTCATCGAGCGCATCGGGCAGCTCGCCCCCGAGGGCACGATCTTCGCCGCGGGCGTCGGCCAGCACCAGATGTGGGCCGCGCACTTCGTCCAGTACGAGAAGCCCGCCACCTGGCTGAACTCCGGCGGCGCCGGAACCATGGGTTACGCCGTCCCGGCCGCGATGGGCGCCAAGGCCGGTCAGCCGCAGAAGACCGTCTGGGCGATCGACGGCGACGGCTGTTTCCAGATGACCAACCAGGAACTCACCACCTGCGCGCTGAACAACATCCCGATCAAGGTCGCCGTCATCAACAACGGCGCCCTCGGGATGGTCCGCCAGTGGCAGACCCTGTTCTACAACCAGCGGTACTCCAACACGGTGCTGCACTCCGGCCCCGACGACGTCAACCCGGAGGCCAGGGGCACCCGCGTCCCCGACTTCGTGAAGCTGTCGGAGGCCATGGGCTGCCACGCGATCCGCTGCGAGTCCCCGGAGGACCTCGACAAGGTCATCGAGGAGGCGAACTCCATCAACGACCGCCCGGTCGTCGTCGACTTCATCGTCCACGAGGACGCGATGGTCTGGCCGATGGTCGCGGCCGGCACCTCCAACGACGAGATCATGGCCGCCCGCGACGTCCGCCCCGACTTCGGCGACAACGAAGACGACTGACAGAGAGCTGAGTGAGAACCATGACCAAGCACACCCTCTCGGTCCTCGTCGAGAACACGCCCGGCATCCTCGCCCGGATCGCCGCCCTGTTCTCCCGCCGCGGCTTCAACATCGACTCCCTCGCGGTCGGCGTCACCGAGCACCCCGACATCTCCCGCATCACCATCGTGGTCAGCGTCGAGGACTTCCCGCTGGAGCAGGTGACCAAGCAGCTCAACAAGCTGGTCAACGTGCTGAAGATCGTCGAGCTGGAGCCGTCGCAGGCCGTGCAGCGCGAACTCGTCCTCGTGAAGGTGCGCGCCGACAACGAGACGCGCTCCCAGGTCGTCGAGATCGTCCAGCTGTTCCGCGCCAAGACCGTCGACGTCTCCCCGGAGGCGGTGACCATCGAGGCCACCGGTTCCAGCGACAAGCTCTCGGCCATGCTCAGGATGCTGGAGCCGTTCGGCATCAAGGAGCTGGTCCAGTCCGGAACGATCGCGATCGGGCGCGGTGCCCGCTCGATCACCGACCGGTCGCTGCGCGCCCTGGACCGTTCCGCATGATCCGGGTCCGGGCGGTCGGGTGACACCGGCCGCCCGGATACCGAGACTCCGAGACCTACCGTCCCCCCACCGGCATACGGTGGGAAGCACAAACTGCACACCAAGGAGAGAACCCAAAGTGGCCGAGCTGTTCTACGACGCTGACGCCGACCTGTCCATCATCCAGGGCCGCAAGGTCGCGGTCATCGGCTACGGCAGCCAGGGCCACGCCCACGCCCTGTCGCTGCGCGACTCCGGTGTCGACGTCCGGGTCGGTCTGCACGAGGGCTCCAAGTCCAAGGCCAAGGCCGAGGAGCAGGGCCTGCGCGTGGTCACCCCGGCGGAGGCCACCGCCGAGGCCGACGTCATCATGATCCTGGTGCCGGACCCGATCCAGGCCCAGGTCTACGAGGAGTCCATCGCCCCGAACCTGAAGGACGGCGACGCGCTGTTCTTCGGCCACGGCCTCAACATCCGCTTCGGCTTCATCAAGCCCCCGGCCGGCGTGGACGTCTGCATGGTCGCCCCGAAGGGCCCGGGCCACCTGGTGCGCCGCCAGTACGAGGAGGGCCGCGGCGTTCCCTGCATCGTCGCCGTCGAGCAGGACGCCTCGGGCAACGCCTTCGCGCTGGCCCTGTCGTACGCCAAGGGCATCGGCGGCACCCGCGCGGGCGTCATCAAGACGACCTTCACCGAGGAGACCGAGACCGACCTGTTCGGTGAGCAGGCCGTCCTGTGCGGTGGCACCGCGGCGCTGGTGAAGGCCGGTTTCGAGACCCTGGTCGAGGCGGGCTACCAGCCGGAGATCGCCTACTTCGAGTGCCTGCACGAGCTGAAGCTGATCGTCGACCTCATGTACGAGGGCGGCCTGGAGAAGATGCGCTGGTCGATCTCCGAGACCGCCGAGTGGGGCGACTACGTCACCGGCCCGCGCATCATCACCGACGCCACCAAGGCCGAGATGAAGAAGGTCCTCGCCGAGATCCAGGACGGCTCCTTCGCGCGCACCTGGATGGACGAGTACCACGGCGGTCTGAAGAAGTACAACGAGTACAAGAAGCAGGACTCCGAGCACCTGCTGGAGACCACCGGCAAGGAGCTGCGCAAGCTGATGAGCTGGGTGAACGAGGAGGCGTGAGCCTCGTGCCGAAGGGGCCGGAGCGGTACCGCTCCGGCCCCTTCGGCGAGCCCGGGCCACGCCGCCGGTCCGTGCCCGGTTCGCGGTGTTGTCCCGCCCGTCCAGCCACGGACGGGTGATCCTTCCGCAGTGGCGCAATGCGATCCACGCGGCGCCATTACACTTCTGAACTACAACGCGTCAGGCCCACAGCGTCGTGCGTCTTCCACGCGGCTAGCCCCCTCCTCCGCCTGCGGCCGTCGGGACACGGCCGTCCGCATGCTCCCCCCTAGCTTTTCAAGGCATGGGAGGTGCCCCCAGATCTGTGAGGACTCACGTGAGCTCGAAACCCGTCGTACTCATTGCTGAAGAGCTGTCGCCCGCGACCGTCGACGCGCTCGGCCCGGACTTCGAGATCCGGCACTGCAACGGCGCCGACCGGGCCGAACTGCTCCCCGCCATCGCCGACGTGGACGCGATCCTGATCCGCTCGGCGACCAAGGTCGACGCCGAGGCCGTCGCCGCGGCGAACAAGCTCAAGGTCGTCGCACGAGCCGGCGTCGGCCTGGACAACGTCGACGTCTCCGCCGCCACCAAGGCCGGCGTGATGGTCGTCAACGCCCCGACCTCCAACATCGTGACCGCCGCCGAGCTGGCCTGCGGTCTGCTCCTCGCCACCGCCCGCAACATCCCGCAGGCCAACGCCGCGTTGAAGAACGGCGAGTGGAAGCGCAGCAAGTACACCGGCGTGGAACTCGCCGAGAAGACCCTCGGTGTCGTCGGCCTCGGCCGCATCGGCGCCCTGGTCGCCCAGCGCATGTCGGCCTTCGGCATGAAGGTCGTCGCCTACGACCCGTACGTGCAGCCCGCGCGGGCCGCGCAGATGGGCGTCAAGGTGCTGACGCTGGACGAGCTGCTCGAGGTCTCCGACTTCATCACCGTGCACCTGCCCAAGACGCCCGAGACCCTCGGCCTGATCGGCGAGGAGGCTCTGCACAAGGTCAAGCCGGGTGTGCGCATCGTCAACGCGGCGCGCGGCGGGATCGTCGACGAGGAGGCGCTGTACTCGGCCCTCAAGGAAGGCCGCGTGGCGGGCGCCGGTCTGGACGTGTACGCCAAGGAGCCCTGCACGGACTCGCCGCTGTTCGAGTTCGACCAGGTCGTGTCCACCCCGCACCTGGGCGCCTCCACCGACGAGGCCCAGGAGAAGGCCGGCATCGCCGTCGCCAGGTCCGTCCGCCTCGCCCTCGCCGGTGAGCTCGTCCCGGACGCGGTGAACGTCCAGGGCGGCGTCATCGCCCAGGACGTCAAGCCGGGCCTGCCGCTCGCGGAGCGCCTCGGCCGTATCTTCACCGCGCTCGCGGGCGAGGTCGCGGTCCGCCTCGACGTCGAGGTGTACGGCGAGATCACCCAGCACGACGTGAAGGTGCTGGAACTCTCCGCGCTCAAGGGCGTCTTCGAGGACGTCGTCGACGAGACGGTGTCCTACGTCAACGCGCCGCTGTTCGCCCAGGAGCGGGGTGTGGAGGTGCGCCTGACCACCAGCTCGGAGTCGGCTGACCACCGCAACGTCGTCACCGTGCGCGGCACGCTCGCGGACGGCGAGGAGGTCTCCGTCTCCGGCACGCTGGCCGGCCCCAAGCACCTCCAGAAGATCGTCGCGGTCGGTGAGTACGACGTCGACCTCGCGCTCGCCGACCACATGGTCGTCCTGCGCTACGAGGACCGCCCCGGCGTCGTCGGCACCGTCGGCCGCGTCATCGGCGAGGCCGGCATCAACATCGCCGGTATGCAGGTCGCCCGCGCGGTCGCGGGCGGGGAGGCGCTGGCGGTGCTGACGGTCGACGACACGGTGCCCTCCGGGGTGCTTGCGGAGGTTGCCGAGGAGATCGGGGCCACGTCCGCCCGCTCGGTCAACCTGGTCTGAGGTCGCCGCCCCGGGGGCTTTGCACCCCCGGACCCCGCTTCGGCCTGACGGCCTCGTCCACGAAAACGCCGGACGCGCTCCTGGAGCCCGTCCGGCGTTTTCGTGTTCTCAGGCCGCGGCTTTCGACGGCTCCGTCTCCGTGATCGGCGCCGCTGTCTCCCTGACGTGGATCCGGCGCAGTGTCGTCGCCGCACCGGCCGCCGCGAGGAGCAGGACCGCCGCCCCGGTGAGCGCCGCGCCGTGCATCCCGCTGGTGAAGGCTTCCCGGGCGGCGGTGGCCAGGGTGTCTCCCGCGCGCCCCGGCACCTGCCGGGCGACGGCCAGCGCGCCACCCAGGGTCTCGTGCGCCGCCGCCGGGGCGGAGGACGGGATCCCATGGCGGTAGATCGCCGTGCCGATCGAGCCGAGGGCCGCCATGCCCAGGGCGCCGCCGAACTCCGCGCCGGTCTCCAGCAGCGAGGAGGCCGCGCCCGCCTTCTCCACCGGGGCCGCGCTCAGCGCCAGGTCGGTCATCTGGGACAGCACCGTCACGATGCCCGAGGCGAGGACTCCGGCCGCGACCAGCACCAGCCAGAGCGAGTCCGTGCCGGCCAGGGCCAGCAGGCCGTAGCCCACCGCGGCGATCGCGAAGCCCGCCGTCACGACGTAGGCCCGGTTGACGCCCTTCTGGACCAGCGCGGCGGCCGTCGGCGCGGCCATCCCGATCGGCACGGACGGCAGCAGCGCCCACAGGGCCGCCTCCATCGCGCTCTTGCCGAGCACCGACTGGAGGTACTGCGTGGTGAAGAACGCCGAGCCCATCATCGCGAAGGACGAGACGAGGTTGAGGACCACCGCGGGCGCGAAGCCCCGGCCGCGGAACAGGGCCGGCGAGATCATCGGCGAGGCCGCCGTGCGCTGGCGGCGGACGAAGAGGGCGGCGAAGAGCAGGCCGACGGCGACGGAGACGACGTAGAGCGGGTGCGCGCCCTCGGACGGGATCTTCTTCAGCCCGTAGATCACGGGGAGCACCGCCGCCATGGACAGCGGCACGCTCAGCAGGTCGAAGCGGCCCGGCTCGGAACTCTTCGACTCGGGGAGCAGGAACGGGCCGAGCGCCAGCAGCAGCACCATCGCGGGCAGGTTGACCAGGAACACCGAACCCCACCAGAAGAACTGGACCAGCACACCGCTCAGCACGGATCCGAGCGCGATCCCGGCGGTCATCACACCGGACCAGATGCCGATGGCCTTCGCGCGCTGGGCGGGGTCGGTGAACATCGTGCGGACCAGCGCCATCGTGGACGGCATCAGGGTCGCCCCGCCGATGCCGAGGACCGCGCGGGCGGCGATCAGGGTCTCGGCGCTGCCCGCGTACGCCGCAACCAGCGAGGCGGCTCCGAAGGCGGCGGCGCCGATCAGCAGCAGTTTGCGGCGGCCGATGCGGTCGCCGAGCGAGCCCATCGTCATCAGCAGGCCGGCCAGGACGAAGGCGTAGATGTCGAAGATCCACAGCTGCTGGGTGCCGCTCGGCTCCAGGTCCGCGCTGATCGCCGGGATGGCGAAGTACAGGACCGAGACGTCCATCGAGACCAGCAGCAGCGGCAGCATCAGCACGCCGAGAGCGGTCCATTCGCGTCGCCCGGCACGCGGCGGGTTCGCGGACGGGGTCGTGGTGGTGCTCGTCGAGTTCGTCATGCCCCGTACTGTACGAGCGTCTTAAACGCTTGTCTAGAACGTTTGTATAAGTCACTTGTCTAGGACGGTTGTATGAATCCCGGGTAGGGTGGCAGGCATGGGACACCGTGAGGATCTGCTCGAGGGCGCCAAGCGCTGCCTGCTGCAGAAAGGGTTCGTACGCACGACCGCGCGCGACATCGTGAAGGAGTCGGGAACCAACCTCGGCTCGATCGGCTACCACTACGGGTCGAAGGACGCGCTGCTGGTCCAGGCGTACGTCTCGTTGATCGAAGGCGTGGGGGAGGCCCCGGGCGTCGGCTGGGGCGCGGGCGGCGCGGTGACGGCACCCCTCGGGTCGCTGGGGCGCTTCCAGGCGGTGTGGGCGAACATCATCCGATCGCTCCCCGAGTCACGGGGGATCTGGCTGCTGAGCTTCGAGCTCGTCCTCCAGGGCGACCGGATTCCGGAGGTGCGCCGCATGCTGGGCGAGGCTCAGCAGGAGGGACGCTCGGGCCTGGTGTCCCTGTTCACCGGCATCCCGGAGAACGAACTCGACAAGGAGGCCCTCGAGACGGAGGGTCGCTTCTACCAGACCCTCCTCAACGGGCTGATGGTCCAGTGGCTCTTCGACCCGGACTCGGCGACCGACGCCGACCAGCTCACCGAGGGGCTGCGCCGAGTGATCGCGGGCACCGGCCGGGAGACCTAGAGCCGCGCCGCCTTCAGCGCCATGTGCAGCAGCAGTCGGTCCTCGCCGTCGTCCAGGTCGAGGCCCGTCAGCTGTTCCACCCGGGACAGGCGGTAGTACAGGGTCTGGCGGTGGATGCCCAGCTCGGCGGCGGTGCGCCCGGCCTGTCCCGCGCAGTCGAGGTAGACCTCGGCGGTGCGGGCCAGCTCCCGGTGGGCGGGGGAGAGCAGCCCGTGCAGGGCGGGGTCGTGCGCGGCCTCCGGCGGCAGCCTGGTGAGCAGCCGGTACGGTCCGATGGCCGCCCACCGCGCGACCGGCCCCAGCCGCGGCTCCGCCAGCGCGGCCCGCGCCGCCGCCGAGGCCTCCGCCCACGCGGTCCCCAGTTCGTCGAGCCCCGTCCGCGCCGCGGCGATCCCCGCGGCCACCCCGCCGCCACCCGCGGTGGTCCGGACCGGTCCGCCGTCCCGTCCGGTCGTCCCGTCCTGGGCGGAGGCTCCTCCGGTCCCGGCACCGGTGCGGCCCGCGCCGCCGGCCCCCGACGCGCCCGCCCGCTCCAGCAGGCGGGTCGCCGCCGACACTGCCGGTGTCAGCGTGTCCGTGGAGCGCAGGCCGACCAGCAGGACCAGGCTCTGGCCACTCTCCCCCACTGCCTTGAGGGCGGGGTAGGTGCCCCCACCCCAGGGGATCGCGCACAGGGCCCTGGCGCCCGGCAGGGTGCGCACCGAGGGGGCGTCGTCCGGGTCCGCCGACGGCCAGGGGGCCACGCACACCACCGTGTGCGGTCCGTCCGCGCGGGCCCCGAGGGCTGTCCTCAGCTCCGCCACCGCCATGTCCCGCGGCCAGCCCGGTTCGGCGGTCAGCACCGCCCGCAGCTCCCGGGTGAGGTCCGCGCCGTGCTGGGCCTCGTCCGCCAGCAGCGCGCCGATCCGCCCGGTGACCAGCATGGCCGCGGCCAGCTGCCGATCGGTGGGCCCGGGGTCGTAGTCCAGGAGCCAGACGTAGCCGAGGACGACACCCCGATGGCGGACCGGAAGGCAGATCCGTCCCCGGTACACGCCCGCCTCCGGGGTCCGCGGGATCCGCACCGGACCGGTCGCCCGGGTGATGCCGAAGCCCTCGAACCAGTGGCGGACGGCCGCCGTGGAGCGGCGGGTCAGGATCGAGCGGGTGCGCACCGGGTCCAGGGCGGACGGATCCAGGTCGCCCTCGCTGTCGTAGGCGCCGAAGGCGATCAGCTCGAAGTTCCGGTTCTCCAGGGTGGCCGGCGCGCCGAGCAGCTCCGAGATCTCGTCGACCAGCTCCTGGTAGTCACCCTTGTCACTGGATGTCACTCGGGCATTCTCCCGCATTTCCGATGGCCTTCATACATCTGTCTGAGATCACGTGCACGGATGCGTGACAGCTGTCGATGGCCGACGATCTGAGGAAACCTTTACTTTCACGGTGGTTCTCCGTGCCGCCCCCGAACCGTCGGGCTGCGGCCTTGTGTTGCTTGTTTGTGTGGAGGTGCCCCGTGCTGGGTCCCGTGATTCTCGCCGCGTCGCGCAGCGACCGGATGCGACGCCTGATCTCGGCGGCCCCGGGGACGAAGCAGGTCGTCGACCGCTTCATCCCGGGCGAGACCGTGGGCGACATCGTCCCGATCATCGAGGACCTCACCGGCAGGGGCCTGGAACTGACCATGGACGTGGTCGGTGAGGACATCACCACTCCCGAGCAGGCCGCCGCCGCGCGGGACGCGTACCTGGAGCTGATCGACCGGATCAAGGACCTGGAGCTCGGCCCGAAGGTCGAGATGTCCGTGAAGCTGTCCATGTTCGGCCAGGCCCTGGAGCACGGCCACGAGCTGGCGCTGAAGAACGTCCGCCCGGTCGTCGAGGCCGCCGCCGCCATCGGCACGACGGTCACGCTGGACGCCGAGGACCACACCACCCTTGACTCGATGTTCGCCATTCACGAGGAACTGCGGAAGGACTTCCCGCAGACCGGCTGCGTCATCCAGGCCTACCTCTTCCGCACCGAGGCCGACGCCCGCCGCCTCGCCGCGAACGGCAGCCGGGTCCGCCTGGTGAAGGGCGCCTACAAGGAGCCCGCCGAGGTCGCCTACCAGAACAAGCACGAGATCGACAAGGCGTACGTCCGCATCCTGCGCGTGCTGATGCAGGGCGACGGATACCCGATGATCGGCTCCCACGACCCGCGCCTGATCTCGATCGGGCAGGAACTGGCCCGCACCGCCGGCCGGAAGCTCGACGAGTACGAGTTCCAGATGCTGTACGGCATCCGCGGCGACGAGCACCTGCGCCTGGCCGCCGAGGGTCACCGCATGCGCGTCTACACCGCCTTCGGCACCGACTGGTACGGCTACTTCATGCGCCGCCTCGCGGAGAAGCCGGCCAACCTGCGCTTCTTCCTCCGGAGCATGGTCAGCAAGGGCTGAGCCTCCGCACCCCGCTCGCAACACCGCTCAAGTCAAGGAGTTCGGAACCCATGGACGCTGTGACCCAGGTCCCCACGCCCGTCAACGAGCCGGTGCACGGCTACGCTCCCGGCTCGCCCGAGCGCGCCCGCCTGGAGGCCAAGCTCAAGGAGCTGGCCGAGAACCCGATCGACCTGCCCTGCACCATCGACGGTGTCCAGCGCATGGGTGGGGGCGAGTCCTTCGAGGTCGTCCAGCCGCACAACCACAAGGCCGTCATCGGCACCTCCCGCAACGCCACGAAGGCCGACGCGCAGGACGCCATCGACGCCGCTCTCGCCGCGGCCCCGGCCTGGCGCGCGATGTCCTTCGACGACCGTGCCGCGATCATCCTGCGCGCCGCCGAGCTGCTGTCCGGCCCCTGGCGCGAGACGATCGCCGCCTCCACGATGCTCGGCCAGTCCAAGACCGCGCAGCAGGCCGAGATCGACAGCCCCTGCGAGCTGGTGGACTTCTGGCGCTTCAATGTCCACTACGCCCGCCAGATCCTCGCCGAGCAGCCCCCGGCCAACTCCCCGGGCGTGTGGAACCGCATGGACCACCGTCCGCTGGAGGGCTTCGTCTACGCGATCACGCCGTTCAACTTCTCGGCGATCGCGGCCAACCTGCCCACCGCGCCCGCCCTCATGGGCAACGTGGTGATCTGGAAGCCGTCCCCGACCCAGACGCACGCCGCCGTGCTGCTCATGAAGCTGCTGGAGGAGGCGGGCCTGCCCAAGGGCGTCATCAACCTCCTCACCGGTGACGGCATCGAGGTCTCCGAGATCGCCCTGAACCACCGCGACCTGGCCGGCATCCACTTCACCGGTTCGACCAAGACCTTCCAGTACCTGTGGAAGACGGTCGGCAACAACATCGAGAAGTACCGCGCCTACCCGCGCCTGGTCGGCGAGACCGGCGGCAAGGACTTCGTGGTGGCCCACCCGTCGGCCGACCGCGCGGTGCTGAAGACCGCGCTGACCCGCGGTGCCTTCGAGTACCAGGGCCAGAAGTGCAGCGCCACCTCCCGCGCCTACATCCCGGCGTCGATCTGGAACTCCGGCTTCAAGGAGGAGTTCGCCGCCGAGGTCGACTCGCTGACCATGGGTGACGTCACCGACCTGTCGCACTTCATCGGCGCGGTCATCGACGACCGCTCCTTCGCGAAGAACAAGGCGGCGATCGACCGGGCCCAGGAGGACCCGTCCTGCACGATCGTCGCGGGCGGCACCTACGACGACTCGGTCGGCTACTTCGTCCGCCCGACCGTCATCGAGTGCACCGACCCGGAGAACGAGGTCTTCACGACCGAGTACTTCGGCCCGATCCTCGCGGTCCTCGTGTACGACGACAGCTCGGCCGACGCCTACGACGAGATGCTGACCCAGATGGAGTCGGTGTCGGACTACGCCCTGACCGGCTCGGTCATCGCCGGTGACCGCGCCGCCGCGGCGTACACGATGGAGAAGCTGCGCTACGCGGCCGGCAACTTCTACATCAACGACAAGTCGACCGGCGCCGTGGTCGGCCAGCAGCCCTTCGGCGGCGGCCGCGCCTCCGGCACCAACGACAAGGCGGGCGCCCCGCAGAACCTGATGCGCTGGACCCTGACCCGCGCCATCAAGGAGACCCTGGTCGCGCCGACCGACTACGCCTACCCGCACATGGGCTGACGCCCGCGCGGCACCCCCTGAACCCCGCCCCCGCTCCGGAAACACCCCTCCGGACCGGGGGCGGAGCCATTTGGGTCAGAGGAAGGCCCAGGTCAGGTGGGTGTGACCCTATCCTCCGTCTCAGATAGTAGGAAGTCCGAGTAATTGTGGAGACAGATGCCCGGTCCTCACCTAGCTTTGTAGGAACCGAGCGTCTCGCTTGATCCAGCGAATGGCGGTCGTGAGCCGGGCCCGTGCAGGTCACCCCTGCGGCAGGCTTTCCGCCCCTTCCGGGGGCGCCGCCCACGCCCATTAGGCAGTGGGGGAGTCTCGTCAGTCTTCTTTTCCGTACTCCATGCTGCTCGAAGGAGTCGATTCCCATGCCCGAGACGACCGTCCGCCGCCGCGTCCGCCACATCCCGCGCACCAGCGAGTCCGACCGCAAGAACGCCGCCGCCGCCCTCCAGCGCGCCCTCGACCGCCGCGACAACGGCGGCCAGACGGGTCACTGAGGTCCGGGAGTCCCCCGGGGTGTCCGGATCGCGGACGCTCCATGTCAGCTCATGGGACGAGGAGTAGGGTGCCCGCATGTCTCGCAGCATCGATCTCGCAGTGATCCCCGGTGACGGAATCGGCCAGGAAGTCGTGGCCGAGGGCCTGAAGGTCCTGTCCGCCGCCCTACCGCAGGATGTGAAGCTGGAGACCAAGGAGTACGACTTCGGCGCCCGGCGCTACCACGCCACCGGGGAGACCCTCACCGACGCCGACCTGGAGCAGCTGAGGCGGCACGACGCCATCCTGCTCGGCGCCATCGGCGACCCGTCGGTGCCCTCCGGCGTCCTGGAGCGCGGCTTCCTGCTCAAGCTCCGCTTCGCCTTCGACCACCACGTCAACCTGCGCCCGAGCAAGCTCCTGCCCGGAGTCGCCACGCCGCTCGCGGGCGACCCGCGGATCGACTTCGTCGTCGTCCGTGAGGGCACCGAGGGCCCGTACACGGGCAACGGCGGCACCATCCGCAAGGGCACCGAGCACGAGGTCGCCACCGAGGTCTCCGTCAACACGGCCTTCGGTGTCGAGCGCGTGGTCCGCGACGCCTTCGCCCGCGCCCAGGCCCGTCCGCGCAAGAAGCTCGCGCTGGTCCACAAGAACAACGTGCTGACCTTCGCGGGCCACCTGTGGACGAACATCTTCAACAAGGTGGCCGAGGAGTACCCCGAGGTCACCACCGAGTACATCCACGTCGACGCGGCCACCATCTACCTGGTGACCCAGCCCGAGCGGTTCGACGTCATCGTCACCGACAACCTCTTCGGCGACATCATCACCGACCTCGCCGCGGCCGTCTCCGGCGGCATCGGCGTCGCCGCCTCCGGCAACATCAACCCGGGCGGCGAGTTCCCGTCCATGTTCGAGCCGGTCCACGGCTCGGCCCCGGACATCGCAGGTCAGGGCAAGGCCGACCCCACCGCCACGGTCCTGTCCGTCGCCCTGCTGCTGCGCCACCTCGGCTACGAGTCCGAGGCCACCCGGATCGAGGACGCCGTCTCCGCCGACCTCGCGGAGCGCGGCGCGCTGCCCGCGCGTTCCACCGCCGAGATCGGCGACGCGCTCCGCGTACGAGTAGCGGGCTGACCCGGCCGAGCCACTCGAAAACTTCGAAGCCGTCGGGTCGCATCCGCGCCCGGCGGCTTCCCCCTGTCCGGCGCCGGGTGCCACCATCAGTCCCTGGGCCGCATTCACCCCGTTTTCTTCCGCCCTCGGCTCCGCGCGATAATCGAACGCGGAGCCGCGGTATGAGGGAATGCTCGGACGTCCTAGCACAGGCCATCCGGCCGTACGGGCGTGAGCGCGGCCTGTCACAACAACTCGGTGAAGGACACTCATTCATGACGACGCCCACGATCGAGCTCAAGCCTTCGGCCAACCCGCTCTCCGACGCGGAGCGGGAGGCGATCCTGGCCAACCCCGGATTCGGCCGCCACTTCACCGACCACATGGTGACGATCAGGTGGACGGAGGGCCGGGGCTGGCACGACGGCCAGCTCGTTCCGTACGCGCCGATCCCCCTCGACCCCGCCACGCACGTCCTGCACTACGCGCAGGAGATCTTCGAAGGTCTGAAGGCCTACCGCCAGCCCGACGGCTCGGTCGCCACGTTCCGCCCGGAGAAGAACGCCAAGCGCTTCCAGGCGTCCTCCCGCCGCCTGGCCATGCCCGAGCTGCCCGTCGAGACGTTCATCGAAGCCTGCGACGCCCTGGTCCGGCAGGACAAGGCGTGGGTCCCGGCGCACGGCGGCGAGGAGTCCCTGTACCTGCGCCCGTTCATGATCGCCACCGAGGTCGGGCTGGGCGTCAAGCCCGCCAACGAGTACCTGTTCCTCGTGATTGCCTCCCCGGCCGGCGCGTACTTCCCGGGCGGTGTGAAGCCGGTCTCCATCTGGGCCTCCGAGGACCGCGTCCGCGCCGTCCCCGGCGGCATGGGCGACGCCAAGACGGGCGGCAACTACGCGGCTTCCCTGCTCGCCCAGGCCGAGGCCGCCGCCGAGGGCTGCGACCAGGTCTGCTACCTCGACGCCGTGGAGCACAAGTGGGTCGAGGAACTCGGCGGCATGAACCTGTACTTCGTGTACGGCGACAAGATCGTCACCCCGTCCCTGAGCGGTTCGATCCTGGAGGGCGTCACCCGTGACTCGCTGCTGCAGGTCGCCCGCGACCTCGGCTACGAGTCCGAGGAGGCCCGCGTCTCCATCGACCAGTGGCAGCGCGACTCCGAGAACGGCACGCTGACGGAGGTCTTCGCCTGCGGCACGGCCGCCGTCATCACCCCCGTCGGCACCGTCAAGCGCGCGGGCGCCGAGTGGAAGCAGTCGGGCGGCGAGCCCGGCGAGGTCACCATGAAGCTGCGCCGGGCCCTGCTGGACGTCCAGCGTGGCGTCACCGAGGACAAGCACGGCTGGATG
Source organism: Streptomyces sp. 6-11-2 (assembly GCF_006540305.1). Lineage (GTDB taxonomy): Bacteria > Actinomycetota > Actinomycetes > Streptomycetales > Streptomycetaceae > Streptomyces. The sequence goes on along the minus strand of NZ_BJOR01000001.1, from coordinate 1,982,963 downwards.
CACGCGCTGGCGTAGGCGCCCGCCCGGCCCTTCGCCTCACCGGCCGTCTCCCGATCCCCCTCTCCCCCTCTCCCGTTCCCCGTCCGCCGTTCGCCGGCTTCGCGAACCGGCGGGCGGGGAACGGCCGTTGGCGGTGTGCTTCCCGGTCTCTTCCGGCAGGGCCCGGTGCTGAGACCGGAAAGGTCCGCGCGAGCCGGTGAACCTGTCCGGTCACAGCGCTAGAGCCGGCTCTCGGCGTGGGCCGGTTCCTTCGCGGTCTCGAGGAGCGGCGACGGCTGGGGCCGCGGGGCGAGCAGCAGGTGGACCAGACCGCCGACGGCCCCCGACAGCAGGAAGCTGCAGTCCACGCCGCCGGTCAGGGACAGCAGCGGTCCCTCGTACGAGGGCAGGGACACCGCCAGCAGGCCGACACCGGCGCCCACCGCCCACGAGACGGTCGCCTGGATGTTCCAGCCGGACCGGTACCAGTAGACGCCGCCCCGGGAGCGCCGGTTGAAGACCTGGAGGGCGTCGGCGTCGTACACCCCGCGGCAGCGGGCGAAGCCGATGAGGGTGATGACCGCCCACGGGGTGCCGATCGCGGTGAGCAGGAGGACGAAGGAGGTCATCGCCGACTGCGCGTCCCAGGCGAAGTGGCCGGCGAAGACGCAGGCCGTGGCGACCACGGCGACCGTGTAGGTGGCGCGGGCGCGGGAGGCGCGCGGCAGGATGGCGTCCAGGTCGAGGCCCATGGAGTACAGCATCAGACCGGCGTTGCCGACCGAGCCCGCGGAGGCGGACAGCAGCAGCGGGATCAGGTACCAGGTGGGGGAGGCGTCCACCAGCGGCCCGGCGTAGTCGAGGGCGGCGCGGGCGCCGAAGGCCGTGAAGGTGCCGAACAGCTGCGGGACCAGCAGGCCGAGGAGCAGGCCCAGCCAGGTGGCGTGCAGCACCCGGCGGGAGGAGTACCGGGTGGGGGAGATGTAGCGGGTGTAGTCGCCGAGGAGGGTGATGAAGGCGATCGGACCGGAGAGTCCGGCGGCCACCGTCGCGAGGAACCACGTCGGCCAGAAGCCGCCCAGCAGATAGCCGCCGGCCTCCGGCAGCGCGGCCGTGGTGAAGTGCGGGGCGTAGGCGATCACGCCGAGGATCAGCAGGGCGGTCATGCCGATCGCGAGCACGCGGGACATGGCGAGCAGCACCCGGTAGCCGTACACCGCGCCCGTGACGGTCGCCGCGGCGAGCAGGGTGTAGACGACGCCGTACGAGGCCGCGCTCGGCGTCAGACCGAACAGCCGGTGCAGGACGGAGACCATCACGTCGCCGCCGATCCACACGGTCAGGGCGGTGTAGCCGAGGGCGAGCAGCAGCCCGACCACCGAGCCGACCAGCCGGCCGCGCACGCCGAACTGGGCGCCGGACGAGGTCGACAGGTTGGTGCCGGTGCGCAGGGAGACCAGCGCCAGCGGGGCCGTGAACAGCGTGCCGACCACCGTGCCCACCACGATCGAGCTGAGCGAGGCCCACCAGCCGAGCCCGAACGACGGCGGCAGCCAGCCGAAGATGATCACGCCGAGACACAGATTGGACCCCAGCAGGATCGACACCAGATCGCGCGGACCACTGGTCCGTTCCGCTTCGGGGATGGTGTCGACTCCGTGCTGTTCTATCGGCATGGCAGGTCTCCTTCGACGGCCGCCCGGGAGTTAGAGCGACGTTCAATGTGACGGCTGAGGCGGTCGGTCGTCAACGGTTCCTTTCTGTGAACTTCACGTTTAGAGTGTTGTTCTAATTTGGCGATCAAGGAGGTGCCACGGCGTGAGACTGACCCCCACCGAGCGCGACCGGCTGCTGCTGTTCACCGCCGCCGGACTGGCCCGTGCCCGCAGGGCCCGCGGCCTGAGGCTCAACGTGCCGGAGGCCACCGCCCTGATCGCCGACACGGTGTGCGAGGCAGCCCGCGACGGCGCCCGGCTCGCCGAGGCGATCGAGCGTGCCCGCACGGCGCTCGGCCCGGACGACGTCCTGCCCGGCGTGGCGGACGTGGTCACCGAGGTCCACGTCGAGGCCGTCTTCGACGACGGCTCACGGCTCGCGGTGGTCTCCGACCCGATCGCGGGGGGAGGGCTGGGCGAGATGGGGCCGGGCGCGCTGCTGCCGGGACCGGAGCACGCCGAGCCGGAGGCGGCCGTACGGCTCACGGTCACCAACACCGCGTCCGTGCCGGTCTCCGTCACCTCGCACTTCCACTTCTTCGAGGCCAACCCGCGCCTCGACTTCCCGCGCGAGCGGGCCTACGGCATGCGGCTCGCGGTGCCCGCCGGATCGTCGGTGCGGTTCGGGCCGGGGGAGAGTGCAGAGGTCGGCCTCGTGCCGATCGGCGGCGAGCGGATCGCGATCGGCTTCGCCGGCCTCGTCGACGGGCCCCTGGACGCGCCGGGGGCAAAGGAAGAGGCCCTGCGCCGGGCCGCCGCCTGCGGATACCTGGGAGCCGACCGATGAGCATCGACCCGTACGCGTACGCGGCCACCCACGGCCCGCGGGCCGGCGACCGCGTCCGCCTCGGGGACTCCGGGCTGGTGGTCCGGATCGAGTCCGACGCGCAGCAGTACGGCGACGAGTTCCTCGCCGGCTTCGGCAAGACCGCCCGGGACGGACTGCACCTCAAGGCGGCGGCGGTCCGCGAGACCTGCGACGTGGTGATCAGCAACGTCGTCGTCATCGACGCCGTGCAGGGCATCCGCAAGGTCTCCATAGGAATCCGCGAGGGCCGGATCCACTCCATCGGGCGGGCCGGGAACCCCGACACCCTCGACGGCGTCGACGTGGTCGTCGGCACCGGTACCACGATCGTGTCCGGCGAGGGGCTGATCGCCACGGCCGGCGCCGTCGACCCCCATGTGCACCTGCTGTCGCCGCGCATCATGGAGGCCTCGCTCGCCTCCGGCGTGACCACCATCATCGGCCAGGAGTTCGGGCCGGTGTGGGGCGTGGGCGTCAACTCGCCGTGGGCGCTGCGGCACGCCTTCGGCGCCTTCGACGCGTGGCCGGTCAACATCGGCTTCCTGGGCCGCGGTTCGTCCTCGCACCCGGCCCCGCTGGTCGAGGCGCTGGCCGAGGGCGGCGCCCTGGGCTTCAAGGTGCACGAGGACATGGGCGCCCACACCCGTGCCCTCGACACCGCCCTGCGGGTCGCCGAGGAGCACGACGTACAAGTCGCCCTGCACAGCGACGGACTGAACGAGTGCCTGTCGGTCGAGGACACCCTGCGCGTCCTGGAGGGACGCACGATCCACGCCTTCCACATCGAGGGCTGCGGCGGCGGACACGTCCCCAACGTGCTGAAGATGGCCGGGGTCCCGAACGTCATCGGCTCCTCCACCAACCCCACCCTGCCCTTCGGCCGGGACGCGGTCGCCGAGCACTACGGCATGATCGTCTCCGTCCACGACCTCAAGACCGACCTGCCCGGCGACGCGGCCATGGCCCGCGACCGCATCCGTGCCGGGACCATGGGCGCCGAGGACGTGCTGCACGACCTGGGCGCGATCGGCATCACCTCCTCCGACGCCCAGGGCATGGGCCGGGCCGGCGAGACCGTGCGCCGCACCTTCGCCATGGCCGGGAAGATGAAGGCCGAGTTGGGCCCGGTCGACGGGGACGGCCCGGACGACGACAACGCGCGCGTTCTGCGCTACATCGCCAAGCTGACGATCAACCCCTCCATCGCGCACGGCCTCTCCCACGAGGTCGGCTCGATCGAGACCGGCAAGCTGGCCGACATCGTGCTGTGGCGCCCCGAGTTCTTCGGTGCCAAGCCGCAACTCGTCCTCAAGTCCGGGTTCCCCGCGTACGGCGTGGTGGGCGACCCCAACGCGGCCACCGACACCTGCGAACCCCTCGTACTGGGACCGCAGTTCGGCGCGCACGGCGCCACCCCGGCCGAGATCTCGGTCGCGTTCGTCGCCCAGGCCGCCGTGGACCAGGGCCACGACACGATGCCCACCCGGCGGCGCCGGGTCGCCGTGCGCGGCACCCGCGGTATCGGCCCCGCCGACCTGCGCCTCAACTCCCGTACCGGATCCGTCGACGTCGACCAGCGCACCGGCCTGGTCACCCTGGACGGCGACCCGATCCGCTCCGAGCCCGCCGAGTCGGTCTCCCTCAACCGCCTGTACTTCCTGTGACCTCCGTGACCTCTGCGAGGACCCCCGAGATGAACACCCCCGCCGCCGACGGCTTCCGCATGCCCGCCGAGTGGGCGCCGCACGAGCGCACCTGGATGGCGTGGCCGGGTCCCAACCCGACCTTCGACACCCCCGACGACGTCGCCGCCTCCCGCGCCGCCTGGGCGTCGGTGGCCCGTGCCGTGCGCCGCTTCGAACCGGTGACGGTGGTCTGCGGCCCCGGCCAGTCGGCCGAGGCCCGCACCCTCCTGGGCGACGGCGTCGACACCGTCGAACGCGATCTGGACGACGCCTGGATGCGCGACATCGGCCCCACCTTCCTGACCAGTGAGGCAGGTGAACTCGCCGCCGTGGACTGGACGTTCAATGGCTGGGGAGCCCAGGACTGGGCCCGCTGGGAGCACGACGCGAAGATCGCCTCGTATGTCTCGGACCTCGCGGGCGCGAAGACGTACGCCTCCCCGCTCGTCAACGAGGGCGGCGGGATCCACGTCGACGGCGAGGGCACGGTCCTGCTGACCGAGACCGTGCAGCTCGGCCCCGAGCGCAACCCGCACTGGACGAAGGAGCAGGTCGAGGCGGAGATCCACGCCCACCTCGGCACCCGCAAGGCGATCTGGCTGCCGCGCGGCCTGACCGGCGACTACCCTCCCTACGGCTACGGCACCCTCGGCCATGTCGACATCGTGGCCGCCTTCGCCCGCCCCGGTGTCGTCGTCGCCCACCACCAGCCGGACCCGGCCCACCCCGACCACGAGGTCACCAAGGAGGTCATCGGCGTCCTGAAGTCGGCCACCGACGCCGACGGCCGCCCCCTGGAGGTCGTCGAAGTCCCCGCCCCCACCGTCCTGGAGGCCGACGGGCACTGGGCCGACTACTCCTACATCAACCACTACCTCTGCAACGGCGGCGTCGTCCTGTGCGCCTTCGACGACCCGCGCGACGAGGAGGCGGCCGGCATCTTCCGCCGGCTCTTCCCCGACCGCACGGTGACCCCGGTCGACGCCCGCGCCATCTTCGCCGGCGGTGGAGGCATCCACTGCATCACCCAGCAGCAGCCCAAGACGGTCGTCGGGCAGCGGGCGGTCAGGTAGAACATACGAGTGAACGTACTGGTCTGCGCGGCCTGCGCCCGCCACCTCACCGAACCGCTGCGTCCGCTGCCCGAACTGCCGCCCCGCCCGGAGTGCGACGGCCGGAGGAACCCGGACGGCTCGCGGCACGCCCCGCCGACCGTGCCGCCGGGCACGTACGCCGTGGACCCCGAGCCGTGCGGGGCGCCGTTCGTGCCGCACCCGGACCCGGAGTGGGCGGGGGCCGCCCTCCCCGGCGTGTGCGTGGGGAACCCCGACGGCCCGGGATTCCTGATGTCGGCCGGGCAGCGCGACACCCTGGTGGTCGGCCCCGAGGACACGGCCGGTTTCCTGTCGTACAACCCCGCCTGCCAGGAGCACGGGTGCTGCGGGGCCACCGGCCAGGAGGGCCCGAACCAGGTGTGCGGCGGGTGCGGAGCGGTGGTGGCGACGCTGTTCGGCGAGTGCTACGGCCCCTACGAGACCCACTTCCTGCCCGACGCCGTACGGACGGTCCCGGCATGAGCACCGCCCCCGCGCCCCGCAGACGTACCCCCGCGCCGCCGCGTGAGGAGGTGCTCGCCGCCGCCATGGAGATGATCGCCGAGCGCGGTCTGGAGCAGCTCACCATGGCGGCGCTCGGCCGCGAGGTCGGGATGAGCAGCGGCCATCTGCTGTACTACTTCCGCTCCAAGGACGAACTGCTGCTGCAGACGCTGGAGTGGAGCGAGAGCCGGCTCGGCACCGAGCGCGGCCGGCTGCTCACCCGTGCCGCCCCGGTACGCGAACGCCTCGACGCCTACGTCGACCTGTACGTGCCGGATGGTCACCGTGACCCGCACTGGACGCTGTGGCTGGAGGTCTGGAACCGCTCGCTGAACGCCGGCGAGGACGCCCGCGACCGGCAGGCCGCCATCGAGGGCGCCTGGCACCGGGACCTGGCCGCGCTGGTCGCCGAGGGCGTCTCGCGCGGCGAGTTCCAGCCGGTCGACGCGGACCGCTTCGCGGCCCGGCTGCGCGCTCTCCTCGACGGCTTCTCCATCCACGTGGCGATCGGGCTGCGCGGCACCGACCGGGCCCAAGTCATGTGCCACCTAGGGGAGTTCCTCGACGAAGCGCTGAGCCGGCCGGGGCTCGCGGACGCCTGATCAACCGTCCCGGTTGTACGTAAACCGGCGCATTGCCGCGGACCGGCCGGCGCGTTTGAATCCGGGGAGTCCTCGGCGCGGGACCGGGGGACCGGTTTCGGGGGGAACCATGGCCATGGCCGCACACGTCCGCAGAGTCTTCGGCACCGCGTCGGCAGCGGCACTGCTGCTCGCGCTCGGCCCGGCCGCCGTGGCCGCGGCCCCTCCGCCGCGCGTCGAGCGGATCAGTACCGCCACCGACGGGAGCGAGCTGACCGCGCCGTCGGGCGGCGGCGTGATCAGCGGCGACGGCCGCTACGCCGTCTTCTCCTCGGCGGACCCCGAGGGCGGCATCGACACCCGCCTGTACCTCAAGGACCTGCGCACCGGCAGGCTCACCCAGGTCCCGGAGGACCTGATCTACACCACGGGGCCGATGCTCAGCGGCGACGGCCGCCGTCTCGCCTACTCCAACGGCAACCGGTACCCCAAGCCGTACGTGTACGACCGCGTCACGGGACGCACGGAGGTGCTGTGGCCCCAGGAGCCGCCGCAGGACACCTCCTACGAGCTGGGCACCGCGGCCGCGATCAGCGCCGACGGCCGGCACGTGGCGTACACCCTCGGCAACCGCCACGGCGACGACTACGCACGCGTGCTCCACGTCCGCGACCTGGACACCGGCACCGACCGGCGGATCTCGCCGCTGCCGGCCGAGGGCCTGATCCTCAACGCCTGGCTCAGCGCCGACGGCCGCACGGTCGCGTACAGCGTGGCGGCCCGGACGGGCCAGGGCACCGAGGGGCGGATCCACGTCGTCCGCGACGGACACGAGTCCGACATCGGCAGCGGCTTCTCGGCCACGCTCGTCCGGCTCTCCGACGACGGCCGCCGCGCCCTGTTCAACGCCACGGCGGCCGATGGGACGACCACCGCGTACTTCCAGGACCTGCCCACCGGACGCGTCCGGCAGGCGGCCGGCACCGCGGCGGCCGCCGCCGACGGCTCGCTGCGGCACGTGCTGCTGTCCGCCGACGGCGGACTCGACCTGCTCGCCCTGCCGTCCGGCCGGCGGCACCCGGTGGCCCCGGCGGGCGCCACCGCTCTCCCCCGCGCGGTCGACCGCACGGGCCACGCCGTCGTCTTCTCCTCCCCGGCCGCCGACCTGGTGCCGCACGACACCAACGGCGTCCCGGACGTCTTCGTACGACGCCTGAACTGACCGCTCCGTTTGGCCGATTCCGGCGCGTTCCCACCGCCCGGCCGGGGCAGTGACGGCTCATGGGACGACAGCACTGGAAGAAGATCTGGATCGGCTCGGCCGGAAACATGGTGGAGTGGTACGACTGGTTCGTCTACGCCAGCTTCGCCACCTACTTCGCCGGGGCCTTCTTCCCGGACGGGAACCCGACCGCCCAGCTCATGAACACCGCGGGCATCTTCGCCGTCGGCTTCTTCATGCGCCCGGTCGGTGGCTGGCTGCTCGGCAGGGTCGGCGACCGGAAGGGCCGCAAGGCGGCCCTGACCCTGACCGTCACCCTCATGTCGGCCTCCGCCGTCCTCATCGCCGTGGCGCCGACCTACGCCGTCGCCGGCTACGGCGGCGCCCTGGTCCTGCTCGCCGCACGCCTGCTCCAGGGACTGTCCGTGGGCGGCGAGTACGCGGCCAGCGCCACCTACCTCACCGAGGCCTCCGCCCCGCGCCACCGCGGCTTCGCCTCCAGTTTCCAGTACGTGTCCATGACCGCCGGCCAGATCCTCGGCCTCGGCCTCCAGATCCTGCTCCAGCGCACCATGTCCGACGAGGCCCTGCACAGCTACGGGTGGCGCATCCCGTTCGTGGTCGGCGCGCTCGGCGCGGCCGTGGTCTTCTACCTGCGCCGCAGCATGCTGGAGACCGAGGTGTACGAGGCGGTGTACGAGGCCGACGCCACCGGTGGCGAGGAGCGCGGCACCCTGCGCGCGCTGTGGCGGCACAGGCGGGAGGCGTTCCTGGTGATCGCCCTGACCATGGGCGGCACCGTGGCGTACTACACGTACACCACGTACCTGACGAAGTACCTGGCCAACTCCGCGGGCCTGCCCAAGCAGACCGCGACCCTCGTCTCCTTCACCGCGCTGATCGTCTTCGCCTGCCTCCAGCCGCTCGCCGGGCGGCTGTCCGACCGGATCGGCCGCCGGCCGCTGCTGATCACCTTCGCCGTCGGCTCCACGGTCCTGACCGTGCCGATCATGACCCTGCTGCGGCGCGCGGACGGTTTCTGGCCGGCGCTCGGACTGTCCCTGCTCGCCCTGGTCGTGGTCACCGGCTACACCTCGATCAACGCGTGCGTGAAGGCGGAGCTGTTCCCCACGGGCGTGCGCGCGCTCGGCGTGGCCCTGCCCTACGCCCTCGCCAACGCCCTCTTCGGCGGCACCGCGGAATACGTCGCCCTGTGGTTCAAGAACGCCGGCGCGGAGTCCGGATTCTTCTGGTACGTGGCGGCCTGTGCGGCCGTCTCGCTCGTGGTCTACATCACCATGCGGGAGACCAGGGACCTGGATCTGGCGCGGGTGGAGACCGCGGAGGCGTCCAGGTTGACGCCCGCATCCTGAGACGTGATGTCCGGAGAGAGCGGGACTGTGCCAGACTGCCCCCGTGCTCTCGTCCGCCATGATTATTGGCAGCAGGCGCGCCGGTCCGCAGTGACCGCCACGTACGACCAGGTACGGGCGGCCATCGTCGTCCTCGACCCGCGCGCAGACCTCTCGCACCCGCGAGGGGTCTTTCGTTTTCCTGGCCCACCCACAGCCGGGACCGCTGCGCGAGGGACTATTGGGGGGACGGTGGAGCCGGTCATTGACGGCAAGACCGAGATTGCAAACAGGAGCCTTGAGACCATGACCGCATCCAGCCAGCTCGACGATTCGTTCCACGTCTTCGACACCACCCTGCGCGACGGCGCCCAGCGTGAGGGGATCAACCTCACGGTCGCCGACAAGCTGGCCATCGCTCGGCACCTGGACGACTTCGGCGTGGGCTTCATCGAGGGTGGCTGGCCCGGCGCGAACCCGCGGGACACCGAGTTCTTCGCCCGCGCCAAGCAGGAGATCGACTTCCGGCACGCCAAGCTCGTCGCCTTCGGGGCGACCCGCCGGGCCGGCGCCAAGGCGGCGGACGACCCCCAGGTCAGGGCGCTGCTGGAGTCCGGCGCCGAGGTGATCACCCTGGTCGCCAAGTCGCACGACCGGCATGTGGAGCTGGCGTTGCGCACCACCTTGGAGGAGAACCTGGAGATGGTCCGCGACACCGTCTCCCACCTGCGCGCCGAGGGCCGCCGGGTCTTCGTCGACTGCGAGCACTTCTTCGACGGCTACCGCGCCAACCCCCAGTACGCCAAGGCCGTCGTCCGCACCGCCGCGGAGGCCGGCGCGGACGTGGTGATCCTCTGCGACACCAACGGCGGCATGCTGCCCGCCCAGGTCCAGGCGGTCGTCTCCACCGTCCTCGCGGACACCGGCGCCCGCCTCGGCATCCACGCCCAGGACGACACCGGCTGCGCGGTCGCCAACACCCTCGCGGCCGTCGACGCCGGCGCCACCCACGTGCAGTGCACGGCCAACGGCTACGGCGAGCGGGTCGGCAACGCCAACCTCTTCCCGGTGGTCGCGGCCCTGGAGCTGAAGTACGGCAAGCGGGTGCTGCCCGAGGGGCGGCTGCGCGAGATGACCCGCATCTCGCACGCCATCGCCGAGGTCGTCAACCTCACGCCCTCCACTCACCAGCCCTATGTGGGTGTCTCCGCCTTCGCCCACAAGGCCGGCCTGCACGCCTCCGCCATCAAGGTCGACCCGGACCTGTACCAGCACATCGACCCCGAGCAGGTCGGCAACACCATGCGCATGCTGGTCTCCGACATGGCCGGCCGCGCCTCCATCGAGCTCAAGGGCAAGGAACTCGGCATCGACCTCGGCGACGACCGCGAACTGGTCGGCCGCGTGGTCGAGCGCGTCAAGGAGCGCGAGCTCAAGGGCTACACCTACGAGGCGGCCGACGCGAGCTTCGAACTGCTGCTGCGCGCCGAGGCCGAGGGCAGGCCGCTGAGGTACTTCGACGTCGAGTCCTGGCGGGCCATCGTCGAGGACCGCCCCGACGGCACCCACGCCAACGAGGCCACGGTGAAGCTGTGGGCCAAGAGCGAGCGCATCGTCGCCACCGCCGAGGGCAACGGCCCGGTCAACGCCCTCGACCGCGCCCTGCGCGTGGCCCTGGAGAAGATCTACCCCGAGCTCGCCTCCCTCGGCCTGGTCGACTACAAGGTCCGTATCCTGGAGGGCAAGCACGGCACCTCCTCCACCACCCGCGTGCTGATCTCCACCTCGGACGGCCAGGGCGAGTGGTCCACGGTGGGCGTGGCGGACAACGTGATCGCGGCCTCCTGGCAGGCCCTGGAGGACGCGTACACCTACGGCCTGCTGCGCGCGGGCGTGGAACCGGCGAAGTAGCCGAACGGACGCCCGAGCCCGCCTCCGCCGCAGGCCACGGCACAGAGGAGACAGGGACGCGGACGACAACGGTTCCGCGGACGGCGGCTCTTCGGCGGGGGGACGCACGACGACCCGGCTGCCGGCCCGGGACCCGGACCGGGCCCGGCGCTCCCGCGCCGACAAGCCGGGGCCGCGGCCCGTCGGCGCGGCGTCGGCAGGAGGTCGACGCACCCGGGTTCGCACCCGGTGTCAGGGAGCGCGCCAGATGTTGTCGAAGGCCGCGTTCTCGATGCGCCGCCGCTGCCGTACGGCCTCCAGCTCCGTCACCGCGTCGTTGACGGTGGCCAGCACGGTGACCAGGGCGTCGTCGTCCGGGGCGGTGAGCGGGGCGCCCGGCTCGGCCTCGATGCCGACGGCGGCCGCGAGCCCGGCGATGACGGGGTCGTGGGAGGACCAGCGCTCGGCGGCCCGGCGCCGCGCCGGTGTGTCGGCGGGCGCCTTCCGGCCGCCGCGCGCGGGCATCCAGCGGTGCCGCCGCCCGGTGAGCTGCCCCTCCGCGTCCAGGGCGTCGATGTAGGTCACGGCCAGGCCCTCGCCGCGGCGCCACAGCCAGTCCTCGACGGACTCGTACGGCGGCCGCCCGTCGAGCGACGCCGCCGCCTGGTCCAGGAGGCGGTCCCCGGTGTCCCGCCGGGGGAGCGGCACGATGCGGTCGCCGTCCAGGCCGGCGGCCCCGCCGGTGAGGAGGTCGGCCAGTTCGGCGCCCGCCAGCGCGAGAGACAGATCGCCCTGTTCGACGGGGCGCTCGGACGGGACGTCCATGCTGACGATCAACAGGTCCCGAGGTGTGGTCATGCCGGCGCTCCTGGTCGGGGTGGTCAGGTCGGGGACACCCCCGACGATACGTCCGCGGGGAGCCGCGGGCCCGGTGCCGCGACCGGTGTCCGGCCGGCCGGGCGGTCCTACTGCAACCGCCACTTCTGGTTGGCCGCGCCGGTGCACGACCAGATCTGCGCCCGAGCCCCGTTGGCCGAGGAGTTGTCGGTCACGTCCAGACACTTGTCGGCGGCGAGGTTCACCACGTCACCGGTCGAGGCGTTGTACGACCACTGCTGGGCCCCGGTGCCGTTGCAGTCGTACAGCTGCACCTTCGCCCCGTTGGCGGTCGACGCCGACGTCACGTCCAGGCACTTGCCCAGCGCCCGCACCGACCCGTCCGGCTGGACCGTCCACTGCTGGGCCGTGCTGGAGTTGCAGTCGTAGAGCTGCACTGCCGTGCCGTTCGCCGACGAACCGCCCGCCACGTCCAGGCACTTGCCCGCCAGCCCGACGAACGCGCCCGACTTGCTGCCGCCGCCCGACTGCGTCCCGGACCAGGTGAAGGTCGCCGACGTCCGGCCCGGCAGCGAGTAGGTGGCGTGCTGCGAACCCCAGTTGATCGTGACGGTCTTCGCGGTGGTGGCGTCGTTGTAGGCGATCAGGGCCTTGCCGCCGTCCGGGTTGCGCCAGGCCACGTTGGGCACCGCCGAGGAGGCGGTGGAGGCGATCCGCTGCGCGCCCGGCCGTACGAACTTCGTCAGGTGGCCCATGTCGTAGTACTCGACCGTGTAGTCGACCTGCCCCGAACGGCCGTCGCCGTTGTGCACCGTGATCAGCCCGGTGCAGGTGCCGCAACCGCCGTTGTGCGGCCCCATGTTCTGGTCCACCGCCAGCGACCACTTGGTCACCGACTTCGCCCAGTTCCGGGTGTAGTCGACGATGTTGAGCATGTCCTCGCGCTGCTGGTGGCCGATCCAGGTGCCGCCCGAGTGCTCGGTGCCGAAGGCGTCCAGCTGCGGATACCGGTTGTGCACGGTGGTCTGCTGGGCGACGTTGCCGCCGTAGCCGTGCCAGGCGATGCCGCCGAAGTTCGGGTGCGCGCGGACGGCCGCGTCGTCCACCGTCTGGGCGGCGTAGGAGTCGTAGGTGTCCCAGTTCCAGTCGTGCGCCAGCACCTTGGTGGACAGGCCCGCGGCCTGGAGCTTGGGCAGCAGCTCGCTCTTGGTGAAGTAGGCCAGGCCGCCGGCGTTCCAGCTCATCGAGGGGTAGCCGGAACAGCAGGTGGGCTCGTTCTGCGCGGTCACGTAGGCGACCGGGACGCCCTGGTCCCGGTAGGCCTGGAGGTACTTCACGAAGTACGTGGCGTACGCCCCGTAGTCCTCCGCCTTCAACCAGCCGCCGTTGAGCTGCCCGCTGTCCTTCATCCAGGCGGGCGCGGTCCAGGGCGAGGCCATCACCGTGAGCGCCGGGTTGAGCTGGAGCGCCTGCCGGGTCAGCGGCACCACGTCGGCCAGATCGTGGGCGATGGAGAACTTCGAGAGCGACGGGTCGCTCTGCCCGGCCGGCACGTCGTCGTAGGTGTAGCCGCCCCGCGCCAGGTCGGAGGCGCCCATCGGGTTGCGCAGGAAGGAGAGCCCGATCCCGTCCGTGGGCGAGAACAGCTTCCGCATGGTCGCGTCCCGGGTCGCCTGCGACAGCGCGCCGCTGCTCTTCATCAGCCAGGCCGCGGTGTCGGTGAAGGAGGCGCCGCCGCCGGTGAAGGTCTGGTAGCGGGTGTTCTCGTCGACGGTGATGTTCTCGCCGCCGCCTCCGGTGCCGGACTGGAAGGCGAACGGCGTCTGCTGTTCGAGCCCGCGCACCACGTGGCGCCCGCCGGAGTCGTCGGTCGTGGTCAGCCAGGCGGTGACGGGCTCGCCCGCCGCCTGCGCGGCCGGGGCGCCCAGGGCCGTCAGGCCCGCCGTGGACAGCAGTCCGGCGAGCAGCAGCCGCAGCGCGCGACCGCGTCTGCCGGGAAGACCGCGTCCGTCGGGAAAGGAGTGCATCGGGTGCCGCCCTTCGTGAGGTGGGGGACAGGGGCGTGCGAGCGGTGAGTAAATGACGGCTTCGGGGCCGAGTCAAGAGGGTGCGCGTTCAGGTGCCGAACGGGTAACTGCCCGTATTCGGCCAGGAGTTGGGCCCCTCCCCAGTCCAGTGTGAAGTCTTGACGGCGGCGGGCTGACGCTAGTTCACTCAAGGCGTGATCTAAGTCGTGAGTGAATCATGAGCCCAGGGAAGTCCCAGAGCCGAGGGAAGGTCCGTCCATGCGAAGAACCGCCCTGCTCGTCTCCGCCGGTCTGCTCGCCGCCCTGCTCCCGTTCGCGTCGGCGCGGGCGGCCGACTACGCCGACGACCCGGCCCCCGCCCCCGTGTCCATCGACCGCTTCGAGGGCGAGGTGCCCTTCGCCGGCCAGCCCGCCGAGGGCATCTTCACCTGGGGTGGCGACAGCGACGATCCGCCCACCCTGCGGCTCGCCGACCGTTCCGACGCGCCCGAGGGCGCCAAGGTCCTCTCCGGTACCTACGACATCAGCGGCTACGGCGGCTTCACGCACGACTTCGCGGCCGACCTGCCCGCCCACGACTGGTCCGCCCACCAGGGCATCCGGTTCTGGTGGGAGGGCCAGGACAACGGCAGGAAGATCGCCTTCGAGATCAAGGACGGCGGTGCGCACGGCGAGGCGTCCGAGCTGTGGACGACCTCCTTCACCGACGACTTCACGGGCTGGAAACAGATCGAGCTGCCCTTCGCCGACTTCACCTACCGCACGGACTACCAGCCGGTCGGCGGCATCGACCACGTCCTCGGTCTCACCGGGATGTGGGGCTACGCCGTCACCCTGCCGACCGGCGTCAAGGGCAGGTTCGCCATGGACGACGTGCAGTTGTACGGCCGGGCCGACCAGTCGCTGCGCGCCTCCGTCACCACCGACGCGGCGGTCTACCCGGTCGGCGGGGGCGGCACGGCGGCGGTGAAGGTCACCGTCGCCACCACCGGCTCCGCCCCGCTCGACGAGCCGGTGACGGTCGCCTACCGCACCGGCGGCGGCACCGCCGAGCCCGGCAAGGACTACACCCCGGTCTCCGGCACCCTCACCTTCCCCGCGGGCACCGCCTCCGGCACCTCCCGCACCCTCAAGGTCACCACCCTCAAGCCCAAGGCGGCGCGGCCCGCCGGGACGATCCCGCTCCAGCTCACCGTCACCGGCGCCAAGCCCCCCGCCGAGACACCGCAGATCGTCGTCGACGCGTACGGGCTGCCGTACCTCGACAGCAGGCTGCCGGTGAAGAAGCGGGTCGCGGACCTGCTCTCCCGGATGTCCCTCGAGGAGAAGGCCGGGCAGATGACGCAGGCCGAACGCGGGGCGATGACCGCGCCGGGCGACATCGCCGCCCACGCCCTCGGCTCCCTGCTGTCCGGCGGCGGTTCGACCCCCACGCCCAACACCCCCCAGGCCTGGGCGAAGATGATCGACGACTTCCAGCTGCGCACCCGGGCCACCCGGTTCCAGATCCCGCTGATCTACGGGGTCGACGCGGTGCACGGGCACAACAACCTGGCCGGCGCCACGATCATGCCGCACAACATCGGCATCGGCGCCAGCCGCGACCCCCGGCTGGCCGAGAAGACCGGCGCGGTGACGGCGAGCGAGGTCCGCGCCACCGGGATCCACTGGGACTTCGCGCCCTGCTTGTGCGTCAGCCGCGACGAACGCTGGGGCCGCTCCTACGAGTCCTTCGGCGAGGACCCGGCCCTCGTCGAATCCATGGAGACCGTCATCCAGGGCCTCCAGGGGCGCGCGGACGGGCGCGACCTGAGCCGCGGCGACAAGGTGCTGGCCACCGCCAAGCACTTCGTCGGCGACGGCGGCACTCTGTACGGCTCCTCCACCACCGGCACCTACACCACCGACCAGGGCGTCACCAGGGTCACCCGGCAGCAGCTGGAGGACATCCACCTGGCGCCGTACGGGCCGGCCGTGGACCGCGGCATCGGCTCGGTCATGCCCTCGTACTCCTCGCTGGACGTCGTCGGCGACGGGCAGGGCCCGGTGAAGATGCACGCCCGCGGCGACATGATCAACGGTGTACTCAAGGGCCGCATGGGCTTCGACGGCTTCGTCATCAGCGACTGGGCCGCCATCGACCAGCTCCCGGGCGACGCCGCCGCTCAGGTCCGAGCGTCGGTCAACGCCGGGGTGGACATGATCATGGTGCCGTACGCGTACCAGGACTTCCGGGCGACCCTGATCGCCGAGGTGAAGGCGGGTCGGATCAGCCCCCGGCGGATCGACGACGCGGTCTCCCGGATCCTCACCAAGAAGTTCGAACTGGGCCTCTTCGAGCACCCCTACGCCGATACCGCCGGCGCCTCCCGGATCGGCTCCGCCGAGCACCGCACCGTCGCCAGGCAGGCCGCCGCCGAGTCCCAGGTGCTGCTGAAGAACAAGGGCGGCCTGCTGCCGCTGAAGAAGAAGGCGAAGGTCTACGTGGCCGGGTCCAACGCCGACGACCTCGGCAACCAGACCGGCGGCTGGACCATCACCTGGCAGGGCGCCTCCGGCACCCACACCCAGGGCACCACGATCCTTCAGGCCATGCGCAAGGCGGGCGGGAACGTCACCTGGTCCAAGGACGCCTCGGCCTCAACGGCCGGTCACGACGTGGGCGTGGTCGTCGTCGGCGAGACCCCGTACGCCGAGGGCGTCGGCGACGTCGGCAACGGGCACGACCTCCAGCTGTCGGCCGCCGACCGGGCCGCCGTGGACAAGGTGTGCGGGGCCATGAAGTGCGTGGTGCTGGTCGTCTCCGGGCGCCCGCAGCTCATCGGCGACCGGCTCGGGAAGATCGATGCCCTCGTCGCCTCCTGGCTGCCGGGAACCGAGGGCGACGGCGTGGCCGACGTGCTCTACGGCACCCGGCCCTTCACCGGGCAGCTCCCGGTGACCTGGCCGAAGTCGCAGGAGCAGCTCCCGATCAACGTGGGCGACACGGCGTACGACCCGCAGTTCCCCTACGGCTGGGGCCTGACCACGCTCACCGGCGTCCCGGCCGGCGGCACGGCGACGCTCAAGGCGCTGGGCCTCGCGGCGCGGGCGGCCGAGCGGGTGGGCGCCGACGCCGTGGGCCGCGAGCTGGTCACCAAGGCCCGGCTGATCGTCCAGCAGAAGGCGGACGGGCGGATGAGCGCGGCGGTGGCGAAACCCTTCGCCGACGCGGATCACCTGCTGCTGACCGGACGGTACGGGGCGGCGGTGGAACAGCTCACGAAGGCCTACTCGGCCGCGTGACCGGCTGGTGGGGGCGTCCCGCGCGGGTGCGCGGGACGTCCCCACCGTGTGCGCAGCCACGATCCGGAGAGCCGGTTTTGTCCGGCTTCGGGTAGCTTCGAAGCATGAAGGTCGTCGCCCCGGCCCGAGTTCTTCTCCGCACGCTGCTCACACTCGCGGCCGCCGTGGTGGCCGTGGCGGTGCCGGCCTCCGTCGCGGCGGTGGGACCGGCGGGCGCCGGGACGGAGGCGGCCGGCATCACCCGGACCGTGACCGCCCCGGTCGTGAACGTCCCGCCCAACGCACCGGTCGTGAACGTCCTGCCGGACGGCGTGCCCCGGGTGCCGGCGCCGGGCGGCGTGCCGCGGGTCGCGGCGGCCACCAGCGTCTCCGCGATCGCCGAGGCGCTCCGCAAGGGTCCGGTCTACGTCGACCCGGCCGCGTCCGCCCAGCTGCCGCCCGCCGACGCCGCCGCGCTCGCCCGGCGGATCAAGGACGCCGGAAAACCCCTGTTCATCGCCGTCCTGCCCGCGAACTACCCGACGCGGAACCTGTTCACCGAGCTGCGCACGGCCACCGGCATCACCGGCGCCTACGCCGTCCGCCTCGGCGACCGGTTCGACGCCCGCGCCGACTCCTCGGTGCTGCCGCGCACCGCCGTGAGCAATCTCGTCACCAGCGTCCAGGGCGAGAGCGCCCGGACCCAGCTCACCGACTTCACCAACCGGGCCCTGGCCAACATGGGCGGCTCGGCGCCCTCCACCTGGGGCGGCCCCGGGCACGGGGGCACGGTCTCGAACACGGCACTGATCACCGCCGGTGCGGTCCTGGTGGCGGGCGGTGTGGGCGCCTACGCCCTGGTCCGGCGCGGCAGGAGCCGCCGGGAGGCGGAGCAGCGGGCCGCGCTGGAGAAGCTGCGGGTCGTCGTCGACGAGGACATCACCGCCTTCGGGGAGGAGCTGGACCGCCTCGACTTCCATCCGGCGGAGGCCGGCGCGGACGACGCCATGCGCGCGGACTACGAGCGCGCGCTGGACGCCTACGAGCAGGCCAAGCAGTACATGGCCGACGCCCGCAGGCCGGAGGACGTGCGGGCGGTGACGCAGGCACTGGAGGACGGGCGGTTCTCGCTCGCCCAGCTCGCCGCGCGGCGCGAGGGCCGTCCGCTGCCCGAGCGCCGGCCGCCCTGCTTCTTCGACCCGCGCCACGGTCCCTCGGTGACCGACGCCACCTGGACGCCCCCGGGAGGGGCGTCCCGTCAGGTCCCGGTGTGCGCCGCCGACCAGGCCCGCCTGGCCGACGGCCGCGACCCGCACGTCCGCGAGGTCGACACCGACTGGGGCCGCCGCCCCTACTGGGACGCCGGCCCCGCGTACGGTCCCTGGGCGGGCGGCTACTTCGGCGGCGGCCTCCTGCCCGGCCTCCTGGTCGGCACGCTGCTCGGCAGCATGATGGCCACACCGTCGTACGCGGCCGACTACGGCACCGGCTACGGCGACTTCGGCGCATACGACGGCTACCAGGGCGGCGACCTGTCGGGCGCGGACTTCGACCCGGGTGACTTCAGCGGCGGCTTCGGTGACGGCGGGGGAGGCGACTTCGGCGGGGGAGGCGGCGACTTCGGGGGCGGCTTCTGAGCCCGGCTCAGACGTTCTTGACGGCCGAGATGTCGAAGTTCAGCTTGATCTTGTCGGAGACCAGGACGCCACCGGTCTCCAGGGCCGCGTTCCAGGTCAGGCCCCACTCCGAGCGCAGGATCTCGGCCTTGCCCTCGAAGCCGACGCGCTCGTTGCCGAACGGGTCCTTGGCGGAGCCGTTGAACTCCAGCTCGATGGTGAGCTGCTTGGTCACGCCGAGGATGGTCAGGTCGCCGGTGATGCGGTAGTCGTCGCCGCCCACGGCCTCCGCCTTGGTGGAGCGGAAGGTCATCTGCGGGAACTCCTCGGTCTTGAAGAAGTCCGCGCTCTTCAGGTGGCCGTCGCGGTCCGCGGAGCCCGTGTCGATGCTGTCCATCTTGACGTCGATGGACGCGGTGGACGCGGCGGGGTCGGTGCCGTCCAGGTGCAGGCTGCCGGTGAAGTCGTTGAACTTGCCCTTGACGTTCGTGACCATGGCGTGCCGCGCGACGAAGCCGAGCGTGGAGTGGGCCGGGTCGATCGTGTAGTCGCCGGTGAGCGCGGCCAGGTCGGGGTTCACGGCGGCCGGGGCGGCGGTGGTGCCGGCGGTGTCGTTCTTGCGGCCGAAGATGCCCATGAGGTGCTCCTTGAGGATGGCGGGTCGCTCGGTACGGAGACGGAGCGCCGAGTAAGTTGAAGATTCAACGAAGTGACGACTACGACAGTAGACCTATTCCGTTCGACTTTCAACATCATCCGGGGCGTGTTTGCCGGATCGCGCACGGTAATCGCCGACGCCCTCTGGCGGACGCGCGTAGACCTCGGGCACTATCTCCCTGCACCACCTGCACAGCCGCCCCACAGGACGCACGGCCGACAGCAGGAAGGTTCCCCCAATGAAGACCACGAAGGTCAGCAAGCTCACCAAGGCCCGCGCGGCAGTCACCGCCCTCGCCCTGATCGTCGCCCCCGGCGTCGCGGTCATCGGCACGGCCACCGAGGCCTCCGCCGCCACCAAGATCAGCCACGCCACCGCCACCCAGATGTTCCGTGACGTGGGCATCACCTGGTCCTCGTCCGGCAACTGCTCCGACCGCAACGTCTCGACCTGCACGTCCTTCGATCAGCTCAACCTCGCCACCGCGCAAGGGGCCCAGACCCTCAAGCGGGCCAGCGGCTGCGCCCTCAACGTCACCGGCGGCACCGAGACCGGTCACGCCTCCGGCACCTACTCCCACTGGAACGGCTACAAGCTCGACTACGGCAAGAACACCTGCGTGACCAACTACATCAAGAACTACTTCGCCTACATCGGCCTGCGCGGCGACGGCGCCCCCCAGTACCAGTCGGGCTCCGGCAACATCTACGCCGACGAGGGCAACCACTGGGACGTCCTGTACTACAACTGCGGCGGCTGCTGACCCGCCGCCGTCGCGCCCCTGGACGGCGGCTACGCTCTGTGCGAGCCCACCGCCGTCCGGGTCTGCGCGTCACTCCAGCGATGGCATGTGCCTGATCCGAATGTGAGCAGGCTCCCATGCCGTGACTTTGTGGCATCCCCACAACGATGAAGCCCTCTGAACAGTTGGAAGGGCTGCAAGCTGTCATGGTTCTGTTCAGTGGCACCAGGAAAACGGGTCGGAGACTGTACGGAGTCGACGGCCCGCTTTCCCAGGTGTCCTTCGTAAGGTCGCTGCATGACCGTTTTGGAAGAGACGACGGGTGAGCCGGCGGACGCGCGCGGGCGGGTCGCCGAGCTGCACGGGATCCGTGCGCAGGCGGTGGCGGGCCCCAGCGAGAAGGCGACCGCGGCACAGCACGCCAAGGGCAAGCTGACCGCGCGGGAGCGGATCGAACTGCTCCTGGACCCGGGCTCCTTCCAGGAGGTCGAGCAGCTGCGCCGGCACCGGGCGAGCGGCTTCGGACTCGAGTCCAAGAAGCCGTACACCGACGGTGTGATCACCGGCTGGGGCACGGTGGAGGGCCGGACGGTCTTCGTCTACGCCCACGACTTCCGTATCTTCGGCGGCGCGCTGGGCGAGGCCCACGCCACGAAGATCCACAAGATCATGGACATGGCCATCGCGGCCGGTGCCCCGCTGGTCTCCCTCAACGACGGCGCCGGCGCCCGGATCCAGGAGGGCGTCTCCGCCCTGGCCGGATACGGCGGCATCTTCCAGCGCAACACCAAGGCCTCCGGGGTCATCCCGCAGATCAGCGTGATGCTCGGCCCGTGCGCCGGCGGCGCCGCCTACAGCCCCGCGCTGACGGACTTCGTGTTCATGGTCCGCGAGACCTCGCAGATGTTCATCACCGGCCCGGACGTGGTCAAGGCGGTCACCGGCGAGGAGATCACCCAGAACGGCCTGGGTGGCGCGGACGTGCACGCCGAGACCTCCGGTGTGTGCCACTTCGCCTACGACGACGAGGAGACGTGCATCGCCGAGGTGCGCTACCTCCTGTCCCTGCTCCCGCAGAACAACCGGGAGAACCCGCCGCGGGTGGAGTCGGCCGACCCGGTCGACCGCCGCTCCGAGGTCCTGCTCGACCTGGTCCCGGCCGACGGCAACCGGCCCTACGACATGGTCAAGGTCATCGAGGAGATCGTCGACGACGGCGAGTACCTGGAGGTCCACGAGCGCTGGGCGCGGAACATCATCTGCGCTCTGGCCCGTCTGGACGGTCAGGTCGTCGGCATCATCGCCAACCAGCCCCAGGTCCTGGCGGGTGTCCTGGACATCGAGGCCAGCGAGAAGGCCGCCCGCTTCGTACAGATGTGCGACGCCTTCAACATCCCCATCGTCACTCTTCTGGACGTACCCGGCTTCCTGCCCGGCGTCGACCAGGAGCACGGTGGAATCATCCGGCACGGCGCCAAGCTGCTCTACGCCTACTGCAACGCCACCGTGCCGAGGATCTCGCTGATCCTGCGCAAGGCGTACGGAGGTGCCTACATCGTCATGGACAGCCAGTCGATCGGGGCCGACATCACCTACGCCTGGCCGACGAATGAGATCGCCGTGATGGGCGCCGAGGGCGCGGCCAACGTCATCTTCCGCCGTCAGATCGCCGGGGCCGAAGACCCCGAGGCCATGCGGCAGAAGATGGTCAAGGAGTACAAGGCCGAGCTGATGCACCCCTACTACGCGGCCGAGCGCGGCCTGGTGGACGACGTCATCGACCCGGCGGACACCCGCGAGGTCCTGGTCAAGTCCCTGGCGATGCTGCACGCGAAGCACGCCGACCTGCCCTCCCGCAAGCACGGCAACCCCCCGCAGTAACCCAGCGGACGTGCCGCGGCCATCCCGCGGACCCCTCAGCCACGGAGACTGACACCCATGGACAACGTAGAGATCCGCGTCGAGAAGGGCCACGCCGAGCCCGAGGAGGTCGCCGCCATCACGGCCATCCTCCTGGCCCGCGCCGCGGCCCGCCCCGCCGACACGACCCCGGCCCACCGCGGCCGCGCCAAGGCCGCCTGGCGCCGGCTGGAGCGCGAGAACGGCTTCCGCGCCCCGCACAGCTGGCACGGCTAGGCCGGCCGCCGGTAGAGCCGGCCGCCCACGACGGAAGAGGGCCCCTCCGCTTGGAGGGGCCCTCTTCCGTCGTACCCGTGCTGTGGCCGGGCCCATGCGCCGGCAGAGAACAGGCGGCCCTCCCCATGGGGGAGGGCCGCCTGCCCGTTCGTCCCGAGTGCTAGCGGAGCCGGGCCATGAGGGCGTGTTCCACCAGGGTGATGAGGGCGGATTTGGCGTCGGCGCGGTGGCGGGCGTCGGTGGTGATGATGGGGGCGTCGGGGCCGATCTGGAGTGCTTCGCGGACCTCGTCGGGGTTGTAGGGCTGCTGGCCGTCGAAGCCGTTGAGGGCGATGACGAAGGGCAGTCCGCTGTTCTCGAAGTAGTCGACGGCGGGGAAGCAGTCGGCGAGCCTGCGGGTGTCGACGAGCACGATGGCGCCGATGGCGCCGCGGACGAGGTCGTCCCACATGAACCAGAAGCGGTCCTGGCCGGGGGTGCCGAACAGGTAGAGGATCAGGTCCTGGTCGAGTGTGATGCGGCCGAAGTCCATGGCCACCGTGGTGGTGGTCTTGTCCCCGGTGTGGGTGAGGTCGTCGATGCCCGCCGAAGCGGACGTCATCACGGCCTCCGTGCGCAGCGGGTTGATCTCCGAGACGGCGCCGACGAACGTGGTCTTGCCCACGCCGAAGCCGCCCGCCACCACGATCTTCGCGGAGGTGGTGGAGCGGGAAGGACCGCCGCTAGAGCTTGCGAAGTCCACTGAGCACCCTTTCGAGCAGTGTCACGTCTGGCTGGCCACCGGCGTTCTCGTCGCCGCCGGGCTGATGGATGGCGACCAGGCCCGCCTCCGCCAAGTCGGCGACGAGGATCCTGGCCACGCCGAGAGGGATCGAAAGCAGGGCCGAGATCTCGGCCACCGATTTGATCTCGCGGCACAAATGGCAGATCCGCTGATGTTCGGGCAGCTGGCCCTGCATCTGGTGCGGCTGCGCGGTGGTGTGCACCAGTGCCTCTATGGCGAGCTGGTACCGCGGCCTGGTGCGGCCGCCCGTCATGGCGTACGGGCGCACCAGGGGGTTGTTCGACGCCCCCGCGGGCGCCGGTTCAGGGGTGCGTCGCTGCGGCTGGACCGGCTGGATGCGCGGCGCGGGCGGCTGGTCGTACGGTGACGGACCGGGGCCCTGCGGCGCGTATGGCTGCCGGTGGTGGGGGGTGGAGGGGAAGCCGTACGGATTCGCCGAGCCGTCGTGCGGGCCCTGGGCAGGGCCGTACGACCAGTTGCCCGAAGACGAACCGCCTGGGGGTGTTGCCACGTTCTCTCCTCCTCCGACTGTGCCGGGCATCCAACGGGTGGAAGCCGCGTCCCGAAACCTTACGGCCCCGGGACGCCAAAACGCACCGGCTGTCTGTTAGTTGAGAAGGCTCCCCTGGAGTTCCGCACGGAGATCCGGCGTCAGGACCGTGCCCGCACGGTCCACCAGAAGGGCCATCTCGTACCCGATGAGGCCGATGTCCGCATCGGGGTGTGCGAGGACCGCGAGTGAGGAACCGTCGGAAATGGACATGATGAAGAGGAATCCCCGCTCCATCTCCACAACCGTCTGGTTCACGCTGCCGCCCTCGAAGATGCGCGAGGCACCGGCGGTCAGCGAGGTCAGACCGGAGGCGACGGCCGCGAGCTGGTCGGCGCGGTCGCGGGGGAAGCCTTCGGACATCGCCAGAAGGAGTCCGTCGGCGGAGACCACCACGGTGTGGGACACCCCGGGGGTGTTGTCCACGAAGTTGGTGATCAACCAGTTCAGGTTCTGCGCCGCCTGGCTCATCGGGCTCACACTAACGCTCCTGGTGGTAGGTGCTGTCAGGACCACTGTGTTCATTCCTTGTGGCCTGGCCGTTCTTGTCAATTCCTGCGCTGCGTCCCCGTTGGACGCCCCGGCGCAGGTTGCTCAGCCTGCCCCGGATGTCCTCGGGGGCGCGGGAGACCTGTGGGCCTCCCTGCGGGGTTGATTCCGCGGTGCCTTCGACCAGGTTGGCCTTGGGCACACGCCGCGGCAGCCCGGAGGAGGTCACTCCGCCTGCCTTGGGCTTGCGGAGCTGCGAGGCCTGCTGCCAGCGCTTGTCGTTCGCCGAACGCCAGGCGTCGCCGTCGCTCTCCGGAGTATGGGTCGGTGCTTCCTGGTCCAGGGGCTCCGCGCCGTTCGAACCGCTCGCGACCGATCCGCGGCGGGGCAGCCCGGCGTCGGTCAGCTCGTGGACGGCGGAAGGGGCCGGTCCCGGACGCTCGAAGCCTACGCGGTCCGCCTCGGTCACGTCAGCGGCCTGCGAGGATTCCGCTTCCGGAGCGTACTGGTCCGGGTAGCCGTTCCGGTACCCGTCCGGCTGCGGCCAGTCGTCCTGGTAGGACTGCTCCTGGAAGCCGGCGAACGCCTCCGGCGCCGCGGCGTGCGCCGACGCGGGCTCCTGCTGCCCGGGCTCCGCATAGCCGGGGTCGGGGTAGCCGCCGTTGGACGAGTAGGCATCGCCCTGCGGCGTACCGCCGTTCGGCGCGTAGTACCCCTCGTCGTACGCAGGCCGGCCCTGCTCGTCGTACGCCGTCTGCTGCTGGTCGTACGCAGAGTGCTGCGGTTCCTCGTACGCCGTCTGCGGGTCGTACCCGCCCTGCTCCGGGAAGGGCAACTGCCCGGTGTCGTACTGCGGTTGCTGCCCGGTGTGCTCGTCGGGGTACCCGGCCGGCTCGGCCGTCTCCGGGCCCGCCGACCGGTCGTGCGTCTGGGCCTCCAGGGCGGCGCGGCGCTCCTCGCGCTTGAGGGAGCGGCCGACGGGGTCCAACTCCCGGGACCCGTCCGGGGCGTCGGCGTACCGGCTGTCGTCGAAGCCGAGCTCCGCGGCAGTGAGCATCGGCTGGGGAGCACCGAAGTTCTCGCCCTGGAACTCCTGTTCCGGGATGATCTGCGACACGGTGAAGTCGTCGCGGTCCAGCGCCTGCTCGCCGCCACCGCCGTGGGTGATCGCGTCCGGCAGCATGACCAGCGAGGTGGTGCCGGCCTGCTCACCGGAGGGGCGCAGCTGGACGCGGACGCCGTGCCGGTCGGCGAGGCGGCCGACCACGAACAGACCCATGCGCTGGGAGATCGCGGCGTCCACCGTGGGCGGGTTGGCCAGCTTGTGGTTGATGTCCGCGAAGTCCTCGGCGGTCAGGCCGATGCCCTTGTCGTGGATCTCGATCATGATCCGGCCGTCGGGCAGCCGGGTCGCGGTGACCCGGACCTTGGTCTGCGGCGAGGAGAACGTGGTGGCGTTCTCCAGCAGCTCGGCCAGCAGGTGCACGAGGTCGGTCACGGCGCGGCCGTGGATCTCGGCCGTGGGCACGCCGGACAGCTCGATGCGCTCGTACTGCTCCACCTCGGAGGAGGCGGCGCGCAGCACGTCGACCAGCGGGACCGGCTGGTCCCAGCGGCGGCCGGGCTCCTCGCCGGCGAGGACGAGGAGGTTCTCGCCGTTGCGGCGCATACGGGTCGCCAGGTGGTCCAGGCGGAAGAGGTTCTCCAACTGGTCCGGGTCGGCCTCGTTGTTCTCCAGGTCGGTGATCAGGGTCAGCTGGCCCTCGATCAGCGACTGGTTGCGGCGCGAGAGGTTGGTGAAGATCGCGTTGATGTTGCCCCGCAGCAGGGCCTGTTCGGAGGCGAGCCGGACGGCCTCGCGGTGCACCTGGTCGAAGGCGCGGGCGACCTCGCCGATCTCGTCGGTCGAGGTGATCGGGATCGGAGTGACCCGGGTGTCGACGCGGCCGGGGTCGGTGCGCGAGAGCTGGTCGACCAGCATCGGCAGGCGCTGCTCGGCGATGCCGAAGGCGGCGTTGCGCAGCCGGCGCATCGAGCGGCTCATCTGGCGGGCCACCAGACCGGCCAGGATGAAGGCGGCGAGCAGGGCGACCAGGACGATCGCGCCGGTGATGAACGTCGACTGCTTGGCGTTGTCGGCGATCGAGGCCGCCTCGTTCACCGCCGTGTCGGCCATGTCCGACTCGATCTGGCGGTAGGCGTCGAACTTGAGGGTGTTGACCGCCCACCAGTTCTCGGGCGTGATGCCCTGCTGCGCCAGGGCCGCGCGCTCGGCCGGGTCCGTGCTGCCCAGCGTGGCCAGCGCCGTGACCATCTGGGTCGGGTCCTGCGGCGGAGCCACGTAGTTCGGGTCCTTGGCCTTTGCCTGCTGGGCCATGGTCGCCGCGTTGGCCTGGATCTCCTTCTTCAGCGCGTCCAGCTTGTCCGCGTCCTCCTGGGTGCCGCCGCCGATGTACTCCTCGACGGCGATGCCCTCGAGGTAGGCGTAGGAGGACAGGGCGACGCGCTGGCCGGCCAGGCCGGCGGCGTCGGGGCCGGGCTTGATCAGCAGGTGCATGCCGATCGAGCGCTCCAGCGACAGCGCGGCCTTGGTCAGCGAGATGGCGTAGACGGTACGGCCGTAGGAGGTGATGTTGCCGGTGCCCAGGCCGAGTTCGTTGGCGAACTCCATCAGCGGGTGGGCGACCTTGACGTAGCCCTCCTCGGTCTGCACGCCGGGCAGCTTGGAGGTGAACGCCGCGGCACGCAGCTTCTGCAACTCGGGCTCGGCGTCGCGGAACAGCTTGAGCCGGCGATCCAGACCGGCCTTGTGCGGCATGGACTGCGCGGCCTGGTCGAAGGCGTCGGCGGCCTTGTCGGTGACCCCGCGGGCCTCGGCGACGGTCGGGTCGTTCTGGCCCTTGCCCTGGAGCAGGGGGGCCGCGCTGACGTCGCGCTCGTGATAGAGGGCGTCGGCGTAGGCCAGCGAGGCCTGCACCAGGCGAGCGGTGTGCTCGGCGTCCTGCGCGTCCTGCCACGTGTTGATCGAGCTGTTGACCTGGAAACCGCCCATGACCAGGCCCACCAGCACGGGCAGGAGCAGGATGGCGTTCAGCCGGGTCGGCACCCGCCAGTTGCGCGGGGAGAATCGGCCACCGCTCGCGGTGGGCGCGGCCGTCGGCTCCGAACCGGGCACGTGCGCGGGCGCCGCACCGCGCGGCGGCGGGGTGAAATTGCCCCGGGCCGACGGCTCGGGGCCGTTCTTGCTTCGCCTCACTCGACCAACAACCTCTCGGCGGTCGGCACCTACGTTGTGCCGCAATGTCTCAGAACCCTGTCCGCCATAGGCGGCCCACTACCGGTGAGTACGTCTTTGACCATTGGGTAGTTCAGGCATTCCAGCACGTCGACATGCGCTCTTCCAAACAGTGGAAACGGGTGGTTCCACGTGACGCACGTCCCACATAAAACGGTCATAAACAACTAGCCCCGGCAAAAAACCGGGGGAATGTGCGCACAGCGGCACCGTATGTGCGCGACGCGTGGCCATACCACGCGATTCCTCTGCCGAAACGTTATGAACACCGGGGCCGACCGTGTCAAAAGGCACAGCCGGCTCCGGTGCATCTACGACAACCGCCGTATGGCGCTGCCGACTTGAGGGCTACTCATGGTGCCTCGGCTACCTCAGCCGGGCCATGAGGGCGTGTTCCACCAGGGTGATGAGGGCGGATTTGGCGTCGGCGCGGTGGCGGGCGTCGGTGGTGATGATGGGGGCGTCGGGGCCGATCTGGAGTGCTTCGCGGACCTCGTCGGGGTTGTAGGGCTGCTGGCCGTCGAAGCCGTTGAGGGCGATGACGAAGGGCAGTCCGCTGTTCTCGAAGTAGTCGACGGCGGGGAAGCAGTCGGCGAGCCTGCGGGTGTCGACGAGCACGATGGCGCCGATGGCGCCGCGGACGAGGTCGTCCCACATGAACCAGAAGCGGTCCTGGCCGGGGGTGCCGAACAGGTAGAGGATCAGGTCCTGGTCGAGTGTGATGCGGCCGAAGTCCATGGCCACCGTGGTGGTGGTCTTGTCCCCGGTGTGGGTGAGGTCGTCGATGCCCGCCGAAGCGGACGTCATCACGGCCTCCGTGCGCAGCGGGTTGATCTCCGAGACGGCACCCACGAACGTGGTCTTGCCCACGCCGAAGCCACCCGCCACCACGATCTTCGCGGAGGTGGTCGCCCGGCCCCCGTCAGAGCTTGCGAAGTCCACTGAGCACCCTTTCGAGCAGCGTCACATCCGGTGCGCCACCGTTGTTCTCGTCCCCGCCCGGCTGGTGGATGGCCACCAGGCCGGCCTCCGCGAGGTCCGCTACGAGGATCCTGGCCACGCCCAGCGGCATGGCGAGGAGAGCCGAGACCTCGGCCACGGATTTCACCTCGCGGCACAGGTGGCAGATCCGCTGGTGCTCCGGGAGCAGTCCCATCAGCGCTGCCGGATCGGCCGTCGTACTGATCAGTGCCTCGATGGCGAGCTGGTAGCGCGGCCGGGTCCGGCCGCCGGTCATCGCATAGGGACGTACCAGCGGCTGGTCGCCCTCATCCCCGTACGGCTCAGCGTACGGATCATGAGAGGCGGGGGGCGGGGTCATGAATCCTCCGGGCGGGACAGCAAGTCGGTCAGTCAAGCCGTCTGACGGGGCCGGTGGGGGGATTGTGGCGGCCGGACGGTGATTTGGTGAGGTGGATGGTGCCGGAGCCGGTCAGTGCAGCAGACTGCCCTGTAGTTCGGCGCGCAGGTCGGGTGTGAGGACCGCCCCCGCGCGGTCGACGAGCAGCGCCATTTCGTAGCCGACGAGGCCGATGTCGCACTCCGGGTGGGCCAGTACCGCCAGGGACGACCCGTCGGAGACGGACATCAGGAAGAGGAAGCCGCGCTCCATCTCGACGACCGTCTGCGAGACGCTGCCGCCCTCGAAGATCCGGGAGGCCCCCGCGGTCAGCGAGGTCAGACCGGATGCCACGGCCGCGAGCTGGTCGGCGCGGTCGCGGGGGAAGCCTTCGGACATCGCCAGTAGGAGTCCGTCGGCGGACACCACGACGGTGTGGGACACCCCGGGGGTGTTGTCCACGAAGTTGGTGATCAACCAGTTCAGGTTCTGTGCCGCCTGGCTCATCGGACTCAACTAACGCTCCTGCTGGTGAGTGGGGCTGGGGAAACTGCCCGTCTGACCTGTGCCGGCCTGACGGCCCTGTGCGATGCCCCGACGGAGATTGGTCAGCCGGCCGCGTACGTCGTCGGGCGAACGCGAGACCTGCGGACCGCTCTGGTGCTGTTGCTGCTGAGCCGTGCCCGGGACGAGGTTGGCCCGGGGCACCCGGCGCGGCAGGCCGGAGGTGGTGACACCGCCCGCAGCCGGTTGCCTGACACGCTCGGCCTGCCGTACGAGGTCGTCGTTCGGCGAGGTGCGCCAGGCGGAGGCGGCGGGACGCTGGGGGGCCGCAGGAGTCTGCGGCTGCGGCTGCTGCGGCTGCTGCGGCTGCTGCGGCGAGGCCGGAGCCGGTTCGCCGCCCTGCTGCTGCCCACCGCGGAACCAGTTGGTCTCCAGGGTGTCGTACAGCGGGGTACGGCCGTCGCCGGGGCTCGGGGCCGGCGGCAGGGCCCAGGCGTCGTCCGGCCGATGCTGCGGGGCACCCGCGTTGCCCGGTTCCGGGCGGCCGGGACGCTGCTGGGGCCGCTGGGCGGCCGGACCGCGCAGGCCGCCGAAGTCGGCGGCGCCGCCCGGGTGGGCGTTGCGGCCGGGCGCACCGTTGTCGTGTCCGGGCTGCGCGAACTGGCCGGTGGAGCCGTTGTCGTATCCCTGCTGGGCGGCGAACTGGCCGGTGGAGCCGTTGTCGTATCCCTGCTGGGCGGCGAACTGGCCGGTGGAGCCGTTGTCGTATCCTTGCTGGGCGGCGAACTGGCCGGTGGAGCCGTTGTCGTACCCCTGCTGGGCGGCGAACTGCCCCGTGGAGCCGTTGTCGTACCCCTGCTGGGCCGCGAACTGCCCCGTGTCGGCGGGGTTGTTCTGCCCGGCCGGACCGTAGACGTCCGAGCGGACGAACTCGCCCGTGTTCTGGGCGTCGTTGGCACCCGGGTGGGGGGCGTTGAAGTCGGGGCGGGGAAACGCCGAGGTATCCGCTGCGGAGCCGGGTCCCTGGTGGTCGTCGAAGCGAGGCATCTCGGCCGTCGAACCGGGTCCCTGCCGGTCGTCGATCCGCGGCATCCGGGAGGTCTGCGACGGGTCCTGCTCGTCGTGGCCGCGCGGCGCGTCCAGAGCGGCCCGGCTCTGAGCGTTCTCGTCGGCCCAACCCTGCGTACGGGACGGCCCGTTGCCGCCCGGCAGTTCGGCGCGCGGGCCACCGCGCGGCGGCAACTGCGGCTGCCGGCCCGTCTCCGCGCCGTTTCCGCGCTGCGGGGGAACGCCGCCGCGTGGGCCGCCGAAGGCGTCCTGGCGGCGTCCGTCGCCGAAGCCCTGCGAGGCGGCCGGGTGCCGGCCGTCGCCGAAGCCCTGCGGAGCGCCCGCACCGGGACCCTGCGGCCCGCCGGGTGCCTGGCCGCCGAAGCCGCCGGCCATGCCCGAAGCGGCCGGGCGGCCCTGCTGCGGCTGCCCCGGACCCTGCTGGCCACGCGGTCCGTTCGGACCGCCCTGGCGGCCGGCGCCGGGCAGCGCGGCCCGCGGACCCTGGCCGCCGCCGACCTGGCCGCGCGGAGCGGCTCCGGGACCGAGCCGGCCGGCCCCGCCCTGCTGACCGCCCGCGCCGAGGGCTCCGCCGCCCTGCTGACCGCCCTGCCGGCGAGCCGCTGCGGCGCCGGCGGCGGCAGCCGCGGCGGCCGGACCGCCCGCGGACGGGCCGCCGGGCTTGCCAGCGCCCGGCTTCTTGCCGCCCTGGGCGACGTCGACGGGCAGCATGACCAGAGCGGTCGTACCACCGGAGTCGGAGGGGCGCAGCTGGATGCGGATGCCGTGGCGCTGGGACAGACGACCGACCACGAAGAGGCCCATGCGGCGGGAGACCGACACGTCCACGGTGGGCGGCGAGGCGAGCCGCTCGTTGATCGCGGCGAGGTCCTCCGGGGACAGACCGATACCGGTGTCGTGGATCTCGATCAGCACCCGCCCGTCGGGCAGCGCGTGACCGGTGACCTTGACCTTGGTCTGCGGCGAGGAGAACGAGGTCGCGTTCTCCAACAGCTCGGCGAGCAGGTGCACGAGGTCGTTGACGACCCGGCCGGCGACCTCGGTGCCGGGCACCGAGGCCAGCTCGATGCGCTCGTACTGCTCCACCTCGGACGCGGCGGCGCGGAGCACGTCGACCAGCGGGACCGGACGGGTCCAGCGGCGGCCGGGCTCCTCACCAGCGAGGACGAGGAGGTTCTCACCGTTACGGCGCATGCGCGTGGCGAGGTGGTCGAGCTTGAACAGCGAGGACAGCTGGTCCGGGTCGGCCTCGCGGGACTCGAGTTCGGAGATCAGCGACAGCTGGCGCTGGATCAGACCCTGGGAGCGGCGCGAGAGGTTGGTGAACATCGCGTTGACGTTGCCCCGCAGCAGGGCCTGCTCGGCGGCGAGGCGGACCGCCTCGCGGTGCACGTCGTCGAAGGCCGCGGCCACCTGGCCGATCTCGTCCCGGGAGTGCACACCGACCGACTCCACGGACGTGTCCACGTCCTGCGGGTCGGACTCGGACAGCTGCCGGACCAGCTCGGGCAGACGGTCCTGGGCGACCTTGGTGGCGGTCTCCTGGAGCCGGTGCAGCGAGCGGATCATGGAGCGGGCCACGACGAAGGCGCCGACCAGCGACACGCCGAGCACGAGCAGGATCAGCGCACCGGAGACGATGGCGTCGTACTCGGTGGCGCTGCGCAGCTCGCGGGCCTTCTGCTCCATCTCCTCGAGCAGCGTGTGCTCGATGTTCTTCATCTGCTGGATCTTGGTGGAGCTGTCGTCGACCCAGTCGCGGTAGGAGCGCTTGTTCGCCTGCTTCAGGCCCTCGGGGTTGTCCAGGACGCGCTTGGCGTAGGTGTCCGCGGACAGGATCGTCGGGTTGCCCTCTTCGATGGGCTTGATGAGCTCCTCGGAGCCCTCCCCGTAGATGTTGCGGAAGCTGTTGAGGTCGGAGGTCTGGCTCTCCAGCGCCTGCTGGGCGTAGAGGCGGTCGTTCTCCGAGAGCTTGCCGGCGCTGGTGTTGTTGGCCGGCAGCGCGGCGGCGATGACGGCGCGCTGGACGGACGCGTACTCCTTGGCGGAGGAGAAGGCGGCCAGCGCACGCGTCCGCTGGATCATCTGCGGGTTGCTGGTCGCCTCGGCCATGTCCTGGGAGAGGGCGAGCAGCTCGGTGATGAGCCGGTGGTAGCTCTCGACCGTCCGGGCCGAGTTCTCCTCGGACTGGTACGCGTCCTTGCGGATCTTGGTGAGGCCGTTGAGGTCGCTCGCCAGGCCGACGAGGGTGTCGCGGACACCGAGGAGGTTGCCGTCCTTGCTGGCGGCGTCGATCTCCTCGGACGCGGAGACGAAGTTGTCCCGGGCCCGGTCGGTCCGGTCCCGGTAGCCCTTGATGGTGATGGCGGCCGCGCTGGAGCGCTGCGCCAGCGGGCCGGCGGACTGGTCGCGCTCCTCCTGGAGCGCGGCGGCCAGTTCGGTGGCCTGCTTGGTCATCTCCGTCAGCAGCTTCATGTTGTCGAGCTGCTGGATGTCGTCCATGCTCTGGCTGATACGCATCCCGCCGAGCGAGGTCGCGGCGACCACGGGCAGGGCGAGCAGCGACACCAGTCGCGTGGAGATGCGCCAGTTGCGCAGGGCCATGCGCGAGCCGGGGCCCGACGGCCCCTGGCTCCCGGTCTTCTTGGCCGCCGGAGCCTGGCTCGACGACGCCGACGCACCCGCCGGGCCGGTCGTGCCCGAGCGTCCGGGGCGCTCTGCGCCGTCGCCGGCCGGGGCCGGGTTCTGGGCGTGCTGGGGCGAGGAGCTGACGGCCATGGGGCCAGTCCCGCCGTGCGGCTCCGGCTCCGCCGAAGCGCTGCCATCCCTCTTGAAACGTCCCTGCACTAGCGTCGCAACCTCTGGACCAGGCGCCCCTCCGCGCGAGCGGAAGGACGGTGTCGGCGTTGTGGGAAGCGCCCTGAACACGCTTCCCGGATGGTCGTGAGTGACCGGCGCTGGTTCCCCCTTCTCACCGCCGCTCGGCGCTGCGTTGCGCCCCCTGCGCGCCGGCTCGATCCTGCAGCGGTCCGTGGCATTCCAGCACAGTGCCGGATCTCCAACAAGGCATGTGGACCAGGCTGTGACCTCCGTGACAGCCCGTGAGTGACGGATTACCTGATGTGGAAAGTGATCTCCCGTATAGGGGACATTTCGCTACGTACCCGCGAGTCACTTGAGGTGTCCCAGTCGCCATGATCGGGAGCGGAATGATGGCTTCAGTGGGTCAATGTCCGATTCGGCGGCAGGGAACGCGCTCATGAATTGTCTGGATTGCCGAGGCGTTCGTGAGCAAACTCACACCGACATCACGGGCTCTTCACGTCTTCGGCCGGGAATTGAATGTTTAGCCTGACGCTTTACAGGGATGGCAAATCCGACAACCGGCGCCCGCGCGGGGGTCATGCGGACCTCCCGGTGCCCGAAGACGACAAGGTCTCGTACAACCGTGAAGACGACGATGATGTTCCGCACCATAGCCAACCCCCGGCGCACGACGCTGATGCACCTCGAAGGAGCCGACGCGCTGTCGACGCCGGAGCAGCCGGAGCACTCCGTCTCCCTCCCCGGGCAGACCGCCAACCCCCGGCGCACGGTCCTCATGGAGGCGCCCGTCGCGGCCGCCGTCGCGGAGTAGCACGCGCTTCGGCCACGCCGGAGATCCAGGGGCGTCCCGCACTCGGGGCGCCCCGCCTTCGTGCCCCGTGCGCCGTAATGGCGCGAGGTCCGGGGTCCCGGCCGCGTTAGCCTGGAGCGTCAGACTCCAGCCGCTTCAGTCAAGGGGCCAAGCAACCCGTGCGCATCGCCAGGTTCTCCATCGACGGGAACGTCGCCTTCGGCGCGGTCGAGGGCGACAAGCCGGACGAACTCGTCCTCGACATCATCAAGGGCATCCCGTTCGCGGACTTCGAGCTCTCCGGCACCCGGGTGCCGCTGAGCAAGGTACGGCTGCTGCCGCCGGTGCTCCCCAACAAGGTCGTGGCCTTCGGCCGCAACTACGCCGAGCACGCACGCGAACTCGGCAACGAGGTGCCCGACGCGCCGTTCGCCTTCTTCAAGCCGTCCACCTCGGTGATCGGCCCCGGCGACCCGATCCAGTACCCCTCCTTCTCCCAGGAGCTGCACCACGAGGCCGAGCTGGCCGTGGTCATCGGCCGCATGTGCCGCGAGGTCCCGCGCGAGCGCGTCAAGGACGTGATCTTCGGTTACACCTGCGCCAACGACGTCACCGCCCGCGATGTGCAGCGGCGCGAGAAGCAGTGGGCCAGGGCCAAGGGCTTCGACACCTCCTGCCCGCTCGGCCCCTGGGTGGAGACGGACATCGACCTCACCGCCGCGGCCGACCTGACCATCCAGCTCACCGTCAACGGCGAGCAGCGGCAGCTGGGGCGCACCAGCGAGATGATCCACCCGATCGAGGATCTGATCGTCAACATCTCCGAGGCCATGACGCTGCTCCCCGGCGACGTGATCCTCACGGGCACCCCGGCTGGGGTCGGCCCCCTCAACGTCGGCGACGAGGTCGCCGTCACCATCGAAGGCATCGGCACTCTCACCAACAAGGTTGTCAAGCGTGGCTAGCGCATCCGACTCCCCCGTACGCGTCCGTTTCTGCCCGTCCCCCACCGGTAACCCCCATGTGGGCCTGGTCCGCACCGCCCTGTTCAACTGGGCGTTCGCCCGGCACCACCAGGGCACTCTGGTCTTCCGCATCGAGGACACCGACGCGGCCCGCGACTCCGAGGAGTCCTACAACCAGCTGCTCGACGCGATGCGCTGGCTGGGCTTCGACTGGGACGAGGGCCCCGAGGTCGGCGGACCGCACGCGCCGTACCGGCAGTCGCAGCGCATGGACATCTACCAGGACGTCGCCCACAAGCTGCTCGAGGCAGGCCACGCCTACCACTGCTACTGCTCCCAGGAGGAGCTGGACAGCCGCCGCGAGGCCGCCCGCGCGGCCGGCAAGCCGTCCGGCTACGACGGCCACTGCCGCGACCTGACCGCCGCGCAGGTGGAGGAGTACAAGGCCCAGGGCCGGGCGCCGATCGTCCGCTTCCGCATGCCCGACGAGACGATCACCTTCACCGACCTGGTCCGCGGCGAGCTGACCTTCACCCCGGAGAACGTCCCGGACTACGGCATCGTCCGCGCCAACGGCGCTCCGCTGTACACCCTGGTCAACCCGGTCGACGACGCGCTCATGGAGATCACCCACATCCTGCGCGGCGAGGACCTGCTCTCCTCCACCCCGCGCCAGGTCGCCCTGTACAAGGCGCTGATGGAACTGGGCATCGCCAAGGAGATCCCGTCCTTCGGCCACCTGCCGTACGTGATGGGCGAGGGCAACAAGAAGCTCTCCAAGCGCGACCCGCAGTCGTCGCTGAACCTCTACCGCGAGCGCGGCTTCCTGCCCGAGGGCCTGCTCAACTACCTCTCCCTGCTCGGCTGGTCGCTCTCCGCCGACCGGGACATCTTCTCCGTCGAGGAGATGGTCGCGGCCTTCGACATCGCGGACGTGAACCCCAACCCGGCCCGCTTCGACCTGAAGAAGTGCGAGGCGATCAACGCCGACCACATCCGGCTGCTCGACGCGAAGGACTTCACCGAGCGCTGCCGTCCCTGGCTCCAGGCCCCGTTCGCCCGCTGGGCCCCTGAGGACTTCGACGAGACCAAGTGGCAGGCGATCGCCCCGCAGGCGCAGACGCGTCTGAAGGTCCTGTCCGAGATCACGGACAACGTGGACTTCCTGTTCCTGACCGAGCCGGTCTTCGACGAGCCGAGCTGGACCAAGGCGATGAAGGAGGGCTCGGACGCCCTGCTCCGCACCGCCCGGGAGAAGCTGGAGCCGGCCGACTGGACCTCCCCCGACTCCCTGAAGGAGGCCGTCCTGGCCGCCGGCGAGGCCCACGGCCTCAAGCTCGGCAAGGCCCAGGCCCCGGTCCGCGTGGCCGTCACCGGCCGCACGGTCGGCCTGCCCCTCTTCGAGTCCCTCGAGATCCTGGGCAAGGAGAGGACCCTGGCCCGCATCGACGCGGCGCTGGCGAAGCTGGCGGCGTGAGCGTGCGGCGCTGACACGGATACGGCCGTCACAGGTACGGCTGTCACAGGTACGCGCGAGGGGCGGCACCCGGCCGGGGTGCCGCCCCTCGGCGTTCGGCACCGCCTGCCGGGAACGGATCTTTCAGCGGACCGCCCCCGCGCGGCGGTCCGGACGGTACCGTCGGTGACATGGCGATCAGAGCGGTCCTGTGGGACGTCGACGACACCCTCTTCGACTACACGACCGCCGACCGGGCCGGCATGCGGGCGCACCTGGTGGCCGAGGGACAGCTGGACGGGTACGGGACCGCGGAGGAGGCCCTGGCCCACTGGCGGCGGATCACCGACGCGCAGTGGGCGCGGTTCTCGGCGGGGGAGGCGACCTTCGAGGAGCAGCGGCGGGACCGGG
Organism: Streptomyces sp. 6-11-2; assembly: GCF_006540305.1. Classification (GTDB taxonomy): domain Bacteria; phylum Actinomycetota; class Actinomycetes; order Streptomycetales; family Streptomycetaceae; genus Streptomyces. The sequence continues at coordinate 1,946,376 of NZ_BJOR01000001.1, read as the reverse complement.
TGCGGGACTTCCTCGCCCGGCCGGAGCTGACCGACGGCGACACCGACGCGTGGTTCGAGCGCTACCTGGGCCACTACGAGGCCGCCTGGGCGCTCTTCCCGGACGTGCTGCCCGTCCTGGACGCGCTCGCCGCCAGCCACCGGCACGCCGTGCTGTCCAACTCCAGCATCCACGTCCAGGAGCGCAAGCTGCGCGCCCTCGGCGTGCGCGACCGCTTCGAGACCGTGCTGTGCGCCGCCGAACTCGGGGTGTCCAAGCCGGAGCCGCGGGCGTTCCACGCGGCCTGCGAGGTACTGGAACTCGGCCCGCACCAGGTGGCGTACGTCGGCGACCACCCGGAGATCGACGGGCGGGGCGCCGCCGGGGCCGGGCTGCTGTCGGTCTGGATCGACCGCGCGGGCCGGCACGCCGGAGACCACGACGGCGCGGGCCGGCACCGGATCACTTCGCTCGCCGAACTGCCCGCGATCCTCGGCTCCGATACTCGTTTTGGAGCCCCGTCCACCTTCAGGTAATGTTCTTCCTGCGCCGCGGGGCGCGGGCCGAAGGTCCGGAACCGCGGGTGCAACACTAAAACAGGATCCCCACAAGATCTTGCTTTTCAGTGGCCTATGGTGTAATTGGCAGCACGACTGATTCTGGTTCAGTTAGTCTTGGTTCGAGTCCAGGTAGGCCAGCTCGCAGAGCTCATCTGCACCGCGGATTTTATCCGCAGGCCCCCGTTGTGTAGCGGCCTAGCACGCCGCCCTCTCAAGGCGGTAGCGCCGGTTCGAATCCGGTCGGGGGTACAGATCCTTCTCGCGGGGACAATCCGGGTCGCACCCGTTGTTTCCGATGCAGGATCGCTAGGGCCCCCGTTGTGTAGCGGCCTAGCACGCCGCCCTCTCAAGGCGGTAGCGCCGGTTCGAATCCGGTCGGGGGTACGACTGGTCTAAACCATCATTGGTCTATGGTGTAATTGGCAGCACGACTGATTCTGGTTCAGTTAGTCTTGGTTCGAGTCCAGGTAGACCAGCTCGGACCTGCGGAAACGCAGTGTCCACGCCCCCGTTGTGTAGCGGCCTAGCACGCCGCCCTCTCAAGGCGGTAGCGCCGGTTCGAATCCGGTCGGGGGTACGCAGTCGAAAGGGCCCTCCCTCGGGAGGGCCCTTCGGCGTTTCCGCAGAGTTCCCGCTCCCCGCCCCCGTGGGCTGCGCAGGGGCGGGTGCCTGCTCGTCGTGGGTCTCGACCGGAGCCGGTCGGTGGGTCGGTGGGTGGGGGAGTCGGCTGCCGGAAGGGCCTGCCGCGGCGTTGAGGCCGGCCCTCGCGGTTTCTCGCGTCAGCCGGAGCGGCGCAGGGCCTCGGACAGGCGCGCGGCGGCGTCGATGACCGCCTGGGCGTGCATGCGGCCGGGGTGGCGGGTGAGGCGCTCGATGGGGCCGGAGACCGAGACGGCGGCCACCACGCGGTTCGAGGGGCCGCGGACGGGCGCGGAGACGGACGCGACGCCCGGCTCGCGCTCGCCGATGGACTGGGCCCAGCCGCGGCGCCGTACGCCCGACAGGGCCGTCGCCGTGAAGCGGGCGCCCTGGAGGCCGCGGTGGAGCCGCTCCGGCTCCTCCCAGGCCATCAGGACCTGGGCCGAGGAGCCCGCCTTCATCGTGAGCGTGGAGCCGACCGGGACGGTGTCCCGAAGGCCGGACAGGCGCTCGGCCGCGGCGACGCAGATGCGCATGTCGCCCTGGCGGCGGTAGAGCTGCGCGCTCTCGCCCGTCACGTCCCTCAGGTGCGTGAGCACCGGCCCGGCGGTGGCCAGCAGACGGTCCTCGCCCGCGGCCGCGGCCAGTTCCGCGAGGCGCGGGCCGAGGATGAACCGGCCCTGCATGTCGCGCGCCACCATGCGGTGGTGTTCCAGCGCCACGGCCAGCCGGTGGGCCGTGGGTCGTGCCAGTCCGGTGGACGCGACCAGGCCCGCGAGGGTGGCCGGACCGGACTCCAGAGCGCTCAGGACAAGGGCTGCCTTGTCCAGAACGCCGACGCCGCTACTGTTGTCCATGCAACGATACTTGCGTCTCACTCTGTGAAACGCAAGTTCAATTTTCCGTGGAACACGCCACTCTGGAAGTCATGGCGGCCCGTGGACCGACGGGCTCGGCGGCGGACGCCCGGAGGGGGGCGCGGGTGCCGCATCCTCAAGATCTCTAGTTGGGCCGGCGCCCTTGGCGTCCGGCCGGAGGGAAAGCGATGGGTAGGACACTCGCGGAGAAGGTCTGGGACGACCACGTCGTCCGGCGCGCCGAGGGCGAGCCCGATCTCCTCTTCATCGATCTGCACCTGCTGCACGAGGTGACCAGCCCCCAGGCCTTCGACGGCCTGCGCAAGAGCGGCCGAACCGTGCGCCGGCTCGACCTGACCATCGCGACCGAGGATCACAACACCCCGACCCTCGACATCGACAAGCCCATCGCGGACCCCGTCTCCCGTGTCCAGCTGGAGACGCTGCGCAAGAACTGCGCCGACTTCGGGGTGCGGCTGCACCCGCTGGGCGACGTCGAGCAGGGTGTCGTCCACGTGGTGGGACCGCAGCTGGGCCTGACTCAGCCGGGCACCACCGTGGTCTGCGGTGACTCGCACACCTCCACGCACGGCGCCTTCGGCGCGCTGGCGTTCGGTATCGGCACCTCCCAGGTCGAGCACGTGCTCGCCACCCAGACCCTGCCGATGGCCCGCCCGAAGACCATGGCGATCACGGTCGAGGGCGAACTGCCCGAGGGCGTCACGGCCAAGGACCTGATCCTGGCGATCATCGCGAGGATCGGCACCGGCGGCGGCCAGGGCTACGTCCTGGAGTACCGCGGCTCCGCCATCGAGAAGCTCTCGATGGAGGCCCGGATGACCATCTGCAACATGTCCATCGAGGCCGGCGCCCGCGCGGGCATGATCGCCCCCGACGAGACCACCTTCGCCTACCTCCAGGGCCGCCCGCACGCCCCCCGGGACGAGGACTGGGACGCCGCCGTGGCGTACTGGAAGACCCTGCGCACGGACGACGACGCCGTCTTCGACGCCGAGGTCGTCATCGACGCCGCCGCACTGTCCCCGTTCGTCACCTGGGGCACCAACCCCGGCCAGGGCGCGCCGCTTTCGGCCGCCGTCCCCGACCCGGCTTCGTACGAAGACGCATCGGAGCGCCTGGCCGCCGAAAAGGCCCTGGAATACATGGGGTTGGAGGCCGGACAGCCGCTGCGTTCCATCGGTGTGGACACCGTCTTCGTAGGCTCCTGCACCAACGGCCGCATCGAGGACCTGCGCGCCGCCGCCGAGATCCTGCGGAGCCGCAAAGTCGCCGACGGCGTACGGATGCTGGTCGTCCCCGGCTCCGCGCGCGTGGGCCTCCAGGCCGTCTCCGAGGGCCTGGACGTGGTCTTCAAGGAGGCCGGCGCCGAATGGCGGCACGCGGGCTGCTCCATGTGCCTGGGCATGAACCCCGACCAGCTGGCCCCCGGCGAGCGGTCCGCCTCCACCTCCAACCGCAACTTCGAGGGCAGGCAGGGCAAGGGCGGCCGCACGCACCTGGTCTCCCCGCAGGTCGCCGCGGCCACCGCGGTCCTCGGCCACCTGGCCTCCCCGGCCGACCTGTCCGACGCCCCCACGCCCGCTGGAGTCTGAGAATCATGGAAGCCTTCACCACCCACACCGGCCGGGCCGTCCCGCTGCGCCGCAGCAACGTCGACACCGACCAGATCATCCCCGCCCACTGGCTCAAGAAGGTCACCCGCGACGGGTTCGAGGACGGGCTGTTCGAGGCCTGGCGCAAGGACCCCGAGTTCGTGCTCAACCGTCCGGAGCGCCGCGGCGCCACGGTTCTGGTCGCCGGCCCCGACTTCGGCACCGGCTCCTCCCGCGAGCACGCCGTCTGGGCGCTGCAGAACTACGGCTTCAAGACCGTGATCTCCTCCCGCTTCGCGGACATCTTCCGGGGCAACTCGCTGAAGAACGGTCTGCTGACCGTGGTCCTGGACCAGAAGGTCGTGGACGCGCTGTGGGAGCTCACCGAGAAGGACCCCGAGGCCGAGGTGACCGTCGACCTGGTCGCCCGCGAGGTGCGCGCCGAGGGGATCACCGCCTCCTTCGAGCTGGACGAGAACTCCCGCTGGCGGCTGCTGAACGGCCTGGACGACATCTCCATCACCCTCCAGAACGAGAGCGACATCGCCGCCTACGAGGCGAAGCGCCCGGCCTTCAAGCCGCGCACCCTGCCGGTCTGATCCAGGGCCCCGGCCGATGACCGGCCGCCCAGCCGGACACCGCCCCCCGGCGCTGTGACAAGTCGACTTTCGGCCACCGTACGACCCCGCTGTACCCCCGATCGAGGCGATCGGGGGTACAGCCGTTTTGGCGCCCGTACCACCCGGCGCGCCGCCGTCGAGGCACTCAACTTCCCACGTTAAGCGGGTTATTGCTGGGGTAGACGAGGTTCCGGCCCCCGCCCGCCGCAGCCGCCCGGATGGCCGTCACAGGCGTCAGTTGCCCCCCAGCGCAGGCGACAACTCGCCCCAGATGGCACAATCTGTGCATGGACAACGACGGCCAACTCGAGCTCTATACGGCGGTCGCGGCCCAGCTCAAGGAAGCGCACGAAAGGGTGCGCGCACTGCAAGTCCCGGAGAGCGTACGGATGGCGCTGACCCGGAAGCTGCTGGTCATTACGGCCGCGGCCAAGCACGATCTCGCCGGTGCGACAAGGCGTCTGGAGCGGTTCACGGCAGACCTCGACCAGGGGCGAATCCCCGGCGGGGAAGGCTGAACAGCCCGAGGCTGTCGAGTCCGTTGCGGCACAAGGGTGATTAGCCCGTTTCGTGTTTGATTTGCGGTATATATCTGCCTAACGTGCGAAAACGCTTGAACACTTTCGTTCCGGCAAGGTCTCCGAAGGGGAAGACGTGAACAAGGCGCAGCTCGTAGAAGCGATTGCCGACAAGATGGGCGGCCGCCAGCAGGCCGCCGATGCGGTGGACGCGGTTCTGGACGCCGTCGTCCGCGCGGTCGTCGCGGGAGACCGGGTCTCGGTCACCGGCTTCGGGTCCTTCGAGAAGGTCGACCGTCCCGCCCGTTACGCGCGCAACCCGCAGACGGGTGAGCGGGTGCGGGTCAAGAAGACCTCCGTTCCCCGCTTCCGGGCCGGCCAGGGCTTCAAGGACCTGGTGAGCGGCTCGAAGAAGCTCCCGAAGCACGACATCGCGGTCAAGAAGGCGCCCAAGGGCAGCCTGTCCGGCCCGACCGCCACCATTGCCAAGGCCGTCGGCAAGAAGGCCGCGGCGAAGAAGGCCACCGCGGCGGCGAAGAAGGCCACCGCCAAGAAGACCACCGCGGCGGCGAAGAAGACCACCGCCAAGAAGACCACGGCGGCGGCGAAGAAGACCACGGCGGCCGCCAAGAAGACGACGGCCACGAAGGCCGCCGCCAAGAAGACCACGGCCAAGAAGGCGCCGGCGAAGAAGGTGACGGCCAAGAAGGCCCCCGCCAAGAAGTCGACCGCCCGCAAGACCACCGCCAAGAAGACCACCGCCCGCGGCAAGTAGCGGCGCAGGGTACTCACGCGCCGGGCCGGACTCCCGAGGGAGCCCGGCCCGCGGCGTGTTCGGGCACGCCCGGCCCGGTCCGCCCGGTGGGGAAGGGCCTCTCGCGCCGACCGGACGGCCTTCCTGCCTGCTCAGAAGGTCTGCAGCGTCACCAGGGTGATCCGCAGGCCGTTCCCCTCGCCCTCGGTCTCGATCCGCACCCGCTGCCCCGGCCGCAGCAGCCGCAGACCGCCCGCGTCGAACGCCGGCGCGTCGAAGGGCACCGGGGTGCCGTCGTCCAGGAGCACCTGCCCGCTGCGGCTTTCGGGGTCGTACGTGTATGCGGTCGCGTGCATGACGGCAGCCTACTGTCCCGGGACCGGCAGTCGCGCGGCGGCGGCGGCCGTCCGCGGTCCCACACCGAGGGCCAGCGCAGCCCGCAGGTCGCGCCCGGTGTCCACGTCCCGGCGCACGGATTCCACCGCCTGAAGGGACAGTTCCACCGCGCCGGACGCCCGGTGGCGGGCCCGGGAATCGGCGCCGAAAGCCGGGAGCAGCGGATGCCCGGGGGATGCCGCCAGCAAAGTGGTGCCGATGGCCGCGGAATCCGCGAGAAATGCCCGCGGGAATTGCGCGGCCGCCTCCAGGACCCGGGCCAATTCCATGGGTCGCAGCGCGGGAAGATCGGCGTTCAGGGCCGCCACCGGACTTCGGGGGCGCGAGGCCCGTACGTCCGCCGCTCCGTGCGCGAGCGCGGCGTTCAGACCGGCCCGCGGCTCGTCGGCGACGATCCGGGCGCCCAGTGCCGCCAGCTCCCGCCCGGCCTCGGGGTCGTCCGTGACGACCGCCACATCCGCCACCGCGGGGCAGGCCAGCGCGGCCGCCACCGTGTCCACGGCGAAGGCGAGGGCCAGGCCGGGACGCACCCCGTCGCCGGCGGTGTCCGAAAGCCTGCTCTTGGCCCGGGTCAGGGGCTTCAGGGGGATGACCAAGGTCCACTGCACCGGCGTTCCGCCCCTCTCGTGTGGTCGTCATTGTCTCCCGGAGTCCCCCCGGACCGTTCGGCGGACCGGGAAGGGGGAGGGGCGCGAAGCTCCTTCCAAGAGCGCTCCCCGGTGACGTGCGGGCGTACGGTGTTCTCGACAGACAGGCGGCCTGGGGCGACACTTGTGCGGCCCCCCAGGCCCTAGAGGAAGGTGTCCGCGTGCCCCGCCGCAGAATCGGCTTCTGGTATCGCTTCGCAGCGGTGATCTGCAAACCGCCACTGGTGGTTCTGATCAAGCGGGACTGGCGCGGAATGGAGAACATTCCTGCCGACGGCGGATTTATCACCGTGGTGAACCACAATTCGCACGTCGACCCCTTCGCGTACGCCCACTTTCAGTACAACACCGGCCGCGTGCCGCGATTCCTGGCGAAGAGCGGGCTTTTCAAGAAGGGATTGGTGGGTGCCGCGATGCGCGGCACCGGGCAGATCCCCGTCTACCGCGAGAGCACGGACGCGCTGAGCGCGTTCCGGGCCGCCATCGACGCCGTGGAGCGCGGCGAGTGCGTCGCCTTCTACCCCGAGGGCACCCTCACCCGCGACCCCGACGGCTGGCCGATGACCGGCAAGACCGGCGCCGCCCGGGTCGCCCTCCAGACCAAGTGCCCGGTGATTCCGGTCGCCCAGTGGGGCGCCAACGAACTGCTGCCGCCCTACGCCAAGAAGCCCCATCTGCTGCCCCGCAAGACCCACCACGTGCTGGCCGGACCGCCCGTGGACCTCTCCCGCTTCTACGACCAGGAGATGACCCCGGAACTGCTGAAGGAGGCGACCGAGGTCATCATGGCGGCCATCACCCGCCGCCTGGAGGAGATCCGCGGCGAGAAGGCGCCCGCCGAGCCGTACGATCCGCGCCGGGAGCGGATCGAGCAGCGCCGCCGCACCGAGTCGCAGAACCAGGGCAGCACCGTGCCGGCCGCGCAGCGCGGGCCGGCCGTGCGGGAATCCGTACAGGAAGAGGGGCAGGGCACGTGAGCAAGCCGGTCAAGGCGGCCGTCTTCGGTACCGGATCGTGGGGCACCGCCTTCGGCATGGTCCTCGCCGACGCCGGTTGCGAGGTGACCCTGTGGGCCCGCCGCGCCGAACTCGTCGACGCGGTCAACTCCACCCGGACCAACCCCGACTACCTGCCCGGAGTCGAACTCCCGGAGAACCTGCGGGCCACGGCCGACGCCGCCGAGGCCGCCCGCGACGCCGACTTCACGGTGCTCGCCATCCCCTCGCAGACCATGCGGGCGAACCTCGCCGAGTGGGTGCCGCTGCTCGCCCCGGACACGGTTCTCGTCTCCCTGATGAAGGGCGTCGAACTCGGCTCGGCCATGCGGATGAGCGAGGTGATCGAGGACGTCGCCAAGGTCGGCGCCGACCGCGTCGCCGTCGTCACCGGGCCCAACCTGGCCCGGGAGATCGCCGCCCGCATGCCGGCCGCCGGCGTGGTCGCGTGCACCGACGAGGCGGTGGCCCGGCGGTTGCAGGCCGTCTGCCACACCCCGTACTTCCGGCCGTACACCAACACCGACGTGGTCGGCTGCGAACTCGGCGGCGCCGTCAAGAACGTGATCGGTCTGGCCGTCGGCATCGCGGACGGCATGGGGCTCGGCGACAACGCCAAGGGCTCGCTCATCACCCGCGGCCTCGCCGAGACCACCCGGCTGGGCATGGCCCTGGGCGCCGACCCGCTGACCTTCTCCGGACTCGCCGGCCTCGGCGACCTGGTGGCCACCTGCTCCTCGCCGCTTTCGCGCAACCACACCTTCGGCACCAACCTCGGCAAGGGCATGACCCTCCAGGAGACCATCGCGGTCACCAAGCAGACCGCCGAGGGCGTCAAGTCCTGTGAGTCGGTGCTGGATCTGGCCCGCCGGCACGGCGTCGACATGCCCATCACGGAGACCGTCGTCGGCATCGTGCACGAGGCCAAGCCGCCGGTGGTGGCCCTCCGGGAGCTGATGTCGCGCAGCGCCAAGCCCGAACGCCGCTGAAACCGGCGCCGTTCGGCCGTCCGCATCACGTTGCGCGACCGTCGGTGCGACGCTGAGCTACGGTGCCCATGCGGGCACTGACGTCGTGGATACCAGCGGGTACTCTCATCGCGATATGAGCAGCGAGAACCTCCCCCAGAGCCCCGAGCAGCCGTCCCGCAAGCCCCGCGTGGCCGTCGTGTGCGGCGGCCGCAGCTCCGAACACGGGATCTCCGTGGTCACCGCGGGCGCGGTGCTGCGCGCCATCGACCGGACCAAGTACGAGGTCCTGCCGATCGGCATCACGCGCGACGGCCGCTGGGCCCTGACCGCCGACGAGCCGGAGCGCATGGCCATCACCGAGGGCCGCACCCCGAGCGTCGAGGAGCTCACGGACTCCGGCGAGGGCGGCGTGGTGCTCCCCGTGGACCCGGCCAACCGCGAAGTCGTCTACAGCGAGCCCGGTTCGGTGCCCAAGGCGCTCGGCGAGGTCGACGTGGTCTTCCCGGTGCTGCACGGCCCCTACGGCGAGGACGGCACCCTCCAGGGCCTCCTGGAGCTGTCCGGCGTGCCGTACGTGGGCTCGGGCGTGCTCGCCTCGGCCGTCGGCCAGGACAAGGAGTACATGAAGCGGGTGTTCACCTCCTTCGGGCTCAAGGTCGGCCCGTACGTGGTGATCCGGCCGCGCGAGTGGGCGCGGGACCCGTCCGCCGCCCGCAAGAAGATCGTCGACTTCGCCGGCGAGCACGGCTGGCCGCTGTTCGTGAAGCCCGCGCGCGCCGGTTCGTCGATCGGCATCACCAAGGTCGACGACCTCTCCGGCCTGGACGAGGCGGTCGAGGAGGCCCAGCGGCACGACCCGAAGGTGCTCGTGGAGGCCGCGCTGCGCGGCCGCGAGATCGAGTGCGGGGTGCTGGAGTTCGAGGACGGCCCGCGGGCCTCCGTACCGGCCGAGATCCCGCCGCCCGAGGCGCACGCGTACTACGACTTCGAGGCCAAGTACATCGACTCGACGCCCGGCGTCGTGCCCGCCCCGCTGACCGACGAGGAGACCGCCGAGGTGCGGCGGCTCGCGGTGGAGGCCTTCGAGGCGGCCTCCTGCGAGGGCCTGGTCCGCGCGGACTTCTTCCTCACCGAGGACGGCGAGTTCGTGATCAACGAGATCAACACCATGCCCGGCTTCACGCCCATCTCGATGTACCCGCAGATGTGGCAGGCGAGCGGGATCAGCTACCCGGAACTGGTGGACCGGCTGATCCAGGCGGCGCTGCGCCGCTCGACGGGCCTGCGCTGAGGACCCGCGCCCAGGGGGCAGCGGGTGCCGGCAGGAGCCCGGGGCCCCCACGGCGCGTGCGGTGCGCTCAGTCGGCGATCCCCTTGGGGATCGCCTTCTTCACGGCCGGGGCCAGATCGACCAGCGGCGCCACCCCGTGGTCCGTCCGCCCCGCGGGGATCGTCACCTCCACATAGGCCAGGCGCAGCGTGGTGGTGAAGCGGAACGACCCGTCCCCCTGCTTCTGCAGCAGCCAGCCCACGTCGTTCACCTCGGCCCCGTCGGCCTCCGGATCGTCCATCGCGGCGGGCCGCGGGACACCGCAGCGCAGTATGATCGCCGGGCTTCCCCAGCCCGCGGTCAGCGCGGAGGCGGGCCGGGGGTCCTCGCGGCTCAGTCCGTCCACTTTCCCAGGCAGTTCCCTGTCCAGATCCCGGCACAGTCCGGCAACCGACGGCCGTGGGCCGGGAACCGCCACGGTGGCGCTGTCGTCGCCTGGGGAACAGCCCGCGACGGTGATCAGCGCGGCGAGAACGGGCAGGCCGAGAAGCCGGTGACGGAAGAAGCTCACCGGCCAAGGGTAGACGGGGGCTACAGATGCACGACCGGGCAGGTCAGGGTGCGCGTGATGCCGTCCACTTGCTGGACCTTCGCGACCACCATGCGTCCCAGGTCGTCCACCGTGTCGGCCTGGGCGCGCACGATGACGTCGTACGGTCCCGTCACGTCCTCGGCCTGGATCACCCCAGGGATCTTGCTGATCGTCTCGGCGACGGTCGACGCCTTGCCGACCTCCGTCTGGATCAGGATGTACGCCTGTACCACGGAACCTCCAGGGCGGCCACGAGGATCATGTGGGGGAAAAGGAACGCCACGGTATCGCGTCGTCACACGCTGTGGGGAGACCCGGGAAGACCGTGACGCACGCGCCGGGGTGCAGGTAGGACAGAAGTTGACGGTCATCTCGACCGTAGCGAGGACCGCGTGGAAGCGCGACCGGGAACGTACAGGGACAGAAGGGGCGAAAGGTCGATGAAGGGCACTGTTGGTGAGCTCGGGGAGTTCGGGCTCATCAGGGAGCTCACCTCCCGTCTCACCACCACCCCGGCGGTCCGGGTCGGCCCCGGCGACGACGCCGCGGTGGTCGCCGCCCCCGACCGCAGGGTCGTGGCGAGCACAGACATACTCCTGGAGGGGCGGCACTTCCGCCGGGACTGGTCCACGGCCTACGACGTGGGCCGCAAGGCGGCCGCCCAGAACCTCGCGGACATCGCCGCCATGGGCGCCGTGCCGACCGCACTGCTGCTCGGCCTGGTCGTCCCCACCGAGCTTCCGGTCACCTGGCCCACCGAGCTGATGGACGGCCTGCGCGACGAGTGCCAGGTCGCCGGGGCCGCCGTCGTCGGCGGCGACGTGGTGCGCGGCGACACGATCATGGTGTCGATCACCGCGCTCGGCGATCTGCGCAACCACGAGCCCGTCACCCGCGCCGGCGCACAACCCGGCGACCTGATCGCGGTGACCGGCTGGCTGGGCTGGTCCGCGGCCGGATACGCGGTGCTCTCCCGGGGCTTCCGCTCGCCCCGTGCCTTCGTCGAGGCCCATCGCCGCCCGGAGCCGCCGTACCACGCGGGTCCCGCGGCCGCCGGGCTCGGCGCCACCGCGATGTGCGACGTCAGCGACGGACTGATCGCCGACCTCGGGCACATCGCGGAGGCCAGCAAGGTCCACATCGACATCCGTTCCGGGGCCATAGACATCCCCTCGCAGATGAACGACATCGGGCAGGCCGTCGGCGTCGACCCGTTGCAGTGGGTGCTGACCGGGGGAGAGGACCACGCGATCGTGGCGGCCTTCCCCCCGGACGTGAAGCTGCCGGCCCGCTGGAAGGTGATCGGCGAAGTGCTCAGCCCCTCGGCCACACCTCAGGTCACGGTCGACGGCGCGCCGTGGACCAGCAAGGGCGGCTGGGATCACTTCGGGGACATCGAGTCATGACCGCCGCCCCTCCCCGTGTGCTGACCGTCGCGGGCTCCGACTCCGGCGGCGGCGCCGGCATCCAGGCCGACCTGAAGACGATGCTCGCCCTGGGCGTGCACGGCATGAGCGTGATCACCGCGGTCACCGCGCAGAACTCCCTCGGCGTGCAGGGCGCGTGGGAACTGCCCGTGGAGGCGGTCCGGGCCCAGTACCGCAGCGTCGTGGACGACATCGGCGTCCAGGCGGTCAAGACCGGGATGCTGGCCTCGGCGGAACTGGCCGGGGCCGTCGCCGAATTGATCGCCGGGACCGACGCGCCCGCGGTCGTCGACCCGGTCGGCGTCTCCAAGCACGGCGACCCGCTCCTGGCCGCGTCCGCGCTTCGGACCGTACGGACCAGGCTGCTGCCGGTGGCGACCGTCGCCACGCCGAACCTCGACGAGGTGGCCCAGCTGACCGGCGTCCGGGTCCGGACGGAGGAGCAGATGCGGGAGGCCGCGGAGGCGGTGCTGGCGTTCGGGCCGAAGTGGGTGCTGATCAAGGGCGGCCACCTCGCCGGGGACGCCGGGTGGGAGGGCGGGAACCGGGCTGTGTGGGAGGGCGGGAACCAGACGGCGTGGGAGGGCGGGAACCAGGCTGTGGGGGAGGGCGAGGACCAGGCCGTGGACCTGCTCACCGACGGCGCCGAGGAGCACTGGCTGCGCGCCCCCCGGTACGACAACCGGCACACGCACGGCACCGGCTGCACCCTCGCCTCCGCGATCGCCTCGCACCTGGCGAAGGGCGACTCCGTGCCGGAGGCCGTGGCGGCGGCCAAGGAGTACGTCACCGGGGCGATCGCCGCCGGCTTCGCGCTCGGCGGGGGGATCGGGCCCGTGGACCACGGGTGGGCCCTGCGCGGGTCTCGGTCGGGGTAGTCGCGCGGCCCGCGCACCGGCCGGTCCCGGTGCGCGGGGTACGGCTTGTACGGGCTACGGCTGGTACGGGCATGGCGTGCGCGGGTACGGCAAAAAGCCGGTCCACCGAGGTGGACCGGCTCAGTGCAGCGAACCAGCAGTGGCCGCGCGCTTAGCTGTTGCTGTGCGTCAGCGCGAGACCTTGCCGGCCTTGATGCACGAGGTGCAGGCGTTCACGCGCTTCGGCGTCCCGCCGACCACGGTACGCACACGCTGGATGTTCGGGTTCCAGCGACGGGACGTACGGCGGTGCGAGTGCGAGATGTTGTTGCCGAAGCCCGGCCCCTTGCCGCAGACGTCGCAGTTGGCAGCCACGGGTCACTCCAAAGACTTCAGATGCACTTACGGTTGATCCCGGCATGCCGGGATCAAGATCTCAGGCTCAGAGACTGCTCTTGAAACTTGAAATCCGAGTGGCGTTGCCAGGGGAGAGCCCGATCAGGATCGGGCAACCGGAGCAGCATACAACGGCTGCGTCCGTAGGGCGAAACTACCACGGTGGCTCCGGGGCCCGCGCGGGCCCTCTTCCGTCGGGCACCGCCCCGGGGTCTACGCTGCGTCCAGTCCAGCAGCTCAGGGAGGCGCAGGTGGCGCAGGTGCCGCAGACGTTCGACGCGCCGGCGGTGCGCACCTGGTGCGGACTGGCGCTGCGGGCGCTGGGACGCGCGCGCGAGGAGATCGACGCGATCAACGTCTACCCCGTGGCCGACGGGGACACCGGCACCAACCTGTATCTGACCGTGGAGTCCGCCGCCGCGGCGGTGGAGGCCGTGTTCGCCGCGCACGAGGTCGGCGGCGGTGCCGGCAGGACCGGCGGGACCGAGGGGACTTCCTCCGGCCCCTCCCTGGCCGACGCCGCGCGGGCGATGGCGCACGGCGCGCTGATCGGGGCCCGAGGCAACTCCGGGACGATCCTCGCCCAGCTGCTGCGCGGCATGGCCCAGGTGTTCGCCGCCGACGGTGACCGCGCGCACACCGACGGGCGCGGCCTGTGCCTGGCCCTGCGGCGCGCGGCCGACTCCGCCCGGCAGGCCGTGGCGCACCCGATGGAGGGCACGGTCCTGTCGGTGGCCTCGGCCGCCGCGGACGCGGCCACCGGGGCGGAGGAAGACTGCGGGACGGTCGCGCTGGCCGCCTACGAGGGAGCGTGCGCGGCCCTCGCCGCGACCCCCGGACAGCTGGCGGTCCTGGAGCGCGCCGGGGTGGTCGACGCGGGCGGGCGGGGGCTGGTGGCGGTCCTCGCGGCCCTGGTGGAGACGTTCACGGGACGGACGCCGGAGCGGGGCGCGTCCTCCTCGTCAGCCGCGGTTGCGGCTGACGGCCGGCCGCTCGTGCCTCACGCGCGCGTGTGCCCCGCCGAGGACGACGGGCCCGGTGCCTGCGTGCCGCCCGCGAGCGGTCCCGCCTTCGAGGTGATCTACCTGCTCGACGCCGAGGACACGGCCGTCGCCCGGCTGCGCGAGCGGCTCGACGGGCTCGGGGACTCCCTCGTCGTCGTCGGCGGCGACGGCCTGTGGAACGTGCACGTGCACGTCGACGACGCCGGCGCCGCCGTGGAGGCGGGCGTGGAGGCCGGGCGGCCGCACCGGATCCGGATCACGCACTTCGGCGCCGGTGACGCGCACACCGGCGGGACCGGACGGCCGCACCGGGAGCGGGCCCAGCGCGCCGTGGTGGCCGTCGTGCCCGGTGAGGGGCTGGCCGGGCTCTACACCGAGGCCGGGGCGACCGCGGTGCTCGCCCGGCCCGGGGAGCAGCTCGCGAGTGGGGAACTCGTCGAGGCCGTACGGCGGGCACACGCGCGCGAGGTGGTCCTGTTGCCCAACGACCCCGAGTTGCGCCACACCGCGTCCGCCGCGGCCGAGCAGGCCCGCGGGGAGGGCGTCCGCGTCGCCCTGATCCCTACCCGCTCGGCCGTGCAGGGCATCGCCGCCCTCGCCGTGCACGAGCCGGGGCGCCGTTTCGACGAGGACGTCGTCGCCATGACCTCGGCGGCCGGCGCCACCCGCCACGCCGAGGTCACCGTCGTGGAACGCCAGTTCTGGACCACGGCCGGCATCTGCCAGGCCGGTGACGTCCTCGGCCTCATCGACGGCGACGTGGCCGTGATCGGCTCGGACGTCGCGGCCACCGCCGAGACCGTCCTGGACCGCATGCTCTCGGCGGGCGGCGAACTGGTCACCCTCGTCCTCGGCGACGAGGCCCCCGACGCGATCGCCGACCGCCTCCAGACCCGCGTCCGTGAGTCCTACCTCGCCGTCGACACGGTGGTCTACCAGGGCGGCCGGCAGGGGGCGCTGCTGCTCATCGGGGTGGAGTGAGCCTCAGTCCGCGGATCCCTCCTCGAGGGCTCGCAGGAGTCTTTCGGCCTCCGTACGGCGGGTGGGCGGCCGGCCGTCCTCGTCGTCCGCGTGCTCGTAGGCCGCCAGCACGGCACGCGCGCGTGCCGTGGCCTCGGCGGGGCGGCCCAGGCCGGCCGCCCGCCATCCCGCGGCGAGTTCCGCTCCGGTCCGGTCGTGCACGGCGGCCGGACCCAGCAGGGCGAAGGCGGCGATCGCCTGCTCCAGCCTGGACAGGGCCTCCTCGGACGCGGCCCCGTCCCCCTCGTCCTCCGAGTTGTTTGCGTTGTCCGAGTTGTTTGTGTTGTTTGTGTTGTTCACGTTGTCCGCGAGCAGATCACCGAACTGCCGGTGGGTGTGCCCGAGTTCGGCGACGAGCCGCTGCCGCGCCGCCGTGTCGTCCACCGTGTCCAGCGCCACCTCGCACTCGGTGACGGCGGCCTCCATCAGCTCCCGTGCCGCGTCCAGGCCGGCCTCGGTGCCCAGCGCGAGCCACGCGCGTGCGCGCAGGGCGGGGACCAGGCCGTGCACGTCGCCCAGGGAGCGCCACAGGTCGGCCGCGCGCGTGTAGGCACGGTCCGCCTCGTCGTGCAGCCCGGCCCGGCTCAGCGACTCGGCGGCCAGATGGGCGAGGGTCGCGTGGTCCTGCTGCTCGGGCCAGTGCCGGGCGGTCTCGGCGGCCTGAAGCCTGCGTTCGGCTGCCGCACGGTGCTCCCCGAGCT
The DNA here is from genome assembly GCF_006540305.1 of Streptomyces sp. 6-11-2. Lineage (GTDB taxonomy): Bacteria > Actinomycetota > Actinomycetes > Streptomycetales > Streptomycetaceae > Streptomyces. Next base: position 1,930,560 of record NZ_BJOR01000001.1, on the reverse strand, counting down.
CGCTCAGACAGTCGCCCAGCCACCACCGCGTCTGTACGACGGCCCCGTCGCCGTGCGTCTCGGCGGACAGGTCGCTCAGCGCGGACTCCAGCACCTCGGCTGCCTCCGCCCACCGCCCCAGCCGCAGCAGCAAGCCGCCGAGCTGCTGCCGGGCCCAGGCCCCGAGCGCCGGTCCCTCGTCCGCCTCGTCGGCCCAGTGCGCCGCCTCCAGGGCGTGTTCCGCCGCCTCCCCGGTCCGGTCCAGGCCGCCGAGCACCTCGGCGAGCTGAAGGTGCAGCTGTGCCCGGCCCGCGGCCTTCAGATGCGCCCCGCCGTGCTCCAGGGCCGCCCGCAGGGCCCGCTCGGCGCCCTCCGGATCGCCCAGGTGGTGCGCGAGGGCCGCCAGCCGGGCCTCGTACTCCACCGCGAACCACGGCAGCCCCGCCCCGACGTACTCGTCCGTCGCCCGCCCGAACAGCTCCGCGGCCCCCCGGAGGTCCCCGGTGCGCGCGGCGGTCTCGGCGAGCATCGCCCGCGCCTCGGCCGCCCGGGACGCGATCCGCGCATCGTCCCCGGCGTGCCCCTCCACGAGGGCCAGGACCTCCCGCGCGGCCTCCTCGGCGGCGGACAGCGTCCCCGGGTCCACGGGCCCTTCGGCCTCGTACACCGGCCGCATCAGGATCCGCGCGCGTCCCATCACCACGGACGCGGCCTGCCGCAGGCCGGTGCCCTCCTCGGCGTACAGCGCGAGGACCCGCTCGTAGGGTTCGGCGACCGCGGTGAGCGCCCCGTCCACGTCGCCGGTCAGCGCCCTCACGTACGCCGCGCGTGAGCGTGCCGCCAGCGCCTCGCCCGGATCGCCCGCCCGCGCGTACCACTCGGCGGCCCGCTCGAACAGCGCGGCGCCCTCGGGGCCCCGGTCCATCGCCTCGTGGTCGGCGATCTCGGCCCGGTCCCGGGCCTCCAGCTCGACGCCCTGCGCGGCCCGCGCGACCGCCGCCCACGCCTCCATGGCGTGCGGCCGCAGGGTGTCCGACAGCCGCCGTGCCTCGGCGATCAGCGCGGGCAGGCCGGCTTCATCGGGCGCCGCCGCTTCGCCCGCCGCCTCGACGGGGGCCCGCACGGCGGGAGCCGGAGCGATGCCGGCGGGCCGTGCCGTGCGCACGCCCAGCGGCAGCCGGTCCACCAGCGGGCGCCGCGCCATGCGCGCGCGTGCCCGCTCGCCGACCCGGGACGTGCCGTTGCGCTCGTCGAAGCGGGCCGCCAGGGCCGATGCCTCCGCGCGCGCGTGCACGGCGAGTTCACCGGCCGTCCAGGCGCGCCCCGCCGGACCGGGCACCGTCTGCCCGTCCCACCCCAGCTCGACCAGCCGGTCCATGAGGAGGGCCGTCACCGCCAGGAAGTCCAGCCTGCCGAGCGGGTTCCCGTCGTCCGTGAAGTACGCCGGCCGCTCGGCCAGCAGTTCCAGGGCCCGTGCCTCGTTGCCGGTCAGCGCGCAGAACTCCACGTGGTCGGCGTAGGCGCCGCGCATGCTCTCCATCGGCCGCACGAGCCGCAGGCCCCGCAGATGGTGGGCGCGGGCCTCGTCGAGACGGCCCAGCCGCAGCAGCGGCATCAGCGACGAGGCGAGGACGCCGTGCGGCTCGTGGGCGCAGGAGAACTCGCCGTCCAGCACCGACCGCCACAGCTCGACCGCCTCCGCGTCGCGGCCGCACTCGGCCTGCCACCCGCCCTGGTCGTGCAGTTCGCAGGCGTGGCAGTCCGCCATGCCGTCCCGGTCGGCGGCCAGCCACGCCGCGTACGCCCGCTCTGCCCGCGCGAGGTCACCGATGTGCCGGGCGATGCTGAACTCGGCGCTGCGCACGGCGCGTTCGGAGTGACCGGCGAGCCGGTAGCGGTGCTCCATCTCGCCGAGCCACTTCTCCACGGCGGCCAGCGGGATGTGCGGCCGGCCCAGCATGCCCGCCGACATCCACTTGAAGACCCAGTGCAGCGAGTGGGTCTCGTACTCGTCGAAGTCCTCCGGGCGTTCGTCCCACATGCGCAGCAGCCGCGCGAACGGGACGAACATCTTGTCCTTCTCGGAGCTGTAGTTGTAGACCTTCAGCTGGTGTCCGAGCGCCTCGATCACGGCGAGCGGGATGTTCAGCCTCTCGGCCTCGGCGAGCAGCAGCTCCGCGCGCGCGTTGCGGGCCGGGCCCTCCGGCCGCTCGCCGTTGGCGGCGATCTCCCGGCGCAGCGAGTCGAAGTCGGTGATCTCACTCATCGCCGGCCGTCCCCCGTCGTGTCGGTGCCGCTGTGCGTGGCCCACTCCAGCAGGCCGATGAACGCCCGGTTCAGCAGTGCCGAGTCCGCCGGCCGCAGGGGGCGCTGCGCCATCAGCAGCGCCTGCCCGTACAGCGACTCGGTCGCCGTGCCGATCAGCTCCGGGTCGCCCAGCGAACCGATCCGGCGGATCAGCGGGTTGAGGTGGTTGAGCACCAGACGCGCGCGCGGGGTACTGCTCCGCAGCGAGCCGAGGATGCCCGCCCACAGGTCGTCGGCCTGCGCCTCGGCCTCGGCGCGGGCCTGCTCGTGCCGGGCCGCCCGGTCGTCCAGGTGCAACGCCGGCACGGACAGCGGGTGGAAGGCGCGCAGCACGACGTCGCAGCCCAGTGGGTCCAGCCGGTCCCGCGCGGCGGCCAGGAAGCCCGACAGGGCCAGCTCCTCGGCCGGGTCGACGGAGTCCAGGTGCGCGGTCACGATGTCCGCGTCCAGCTCGGCGACCGCCGTTCCCGGGCGCACCGACGGCAGCGCCTCGACCAGCTCGCTGTCGTAGGTGTAGCCGCCGTTGACGACGCCGATGCCCTGCGCGGAGGCGATCGGCGCGACCTGCCGGTACTCCTCAACCGTGCGGGTGAAGTGCACGACGGGGTGGCGCTGCGCGAACTCCTCCAGGGAGAGCCGCCCGTCGGTCGTCTCGAAGGGCAGCCACGGCAGCATCGTGCGCAGCATCTCCGTGTCGTGCCGGGCCAGGGACTTCACGCCCAGGAAGTGCACCGAGAGGAACGCCGCCAGCCGCTCCGGATCGCCGGCCGCGAGAGAGGTCAGCCAGGTCCGGATCCGCTCCCCGAGCGCCTCGCGCACGGCGGCCAGCGTCTCGTCCTCGTACAGCGCCTCCCGCGAGGCCGTGGGCCGCAGGCTGTCGGTGTCGAGCACGCAGCGCACGAAGAACGCCCAGTCGGGCAGCAGCTGTTCGGCCCGTTCGGTCAGCAGCATGCCCTTCAGGTGCACGCGGTGACCCGCCCGCTGCGCCGGGCTGACCGCCGACGGCAGCACGTACGCCACCCCGCGGATCCCGGCCAGCGGCACGTCCAGGCCGATGGTGTCCAGCGGGGTGAACCCGAACGCCTCGTGGCAGTACCGGGCCAGGGCGACCCGGCGGGCCGCGGGGGAGGGGTACGCCCGGTCCCAGGGCGCCGGCAGGTGGGTGACCGGCTCCTCGCCCACCCGGACGTCGTACGGCAGCAGCGACCCGAAGTCCCGTGCCAGCGCGAGCACACGCTGCTCGGTGAGCCACTCGCCCGCCCCGGCCCGGGCCTGGAGGTGCACGGTGGTGCCGGGTTCCGGGCGGGCGGAGTCCGGCAGGGCCCGCACGGTGTACGAGCCGTCGTCGCGCGCCGTCCACTCCACGGGCGGGGCGTCGGGCGTACGGGCGCTGCGGCTGACCACCCGGATCCGCTCGGCCACCACGAAGCAGGCCAGCAGGCCGATGCCGAACTGGCCGAGGAAGTCCGAGCGCGCCTCCCGCAGGCCGTCGGCCCGCTTGGAGCTGCGGCCGATGGTGGCCAGCAGTTCGTGCACGTCGGACTCGGTGAGACCGACGCCGGTGTCCTCGACCCGCAGGGAGTCGCCGTCCGCGAACAGCCGTACGCGCGCGGGGGCGCCGGGCTCCTCCGCGCGCCGGGCGGTGATGGCGTCCACGGCGTTCTGGAGCAGTTCGCGCAGGTAGACCTTGGGACTGGAGTACAGGTGGTGCGAGAGCAGATCCACCAGACCCCGCAGATCGACCTGGAACATATGGGCCGAGCCGGGCTGGCGGGACGACTGTGGTGAGTGGGATGCCTGTGCTGACTGTGAGGTCTGGAAGTCCATCGTCGCAGCGCCGGTGGGGGGACTTCGCGTCGGCGCGGGGTAGGGCGGCACCTGTGAGGAGGCTGCCGCGGGCATGGCCGGAGCGCGTCATCCTAGGCCCGGACGGACCGGCTGACCAGGGGTTTCCCGGGAGGTTTACGGCATTGTCGGTGCTGTGGTGTGCAATGGATCTCGTGCCCGCACTGCAAGAACCACTGAAACAGCCACTGAAGTCAGTGCTCGGCCCCGCCACCGCGAAGGTGATGGCCGAGCACCTCGGCCTGCACACCGTCGGCGACCTCCTGCACCACTACCCGCGGCGGTACGAGGAGCGCGGCCAGCTCACCCACCTCGCCGACCTGCCCATGGACGAGCACGTCACGGTGGTCGCCCAGGTCGCCGACGCCCGCCTGCACACGTTCGCCTCCGCCCGCGCGCCCCGCGGCAAGGGCCAGCGCCTGGAGGTAACGATCACCGACGGCAGCGGCCGGCTCCAACTGGTCTTCTTCGGCCACGGCGTGCACAAACCCCACAAGGAACTCCTGCCGGGCACACGCGCGATGTTCGCGGGCAAGGTCTCGGTCTTCAACAGGAGGCTGCAACTGGCGCACCCGGCGTACGAGTTGCTGAAGGGGGAGGACGGAGAAGCGGTCGAGAGCTGGGCCGGCGCCCTCATCCCGATGTACCCGGCCACCGCCAAGCTGGAGTCCTGGAAGATCGGCAAGGCGGTCCAGACCGTCCTGCCCAGTGCCCAGGAGGCGCTCGACCCGCTGCCCGAGTCGCTGCGCGCGGGCCGCGGGCTGGTCGCCCTCCCCGAGGCCCTGCTCAAGATCCACCGTCCGCACAGCAAGGCGGACATCGCCGACGCCCACGCCCGCCTGAAGTGGGACGAGGCCTTCGTCCTCCAGGTCGCGCTCGCCCGCCGCCGCCACGCGGACACCCAACTTCCCGCCGTCGCCCGCGTACCCGTCCCGGACGGCCTCCTGGCGGCCTTCGACGACCGCCTCCCCTTCACGCTCACGGAGGGGCAGCGGAAAGTCTCCCGCGAGATCTTTGCCGACCTGGCCACCGAGCACCCGATGCACCGCCTGCTCCAGGGCGAGGTCGGCAGCGGCAAGACGCTCGTCGCCCTGCGCGCCATGCTCGCCGTCGTCGACGCGGGCGGGCAGGCCGCGATGCTCGCGCCCACCGAGGTGCTGGCCCAGCAGCACCACAGGTCGGTCACCGAGATGATGGGGGAGCTCGCCGAGGGAGGCATGCTGGGCGGCGCCGAGCACGGCACCAAGGTGGTGCTGCTCACCGGGTCCATGGGCGCCGCGGCCCGCCGGAAGGCCCTGCTCGACCTGGCCACCGGCGAGGCGGGCGTCGTCATCGGCACACACGCGCTGATCGAGGACAAGGTCCAGTTCCACGACCTGGGACTGGTCGTGGTGGACGAGCAGCACCGGTTCGGCGTCGAGCAGCGCGACGCCCTGCGAGGCAAGGGCAGGCAACCCCCGCACCTGCTGGTCATGACCGCCACGCCCATTCCGCGCACGGTCGCGATGACCGTCTTCGGCGACCTGGAGACCTCCGTCCTCGACCAGCTCCCGGCGGGCCGCTCGCCCATCGCCAGCCATGTCGTCCCGGCCGCCGACAAACCGCACTTCCTCGCCCGGGCCTGGGAGCGGGTGCGCGAGGAGGTGGCGAAGGGCCACCAGGCGTACGTGGTCTGCCCGCGCATCGGGGACGAGGAGGACGACCCGAAGAGGGCCGCCGCGAAGAAGTCCGCCGAGGACGAGGCGGAGAAGCGCCCGCCGCTCGCCGTGCTGGACGTCGCGGACCGGCTGGGCAAGGGTCCCCTGCACGGCCTGAAGGTCGAGGTGCTGCACGGGCGTATGCAGCCCGACGACAAGGACGCGGTCATGCGCCGCTTCGCCGTCGGCGAGACCGACGTCCTGGTCGCCACCACGGTCATCGAGGTCGGCGTGAACGTGCCGAACGCCACGGTGATGGTGATCATGGACGCCGACCGCTTCGGCGTCTCCCAGCTGCACCAGCTGCGCGGCCGCGTCGGCCGCGGCGCGGCGCCCGGACTGTGCCTGCTGGTCAGCGAGATGCCGGAGGCGAGCGCCGCCCGGCAGCGGCTGAACGCGGTGGCCTCCACCCTCGACGGCTTCGAGCTCTCCCGCATCGACCTCGAACAGCGCCGCGAGGGCGACGTCCTCGGCCAGGCCCAGTCCGGCGCCCGCTCCAGCCTGCGGGTGCTCGCCGTCATCGACGACGAGGAGATCATCGCCGAGGCCCGTGAGGAGGCCGCCGCGCTGGTGGCCGCCGACCCGGACCTGGAACACCTGCCCGGACTGCGCACGGCGCTGGACGCGCTGCTGGACGAGGAGCGGGAGCAATACCTGGAGAAGGGCTGACAGACTGGGACCGGCCCGCACCCGAGCCGCCACCGACAAGGCCGCCACCGACAAGCAAGGACCCAGACATGACCCGCGTGATCGCCGGCCGGGCCGGCGGACGCCGTCTCGCCGTACCGCCGGGCAGCGGAACCCGCCCCACCTCGGACCGGGCGCGCGAAGGCCTGTTCTCCACCTGGCAGTCCCTCCTGGGCGGCCCGCTGGACGGCGAACGCGTCCTGGACCTGTACGCCGGCTCGGGCGCCGTCGGCCTGGAGGCGCTGTCCCGGGGCGCCGGGCACACCCTGCTCGTGGAGGCCGACGCGCGAGCGGTCCGCACCGTCCGGGAGAACGTGAAGGCGCTCGGCCTCCCAGGCGCCGACGTACAGGCGGGCAAAGCGGAACAGATCGTCCGGACGCCGGCCCCGGCGGAGCCGTACGACATCGTCTTCCTCGACCCGCCGTACGCGGTCTCCGACGACGATCTTCGCGAGATTCTGCTCACACTCCGCACCGAGGGGTGGCTCGCGGAGGGCGCCCTCGTCACCGTGGAGCGCAGCACCAGGGGCGGGGAGTTCACGTGGCCGCGAGGATTCGACGCGATCCGGGCCCGTCGCTACGGCGAAGGCACGTTTTGGTACGGTCGCGCCGCCTCTACGTGCGAAGACGCACGATGACCGGACCGGAGAGCGAGGGATCTCAAGTGCGCCGCGCCGTCTGCCCCGGGTCGTTCGACCCCATCACCAACGGACACCTGGACATCATCGCCCGCGCCTCCCGTCTCTACGACGAGGTCTACGTCGCGGTGATGATCAACCAGTCGAAGAAGGGCCTGTTCGAGATCGACGAGCGGATCGACCTCATCCAGCAGGTCACCGCCGAGTACGGAAACGTCCGGGTCGAGGCCTTCCACGGCCTCCTCGTCGACTTCTGCAAGCAGCGCGACATCCCGGCCATCGTCAAGGGCCTGCGCGCCGTCAGCGACTTCGACTACGAGCTGCAGATGGCCCAGATGAACAACGGCCTCTCCGGCGTCGAGACGCTGTTCGTGCCCACCAACCCCACCTACAGCTTCCTGTCGTCCTCTCTGGTCAAGGAGGTCGCGGCCTGGGGTGGAGACGTCTCCCACCTGGTGCCGCCGCTGGTCCTCGAGGCCCTCACCCAGCGGCTGAAGAAGGACCGAGACGGCTGACGGCCCGTCACCCGGTGTCCGGCAATCACCTCATGGACGTACAGTCGTCCCGTCCGTCTCCGACACATCGGTAGTCCAACACACCTGTAGAGAGTGGCGAGCACACGGTGGACGTGCAGAACAAGCTCGACGAGATCGTGGCCACGGTCTCCAGCGCCCGGTCCATGCCCATGTCGGCGTCGTGCGTGGTCAACCGCGCCGAACTGCTCGCCCTGCTCGACGAGGTGCGCCAGGCCCTGCCCGGTTCCCTCGCCCAGGCCCAGGAGCTGATCGGGGACCGCGACCAGATGGTGCAGGAGGCCCGGCGCGAGGCCGAGCGGATCATCGAGGGCGCGCACGCCGAGCGCGGCTCGATGGTCTCCGGCACCGAGGTCGCCCGCCGTTCCCAGGCCGAGGCCGACCGGATCCTCGGCGAGGCCCGGCAGGAGGCCGAGGAGGTCCGCGCCGAGGCCGACGACTACGTCGACTCCAAGCTCGCCAACTTCGAGGTCGTCCTCACCAAGACCCTCGGCTCGGTCGGCCGCGGCCGCGAGAAGCTGCTCGGCACCGGCCCCGGCCTCGACGAGGACGGCTACGAGGACGAGGACGCCCCCGAGCGCAGCCACGACCCCGAGACCCTGCGCCGCAACGCCGACGCGTACGTCGACGCCAAGCTCGGCGCCTTCGAGGCGGTCCTCGCCAAGACCCTGGACGCCGTCGGCCGAGGCCGCCAGAAGCTGCACGGCCGCATCGCCACCGACGACCTCGGCGCCCTCGCCGACGACACCACCACCGTCCAGCACTCCAGCGACGCCGACTACCTCGCCGACCTCGCGGCCCTGGCCGACGCCCCGGCGGCCCCGCGCTCCCCGGCGGCCCCGCCCGCCGAGCGGCCCGCCCCGCCGCAGTACGAGCCGCAGCCGGCCTACGGCTACCAGCAGCCCGGGCAGAGCGATCCGTACGGCGGCTACCAGCAGGGCTACGGCCAGCAGGACCAGTACGGCTACCAGCAGCCCGACCCGTATGCCCCCACCGCCGGCACCTCCGGCTACGCCCAGGCGGGCGGCGCGCCCTTCCAGGCCTACGACGCCCAGCAGCCGGCCGGCTACGACCCGAACCAGGCCCAGCAGGGACAGCAGGACCCCCAGGACCACCACGGCTACCCGCAGCCGCAGGCCCACGCCCTCGACGAGACCAGCCTCTTCGACACCAGCATGATCAGCGCCGAGCAGCTGCGCGCCTACGAACAGGGCCGCGGTCTCTAGTGCTGTGACCGGAAAGGTTCACCGGCTCGCGACGCCCGGCACGGCGACCTCGCCGCGTTGTCGCATCACCCGAGTACATCCAGTACGCGGGCAATGCTCCGCCTTGCGATGCTCCCCCACTGCCTGAAGGGCGTGGGAGGTGCCCCCAGCACCGGACGCCGCGAGCTTCCCGGCAAACCTGTCCGGCCACAGCACTAGCTCGGCCACCCGATTGGGCCGAGAGCGAAAGGTCAAGTATCCTGGCTCTTCGGTCGTGCATACGTCCGCGATCCGCGCTGCCCGGAACATCACCGGGAGAGCGTCCCCCCCGAGTTCGGAAACCGAAAGCAGGAATGGCTCAGAACGCCCGCCTCGACCACCGCAACCCTCTCGTGTTCGACACGCACGAGCTGGGGCGGCGGCCCGGCGCGCTGCAGCGCCAGACCCGTACGGTCCCCGCCCCCAAAGACCTCGGTCTCCAGGGCGTCGTCGGAGTGCCGGAAGGCGCCCCGGTGGAGCTCGAACTCCGGCTCGAGTCGGTCATGGAAGGGGTGCTCGTCACAGGCACCGCCCGTGCACAGGCCGAGGGGGAGTGCGTAAGGTGTCTGGAGCCGCTCGAGCTGGAGCTCGACGCGGACTTCCAGGAGCTGTTCTCGTACCCCGACGCCGACGAGCGGGGCCGTGCGATCGCACGGTCCGACGAAGACGCCGCCGACGACGAGGACGACGAGGACAGGCTCTTCCTCGAGGACGGACTCTTCGACCTCGAACCTCTGCTGCGGGATGCGGTGGTGCTCGCACTGCCGATGCAGCCGGTGTGCCAGGAAGACTGCGCGGGTCTGTGCTCCGAGTGCGGAGCGCGGCTCACGGACGACCCGGACCACCACCATGACGCCGTCGACATCCGTTGGGCGGCTTTGCAGGGACTCGCCGGCACCATGAAGGACGGCGAGAAGGACGAGATGAGCGGCGGCGCGCCTCGATCAGCACGCGCCGACGAGAAGCAGGAGAAGTAGCCGTGGCTGTTCCGAAGCGGAAGATGTCGCGCAGCAACACGCGCCACCGCCGGTCGCAGTGGAAGGCTGCGGTCCCCACCCTGGTTGCGTGCGAGCGCTGCCACGAGCCCAAGCAGCAGCACATCGCGTGCCCGTCGTGCGGCACCTACAACAAGCGCCAGGTCCTCGAGGTCTGAGCGGCTGGTGAGAGGCACTGTGTCCACTGCCAAGAAGGCGGAAGGCGCCGAAGCGGGCAATCACCGCCGACGCGGAGGTGCTCCGTCGGACAACACGGCCTCGTCCCACACGCTTCTGGAAGGGCGGCTCGGCTACAAGCTCGAGTCCGCCCTTCTGGTGCGCGCGCTGACCCACCGTTCCTACGCGTACGAGAACGGCGGTCTGCCGACGAACGAGCGGCTGGAGTTCCTCGGTGACTCCGTCCTCGGTCTGGTCGTCACGGACACGCTGTACCGCACCCACCCCGACCTGCCCGAAGGCCAGCTGGCCAAACTGCGGGCCGCGGTGGTCAACTCGCGTGCGCTGGCGGAGGTCGGGCGCGGTCTCGACCTGGGCGCCTTCATCCGGCTCGGCCGTGGTGAAGAGGGCACGGGCGGCCGGGACAAGGCGTCCATCCTCGCCGACACCCTGGAAGCGGTGATCGGCGCGGTCTACCTCGACCAGGGCCTCGACGCGGCCTCCGAACTGGTGCACCGCCTGTTCGACCCGTTGATCGAGAAGTCCTCCAACCTCGGAGCCGGCCTGGACTGGAAGACCAGCCTCCAGGAGCTCACCGCGACCGAGGGGCTCGGCGTGCCCGAGTACCTGGTCACGGAGACCGGCCCCGATCATGAGAAGACCTTCACTGCTGCCGCCCGCGTCGGAGGCGTCTCGTACGGCACCGGCACCGGCCGCAGCAAGAAGGAGGCGGAGCAGCAGGCCGCGGAGTCCGCGTGGCGGGCCATCCGGGCCGCGGCGGACGAGCGCGCCAAGGCGGTGGGGTCCGCCGACGGCGCCGACGAGGCGCCGGCCTCCGCCTGAGAACCGGGAAACCGAGCGGTCACGCGGCGGACCTCCGCCCGCGGGCCGCGCCCAGCAGAACGCGACCGAGCGCCCGTCCCCGCCCCGGGGCGGGCGCTCGGCCCGTGGACGGCCGCAGCGGCCGCGATGTGTGAACGGGGGAGTCATGCCCGAGCTGCCCGAGGTCGAGGTCGTACGGCGCGGACTGGAACGGTGGGTCGCGCAGCGGAGCGTCGCCGGCGTCGAGGTCCTGCACCCGCGTGCCGTACGCCGCCACCCGGCCGGCGCGGAGGACTTCGCGCACCGCGTCCAGGGCCACCGGCTCGGCCTGCCCAGCCGCCGCGGCAAGTACCTGTGGCTGCCCCTCCAGGACAGCGGGCAGGCGATCCTGGCGCACCTCGGCATGAGCGGCCAGCTGCTGGTCCAGCCGCTGAGCGCTCCCGTCGAGAAGCACCTGCGCATCCGCGTCCGCTTCGCCGACGAGCTGGACACCGAACTCCGCTTCGTCGACCAGCGCACCTTCGGTGGCCTGTCGCTGCACGACACCACCCCCGACGGGCTGCCCGACGTCATCGCGCACATCGCTCGCGACCCCCTCGACCCGCTGTTCGACGACGAGGCCTTCCACCAGGCCCTGCGCCGCAAGCGGACCACCATCAAACGGGCCCTGCTCGACCAGTCCCTGATCAGCGGCGTCGGCAACATCTACGCGGACGAGGCCCTGTGGCGCACCCGCGTCCACTACGAACGCCCCACCGCGACCTTCACCCGACCCCGCACGGCCGAACTCCTCACCCACGTCCGGGAGGTGATGAACGAGGCCCTCGCCGTCGGCGGCACCAGCTTCGACAGCCTCTACGTCAACGTCAACGGGGAGTCCGGCTACTTCGACCGCTCCCTGGACGCCTACGGCCGCGAGGGCCTGCCCTGCCGCCGCTGCGCCACCCCGCTGCGTCGCCGCCCGTGGATGAACCGCTCCAGCTACTACTGCCCGAAGTGTCAGCGGGCGCCGCGCGTGGCGTCGTAACGCTCGCGTGCCGCCAGCACGTCACCCATGCGCCCCTCCACGCAGTGGATGAGGGACAGCAGTCGCTCGGCGACCTCGCGGCCCAGCGCCGTGAGCTCGTAGTCCACCCGGGGCGGATTGGTCGGCTGGGCCTCGCGATGCACCAGGCCGTCCCGCTCCAGCGCCTGGAGGGTCTGGGACAGCATCTTCTCGCTCACGCCGTCGACACGGCGGCGCAGCTCGTTGAAGCGGAGCGAGCCCTCGTACAGGGCGCCCAGCGCGAGCCCGCCCCAGCGCCCCGTGACGTGCTCCAGCGTCCCGCGCGAAGGGCAGGCCCTGGCGAACACGCTGTAAGGGAGGTCGTCCTGGGTCTGCGGGGTGCTCATGACCCAAGCGTACTCGCGCACATCGCTCACCATCAGAGGGCGCTAACCAGGAGTCAGTGCCCCCGACGATCCGCCGGGCAGGCCCCGCCGGTGCCACTCGATCATGGCGACGTGGCGGTCCCCCTCCGTGATCAACTCGGCGAGGCGGATCCCCGCGCCACCGCTCCCCCCACGACGAGACAGGCCGAGGCACCACCAAGCGATTCCTGTGCCGTCCGGCCTGCGGTTGTCTCAGTACCCGAAGTCCTGTGTCCACCACGGACCGCCGGAGCCGAAGTGCACGCCGACGCCCAGGGTCTTGAAGTCGCAGTTCAGTATGTTGGCGCGGTGGCCGGGGCTGTTCATCCAGGCGTCCATCACCGCCTCCGCGTCGGCCTGCCCGCGGGCTATGTTCTCGCCGCCGAGGCTGGTGATGCCGAGCTTCGCCGCCCGGTCCCACGGCGAGGCGCCGCTGGGATCGGTGTGGTCGAAGAAGTTCTCGTCGGCCATGGCCTCGCTGAAGTCCTGGGCGAGGCCGGCGAGCGCGCTGCTCGCCGTCAGCGCGCTGCACCCCACCTTCGCCCGCTCCTCGTTGACGAGCCTGAGCACCTCGGCCTCGACGGCGGTCTGCGTGGAGACGGCGGCCGGGGCCTGGGTCTTCGGCGCCTTGGTGGCGGTCTCGGCCGGCGCGGTCTCCGGCTTCTCCGGCGCCGTGGTCGGCTTCGCCTCCGGCGCCTTCGTGGGCGTGGCCGACGCCGGGTCGGCGTCCGGCGCGGTGGCCTGGGCCGACTCGGAGGCGGACCGCTCAGGTGACGTGGACCGGTCCACGTCGCGGCTCGTCGTGGAGCCCCGGGAGGGGCCGCCCGGGTCGACGCCGGCGCTGCCGGAGGTGCCGCCCTGCGGGCTCTCGCTGTTCGTCGGCGAGCCCGCGGCCTGCACCTTGTCGGCGCCGCCGCCGTTCGGGCCGCCCAGCTTGTAGTTCTCGAGCCCGGGCACCGCGCCGGTGGCGACCGCGACGGTGCCGAGGGCGACCGCGGCGGAGACCCCGAGGAGCCCCGTGCGGACCGGCGTCGCGGCCTTCTTCTTCCGGCGGTGCCCCCGCTCCCGCGGTCCGTCCGCCGGGCTGAAGCCCTCGGCCGGGAAGACCACGGTGGTCCTGGCGTGGGCGGCGCCGTCGTCCGTGTCGAAGAGGTGCTCCTGGGGTCTGGTGTACGGGTCGCCGTACAGATCCGGGTTCAGATAGGGCGCGATGCCCAGGCGGCCGTCGTCGTCCTGTGGGTGGCTGTCCCACGGATCGCGGTCCCGCTCGTACGAGCCGTGCGTCCGACTGTCCCCCGTGGCGCGGCCCGTGGCGGCGCGGCCGGCGTCCGAGCGTCGGTGGCGTCCCATGTGCTGGCCTTCCTCGTCTCTCTCTGTCGACGCGCGCCCTGAGCCGACGCGGTCAACCCAACTCACTCGATCGAGTGAGTTTCAGATGAGATTCATTGGACCGGGACGGTACCGCATGGCGCGAGAGGCGGAGGTGCCCAGAGAGACATTGGCCGGTTAGGTTGCACCCATGAGCGAGGATGTTCGACTGGTCGCCTGGGTCCGCGGACGAGTCCAGGGAGTGGGTTTCCGCTGGTTCACCAGGGCCACCGCGCTGGAGATCGGGGGCCTGAGCGGTTTCGCCCTCAATCTCGGGGACGGGCGCGTGCAAGTGGTCGCCGAGGGGGCCCGCGAGGGGTGCCAGAAACTCCTGGACTGGCTGCAGGGCGGCGACACGCCCGGACGTGTGGACGGTGTCACCGAGATCTGGGACACACCGCGCGGCGGGTACGAGGACTTCGCGATCCGCTGATCGTGTGGCGCGGTGCGGGTCCCGCCGGCCGCGGCGGGAACTGCCACCGGCATCTGCCCAATGGGAAAAGAGGCAGGTGGTTGCCAAGAAACGCGTGGCGTGGCAGGCTCCGCACAGCGGAATGATCCGCACGCCCCGAGGGGCCCGCAGGAGTCGCAGCGCCACCTGGTTTACGGTCGCGCGCCCCCGGGACGCCCATGGATACGGGGCGTGATCGTGTTGACCGTCAAACTTTTTGGTGAGACGCTGAAAGCCCGCGCACCTTAGCTGTTTGGCATGGATGAACGGCACCACAAATCAGGCAGTGCCAAGCACCACGGGTGCGAATCCCTCACGACCCACACCGCTTCGGTCGGTCACTCAGTGTGGAGGACCATCCATCATGGCAAAGGCGCTTCTCGGTTACGTCGGCGGCTCCGACCCTCGACTCCTCGCCGAGATGCGACGGCTCCAGCAGCGCGTCCAGGACCTGGAATCCGAGCTTGTGCGGATCCAGGCGGAGAACGACGCCCTGACGGCTGCCGCTTCTCACGACAGGATCATGGAGCGCGTCGACGCACACCAGGCGGAGCCTGCGCTCACCTGATCACTGCATCGCACAACGACACAGTGGTTGGGCTGCCCGTCAACCGCTCAGTTGTCAGAGTTGCAAGGGACGCTTCGGCGTCCCTTCCTTCTTTCCCCCGCCCTTCTTGCCCCGCCTTTGTCGCCCCCGCGCATCCTTTCACGGTCTTTAACTTTTGGTGTGCCCTGCATATTCAAAGGTGAAACCGCGCGGTTGCGGGGGTTCGTGGAGTGGGGTACCGACGGCCGGTAAAGTCCGGCGGCGTGCACCTCAAGGCCCTGACCCTCCGTGGGTTCAAGTCGTTCGCCTCGGCGACCACGCTCCGGTTCGAGCCGGGGATCACGTGCGTCGTCGGACCGAACGGCTCGGGCAAGTCCAATGTCGTGGACGCGCTCAGCTGGGTCATGGGCGAGCAGGGCGCCAAATCGCTGCGCGGCGGCAAGATGGAGGACGTCATCTTCGCCGGCACCACCGGCCGTCCGCCGCTCGGCCGCGCCGAGGTGTCCCTGACCATCGACAACTCCGACGGGGCCCTGCCCATCGAGTACGCCGAGGTCACCATCACGCGGATCATGTTCCGCAACGGCGGCAGCGAGTACCAGATCAACGGCGACACCTGCCGGCTGCTGGACATCCAGGAACTGCTCTCCGACTCCGGCATCGGCCGCGAGATGCACGTCATCGTCGGCCAGGGCCAGCTCGACTCCGTCCTGCACGCCGACCCCATGGGCCGCCGCGCCTTCATCGAGGAGGCCGCGGGCGTCCTCAAACACCGCAAGCGCAAGGAGAAGGCGCTCAGGAAACTGGACGCGATGCAGGCCAACCTCGCGCGCGTGCAGGACCTCACCGACGAACTGCGCCGCCAGCTCAAGCCGTTGGGACGGCAGGCGGCGGTCGCGCGCAGAGCCGCGGTCATCCAGGCGGACCTGAGGGACGCGCGCCTGCGGCTGCTGGCCGACGACCTCGTCGGCCTGCGCGAAGCACTGAAGGCCGAGGTGGCTGACGAAGCGGCCCTGAAAGAACGCAAGGAAACCGCCGAGCAGGAGCTGAAGAAGGCCCTCCAGTGCGAGGCCCTGCTGGAGGACGAGGTGCGCCGGCTCGTCCCGCGCCTCCAGCGTGCCCAGCAGACCTGGTACGAACTGTCCCAGCTCGCCGAACGCGTGCGCGGCACCATCTCGCTCGCCGACGCGCGCGTGCACAGCGCCACCTCCGCGCCGCCCGAGGAGCGGCGCGGCCGCGACCCCGAGGAACTGGAGCGCGAGGCCGACCGCGTCCGCGAGCAGGAGGCCGGGCTGGAGGCGGCCCTGGAGGCGGCCCAGCGCGCCCTGGACGACACCGTCGCCCACCGCGCCGAGCTGGAGCGGGAACTTGCTGTCGAGGAGCGGCGCCTGAAGGACGCGGCCCGCGCCATCGCCGACCGCCGTGAGGGCCTGGCCCGGCTGGGCGGACAGGTGAACGCGGCACGTTCCCGAGCCGCCTCCGCCCAGGCCGAGATCGAGCGGCTGGCCGCCGCCAGGGACGAGGCCCAGGAACGGGCCGTCCACGCCCAGGAGGAGTACGAGGCGCTCAAGGCCGAGGTCGACGGCCTCGACGCCGGCGACGAGGAGCTGGCCGGACGGCACGAGACGGCGAGAACGGCACTGGCCGAGGCGGAGGCCGCCCTCGCCGCCGCGCGGGAGGCGGTCACCGCGGCGGAACGCAAGCGGGCCGCGACCCAGGCCCGGCACGACGCGCTCGCCCTGGGCCTGCGCCGCAAGGACGGCACGGGCGCCCTGCTCGACGCCAAGGACCGCCTCACCGGCCTGCTGGGCCCCGCCGCCGAACTCCTGACGGTCACCCCCGGCTACGAAACCCCTCTGGCCACCGCCTTCGGCACCGCCGCCGACGCCCTGGCCGTGACCACCCCCTCCGCGGCGGCCGACGCCCTCCGCCTGCTGCGCAAACAGGACGCGGGCCGAGCCGCACTGCTCCTCGCGGGCCCCTCACCCGAAACCCCCACGATCCAAGCGCCCACGCCGCCGGGCGAAGCCCTCCCGAGCGAGCCGCAGCCCGGGCCGACGGCGGCCCCGGCGACGCCCGCCACCTCGTCGGGCGCCCCGGACGCCACCCAGCCGGACGAGGTCACGAGCTTGGCGGTCTGCGCCGATCGGCCCGCGGCCGGGGGCGTGGCAGCCGCCGGCGCGGAGGGGAGCGATGCGGCGGGAGCCGGGCTCTCCGCGGCCGGTGTGCCGGATGGCGCCGCTGCCGGGTGGGGTGGGTCCGAGGACCGTACGGGGGGTGCGGCGGGCGCGCCCGCCACCACCGGCACCCCCGTGCCCGGGCACCCCTTCGCCGCGGAGTTCGTGCGGGGTCCCGCCGAGCTGATGCCCGCCGTGCGGTGGCTGCTGCGGGGAATCGTCGTGGTGGGGACGCTGGAGGACGCGGAGGATCTGGCCCTCGCCCGACCCGAGCTGACCGCTGTGACCGCCGAAGGGGATCTGCTCGGGGCGTACTTCGCGCAGGGCGGCTCCGCCGGGGCGCCCAGTCTGCTGGAGGTGCAGGCCTCCGTGGACGAGGCCGCCGCCGAGCTGGAACAGCTCGCCGTGCGGTGCGAGGCGCTGACCGAGGACCAGCAGCGGGCCGCCGAGCGGCGCGGCCGGTGCGCGGCGCTGGTCGAGGAGCTGGGGGAGCGGCGGCGGACCGCAGACCGGGAGAAGTCGGCCGTGGCGCAGCAACTGGGCCGGCTCGCCGGGCAGGCGCGCGGCGCCGCCGGGGAGGCCGAGCGGTCCTCGGCCGCCGCCGCCCGCGCCCAGGAGGCCCTCGACAACGCCCTCCAGGAGGTGGGGGAACTCGCCGAGCGGCTCGCCGTGGCCGAGGAGATGCCGATCGAGGAGGAGCCCGACACCTCAGCGCGCGACCGGCTCGCGGCCGACGGGGCCAACGCCCGCCAGACCGAGATGGAGGCCCGCCTCCAGGTCCGTACGCATGAGGAACGGGTCAGGGGGCTGGCCGGCAGGGCCGACGCGCTGGACCGGGCCGCCCGTGCCGAACGTGAGGCACGCGCGCGTGCCGAGCAGCGGCGCGCCCGGCTCCGCCACGAGGCGGAGGTCGCCTCGGCGGTCGCCTCCGGCGCCCGGCAGCTGCTCGCGCACGTCGAGGTCTCCGTGGCCCGCGCCGAGGAGGAGCGGGCCGCCGCCGAGGCCGCCAAGGCCCGGCGCGAGCAGGAGCTGACCGCCGCCCGCACCGAGGGCCGGGAGCTCAAGGCCGAACTCGACAAGCTGACCGACTCGGTCCACCGGGGCGAGGTGCTCGGCGCCGAGAAGCGGCTGCGCATCGAGCAGCTGGAGACCAGGGCACTGGAGGAACTCGGGGTCGAACCGGCGGGCCTGATGGCGGAGTACGGGCCGCACCAGCTCGTCCCGCCCTCGCCGCCCGCCGAGGGGGAGCAGCTGCCGGAGGACCCGCAGCACCCCCGCAACCGGCCCCGGCCCTACGCGCGGGCCGAGCAGGAGAAGCGGCTGAAGGCCGCCGAGCGCGCCTACCAGCAGCTCGGCAAGGTCAACCCGCTGGCCCTGGAGGAGTTCGCGGCCCTGGAGGAACGCCACAAGTTCCTCAGCGAGCAGCTCGAGGACCTCAAGAAGACCCGCGCCGACCTGCTCCAGGTCGTCAAGGAGGTCGACGAGCGTGTCGAGCAGGTCTTCACCGAGGCCTACCGGGACACCGCCCGCGAGTTCGAGGGCGTCTTCGGCCGGCTCTTCCCGGGCGGTGAGGGCCGGCTCGTACTGACCGACCCGGACAACATGCTCACGACGGGCGTGGACGTCGAGGCGCGCCCGCCGGGCAAGAAGGTCAAGCGGCTGTCCCTGCTCTCCGGTGGCGAGCGGTCGCTGACCGCCGTCGCCCTGCTCGTGTCGATCTTCAAGGCCCGTCCGAGCCCCTTCTACGTCATGGACGAGGTCGAGGCGGCCCTCGACGACACCAACCTCCAAAGGCTGATCCGGATCATGCAGGAGCTTCAGGAGGCCTCGCAGCTGATCGTGATCACGCACCAGAAGCGCACGATGGAGGTCGCCGACGCGCTCTACGGCGTCTCCATGCAGGGCGACGGTGTGTCGAAGGTCATCAGCCAGCGCCTGCGTTAGCACTGCGTCAGCGCCCCGGCACGTGTGGTGCCGGGGATCCTGCGTGTCTCCGTCACTTCGGGGTAGACGGACCATGTCCACAGCTTGACTACAACACTTGAATCGGAGTCCAGGGATCGCGTGGCGTAGTGGCCCATTGATCCCTACAAGGCAGGGAAATTGACTTCGACAGGTGAAGGCATAACCTCTGTAGCGTTGTTTTTATCTTCAGATCTCATCGCATGGAGGGGTTGACCCCCACCCCCGGCAGCGCTGCCGGGGTGCCCGAGGAGTACACGTGACCACAACGCAGGCCCCAGGGCCGGGAGCCCGGACGGCTCACCCCGAACATCTCGGGCACGTCATCTTCATCGCCGCGGCCGCCGCCATGGGCGGCTTCCTGTTCGGATACGACAGCTCCGTGATCAACGGCGCCGTCGAGGCCATCCGGAGCCGCTACGGCATCGGATCCGCGGAACTGGCCCAGGTCATCGCCATCGCCCTGATCGGCTGCGCGATCGGCGCCGCGACCGCGGGCCGCATCGCCGACCGCATCGGCCGCATCCGCTGCATGCGGATCGCCGCGGCCCTGTTCACCGTCAGCGCCGTCGGCTCGGCCCTGCCGTTCGCCCTGTGGGACCTCGCCTTCTGGCGGATCGTCGGCGGCTTCGCCATCGGCATGGCCTCGGTCATCGGCCCCGCCTACATCGCCGAGGTCGCCCCGCCCGCCTACCGGGGTCGCCTCGGCTCCTTCCAGCAGGCCGCGATCGTCGTCGGCATCGCCATCTCCCAGCTGGTCAACTGGGGTCTGCTCAACGCCGCCGGCGGCAACCAGCGCGGCCGGCTGCTGGGCCTGGAGGCCTGGCAGGTCATGCTCGGCGTGATGGTCGTCCCGGCCGTCCTGTACGGACTGCTCTCCTTCGCCATCCCCGAGTCCCCGCGCTTCCTGCTCTCCGTCGGCCGCCGTGACCGGGCCCGCCGGATCCTCGCCGAGGTCGAGGGCGACCACATCGACCTCGACGCCCGCGTGGCCGAGATCGAGACCGCCATGAAGCGCGAGCACACGTCCACCTTCAAGGACCTGCTCGGCGGCAGCTTCCTCTTCAAGCGGATCGTCTGGATCGGCATCGGCCTGTCAGCCTTCCAGCAGTTCGTCGGCATCAACGTCGCGTTCTACTACTCCGCGACGCTGTGGCAGTCGGTCGGCGTCAACCCGACGGAGTCGTTCCTCTACTCGTTCACGACGTCGATCATCAACATCGTCGGCACCGTGATCGCGATGATCTTCGTGGACCGCATCGGCCGCAAGCCGCTCGCGCTCATCGGCTCGTGCGGCATGGTCGTCGGCCTGGCCCTGGAGGCCTGGGCGTTCTCGTACCCCCTGGTGGGCGGCAAGCTGCCGGCCACCCAGGGCTGGGTCGCCCTGATCGCGGCCCACGTCTTCGTCCTCTTCTTCGCCCTGTCCTGGGGTGTGGTCGTCTGGGTCCTGCTCGGCGAGATGTTCCCGAACAAGATCCGCGCCGCCGCGCTGGGCGTGGCCGCCTCCGCCCAGTGGATCGCCAACTGGGCCATCACCGCGAGCTTCCCGTCGCTGGCCGACTGGAACCTCTCCTGGACCTACGTCGTCTACACGGCCTTCGCCGCGCTCTCCATCCCGTTCGTCCTGAAGTTCGTCAAGGAGACGAAGGGCAAGGCGCTGGAGGAGATGGGGTAACCGCCCCTGCCTCACTGCCCCGGCTCACGCACCGAGCCTGGGCAGCACGTGCTCGTGCGGGCGGTCCGCATCCCGTACGCCGGGCGGCCGGCGGGTCCGGTATTCCAGGGGCACGCGGCCCCGTCGGGACTACCGCTGACCGCCCAGGTGGTCGCGCATACTGGACGCGTTATGGAAACCATCATCCTTGCTGTAGTTATCGCCGTGGTCGTGCTCGGCGCGCTCGGCGGGCTCATCATCGGCAGCCGGCGGAGGAAGCCGCTGCCCCCGCCGCCGCCCTCGGCGCCCGACATCACCGCCCCTCCGGCCGAGCCACACGTCGGCGAGGAGGCCGAGACGCCGCGAGAGGAGCCGCGGCGGACGATCGAGGAGGTGGACCTGCCCGACGGCTCGGCTTCCGTCGCCGTCGAGGAGCCGCCCGTCGAGGAGCTTCCGGCACCCCCGATCGAGGTGCCCGAGCCCACCGCCGGCCGTCTGGTGCGGCTGCGCGCCCGCCTCTCCCGCTCGCAGAACGCCCTGGGCAAGGGCCTGCTCATCCTGTTGTCCCGCGAGAACCTCGACGACGACACGTGGGAGGAGATCGAGGACACCCTGCTGACCGCCGACGTCGGCGTGCGGCCCACCCAGGAGCTGGTCGACCGGCTGCGCGAGCGCGTGCGCGTGCTCGGCACCCGTACCCCCGAGGAGCTGCGCGGGCTGCTGCGCGAGGAGCTGCTCACGCTGATCGGCCCCGACATGGACCGCACGGTGAAGACCGAGCCGGCCGCCAGCAAGCCGGGCATCGTGATGGTCGTCGGCGTCAACGGCACCGGCAAGACCACGACGACGGGCAAGCTCGCCCGGGTCCTGGTCGCCGACGGCCGCAGCGTCGTGCTGGGCGCCGCCGACACGTTCCGCGCGGCCGCCGCCGACCAGCTGCAGACCTGGGGCGAGCGGGTCGGCGCCTACACCGTGCGCGGCCCGGAGGCCGGCGACCCCGCCTCCGTCGCCTTCGACGCGGTGAAGGACGGCAAGGAGATGGGCGCCGACGTGGTGCTCATCGACACCGCCGGCCGCCTGCACACCAAGACCGGCCTCATGGACGAGCTCGGCAAGGTCAAGCGCGTCGTGGAGAAGCACGCGCCGCTGGACGAGGTGCTGCTCGTGCTCGACGCGACCACCGGCCAGAACGGTCTGGTCCAGGCCCGCGTCTTCGCCGAGGTCGTCGACATCACGGGCATCGTGCTCACCAAGCTGGACGGTACGGCCAAGGGCGGCATCGTGGTCGCCGTCCAGCGCGAGCTGGGTGTGCCGGTCAAGCTGGTCGGCCTCGGCGAGGGCCCGGACGACCTGGCCCCCTTCGAACCGGAGGCCTTCGTCGACGCCCTCATCGGAGACTGACTCCCACCCTTTTCCGTGCCCGCCCCGGTCCCACCGGGGCGGGCACTTCCGTCTACGGCCCCGGCACCCGAGCGCCCACGGCCCCGGCACGCCGAGCGTCTACGGGACCGGCACGCAGAGCCGGGCCCGACAGGCCGAGCCGAGGACCACAGGACGAGTCCCTGCCCCGGCCGCTGGGGAGAGTCCACGACACTCCGACACTTCGTCGCTCCGACGGCCCGTCGGGCCACGCTCAGTCGCGGCCACTCCCAGAACGCCCCCGGCCGGACGCCGGACGCCGGCACCTTCGGCTGCCGCCCGTCCCGCGCCCGTATGCGGCGTGGGGACACCGGCGGGAGCGGACACGTGCCGAGGCGGAGGCGTCGCCCACGCACACGCACGCGCCACCACCCGGACCCGGACGCGCACCCGCGCAAGACACTGAGCCCCCGGTGGGGGGCGTCCATACGACCAGACTCGTCCGGCACACGAGCCGAGGGCTCCCGCCGGCCGCACGGGCCGCGGGCCCACCCCACGCGGGGCACTCCGACAGGCCGACGACGGGATCCGTCCGGACGTGGCGAGCCGATGGCCCGAGCGGCCAGGCGGCCGGGGAGGGGGCCGCCGGTGAGGCATTCTTCGACGGCCGTCGAGGGCGAGTATGTGGGGCCGACGGCGCCGCGTCCTCGCTGTTCCCGCCCACCCTGGCGGCGGATGCTCCCGCCACTCGTGCTCGGCGACTGCTCCCGTGGGCCGTGCTCAGCCGACTGACCCCGTGAGCGGCCCGCTCGACAGGACCGCGCCCCGACCTTCGCCGGCCGTCGGGTGCCCCCGGTGGCGCCGTTCGGGTGTCCGTCCTCCGGCTACGCCCGTGACCGGTGCGCCGCATAGGCCAGCGTGCCCAGGAGGAGGCGGGCCTGAGGGGGCTTGGCGGTGTCCAGGGCGGGTGGGCGGAGCCAGCGGACCGGGCCGCAGCCGCCGCGGTCGGACGGCGGGGCCGTGAGGAACGTGCCGGGGCCGAGGCCGCGCAGGTCGAGGGAGCCGGGATCGTCCCAGCCCAGGCGGTAGAGCAGGGCGGGCAGCTCGGCGGCGGCGCCCGGGGCGACGAAGAACTGGGCCCGGCCGTCCGGGGTGGCGGTCACCGGGCCGACGGGGAGGCCCATGCGCTCCAGCCGGACCAGGGCGCGGCGCCCGGCCGGCTCGGCGACCTCGATGACGTCGAAGACGCGGCCGACGGCCAGCATCACCGCGGCCCCCGGCAGCTCCCGCCACGCCCTGGTCACCTCGTCGAGCGTGGCCCCGGCCGGGATCCCGGGCGCGAACTCCAGGAGGTGGGCACCCGGAGCCGGGCAGTTCGTGCGGCCGCAGGAGCAGGCGCCGCCGACGGCCCGCGCGCCCCGCACCACGTCCCAGCCCCACAGCCCGGTGTACTCGGCCACCGCCGTGCACTCCGACGAGCGGTACGACCGGCCGCGCCGCCGCGTGCCGGAGCGGATCTCGCGAATGCCGCCGATCGTGAAGCCCATGCCCCCTCCAACGGGTCCACCGCCCCGATGGTTACGAGACGGATGCCGATCGTCACTCTCTGTTTCCGCTCCTCCCCGGCCCGGTCGGGGCCGTGCGGCGTGCGGCGGCGCCGGGGGTGGTGCGTCCGGCGGCGCGCGCCCTCGCATGCACCGCTCCACTCTCCCGCGGCTGTCCTATGTCAAGTGAATCGCGTAGGGGTCACCGAGGGTTCATTCGAAGGGGTGGCGAATGGTGGCGTTTCAGGGATCCCCGTGGCTGGACGGGTGATCGTAGGATTACTGTGAGTGTGCGAGGCCTGGGGCACATGCACTCGTGGGTATGCCGGAGGCAAGTCGGCAGTCGGTTCGAAGGGTGAGAATCGGCGGACGAACGGCCTTGTTGACCGGCATTCTGATAGGGCTTGGCGCACCAAGCGACAAGTGGTCTCAGGGATGGGGGCGTTCCAGTGAGCGGCAACGACGGAAGCGAGACGAGCGCTGCGAGCGCGGACAAGCGCCCGAACGAGCTGCTCGCCTCGTGGTTCGTGCGCAGCGGCTGGTCCAAGGGCGAGCTCGCCCGCCAGGTCAACCGCCGAGCCCGCCAGCTGGGCGCCAACCACATCTCCACCGACACCTCGCGCGTCAGGCGGTGGCTGGACGGCGAGAACCCGCGCGAGCCGATCCCCAGGATCCTCTCGGAGCTGTTCTCCGAGCGCTTCGGCTGCGTCGTCGCCGTGGAGGACCTCGGTCTGCGCACCGCCCGCCCGACCCCCTCCGCCACCGGTGTCGACCTGCCCTGGACGGGCCCGCAGACCGTGGCCCTGCTCAGCGAGTTCTCGCGCAGCGACCTGATGCTGGCGCGGCGCGGCTTCCTCGGAACGTCGCTGGCGCTGTCCGCGGGCCCGTCCCTCATCGAGCCGCTCCAGCGCTGGCTCGTGCCCGCGCCCCCGGCCCCCCTGGAGGAGCCCGAGCCGCAGGCCGCCTCCCGCCGTCCCGGCCGGCTCTCCCGGCCCGAGCTGGAGCTGCTGGAGACCACCACCGTGATGTTCCGGCAGTGGGACGCCCAGTGCGGCGGCGGCCTGCGCCGCAAGGCGGTCGTCGGCCAGTTGCACGAGGTGACGGACCTCCTCCAGGAGCCCCAGCCCGAGCCCACCGGCCGCCGGCTGTTCAAGGTCGCCGCGGAACTCGCCGAACTGGCCGGCTGGATGAGCTACGACGTGGGACTCCAGCCGACCGCGCAGAAGTACTTCGTCCTCGCCCTGCACGCCGCCAAGGAAGCCGGCGACAAACCGCTCGGCTCCTACGTCCTGTCCAGCATGAGCCGCCAGATGATCCACCTCGGCCGCCCCGAGGACGCCCTGGAGCTCATCCACCTCGCGCAGTACGGCAGCCGCGACTGCGCGAGCCCGCGCACCCAGTCCATGCTGTACGCGCTGGAGGCCCGCGCCTACGCCAACACGGGCCAGCCCGGCAAGTGCAAGCGCGCCGTGCGCATGGCCGAGGACGCCTTCGCCGACGCCGAGGACTGGGACGAGCCCGACCCCGACTGGATCCGCTTCTTCTCCGAGGCCGAGCTGTACGGCGAGAACTCCCACTCCTTCCGTGACCTCGCCTACGTCGCCGGCCGCAGTCCCACCTACGCCTCACTGGCGGAGCCGCTGATGCGGAAGGCCGTGGAACAGTTCGCCGAGGACCGCGAACACCAGCGGTCGTACGCCCTGAACCTCATCGGCATGGCCACGGTCCACCTGCTCCAGCGCGAGCCCGAGCAGAGCACCGAATACGCGAGGCAGGCCATGAGGGTGGCCAAGAAGGTCCGCTCCGAGCGCGTGAACACCCGTATCCGCAAGACCGTCGACAACGCCGTACGCGGCTACGGGGACCTCGCGGAGGTCATCGACCTGACCGAACAGCTCGCCGCCGAACTGCCCGAGACCGCCGAGGCCGTCTGACAGCGCCTCCCCGACCCCGGCCGCGGCCGGCCCTCCCGAACTGCCCGACTCGGCTCCCCCATGCCTGGTCATCGGAAGGCCGCCCGCGGCCGGCCTGTTTTCCGGCACGTGCTTCACGGCACGTCACCACGCGCTTCACCGCTACGTAACACAGCAGACCTCTTCGTCACCCCGGCGAAACAACGCGAGGCATCCACCGAAACCGCGCCGGGCGAGTCTCGTGGCACGGTCGGCCGGCCCAACCCCTGGCCGACCGGACCGCGCAAGGCTTCGCCCGGCCGCCCGCACGGGGCCGCACCGACCGACGAGGAGACGCCGATGGCATCAGCCGCCATCATGCTGGCGGCGGACGCACCCAAACTGTCGTCCGCCAACACCGGCTTCATGCTCATCTGTTCCGCCCTGGTGATGCTGATGACCCCCGGTCTGGCCTTCTTCTACGGAGGCATGGTCCGGGTCAAGAGCACGCTGAACATGCTGATGATGAGCTTCATCAGCCTCGGCGTCGTCACCGTCCTGTGGGTGCTCTACGGCTTCTCGATGGCCTTCGGCGCCGACCGGGGCTCCCTCATCGGCTGGACCTCCGACTTCGTCGGCTTCAGCGGTATCGGCAAGACCGAACTGTGGCCCGGATACACCATCCCGGTCTTCGTCTTCGCCGTCTTCCAGCTGATGTTCGCGATCATCACCCCCGCCCTGATCAGCGGCGCCCTGGCCGACCGGGTCAAGTTCAGCGCCTGGACGCTGTTCCTGGTGCTGTGGGCCACGGTCGTGTACTTTCCGGTCGCCCACTGGGTCTGGGGCGCCGACGGCTGGGCCGCCAAACTCGGCGTGATCGACTTCGCGGGCGGTACCGCGGTCCACATCAACGCCGGCGCGGCGGCACTCGGCGTGATCCTCGTCATCGGCAAGCGCATCGGCTTCACGAAGGACCCGATGCGCCCGCACAGCCTCCCGCTGGTCATGCTCGGCGCGGGACTGCTGTGGTTCGGCTGGTTCGGCTTCAACGCCGGCTCCTGGCTCGGCAACGACGACGGCGTCGGCCCGCTGATGTTCGTCAACACCCAGGTCGCCACCGGCACCGCCATGCTCGCCTGGCTCGCCTACGAGAAGATCCGGCACGGCGCGTTCACCACCCTCGGAGCCGCCTCCGGCGCGGTCGCCGGCCTGGTCGCGATCACCCCGTCCGGCGGAGCCGTCTCCCCGCTCGGCGCGATGGCCGTGGGTGCCGTCGCCGGCGTCCTGTGCGCCATGGCGGTCGGCCTGAAGTACCGGTTCGGCTACGACGACTCCCTCGACGTGGTCGGCGTCCACATGGTCGGCGGCGTCGTCGGCTCCCTGCTGATCGGCTTCTTCGCCAGCGGCAAGGGCCAGTCCACCGTCAAGGGCCTCTTCTACGGCGGTGGCCTGGAGCAGTTCTGGAAGCAGTGCGCCGGTGTCTTCGCCATCCTCGCCTACTCCCTGATCGCCTCCGCCATCCTCGCCTTCCTCCTGGACCGGACCATCGGCATGCGGGTCACCGAGGACGAGGAGATCTCCGGCATCGACCAGGCCGAGCACGCCGAGACCGCCTACGACCTCACCGGCGCGGGCGGCGGAGTCGTCACCGCCGTCACCACCCCGGCCCTGGCCGCCGCGCAGATCAAGAAGGCCGCCACGCAGAGCAGGAAGGTGGACGCATGAAGCTCATCACCGCCGTGGTCAAGCCCCACCGGCTCGACGAGATCAAGGAGGCCCTCCAGGCGTTCGGCGTCAACGGTCTCACCGTCACCGAGGCGAGCGGCTACGGACGTCAGCGCGGCCACACCGAGGTCTACCGCGGAGCCGAGTACACCGTCGACCTGGTGCCCAAGATCCGCATCGAGGTGCTCGTCGAGGACGACGAAGCCGAGCAGTTGATCGAAGTCGTCGTCAAGGCCGCCCGCACAGGGAAGATCGGTGACGGCAAGGTCTGGTCCGTGCCGGTCGAGACGGCGGTCCGGGTCCGCACCGGCGAGCGCGGACCGGACGCGCTCTGAACAGCGCGAGGAACAGGAGCCGCCGGTGACGGGAACGGACGTGCGAAGCGAAGCGGAGAACGCGGAGCCGGGCGGCTACGCGGCGGCCCGGCTGCGCCTCCTCACCGAGGGGGCGCGGTCCGGGCCACCGCGCCGGGCCGCGCTCGCCGGACTGACCGACCACTGGCTCGCGGAGCTGTTCACCAGGGCGGCCGGGGGACCGCGGGGCGTCGCCCTCGTCGCCGTGGGCGGCTACGGGCGCGGCGAGCTGTCGCCCCGCAGCGACCTGGACCTGCTGCTCCTGCACCACGGCGGTGACACCGAGGAGATCGCCGCCCTCGCCGACCGCCTCTGGTACCCCGTGTGGGACCTCGGCATCGCCCTGGACCACGCGGTCCGCACCCCGGCCGAGGCCCGCGGGGCGGCGCGCGACGACCTCAAGGTCCAGCTCGGCCTGCTGGACACCCGGCACCTCGCCGGCGACCTCGGCCTGACGACCGCACTGCGCACCGCGATCCTCGCCGACTGGCGCAACCAGGCGCCGAGACGCCTGCCCGAACTCCGGGAGCTGTGCGCCGAACGCGCCGAGCGGCAGGGCGAGTTGGGGTACCTTCTGGAGCCCGACCTGAAGGAGGCCCGCGGTGGCCTGCGGGACGCCACCGCCCTGCGTGCCGTCGCCGCCTCCTGGCTCGCCGACGCACCGCGCGAGGGCCTCGCCGACGCCCGCCGCCGGCTGCTGGACGTGCGTGACGTCCTGCACCTGACGACGGGCCGCGCCTCCGACCGGCTCGCGCTGCAGGACCAGGACCAGGTCGCCGCGGAACTGGGCCTGCCCGACGCCGACGCGCTCCTGCGCCAGGTGTACGAGGCGGCACGCGTCCTCTCGTACGCCGGTGACGTCACCTGGCGCGAGGTGGGGCGTGTGCTCCGGTCGCGCGCGGTGCGGCCGAGACTGCGCGCCCTGCTCGGCGGCGGCAGGCCGGTCGCGGAGAGGACGCCGCTCGCCGAAGGCGTGGTGGAACAGGACGGCGAGGTCGGGCTCGCCCGCACCGCGCGCCCCGAACGCGACCCGGTGCTTCCGCTGCGCGCAGCGGCCGCCGCCGCCCAGGCGGGCCTGCCGCTCTCCCCGCACGCGGTACGGCATCTCGCGGCCACCGCCCGCCCCCTGCCCACGCCCTGGCCCGCCGAGGCCCGCGAACAGCTCGTCACTCTGCTCGGCTCCGGCCGCCCCACCGTCGAGGTCTGGGAGGCACTGGAGGCGGAAGGGCTGATCACCCGGTTCCTGCCCGACTGGGAGCGGGTGCGCTGCCGCCCGCAGCGCAACCCCGTCCACCGCTGGACGGTCGACCGCCACCTGATCGAGACGGCCGTACGCGCCTCCGCCCTCACCCGCCGGGTCGGCCGCCCCGACCTGCTTCTGGTCGCCGCGCTGCTGCACGACATCGGCAAGGGCCGGCCCGGCGACCACTGCGCGGCCGGCGAGAGCATCGCCGCGGACGTGGCCTGGCGGATCGGCTTCGACCCGGCGGACACCCGGGTGCTCGCCACCCTCGTACGCCACCACCTGCTGCTCGTCCAGACCGCCACCCGGCGCGACCTGGACGACCCGGTCACCGTCCACGCCGTCGCCGAGGCGGTCGGCACCCAGAGCACCCTCGAACTGCTGCACGCCCTCACCGAGGCGGACGCCCTGGCCACCGGGCCGGCCGCCTGGTCGTCCTGGCGCGGCTCCCTCGTCACCGACCTGGTCGGACGGGTCGGCGCGGTCCTCGCCGGGGACGTCCCCGAGGAACCCGAGCCCGCCGCGCCCACCGCCGAGCAGGAGCGGCTCGCCATCGAGGCCTTCCGCACCGGCGGGCCGGCCCTGGCGCTGCGGGCGCGGACCGAACCGTCCATCGAGGAGTACCCGGGGGAGCCCGAGCCCCTCGGCGTCGAGCTGCTGATCGCCGTTCCCGACCAGCCCGGCGTCCTGCCCTCGGTCGCCGGAGTGCTGGCGACCCACCGGCTCACCGTCCGCACGGCCGAGCTACGGCCCCTGGACCTGCCGGACGGCGTCGCCCCCGGCTCCGTACTCCTGCTGGACTGGCGGGTCGCCGCCGAGTACGGCACCCTGCCCCGGGCCGCCCGGCTGCGCGCCGACCTCGTCCGGGCCCTGGACGGCACCCTCGACGTCGCGGCCCGCCTCGCCGAACGGGACGCCGCCTACCCGCGCCGCCACGGCGTGGCGGCACCCCCGCCCAGG
Source organism: Streptomyces sp. 6-11-2 (assembly GCF_006540305.1). Taxonomy (GTDB): domain Bacteria; phylum Actinomycetota; class Actinomycetes; order Streptomycetales; family Streptomycetaceae; genus Streptomyces. The sequence goes on along the minus strand of NZ_BJOR01000001.1, from coordinate 1,901,012 downwards.
GTCACGGTCGCCCCGGCCGCCTCCCGGCACGCCACCGTGATCGAGGTCCGCGCCCAGGACGCGCCGGGGCTGCTGTTCCGGATCGGGCGGGCGCTGGAGGACGCGGGGGTGCAGGTGCGCAGTGCGCACGTGTCGACGCTCGGCGCCAATGCGATGGACGCCTTCTACGTCATGAGTGACAAGAGCGCTCCGCTCTCGGCCGAGGAGGCGGCTTCTGTGGCCCGCAAGCTGGAAGACGCGTTGCGGGCGTGACCTCGTGGTCGTCCCACGCGTTGAACGGAGGTGCTCCCCGCCGTCGCGGGGGGTGGCATGGGAGAGAAGGCGACATGGACGCGACGTAGTCTCCGCCGGTCCGGGGTGTGTGTCCCTGCTCGCTGTATTCGGCGGGCAGGGACGCTTTGCTTGCCGAGCCGGATACCCTGGAAGGCGCTCAGACTGCCGACCCCGACCCCGAGGACCGACGCCGCCGTGTTCGATACTCTCTCCGACCGCCTCAGCGCGACCTTCAAAAACCTCCGCGGAAAAGGCAGGCTGAGCGAAGCGGACATCGACGCCACGGCGCGCGAGATCCGCATCGCCCTGCTCGAAGCCGACGTCGCCCTCCCCGTCGTGCGTTCGTTCATCAAGAACGTCAAGGAGCGTGCCCTCGGCGCCGAGGTCTCGAAGGCGCTGAACCCGGCCCAGCAGGTCCTCAAGATCGTCAACGACGAGCTGGTCACGATCCTCGGCGGCGAGACCCGCCGCCTGCGTTTCGCCAAGCAGCCGCCCACCGTGATCATGCTGGCCGGTCTGCAGGGCGCCGGTAAGACCACGCTCGCGGGCAAGCTCGGCAAGTGGCTCAAGGAGCAGGGTCACTCCCCGCTGCTGGTCGCCTGTGACCTCCAGCGTCCGAACGCCGTCAACCAGCTCAGCGTCGTCGCCGAGCGTGCCGGCGTGGCCGCGTACGCGCCCGAGCCGGGCAACGGCGTGGGCGACCCGGTCAAGGTCGCCAAGGACTCCATCGAGCACGCGCGGACCCAGGTCCACGACATCGTGATCGTGGACACCGCCGGCCGCCTCGGCATCGACCAGGAGATGATGCAGCAGGCGGCGGACATCAGGGACGTCGTCAGCCCCGACGAGATCCTGTTCGTCGTCGACGCGATGATCGGTCAGGACGCGGTCAACACCGCGGAGGCCTTCCGCGACGGCGTCGGCTTCGACGGCGTGGTGCTGTCCAAGCTCGACGGTGACGCCCGCGGTGGCGCGGCCCTGTCGATCCGGCAGATCACCGGCAAGCCGATCATGTTCGCGTCCAACGGTGAGAAGCTCGACGACTTCGACGCCTTCCACCCGGACCGGATGGCCTCCCGCATCCTCGACATGGGTGACCTGCTCACCCTGATCGAGCAGGCGGAGAAGACGTTCAGCCAGGAAGAGGCCGAGAAGATGGCCTCCAAGCTGGCGTCCAAGAAGGGCCAGGACTTCACCCTGGACGACTTCCTGGCCCAGATGGAGCAGGTCAGGAAGATGGGCAGCATCAGCAAGCTGCTCGGGATGCTGCCCGGCATGGGCCAGATCAAGGACCAGATCAACAACATCGACGAGCGGGACGTCGACCGCACGGCCGCGATCATCAAGTCGATGACCCCGGGCGAGCGCCAGGACCCGACCGTCATCAACGGCTCGCGCCGCGCCCGTATCGCCAAGGGTTCCGGCGTCGAGGTCAGCGCGGTGAAGAACCTGGTCGAGCGGTTCTTCGAGGCGCGCAAGATGATGTCCCGCATGGCCCAGGGCGGCGGTATGCCCGGCATGCCGGGGATCCCGGGCATGGGCGGCGGTCCCGGTCGGTCCAAGAAGCAGCCGAAGAAGGCCAAGGGCAAGCAGCGCTCCGGCAACCCGATGAAGCGCAAGCAGCAGGAGCAGGAGGAGGCGGCCCGCCGCGCCGCCGCCCAGGCGGGCGGCGCCCTGGGGCTGCCGCAGCAGGGTGGCCAGGACTTCGAGCTTCCGGACGAGTTCAAGAAGTTCATGGGCTGAGGCCCGCCGGGGAGTTCATGGGCTGAGGCCCACCCCGAGCGTCGTACGGGACGCGCGTGTCACCCGTACGGCGTCTGGACGGCGCTGAGGGCGCCCTTCCACGGAAGGGCGCCCTCAGCGCGTGCCGGTGTACGCCATGTGCCGTAACGTCCAGATATGAGCAATGCCGCGCCACCGCGCAACGGCTCTGACCAGCCGTGGCGTACCGAGGGCACGCCGGACGAGCCGCCCAGGCAGCCCGGGGCCAGAAGGATGCGCGGCAGGTGGTGGGGCCTGCTCGTCACCGCGGTGATCGTCTTCCTGCTGGCCTACGGCGGGCTGAGCTACTACAACCAGGGCAACGAGCCGACGATCTCGTACACGGAGTTCAGCAGGCAGCTCGACGCGGGGAACGTCGGCACGATCTACTCCAAGGGCGACGCGATCCAGGGCCGGCTCAAGAGTTCCCAGGCCAATCCCGAGGGCGGCGGGAAGTACACCAAGTTCAAGACGCAGCGCCCGGCCTTCGCGGACGACAAGCTCTGGCAGAGCCTGAGCAGCCACCATGTCACGGTGACCGCGCAGCCGGTCGTGCAGGAGCGTGGCCTGCTGTCGAACTCTGCTGCTCTCGCTGGCGCCGATCGCGGTGCTGGCGGCGCTGTGGATCTTCTTCGCGCGGCGGATCGGCTCGGGTCTGGGCGGGCCGGGCGGTCTGCTGGGGCGCAAGACGCCGCCCAGGCCGGTCGAACTCCAGCCGGGCACCCAGCGCACCACCTTCGCGGACGTGGCGGGCATCGACGAGGTCAAGGGCGAGCTGGACGACGTCGTCGACTTCCTGGAGCATCCGGACGCCTATCGCCACATGGGCGCGAAGATGCCCCGCGGGGTGCTGCTCACGGGACCCCCGGGCACGGGCAAGACGTTGCTCGCGCGGGCCGTGGCCGGTGAGGCGGATGTGCCGTTCTTCTCGGCGTCGGCCTCCGAGTTCATCGAGATGATCGTGGGAGTGGGTGCCTCCCGGGTGCGCGAGCTGTTCGCGGAGGCCCGCAAGGTGGCGCCGTCGATCGTCTTCATCGACGAGATCGACACCATCGGCCGGGCCCGGGGCGGCGGAGCCTCGGTGGGCGGGCACGACGAGCGCGAGCAGACGCTGAACCAGATCCTGACGGAGATGGACGGCTTCTCCGGCTCGGAGGGCGTCATCGTGCTCGCCGCCACGAACCGCGCCGACGTGCTGGATCCCGCGCTGACCCGTCCGGGCCGCTTCGACCGGGTGGTGAGCGTCTCGCCGCCGGACCGGGGCGGACGCGAGGCGATCCTGCGGATCCACACCCGCCAGATCCCGCTCTCCCAGGACGTGGACCTCGCCCGGGTGGCCCGTACGACTCCGGGCATGACCGGGGCGGAGCTGGCCAACCTCGCCAACGAGGCCGCCCTGCTCGCGGTCAAGCGCCGGCAGGAGCAGGTGACGCGGGCCGACTTCTCGGAGGCGTTGGAGAAGGTCCAGCTCGGCGCCGAACGTGCGCTGGTGATGCCCGAGGAGGAGCGCAGGCGCACCGCGTACCACGAGAGCGGGCACGCCCTGCTGGGCATGCTCCAACCCGGCGCCGACCCCGTTCGCAAGATCACCATCGTCCCGCGCGGGAGGGCGCTCGGGGTGACGCTGTCGACGCCGGAGTCCGACAAGTACGCGTACACCGAGGAGTACCTGCGGGGCCGCATCATCGGCGCGCTGGGCGGCATGGCGGCCGAACACGTCGTCTACGAGGTCATCACGACCGGCTCCGAGCACGACCTCGAGCAGGTCACCGGCATCGCGCGCGGGATGGTGGCCCGCTGGGGCATGAGCGAGCACCTGGGCCGCCTCTCCGCCCTGCCGGACGACGCCCAGCAGGCCTACGGGCTCGCCGCCGCCCCGCAGACCCTGGACGCCATCGACAGCGAGATGCGGCGCATCGTCGACGAGTGCTACGAGGAGGCGTGCCGCAAGCTGCGTGAACACCGGGGGCAGCTGGACGCGCTGGCGCAGGCGCTGCTGGAGAACGAGACGCTGGAGGAGGCCGACGCCTACCGGGTCGCCGGGATCACCCGGCTGCGGAAGGAGGCGGAGGCCGGCGGCGTCCCATGAGGTTCGGGGTCTGCGGGCGCCGGTGTCCGGGCGCCGGTGTCCGGGGCGTCGTGTTCAGGGCGTCCGCATTCAGGGGGTCCGTGCGATCAGGTACCGGAAGACGTTGGGCATCCACACGGTGCCGTCCGGCCGCTGGTGTGCGAGCAGGGCCTCGGCGAGTTCCTTGTCGACCTGGTTCCGGTCGGTGGCGGCGACGGCCGCGTCGAACAGCCCCGTGGAGAGCAGTCCGCGTACCGCGCTGTCGAGGTCGGCGTACCCGAAGGGGCAGGCGACGCGGCCGGAGCCGTCCGGCCGCAGACCGGCGCGCCGGGCCACCTCCTCCAGGTCGTCGCGCGGGGTGGGGCGCCGGTTGCCGGGGCTGCGCAGCGGATCGGCGAGCTTGGTCGCCACCCGCAGCACGGACGAGGTCGCGCAGCGCTCCGGCGGTCCCCAGCCGGTCAGGACCACGGGCGCCCCCCTCTCGGCGAGCGGTGTCGCGGCGGCGAGCAGACCGGCCGGCTCCTCCGAGTCGCCCGCGAGGCAGCCGACCGTGCAGCCGATCGGCTCGAAGGCGGTCACGAGGGTGTACGCGGGGCTGTCGGGGGCAGCGGCGTCCCGCGGTGATCCGTCGACGATCCGGGCGGTCGCACGCGCGCGTGTGTCCCCCGGTTCCGGCAGCAGCCGCCTGCGGGCGAGGGCGAGCCGCTCGGGGCAGGAGGAGTCGACACCGGTGACCGTCGCGCCTCTGGCCGCGGCCAGGAGCAGGGCGAGTCCGGAGCCGCAGCCGAGGGCCAGCAGCCGTGTGCGGGAGCCCACGTCCAGTCGCGCGTAGACGGCCTCGTAGAGCGGGACCAGCATCCGCTCCTGGATCTCGGACCAGTCACGCGCGCGTGCGCGTGACTCCGCGTCGGGCACTGTTGCCGTGTGCCGTACGTGCTGCCGCACGAGCGCAGGTGTCATGGATAGGCGCCCCAATCCGCCGAGTGCTGTCGCTGTGCCCGGTTCCGTGGCCCCCGTGCCGTACGCTCCCACTTCCCCCGTATGCCAGGTAACTCCGAGCCCTTCCTCGCGTCCAGGGGGCGCGGGGCCCTGTTTGTGTCCTGTGACGGTGCGGGCCGGGATTTCACATCCCGGCAACCTGGATCCGAGATCGACGTGGCCGGAAGTCGGCTTGTCCTGTGGGCCGGTGCCGGACGCCGGAGGCGCACCGGGTAACCTCGCGGGCGTCGCGGACGCTGACCGGGATGAGGGTCCCCGGCCGGGATGCGGCCGAAACGCCTCTTGCGCGTGGCGCGATCCCGATGCCCCCCGCGTGCGCGAGGGGCATACGCGCCGGCGCGTACTCCCTTTGCGCACCACCTTGGGTGGAGCTGTGCGGCTTCTCCGCAGATCAGCGCACCCGCCCTCGTCAGGACGCATCAGCGACGACTGACGGGTACGTGCAAATTATTTGGGATGCCCCGGAATAGGAACACAGCGGCCCTCCGGCTCGTTGTCATTACGTGAGCACGACACCACCTGTTCTCGCCGCAGAGCTGGCGCAGGCGTGGGCCGACATTCAGCGGTACCACCCCGAGCTGCCGGATCTTGCCGCGCCCGAGTCCCTGATCGGCGAGTCGTCGTCCGCGTGCGGACACGAACTCTCCTTCGAGCGACTGCTTCACGAAGCAGTCCATGGCGTCGCCGCCGCGCGCGGCGTACGCGACACGTCCCGTGCGGGCCGCTACCACAACCGCAGGTTCCTCGCGATCTCCGAGGAGCTGGGCCTGGATCACCCCGAGGAGCCGCACCCGAGCAGTGGCTTCTCGCTGGTCACGCTCAGCCCCGAGGCGAAGCGGCGCTACCGCCCGACGATCGAGCGTCTCCAGCGTGCGCTGAAGGCCCACTCGGTCGCCACCTCCGCCGACACCGGCCGTTCCTTCCGCGGACCGGCCGCCCGCCACGGCTCGTCCGGCGGCGGGGTCAGGGTCAAGGCGGTCTGCGACTGCGGTCGCAATGTGCGGGTCGTCCCCTCGGTCCTGGCCCAGGCCCCGATCATGTGCGGCGGCTGCGGCAAGCCGTTCAGGATCCCGGAGCCGGTGGGCGCGGCGGCCGGCTGACCGGCTCACCGCGTACCGGCATCTCGTGGGTGCCGGATGAGCGGCAGGACTGGTGCGCGGGGTGCCGCCGTACGCGGCGGCACCCCCGCCGGCGCGGGCAGGCGCTCGCATCCACGGCACCCGGAGCGCCGGGTGTGGCTCCGTCGTGCCCGGGGGCGGCCCCCGCACCCTCCGCGGAGGGACGCCTGCCAGGTGTGGCACAATGGCTAGCTGTACTCGACAGCCGCACAGGACCCCTCTCTCCTCCGGCTGACGCGTCCGTCGGGCACTCGGGTACCGCAACCCCACGCGGCATCTCCGCCGTGCCCAACCACGTCAAATCCAGGAGAACCCACTCCCGTGGCAGTCAAGATCAAGCTGAAGCGTCTGGGCAAGATCCGTTCGCCTCACTACCGCATCGTCGTCGCCGACTCCCGTACCCGCCGTGACGGCCGGGCCATCGAGGAGATCGGTCTGTACCACCCGGTGCAGAACCCCTCGCGCATCGAGGTCAACGCCGAGCGTGTGGCGTACTGGCTCTCCGTCGGCGCCCAGCCGACCGAGCCCGTGCTCGCCATCCTGAAGAAGACCGGCGACTGGCAGAAGTTCAAGGGCGAGCCCGCCCCCGCGCCGCTGCTCCAGCCGGCCGAGAAGGCCACGCGCCCGTCGTTCGAGGCCATCGGTGGTGACGACGAGAACAAGGGTGAGGCCATCACCCAGAAGAAGAAGGCTGAGAAGAAGGACGAGGCCGCCGCCGAGTCTTCTTCGGCTGAGTCGACCGAGGCCTGAGCAGCATGATCGAGGAGGCGCTTGAGCACCTCGTGAAGGGCATCGTCGACAACCCTGACGATGTGCAGGTCGCCTCGCGCGACCTGCGCCGCGGACGCGTGCTCGAGGTCCGGGTGCACCCGGACGACCTGGGCAAGGTGATCGGCCGCAACGGTCGTACCGCACGCGCCCTGCGCACCGTCGTGGGCGCCATCGGCGGCCGCGGTGTCCGTGTCGACCTCGTCGACGTGGACCACGTCCGCTGACGCTTTTCGCAACCGGCTCGGGCCGGGGAGGGCCGCTGGGCCGTCCCCGGCCCGTAGTCGTATGAGCCGCCCGGCGGCTCGCGTTCAGACTTCCGACAGGAGATCTTCCACGTGCAGCTGGTAGTCGCACGGATCGGCCGCGCCCACGGCATCAAGGGCGAGGTCACCGTGGAGGTACGTACCGACGAGCCCGAACTGCGGCTCGCCCCCGGCGCCGTCCTGGCCACCGACCCGGCGTCCGCCGGCCCGCTGACCATCGAGACGGGCCGCGTCCACAGCGGCCGCCTCCTGCTGCGCTTCGAGGGCGTGCGCGACCGCACCGCCGCCGAGGCCCTGCGCAACATCCTCCTGATCGCCGAGATCGACCCGGAGGAGCTTCCCGAGGGCGAGGACGAGTACTACGACCACCAACTGATGGACCTCGACGTCGTCACCACGGAGGGCAAGGAGGTCGGCCGGATCACCGAGATCTCCCACCTGCCCTCCCAGGACCTCCTGATCGTCGAGCGTCCGGACGGCACCGAGGTGATGATCCCGTTCGTCGGGGAGATCGTCACCGAGATCGACCTGGAGGAGCAGCGGGCGGTCGTCGACCCGCCGCCCGGCCTCATCGACGACCAGGACGTCCGCGACGAGGCCACCGACGGACCCGGCGCCTCCTCCCACACATCCGCGGAGGACGAGTCCTGATGCGGCTCGACGTCGTCACGATCTTCCCCGAGTACCTGGACCCCCTGAACGTCTCCCTGGTCGGCAAGGCACGCGCGCGTGGACAGCTGAACGTGCACGTCCACGATCTGCGCGGCTGGACGTACGACCGCCACCACACGGTCGACGACACGCCCTACGGCGGCGGCCCCGGCATGGTCATGAAGACCGAGCCCTGGGGCGATGCCCTGGACACGGTCCTCGCCGACGGCTACGAGACCGGCTCGCACGCGCCCGCGCTCATCGTCCCGACGCCCAGTGGCCGCCCCTTCACCCAGGAACTCGCCGTGGAGCTCTCCGAGCGCCCCTGGCTGATCTTCACGCCGGCCCGCTACGAGGGCATCGACCGTCGGGTGATGGACGAGTACGCCACCCGGATGCCCGTCTACGAGGTCTCCATCGGCGACTACGTCCTCGCCGGCGGCGAGGCGGCCGTGCTGGTCGTCACCGAGGCCGTGGCGCGGCTGCTGCCCGGCGTCCTGGGCAACGCCGAGTCGCACCGCGACGACTCCTTCGCGCCCGGCACGATGGCCAACCTCCTGGAAGGCCCCGTCTACACCAAGCCGCCCGAGTGGCGCGGCCACGGCATCCCCGAGGTGCTGCTCAGCGGCCACCACGGGAAGATCGCCCGCTGGCGCCGCGACGAGGCCCTGCGGCGCACGACGGCCCACCGGCCCGACCTCGTCGAGCGCTGCGATCCGAAGGCCTTCGACAAGAAGGACCGCGAGATGCTGTCCATCCTGGGCTGGTCGCCGGACCCCGAGGGTGAGGCACACGGCCGATTTTGGCGCAGGACCGATGGCGTGGAAGAATAGAGCGCTGTTGTGCGCCGGTCCGGCGTGCGCCCCTGCCGCAGGGGGACACGACGCCCGTCCCGACCCGTGCAGCACCAACTCCGTACATCTAGTTTCCGTTGATGACCTGTGGCATCAACGAAGAAAGCAGACGAAATGTCTCACCTGCTCGACTTCGTCGACGCCGCGTCGCTGCGCGAGGACGTCCCGGCCTTCCGCCCGGGCGACACCGTCAACGTCCACGTCCGCGTCATCGAGGGCAACCGCTCCCGTGTGCAGCAGTTCAAGGGCGTGGTGATCCGTCGCCAGGGCTCCGGCGTGCGCGAGACCTTCACGGTCCGCAAGGTCTCCTTCTCCGTCGGCGTCGAGCGCACCTTCCCGGTGCACACCCCGATCGTCGAGAAGATCGAGCTCGTCACCAAGGGTGACGTGCGCCGCGCCAAGCTGTACTACCTGCGCGAGCTGCGCGGCAAGGCCGCGAAGATCAAGGAGAAGCGCGAGAACTGAGCGCCTCCCGGAGTCCATGGCGGGGCCGGATAACATTCGGCCCCGATGGACACCGAAGCACAGCAGACGGAGCGCGACCGCTCCTCCCGCCCTTGTGACGGCGAACCCGGTGAGACCCCGGGGGCGCGGGGGCCGGAGGAACGGTCGCGTTTCGCGTTGATGTCGCGGATCACCGAGTGGCTTCCCGGCGGGAGGATCACCCTGACCGCGCTGAGCGGCCTGACCTTCCTGCTGCTCCTCAACACGTTCGTGATGCAGCCGTTCGAGATTCCGAGCGGATCCATGGAGCCGGGATTGAGGATCGGGGACCGCGTCGCCGTAAACAAGTTGGCGTACCGTTTCGGAGCCGTGCCGCGGCGCGGCGATGTCGTCGTGTTCGACGGCACCGGGTACTTCGGGGACGGCGACTACATCAAACGCGTTGTGGGTGTAGGCGGAGACCATGTGGTCTGCTGTGACAAGGAGGGCAGGATCCAGGTGAACGGCCGGTCGGTCGACGAGTCGACGTTCCTCTACCCCGGTGACAGCCCCTCGGCCGTGCCCTTCGACGTCGTCGTGCCCGAGGGCACCCTGTTCGTCCTGGGCGACCACCGGGGCGACTCCAGCGACTCCCGCGACCATCTGGGCTCGCCGGGCGGCGGCATGATCCCGGTCGGCGACGTGATCGGCCGGGCCGACTGGATCGTCTGGCCCTTCGGCCACCGGACCCACCTGCACCGGCCGGACGCCTACGCGCGCGTGCCCGCCGCCGGCCATGCGGGCGGCAGCCATGGGTAGCCGCGGCCGACCGCGCGGCGTCTCCGCCAACGCCGCCGACAACCTCCTGCCCACCGGGGCGCGGCGCACCGCGGGTCCGGCCGGCGGCCGCACCCGCGCCGAGCGGCGCAAGCTGCAACGCAAGGTCAAGCGGCGGCGCAGGCGCTCCGCGGTCCGGGAGATACCGCTCCTCGTCGGCGTCGCCGTGCTCATAGCCCTGGTGCTGAAGACCTTCCTCGTGCAGGCCTTCGTGATCCCGTCGGGCTCCATGGAGCAGACGATCCAGATCGGCGACCGGGTCCTGGTCGACAAGTTCACCCCGTGGTTCGGTGCCAAGCCGCAGCGCGGCGACGTCGTCGTCTTCCACGACCCGGGCGGCTGGCTGGCCGGCGAGCAGACCGCCCAGAAGGACGACCCCGTCGGGGTCAAGCAGGTCAAGCAGGGTCTCACCTTCATCGGCCTGCTGCCTTCCGACGACGAGAAGGACCTCATCAAACGGGTCGTCGGCGTCGGTGGTGACCACGTCAAGTGCTGCGACACGCAGGGCAGGGTGACCGTCAACGGCGCTCCCCTGAACGAGGGCGACTACCTGTATCCGGACAACGCCCCCTCCAACACCCAGTTCGACATCACCGTCCCCCGGGGCCGACTGTGGGTGATGGGCGACCACCGGGCCAACTCCGCCGACTCGCGCGCCCACCAGGAAACCCCGTACGGCGGAACCGTCTCGGAGAACTCGGTGGTGGGGCGGGCCATGGTCATCGGCTGGCCCGTCGGCCACTGGACCATGCTGAAGGAGCCGAAAACCTTTTCTTCGGTGCCCGACGCGGCGGCTGGGTCGACCGCCGCTCCCCGCCTGTCGCATAGGGTTGTACCAGACGATCCGAACGGATCGGTTCGACTCCCGAGCCCTGCGGAACTCCCGCTCGTTATGGGAGTGGTGGGCCTGCGCCGCGCACGGGGCAGGCGGCGGCACGGAGTGAGGAGTTGGCGTGGGGGATGTGGCGGTTGGCGCACGGTCCGGACACGACGGCGAGGAGCACCGCGGACACCCCGAGGGAGCGGCGGACCCCGCTGCGCGCAGCGCCGTGACCTCCGGGAGTGAGAGCGAGACAGCCGAGGACGGCACGGTGACGGAGCACAACCACAGCGGTGACCAGGGGAGCGGGGGCAGCACCCCCGAGGCGAGGAAGCCCCGCTCCTTCTGGAAAGAGCTGCCCATCCTGATCGTTATCGCGCTGGTGCTGGCGCTGCTGATCAAGACCTTCCTCGTACAGGCGTTCTCGATTCCCTCGGACTCGATGCAGAACACCCTTCAGCGGGGCGACCGTGTCCTGGTCGACAAGCTGACCCCGTGGTTCGGCTCCGAGCCCGAGCGCGGCGAGGTCGTCGTCTTCCACGACCCGGACGACTGGCTGGCGGGCGAGCCGGCGGCCAGCCCGAACGCGCTGCAGACGGTGCTCAGCTGGATCGGCCTGATGCCGTCCGCGGAGGAGAAGGACCTCATCAAGCGCGTCGTCGGCGTGGGCGGCGACACCGTCGAGTGCAAGAACACCGGCCCGCTGACGGTCAACGGCAAGCCGCTGTACGAGCCGTACGTCTACCCGGGCAACACGCCGTGCAGCGTCGACGACCAGGGCGGCCAGTTCACGGTGCACGTGCCCCAGGGCTACATCTGGGTGATGGGCGACCACCGGCAGAACTCCCGGGACTCGCGTTACAACCAGACCGACAAGAACCACGGCATGGTCCCGGTCAAGGACGTCGTCGGCCGTGCCATCGTCAAGGCCTGGCCGATCAACCGCTGGGGCACGCTGCCGGTCCCGGAGACCTTCGACCAGCAGGGCATCAACGATCACTCCTCTGCGGCGGGTGCCCTGACGGTGGCCCCCCAGGGCGTGGCCCTGACCGCGGTCGTGCCGGTGGCGCTGTGGCGGCGCAGGCGGGCCGCGAAGGCCGCGGCCGGTACGGGCACCCCGACGACGGCCACGGGAAGCCGCTGAGCCGCTGGGCCGCCGAGCCGGGGCAGTGCGGCGGTGCGGAGGCTTCCGCCAGTACCGTCCGCCGCCGCTGTGAAGTCCTCGTGGAGGGTGCGGCGGTGGCCCGGAAGGAGGGGCTGCCCCGTTCCGGTACCGCCCGGTAGGGTTCGGGTCCATGGGTGGCGAGAGCACGACGCGTACGGCCCCGCGCAGCGGCGGCACAGGCAGGGACCCGGTGGGCGGCAAGGCCGGGCAGCGGCTGTCCGGGCTCGCCGTGGCCGTGGGGCTGGTGCTGTTCCTCGCGGGATTCGCGTGGGCGGCGGTGATCTACCGCCCGTACACCGTGCCCACCAGTTCCATGGCGCCGACGATCGGCATCGGCGACCGGGTGCTGGCCCAGCGGGTCGAGGGCGGTCAGGTGCACCGCGGTGACGTGGTCGTCTTCCACGACACGAACTGGGTGCAGAACTCCGCCGTGATCAAACGGGTGGTCGCCGTCGGCGGCGACACCGTCTCCTGCTGCGAGCAGGGCAAGCTGACGGTCAACGGCAAGCAGATCGACGAGCGGTACCTGAAGGGCGCCGACGCCGAGGCCGGCGGTTTCCCGACCGTGAAGGTGCCCCAGGGCCGGCTGTTCCTGCTCGGCGACGAGCGTCAGGGCTCCCTGGACTCCACCGCCCACCTCACGGACGCGGCCGCGGGGACCGTCTCGCGCGACGCCGTGGACGCCCGGGTCGACGCCGTCGTGTGGCCCATGAAGGGCCTGCTGGACCGCCCCACCGGCTTCGAGGCGCTCGGCGCCTTCTCGCAGCCGGGCCCGCTGCGCACGATCGCCACGATGATCGTGGCGGGTGCCGTCCTGGTCCTCGCCGGGGGCGCCTACGGCCCGATCGCGACACGGCTGGGCGGCTCGCGCGCCCGCACCCGGACGGAGTCGGCCGGTGCTCGCTGAGGACGCCGGGGACGCCGGGGACGCCGAGGGCACGGACGGTCACCGCGGCGGACTGCGGAAGGTCGCTCGGGTGGTCCTGCTCGACCCCGAGGACCGCATCCTGCTGCTGCACGGCCACGAGCCGGACGACCCGGCCGACGACTGGTGGTTCACCCCGGGCGGCGGCCTGGAGGGTGCCGAGACGCGCGAGGAGGCCGCTCTGCGGGAACTCGCCGAGGAGACCGGCATCACCGAGGTCGAACTCGGCCCGGTGCTGTGGCGCCGCACATGCTCGTTCCCGTTCGCGGGCCGACGCTGGAACCAGGACGAGTGGTACTACCTGGCCCGTACGGACCGGACCGCGATCGAGGCCACGGCCCTGACCGAGCTGGAGCGGCGCAGCGTCGCCGGAGCGCGCTGGTGGACGTGTCAGGAACTGATCCGGGCACATGAGACGGTGTATCCGACCAGACTCGCCGAGCTGCTGCGCACACTGCTCGACGAAGGTCCCCCGGCCGGGCCCGTGACCCTCGACACCGAAATCGTCTAGGGCCTCATGGGACTGGCGCACAATGGTGGGATCGCACGGCTGAAGGGGAACATGCCATGAGCGCCGAGGACCTCGAGAAGTACGAGACCGAGATGGAGCTCAAGCTCTACCGGGAGTACCGCGATGTCGTCGGTCTGTTCAAATACGTGATCGAGACCGAGCGGCGCTTCTACCTCACCAACGATTACGAGATGCAGGTCCACTCAGTACAGGGTGAGGTGTTCTTCGAGGTGTCGATGGCCGACGCCTGGGTGTGGGACATGTACCGGCCGGCCCGGTTCGTGAAGCAGGTACGCGTCCTCACGTTCAAGGACGTGAACATTGAGGAGCTGAACAAGACCGATCTGGAGCTGCCGGGCGGGTGAGGGGCGTCAGCGGTCCTCTCTCGCTGGCACTCGTGTGAGTGACAGCGTTGTCCACAACCGGTGAGTAGCCCACCAAGATCCACTCCGTGGGGCCGGATGCGTGACCGTGGGCGCCGGAGGTGGTGCCGACATGAACGCACGAAGCGCGCTCGGCAGGTACGGAGAGGGCCTGGCGGCCCGGCGGCTGACCCAGACCGGCATGACGGTCCTGGAGCGCAACTGGCGCAGCGGCAGGACCGGCGAGATCGACATCGTGGCCCGGGACGGCGACGTCCTGGTCGTCTGTGAGGTGAAGACCCGCCGGGAGGGGCTCTTCGAGCATCCGATGGCCGCGGTCACGCCGGAGAAGGCCGAGCGACTGCGCGGCCTCGCGGAACGCTGGATCCAGTCCCATGGCGGGGCGCCGCCCGGAGGCGTCCGTATCGACCTCGTCGGCGTCCTGCTGCCCCGGCGCGGCGCTCCCGTGGTCGAGCACGTACGGGGGGCCGCCTGATGGGCTTCGCGCGTACGTGCTCCGTGGCCCTCGTCGGTGTCGAGGGCGTGGTTGTCGAGGTGCAGGCCGACCTCGAACCGGGTGTCGCCGCCTTCACGTTGGTGGGCCTGCCGGACAAGAGCCTGACCGAGAGCCGGGACCGGGTGCGGGCCGCGGTGGTCAACTCCGGTGGCGAGTGGCCGCAGAAGAAGCTCACGGTCGGGCTCAGCCCGGCCTCGGTGCCCAAGGCCGGCAGCGGCTTCGACCTGGCCGTGGCCTGCGCGGTGCTCGGCGCCGCCGAACGGATCGATCCCCGCGTGCTCGCCGACATCGTGATGATCGGGGAACTCGGCCTGGACGGGCGGGTGCGTCCGGTCAGGGGCATCCTGCCGGCGGTGCTGGCCGCCGCCGACGCCGGGTACGAGCAGGTGGTCGTGCCCGAGTGCGCCGCCGCCGAGGCCTCGCTGGTGCCCGGAGTCTCCGTCCTCGGTGTCCGCAGCCTGCGGCAGCTCATCGCGGTGCTGACCGACGAGCCGGTGCCCGAGGAGGAACCGGACGGGCAGGGACGACCGGACCCGCTGCTGGCCGGCCTGCGCCTGCCCGGCATGGGCGCGGCCGCCGGAATGCACAGCGTGGGCGCCGCCCAGCAGGACCAGGGACACGACCTCGCCGACGTCGTCGGCCAGGTCTCGGCCCGTACGGCGGTGGAGGTCGCCGCGGCCGGGGCGCACCACCTGTTCCTCGAAGGGCCGCCGGGCGCGGGCAAGACCATGCTGGCCGAGCGGCTTCCCGCACTGCTGCCCCGTCTCGCCCGGGAGGAGTCCCTGGAGGTCACTGCGATCCACTCGGTGGCCGGACTCCTGCCGCCGGGCAGACCGCTGATCGACCTCGCCCCCTACTGCGCCCCGCACCACTCGGCCACCATGCAGGCCCTCGTCGGCGGCGGCCCGGGCGTCGCCAGGCCGGGGGCGGTGTCGCTCGCCCATCGAGGTGTGCTTTTTCTGGACGAGACCCCGGAGTTCAGCAGCCACGCGCTCGACGCCCTGCGCCAGCCGCTGGAGGCGGGCCATGTGGTGATCGCCCGTAGCGCCGGGGTGGTGCGGTTCCCGGCGAAGTTCCTGATGGTGCTCGCGGCCAACCCGTGCCCCTGCGGCCGGTTCTCGTTGCGGGACACCCTGTGCGAGTGCCCGCCCTCGATGGTCCGCCGCTACCAGGCCAGGCTGTCCGGGCCGCTGCTCGACCGGGTCGACCTGCGGGTGGAGGTGGACCCGGTCACCCGCTCCGAACTCACCCGGCGCGGCGCCCGGGGCGAGGCCACGGCGGCGGTGGCGGACCGGGTGCGGGCCGCCAGGGAACGCGCGTCCGCCCGGCTCGCGGGCACACCGTGGCGGACCAACAGCGAGGTGCCCGGCCGCGAGCTGCGCAGCCGCTGGCACACGGTGGCCGGCGCCATGGACGAGGCCGAGCGCGGCCTGGAGCGGGGCGTCCTCACCGCGCGCGGACTGGACCGGGTGCTGCGGGTCGCCTGGACGGTCGCGGACCTCGCCGGCCATGACCGGCCCGACGCGTCGGACGTCGCCCTGGCGCTGCAACTGCGCACCGGAGTGCCACAAGGCGTGCCCATGGCCATCGGGGCGCCGACGTGAACGCCACCCGGGCCCCCGACCGCGAACTGCTCGCCCGGGTCCTCCTCAGCCGCGTCATCGAGCCCGGGGACGAGGCCGGCGGGCGGTGGCTGCGGGAGTTCGGGGCGGTGGAGGTGGCCCGGCGACTGCTGAAAGGCTCCCCTCGGCTCGCCGGGGTCTCCGGCAAGCGGTGGGCGGGGCTGTGCGCCCGGGCGGCACGGGCCGAGCCCGAACGGGACCTCGTCGCGGCCGGGGAGGCCGGTGTGCGGTTCGTACGCCCCGGGGACACCGAGTGGCCAGCGCAGCTCGACGACCTCGGCGACGCGCGGCCCACCGGGCTGTGGGTGCGCGGTCGGCCCGGCCTGCGGATATGGGCGCTGCGCTCGGTCGCGGTCGTCGGCGCCCGGGCCTGTACCCGGTACGGCGCCCACATGGCCGGGGTCCTCGCCTCCGGCCTCGCCGAGCGGGGCTGGGTGGTGGTCTCCGGCGGCGCCTACGGAGTCGACGGCGCCGCCCACCGCGGCGCCCTCGCCGCGGGCGGAGCCACTGTTGCCGTCCTGGCCTGCGGCGTCGACCGGCCCTATCCACGCGGGCACACCGAGTTGATCACCAGGATCGCCCAGCAGGGTCTGGTGGTCGGCGAACTGCCGCCCGGTGACCACCCCACGCCGAGCCGGTTCATCGTCCGCAACCGAGTGATCGCGGCGCTCACCCGGGGCACCGTGGTCGTCGAGGCCGCCCACCGCAGCGGATCGCTGGTCACCGCGCGGGCGGCGCAGCGGCTGGGACGGCACACCATGGGGGTGCCCGGCCCGGCCACCAGCGCGCTCTCCGCCGGTGTCCACGAGCTCCTGCGCGGCGAGGCGGTGCTGGTCGGAGACGCCGCGGAAGTCGTCGAACTGGTCGGCGACATGGGCGAACTCGCTCCGGACCGGCGCGGTCCCGTACTCCCGCGCGACCTGCTGGAACCGGACGCCCGGCAGGTTCTGGCCGCGTTGCCGGCGCGCGGCGCGGCGACGCCGGACGAGGTCGCCCGCGACGCCCGGACGACCGCGGACGACGCGATCGCGAAACTGTACGAACTCCAATCACTGGGGTACGTCGAACGACATGGCGAGGGATGGAAGTTGACACGCCAGGCGCTGATCTCGGCTCGGGAGGGCCGTGAGCGGTGCTGACCGAGAGTGTTCGGCCGTCCGGGGGAGGCCCGACGCCGGTGGGGATTCCCGCAGTTGGACGCTGTCGTGGTCACCGAGGGTGACGTGCGTGACCCGGCGGGGCGCATCGCGGAACGAATCTGCGCATGCTTCACGCCCCGCCGTTCGCGCACTGCGACACATCAGTCACGCTACGCTCACGTGGTTCCGACCACAGAAGCGACTCAGGCCGACAACTCACTCAGACGCCCGCATTCCAGGGCAGAACGACACAAGGCGACGAATGCCCCAGCACACCTCCGGGCCCGACCGGGCGGCGATCCCCCAAGCCGCCCGGGACGGTGGCAGCGTGCGGCCGCCCGCTCCTTCGACGCTCGAGGAGCTGTGGCGGTCGTACAAGGCGACGGGGGACGAGCGGCTGCGGGAGCAGCTGATCCTGCACTACTCGCCGCTGGTGAAGTACGTGGCGGGACGAGTGAGCGTCGGCCTGCCGCCCAACGTGGAGCAGGCCGATTTCGTTTCCTCCGGGGTCTTCGGGCTCATCGACGCGATCGAGAAGTTCGACATCGAACGGGAGATCAAGTTCGAGACCTACGCGATCACGCGGATCCGGGGCGCGATGATCGACGAGTTGCGGGCGCTGGACTGGATCCCGCGCTCGGTGCGGCAGAAGGCGCGGAACGTGGAGCGGGCGTACGCGACCCTGGAGGCGCGGCTGCGGCGGACGCCGTCGGAGGTCGAGGTGGCCGCCGAGATGGGTATCGCGGTCGACGAGCTGCACGCTGTTTTCAGCCAGTTGTCGCTGGCCAACGTGGTGGCGCTGGAGGAGCTGCTGCACGTCGGTGGCGACGGCGGGGACCGGCTGAGCCTGATGGACACGCTGGAGGACACCGCCGCCGACAACCCGGTGGAGGTGGCCGAGGACCGGGAGCTGCGCACGTTCCTGGCCCGGGCGATCAACACGCTGCCCGAGCGGGAGAAGACGGTCGTGATGCTCTACTACTACGAGGGCCTCACGCTCGCCGAGATCGGCAACGTGCTCGGTGTGACCGAGAGCCGGGTCAGTCAGATCCACACCAAATCGGTGCTTCAGCTGCGCGCGAAGCTGGCGAGCTTCGGGCGCTGACCCGGGTGGAGTCCCTCCCGGTCCGGGTGGCGCGTCCGTAAAGTGGTCGACGTGCCAAGGATTCGAGCGGCCTCCGTGGCCGAGCACCGGTCGATGCAGCGAGCCGCCCTGCTGGACGCGGCGCGGACCCTGCTGTCCGAGGGCGGGACGGAGGCGCTGACCTTCCCGGCCCTGGCCGAGCGGACGGGGCTCGCGCGGTCGTCGGTGTACGAGTACTTCCGGTCACGGGCCGCCGTGGTCGAGGAGCTGTGCGAGGTCGACTTCCCTGTGTGGGCCGCGGAGGTCGCGGCCGCGATGGCCTCCGCCGACGGGCCCGCGGCCAAGGTCGAGGCGTATGTGCGCAAGCAACTGGAGCTGGTCGGGGACCGACGGCACCGGGCCGTCGTGGCGATCTCGGCGAGTGAGCTGGACGCTTGCGCCCGGGAGAAGATCCGGGCGGCCCACGGCGGGCTCGTCGCCATGATCGTGGAGGCGCTGGGGGAGCTGGGGCACGAGCAGCCGCGGCTGGCGGCGATACTGCTTCAGGGCGTGGTGGACGCGGCGGTGCGGCGGATCGAACTGGGTGCCGCGGAGGATCCGGCGGCCATCGCCGAGGCCGCGGTGGGGATGGCACTGCGCGGCGTCTGCGGCTGACGCCGGCGGAGGCCGGGACGGCACGGACCGGACCGGGATCGCGGGAGGGGCGCCGGCCTCGCGGCTGGGGCGGGAGACGCGCCTGCCCATCGGTTGGGGGCAGGAGGCGCGCCCTCCCCACGCTGGGGACAGGTGGGACGCCCGTCCCTCGGTTGGGGGCAGGAGGCGCTCTCGCCTCACGGTTGGGGGCAGGAGGCGCGCCCTCCCCACGCTGGGGACAGGTGGGACGCCCGTCCCTCGGTTGGGGCCAGGAGGCGCTCTCGCCTCACGGTTGGGGGCAGGAGGCGCGCCCTCCCCACGCTGGGGACAGGTGGGACGCCCGTCCCTCGGTTGGCGCCAGGAGGCGCTCTCGCCCCACGGTTGGGGGCAGGAAGCGTGCCCGCCCCCGGCTAGGGCAGCGGCACCCCCAGCACCGGTAGCAGTCTCGTCGGTCCGTTCAGGAGCCACGGGGGGAGCAGGAGGAGCGGGTTCAGATAGGTCTTGCCGCGCAGCAGGCCCCAGTGGACGCACGGACCTCCGCAGTGTCTGCCTGTCGCCTCCACGGTGCCGATGACCTCGCCCGCCGCCACCTCGTCGCCCTGCTTCACCGACGCCCTCACCGGCTCGTACGTCGTCCGCAGCGGTGGGTCACCGGTGCCCGTCAACTCGACCGACACCACGCCTCTGCCGGCCACCGGGCCCGCGAAGAACACCCGCCCCGCCGTCACCGACCGAACCGGCGCGCCCGGCGACGCGTCCAGGTCCACGCCCCGGTGCCCGGGTCCGTAGACCGTCGCCGGAGGATCCCAGCCGCGCAGCACCCCGGGGCGCACCCCCACCGGCCACACCCGGCCCACGGCCGGCACCGGCGGATCCCCTTCCCCGGAGCCGGAGCCGGAGCCGGAGCCGGAGCCGGGATCAGTGCCAGGGCCAGGGTCAGGGCCGGGATTGGGACCGGGACCGGGACCGGGGTCAGGACCGGACGGCGCGGCGGGGCCGTCGTCCGCCCGGACCACCCACGCCGCCGAGCCCATCAGCACCGCCGCGGCCACGAGCGCCACCAGCGCCAAAGAGGCCGCCACCGCGGCCGCCCACCCGGGCAGCAGTCCTCGCCGGGGGCCGACGGGCCATCGCATCGCACGCATCTCAACCATGCGCCCACCGTCCCGCACCCCCGCCGACGACGGCCGAACCTGTGGACAACTCACCGATTGTGGACAGGGGCGTCACCCGGCGCCCCGCGGGTCCCGTACACTTCTGGTGGCGACCCGGGTCACCGGGTCGACTTCGCACGCCCCGACACCCGGACCGGAGACGGCCGGTGTCAGCGCCCCTCGGTCCCTCGTGGCACGGCGCAACAGGGCGTCAGGCGCGGAAGCCGTCCGGCATTCGCGGCACAACCGAGAAACTCAAGGAGTACGGCCATGGCCGTCGTCACGATGCGGGAGCTGCTGGAGAGCGGCGTCCACTTCGGTCACCAGACCCGCCGTTGGAACCCGAAGATGAAGCGCTTCATCTTCACCGAGCGCAACGGCATCTACATCATCGACCTGCTCCAGTCGCTGTCGTACATCGACCGCGCCTACGAGTTCGTCAAGGAGACCGTCGCCCACGGCGGCACGGTCATGTTCGTCGGCACGAAGAAGCAGGCGCAGGAGGCCATCGCCGAGCAGGCCACCCGCGTCGGCATGCCCTACGTCAACCAGCGCTGGCTGGGCGGCATGCTCACCAACTTCTCGACCGTCTACAAGCGCCTGCAGCGCCTGAAGGAGCTCGAGCAGATCGACTTCGAGGACGTCGCGTCCTCGGGTCTGACCAAGAAGGAGCTCCTGGTCCTCTCCCGCGAGAAGGCCAAGCTGGAGAAGACCCTCGGCGGTATCCGCGAGATGCAGAAGGTGCCCAGCGCCGTCTGGATCGTGGACACCAAGAAGGAGCACATCGCGGTCGGCGAGGCCCGCAAGCTCAACATCCCGGTCGTCGCCATCCTCGACACCAACTGCGACCCCGACGAGGTCGACTACAAGATCCCGGGCAACGACGACGCGATCCGCTCCGTCACCCTGCTCACCCGCGTGATCGCCGACGCGGTCGCCGAGGGCCTCATCGCCCGCTCCGGTGTCGCCACCGAGGGCAAGGGCGAGAAGGCCGCGGGCGAGCCGCTCGCCGAGTGGGAGCGCGACCTGCTCGAGGGCGAGAAGAAGGCCGAGGAGGCCCCGGCCGCGGAGGCCCCGGCCGCGGAGGCTCCCGCCGCGGAGGCGCCTGCTGCCGAGGCTCCGGCTGCTGAGGCGCCGGCCGCTGAGGCTCCGGCTGCCGAGGGCGAGCAGGCCTGACCCGTCAGCGCCAGCGTTGACGGCGGGAGCGGAGACATGAAGTCCGCTCCCGCCGTTCACCCGTAGGTCAGCACAGAGTCGGGCATCTGCATCTACATGTAGATCGCAGACCGTGCAGATCTTCGATCCTCCAGACTTCGAGAAAGATTCACAGACTCATGGCGAACTACACCGCCGCTGACGTCAAGAAGCTCCGCGAGCTCACCGGCGCCGGCATGATGGACTGCAAGAAGGCGCTGGACGAGGCCGAGGGCAACGTCGAGAAGGCCGTCGAGGCGCTCCGTATCAAGGGCCAGAAGGGCGTCGCCAAGCGCGAGGGCCGCTCCGCCGAGAACGGCGCCGTGGTCTCGATCATCGCCGACGACAACTCCTCCGGTGTCCTCGTCGAGCTGAAGTGCGAGACGGACTTCGTCGCCAAGGGCGAGAAGTTCCAGGCCGTCGCCCGCGCGCTCGCCGAGCACGTCGCCAAGACCTCCCCGGCCGACCTCGAGGCCCTGCTCGCCTCCGAGATCGAGGCCGGCAAGACCGTCCAGGCGTTCGTGGACGAGGCCAACGCCAACCTCGGCGAGAAGATCGTCCTGGACCGCTTCGCGCAGTTCTCCGACGGCTTCGTGACCGCGTACATGCACCGCACGATGCCCGACCTGCCCCCGCAGATCGGTGTCCTCGTCGAGCTCGACAAGCCGAACGCCGAGGTCGCCAAGGGCGTCGCCCAGCACATCGCCGCCTTCGCGCCGAAGTACCTCGCCAAGGAGGACGTGCCGGCCGACATCGTCGAGTCCGAGCGTCGTGTCGCCGAGGAGACCACCCGCGCCGAGGGCAAGCCCGAGGCCGCGATCGCCAAGATCGTCGAGGGTCGTCTGAACGGCTTCTTCAAGGACGCGACGCTGCTCGGCCAGCCCTACGCCCTGGACAACAAGAAGTCGGTCCAGAAGGTCCTGGACGAGGCCGGTGTCACCCTGAAGCGCTTCACGCGCATCAAGGTCGGCATCTGAGTCCCAAGGTCCGTACCGCGACGGACCCCCGACCCCGATAGGGTCGACAGCAGTCGTCCACGTCGCTCGCGTGTGCAGCCACGTACACGCGTGTGACGGACGGCAGCAGATCTGACGAGGAGGCCATTGCCGCTGCATGGGATGCGAAACACGCCCCACCGGCAATGGCCTTCTTCGCATGTGCACCACGTATAACAAAGGCGGGATCTCATGACCACCAAGGCCCAGAAGAGCGACGACGGCAAAGTACACGGCCGGTTTCTGCTGAAGCTGTCCGGAGAGGCCTTCTCCGGCGGCGGGGGCCTGGGCGTCGACCCGGACGTGGTGCACGCCATCGCCCGTGAGATCGCGGCCGTCGTACGCGATGGCGCGCAGATCGCGGTCGTGATCGGTGGCGGCAACTTCTTCCGCGGTGCCGAACTCCAGCAGCGCGGCATGGACCGCGCCCGCTCGGACTACATGGGCATGCTCGGCACCGTGATGAACTGCCTCGCCCTGCAGGACTTCCTGGAGAAGGAAGGCATCGACAGCCGGGTCCAGACCGCCATCACCATGGGCCAGGTCGCCGAGCCGTACATCCCGCTGCGCGCCGTGCGCCACCTGGAGAAGGGCCGCGTGGTCATCTTCGGCGCCGGCATGGGCATGCCGTATTTCTCCACCGACACCACCGCCGCCCAGCGCGCCCTGGAGATCGACGCCGAGGCGCTGCTCATGGGGAAGAACGGCGTGGACGGGGTTTACGACTCCGACCCGAAGGCCAACCCGGACGCCGTGAAGTTCGACTCCCTCGGCTACGGGGAGGTCATCACGCGGGACCTGAAGGTCGCCGACGCGACGGCGATCACGCTGTGCCGTGACAACAAGCTCCCGATAGTCGTCTTCGAGCTCCTGAAGGAGGGCAATATCGCCCGCGCCGTCAAGGGTGAGAAGATCGGCACGCTTGTGGGTGACCAGGGCAGCCGGGACTGACCGGCGGTCCCCGCACCGCGGGAAGCCGGAAAGGGACCTGTCCGGGCGACGGACGGGACGGACCCTGGCCGGGGGATGGACAATGTGCTGCCGGTCGGGAACCGTGCAGGAAGAAGACGCGACGAAGCCGGCCGCCGGACCCGACAGGGAAACCGCGGCCGGGCCTACTCAAGACACGCAGGAGCAAGTGGTGATCGAAGAGACCCTCCTCGAGGCCGAGGAGAAGATGGAGAAGGCCGTCGTGGTCGCCAAGGAGGACTTCGCCGCGATCCGCACCGGCCGTGCGCACCCGGCGATGTTCAACAAGATCGTGGCCGATTACTACGGCGCGCCGACGCCGATCAACCAGCTGGCTTCGTTCTCCGTGCCGGAGCCGCGCATGGCCGTCGTGACCCCGTTCGACAAGACCGCGCTGCGCAACATCGAGCAGGCGATCCGCGACTCCGACCTGGGCGTCAACCCGAGCAACGACGGCAACATCATCCGCGTGGTGTTCCCCGAGCTCACCGAGGAGCGCCGCCGCGAGTACATCAAGGTCGCCAAGGGCAAGGGCGAGGACGCCAAGGTGTCCATCCGCTCCGTGCGCCGCAAGGCCAAGGACGCCATCGACAAGCTGATCAAGGACGGCGAGGTCGGCGAGGACGAGGGCCGTCGTGCGGAGAAGGAGCTCGACGACACCACCGCGAAGTACGTGGCGCAGGTGGATGAGCTGCTGAAGCACAAGGAAGCGGAGCTGCTCGAAGTCTGATGAACGACACTTCCTGGGGAGCGCCGCGGCAAGCCGGGTACTGGGGGCCCGCGGACGGGTCACCCGCCCATCAGGGACCCGTCCCGGGGACCGCCCCGCCGGGTCCCGCGTACGATGCGCATGACGCCCAGCGGACCCGCCCCATGCCCGTCGTGCCCGCTCACGGCGGAAACCAGGATGACGATCGGGGTGCCGCCCAGCCGGGTGGCACCCCGTACCGCGACGACACGCCTCAGCCGCCGCACCAAGCGTCGCGGCAGTGGCCCCTCGACACGCCGCAGACACCGTCCTCCCACGGGACGGCCTCGCAGAATCCGGAGCCCATGCCCGACGCCCCGCAGCCGGCGCCCGCGCCGCAGAAGAAGAGCGCGGGTCGCGACCTGGGCGCCGCCATAGGCGTCGGCCTCGGGCTCGGCGCGGTGATCGTCGTGTCGCTGTTCGTCGTCAAGGCCGTGTTCGTGGGTGTCATCGCGATCGCGGTCGTGGTCGGCCTGTGGGAGCTCACCAGTCGGCTCGACGAGCGCAAGGGCATCAAGGCGCCGCTCGTGCCGCTGGCGGTCGGCGGTGCGGCCATGGTGGTCGCCGGGTACGTCCGGGGTGCCGAGGGCGCCTGGGTGGCGATGGCGCTGACCGCGCTCGCGGTCCTGGTCTGGCGGATGACGGAACCGCCGGAGGGCTACCTGAAGGACGTCACGGCCGGCGTCTTCGCGGCGTTCTACGTGCCGTTCCTGGCCACGTTCGTCGCGATGATGCTGACCGCGGACGACGGCCCGCGCCGCGTGCTGACCTTCCTCGTGCTCACGGTCGTCAGCGACACGGGCGCGTACGCCGTCGGCTGGCGCTTCGGGCGGCACAAGCTCGCCCCGCGCATCAGCCCGGGCAAGACCCGCGAGGGTCTGTTGGGCGCGGTGGCCTTCGCGATGGTGGCCGGCGCGCTGTGCATGCAGTTCCTGATCGACGACGGCGCCTGGTGGCAGGGCCTGCTGCTCGGCCTCGCGGTCGCCGCCACCGCCACCCTCGGCGACCTCGGCGAGTCCATGATCAAGCGGGACCTGGGCATCAAGGACATGGGCACCCTGCTCCCGGGCCACGGGGGCATCATGGACCGCCTCGACTCCCTGCTGCCCACCGCGCCGGTGGTCTGGCTCCTGTTGGTCCTCTTCGTCGGCTCCGCCTGAGCCCACGACCACCGAGCCCCCACCCCGCCGGGTGGGGGCTCGACGCCGTTACCGCGTGGACCACCTGCCGGGCCCGACGTTAAAGTCCTCTCCATGGGGCAGGCTCGGCTGGGGGATGACGGCACGTATCACGGTGAGCTGCGGTGCCGATGGTGCGAAGCCCTCCTCAAACAGGACGGACGGCGCAAGCCACGGCTGTACTGCGGTGCCTCGCATCGCACGAAGACGTACGCTGCCTGGGTCGGCGCACTGATCGCCGGCCTCTTCTGACCCCGGCCCCCGGCTGTCCACAGCCGATCGGGCCACCCGAGTGGATCTGCGACACTGGTACCACCATGCCCAAGCCCGGAGAACTCACTTTCGTCGCCCCGCGCGGTGCCAAGAAGCCGCCGCGGCACCTTGCCGACCTGTCGCCCGCCGAGCGCAAGGAGGCCGTCGCCGCGATCGGCGAGAAGCCGTTCCGTGCCAAGCAGCTCTCGCAGCACTACTTCGCGCGGTACGCGCACGACCCGGAGCAGTGGACCGACATCCCCGCCGGATCCCGCGCCAAGCTCCAGGAGGCGCTGCTTCCCGAACTGATGACGGTCGTACGGCATCTGTCGACCGACGAGGGGACCACCCGCAAGACGCTGTGGCGCCTGTTCGACGGCACGCTCGTGGAGTCGGTGCTCATGCGCTACCCGGACCGGGTGACCATGTGCATCAGCTCGCAGGCGGGCTGCGGCATGAACTGCCCGTTCTGCGCCACCGGACAGGCCGGGCTCGACCGGAACCTGTCGACCGCCGAGATCGTGCACCAGATCGTGGACGGGATGCGCGCCCTGCGGGACGGAGAGGTCCCCGGTGGTCCCGCGCGCCTGTCGAACATCGTCTTCATGGGCATGGGCGAGCCGCTCGCCAACTACAACCGCGTCGTCGGCGCCATCCGCGCCCTGACCGACCCCGAGCCGGACGGGCTCGGCCTGTCCCAGCGCGGGATCACCGTCTCGACGGTGGGTCTGGTCCCGGCCATCCACCGGTTCTCCGACGAGGGCTTCAAGTGCCGCCTCGCCATCTCCCTGCACGCACCGGACGACGAGCTGCGCGACACGCTCGTCCCGGTCAACACGCGGTGGAAGGTGCGGGAGGTGCTCGACGCCGGATTCGAGTACACCGCCAGGTCCGGGCGCCGGCTGTCCATCGAGTACGCGCTGATCCGGGACATCAACGACCAGGCGTGGCGCGGCGACCGGCTCGGCCGGCTGCTCAAGGGCAGGCCGGTGCACGTCAACCTCATCCCGCTGAACCCGACGCCCGGCTCCCAGTGGACCGCGTCCCGCCCCGAGGACGAGAAGGCGTTCGTCGAGGCGATCGCCGCCCACGGTGTGCCGGTGACCATCCGGGACACCCGCGGTCAGGAGATCGACGGCGCCTGCGGTCAGCTGGCTGCCACCGAAAGGTAGCCGGACGGTAGGCTGATACCGCACACATCTTCATATTCCGACAGGGGAGCGCCACAGCGCTGAGAGTGCGGCACCGGCCGCAGACCCTCTGAACCTCGCCCAGGTCATTCTGGGTAGGAAGTTCGGTCATCACTCAAGCTGTTGTGCCCTGCCCGGGTGTCCCTCGCGGATCCCGGGCAGGGCCGCGTCTCTTCCTGGCCAACCCCCAGGAGGACTTCAGTGCACACCAAGACGTTCGCCGCCGTGGCGGTCGGGCTCGGCCTGGTCACGCTGTCGGCGTGCGGTTCGTCGCCGGGCGGGAAGAGTTCGGCCGGCTCCAGAACGGTGACCCTGGTCAGCCACAACTCGTGGGCCGCGTCCAAGAGCGTCATCGCGGACTTCGAGAAGACCTCCGGCTACAAGGTCAAGGTCCTCGAGGACGGCGACGCCGGCCAGGCCGTCAACAAGGCCATCCTCACCAAGGGCAACCCGCAGGGCGACGTCTTCTTCGGCGTCGACAACACGCTGCTGTCCCGCGCCCTGGACAACGGGCTGTTCCAGTCGTACGAGCCGAAGGGTTCGGACCTGATCCTGCCGCAGTACCGCGTCGACGAGGCGAAGCACCGGGTCACGCCCATCGACACCGGCGACATCTGCGTCAACTACGACAAGAAGTACTTCGCCGACCACAAGCTGACCCCGCCCGCCTCGTTCGACGACCTGGTCGAGCCGGAGTACAAGAACCTCCTCGTCACCGAGAACGCCGCCACCTCCTCGCCCGGCCTCGGCTTCCTGCTCGGCACCGCCGCCCAGTACGGGGACAAGGGCTGGCAGGACTACTGGAAGAAGCTCAAGGCCAACGGCGTCAAGGTCGTCGACGGCTGGGAGCAGGCCTACAACCAGGAGTTCTCCGGCTCGGCCGGCGGCAGGAAGGCCAAGGGCGACCGTCCCCTCGTCGTCTCCTACGCCTCCTCGCCGCCCGCCGAGGTCATCTACGCCGACCCGCGGCCGAAGACCGCGCCGACCGGCGTCGTGCAGGGCACCTGCTTCCGCCAGGTCGAGTACGCAGGACTGCTCGCCAACGCCGGGAACACCGAAGGGGGCAAGGCCCTCCTGGACTTCCTGATCACCAAGAAGTTCCAGGACGACATGCCGCTGAACATGTTCGTCTACCCGGTGCGCCAAGGCGCCCAGGTGCCCCCGGAGTTCGCGAAGTACGGCCCCCAGGCCAAGAACCCCGGGACCATGGCCCCCGCCAAGATCGCCGCCAACCGTGACCAGTGGGTCAAGTCGTGGACCTCGCTCGTCCTCAGGTAGGCCGCCGACGCGGCCGCCGTACGGGGAACGCGGCGCGGCTCGGTCTCATGGCCGTGCCCGTCGCGTTCTTCGCGGCGTTCTTCGCCTATCCCGTGGCCGCGATCGTCCGGCGCGGTCTGGAGGCCGACGGGGCCTGGCGGTTGGGGCGGATCGCCGATGTGCTCGGGCAGTCCGACATCCGGCACGTGCTGTGGTTCACCACCTGGCAGGCGCTCGCCTCCACCGCGCTCACCCTGCTCGTGGCCCTGCCCGGCGCCTATGTCTTCGCGCGCCTCGACTTCCCCGGCCGGCAGGTCCTGCGGGCCGTCGTCACCGTGCCGTTCGTGCTGCCCACGGTCGTGGTCGGCACCGCGTTCCTCGCGCTGGTCGGGCGCGGCGGCCTGCTCGACGAACTGTGGGGCGTACGGCTGGACACCACGGTCTGGGCGATCCTGCTCGCCCACGTCTTCTTCAACTACGCCGTCGTCGTACGGACCGTGGGCGGCCTGTGGGCGGGACTCGACCCGCGCCAGGAGGAGGCGGCCCGGATGCTCGGCGCCTCGCCGCTCGCCGCCTGGCGCAAGGTCACCCTGCCCGCGCTCGCGCCCGCGGTCGCCGCCGCCGCACTCATGGTCTTCCTGTTCACGTTCACCTCCTTCGGTGTGGTGCAGATCCTCGGCGGCCCGACCTTCTCCACCCTCGAGGTGGAGATCTACCGGCAGACGTCCGAGATCTTCGACCTGGCCACCGCCGCGGTCCTGACGATCCTCCAGTTCGCCGCGGTGGGCGCGATCCTCGCGGTGCACGCCTGGACCGTGCGGCGCCGGGAGACCGCGCTGAAGCTGGTCGACGCCTCGCTGACCGCCCGCCGGCCGCGCGGCGCCGGGCAGTGGACGCTGCTGGCCGGGGTCCTCGCCACCGTCGCCGTCCTCCTCGTGCTGCCGCTCGCCGTGCTGGTGCAGCGGTCGCTCACCGCGCCAGGGTTCGGCTACTACCGGGCGCTGACGAACGCGGACGGCGGCACCTTCCTGGTCGCGCCGATCGACGCCGTCGGTACCTCCCTGAGCTATGCCGCCGCGGCGACAGCCATCGCCGTGGTGATCGGCGCTCACGCCGCCGCGGCCCTCACCCGCCGTGACGCGGGCCGGCTCGTACGCGGCTTCGACGCGCTCCTGATGCTGCCGCTCGGGGTCTCCGCGGTGACCGTCGGCTTCGGCTTCCTGATCGCCCTGGACCGCCCGCCGCTGGACCTGAGGCAGTCCTGGATCCTGGTCCCGCTCGCGCAGGCCCTGGTCGGCGTGCCCTTCGTCGTACGGACCATGCTGCCCGTGCTGCGCGCGGTGGACGCACGGCTGCGGGAGGCGGCGGCCGTGCTCGGGGCCTCGCCGTGGCGGGTGTGGCGGGAGGTCGACCTGCTCCTGGTGCGGCGGGCGCTGCTCATCGCCGCCGGGTTCGCCTTCGCGGTGTCACTGGGGGAGTTCGGGGCGACCGTGTTCATCGCGCGGCCCGACAACCCGACGCTGCCGGTCGCCGTGGCCCGGCTGATCGGCCGGCCCGGGGACCTCAACTACGGCCAGGCGATGGCCCTGTCGACGATTCTGATGGTGGTGTGCGCGGTGGCGCTGCTGGTGCTGGAGCGGCTGCGCACCGACCGGAGCGGGGAGTTCTAGATGCTGCTGAGCCTTGAGGCCGCGACCGTGCGCTTCGGCGGGCGGGCCGCGCTGGACGCGGTCGGCCTGTCGGTCGCGGAGCACGAGATCGTGTGCGTGCTCGGGCCCAGCGGCAGCGGCAAGTCGACGCTGCTGCGCGCGGTGGCCGGGCTTCAGCCGCTGGACTCCGGGCGGGTGCTGCTGGACGGGCGGGACCAGGCTGGGGTACCGGTGCACCGGCGCGAGGTCGGGCTGATGTTCCAGGACCACCAGCTGTTCCCGCAGCGGGACGTGGCCGGAAACGTCGGCTTCGGGCTGCGTATGCAGGGCGCCCCGAGGAGTGAACGGGACGCCCGCGTGGGGGAGTTGCTGGAGCTGGTCGGGCTGCCCGGC
Source organism: Streptomyces sp. 6-11-2 (assembly GCF_006540305.1). Classification (GTDB taxonomy): domain Bacteria; phylum Actinomycetota; class Actinomycetes; order Streptomycetales; family Streptomycetaceae; genus Streptomyces. The sequence goes on along the minus strand of NZ_BJOR01000001.1, from coordinate 1,871,237 downwards.
GCCGGGCAGCGGGCCGTGGCCGCGCTCTCCGGCGGGGAGCAGCAGCGGGTGGCCCTCGCCCGTGCGCTCGCCCCCCGGCCGCGGCTGCTGATGCTGGACGAGCCCCTCGGCCAGCTCGACCGCTCGCTGCGGGAGCGTCTCGTCGTCGAACTGCGGGAGCTGTTCGGGCGGTTGGGCACCACCGTGCTCGCCGTCACGCACGATCAGGGCGAGGCCTTCGCCCTCGCCGACCGGGTCGTGGTGATGCGGGACGGCCGGATCGCCCAGTGGGGCACGCCGCTCGAGGTGTGGCAGCGGCCGGCGGACGCCTTCGTGGCCCGATTCCTCGGCTTCGAGAACGTGCTGGAGGCGAACGTGGACGGCGAGGTCGCGGTCACCCCGTGGGGCAAGGTGCCGGTCCCCGACGGCTCGGCCCAGGGCACCCGCACCCTCCTCGTCCGGCCCGCCGGAGTCCGCCTCGTCCCCGCCGCCGAGGGACTGCCCTGCACGGTGACCGCCCGCACCTTCAAGGGCACCCACGTCACCGTCCACCTCCAGCCCGACAACGCCCCCCGCCTGGAAGCCGCCTGCGCCCTGCGCGCGGCACCGGAGGTCGGGGACGAGGTGGCCGTGGAGTTCGACACGACCGAAATCGTGGTGCTCGATCGACCACAGGGCACCTAGTGTGCGGTCATGACGCTGCTTTCCTACGACCGTTACTGTGACGAAATCGCTTACCAAGTCGACGAGTTGCGCTCCCTGCTCGCCTCCGGCGCCGATCTGTCCGGCACCGTTCCGACCTGTCCGGACTGGACGCTGGAGGAGCTCGTACGGCACATGGGCGGGGCCCTGCGCTGGGTGGAGGCGCTGGTCCGGACCCGCGCGCTGGAGAACCTCCCGGACGACGCGGTCCCGCTCGCCAAGGGGCCGAAGGAGCAGGGCGACCCGGCCGCGCTGGACGCCTGGCTGGCGGAGACCGGCCGGACGGTCGTCGACACCCTCCGCGAGGCCGGACCCGACACGAAGGTGTGGACCTGGGCCGGGATCCTCGACACCGGCTTCTGGGCCCGTCGTATGACCCACGAGATCACGATCCACCGTGCCGACGCGGCGCTTGCCGCGGGCCGGCCCTACGAGGTCGCCGCGGACGTGGCCGCCGACGCCGTCGACGAGTGGCTTCAGATCGTGGAGTTCATCCAGCGGAAGAAGGCGACCCCGGATGCCCCGGAGCTGCGCGGTCCGGGCCGCAGCATCCATCTGCACGCCACCGACGGCGATCCCGGGCTGAACGCCGAGTGGGTCATCGAGCTGACCGAGGAGGGCGTCACCTGGCGCCGCGGTCACGAGAAGGCGGCCGTCGCCCTGCGCGGGCCGCTCACCTCCGTGCTGCTCGCGTTCTACAGCCGGCTGCCCCTGGACAGTCCCGAGCTGGAGGTACTCGGCGAGCGGGAGCTGCTGGAGTTCTGGCTGACGCAAGCGACCTTCGGGTGAACGACCGTGGCCCGCCCCCGAGTTCGGGTGCGGGCCACGGGTGGTGCGCTGGTGGGGCGTCAGCGGTTGCTGTTCGCTCCACGGCGGCGCATGCCGAAGAAGACCGCGCCACCGCCGACGACGACCAGGGCGGCCGCGATGCCGGCGATCATGCCGGTGTTGGAGTCGGCGCCGGTCTCGGCGAGGTTGGAGTCACCGACCGCGGGCGACGGAGCGTTGTTCTCGCTGCCGGCGGGAGCGGTGGTGCTCTCCGAGGCGGACGCGGTCGGGGCCGCGGACTCCGACTCCGACTCCGACGGCGACTCGGACGGAGTCTCCGACTCCGTCGCCGACGGGGCCGGCGTCTCCGGCGCCGACGGCGTGGCCGGAGTGCTCGGGGTCTCCGTCTTGCAAGCCGTGGACGGAGTGGTCAGGTTCGGCTTGATGTCCTCGTTGACCAGCTTTCCGTCCTTGCCGGCCTTGACGTGGATGCGGTAGGTGGCGTTCGGCTGCCAGTCCTCGGCGAAGGTGATCGTGGTGCCCTCACGGGAACCCTTCACCGTGAGCTCACCGACCTCGCGGGCGTCGGCGCCGTTGTTCTGGAGGAACACGGAGACGACGGCCTCGGTACGAGAGGGGTCCTTGTCGGTGACGACGATGACGCCCTTCTCGCCGTCGCACTTGGCTTCGGCGGAGAACTCCTTGATGTTGCAGGCGAGCGCGTTGCCCGCGGCGCCGAGAGCGAGAGCGGCGGACGCGGAGGCGACACCGAGGATGCGCACGGTGCGTGCGGTACGACGGGATATGGACAAGATGGCCACTTTGCCCTTCACGGGATGCCCAATTGCGGGGGGTTTGAGGGGTGTTGAGGCAACGACGAAGCTGAGCTCCCAGTAACCCCAGGAGGCTCAGGTTTATAAGCGCTCCGGCGGGAGTGTCAATCCGTCAGCCCCTCAGCGGCGTTGACTTTACCTCATTATTAACTAGGTGAATGTTTCAACGGGTTGGCATGAGTCTGGGCGGGTGCCGACGCACCCGCCCAGACGATCCTGTCCTCAACCCCCAGTGGGCTCAGCCCTGCACCGCAGCCGGGTCCATCCACATGACCTCCCAGGTGTGGCCGTCGAGGTCGTCGAAGGAGCGGCCGTACATGAAGCCCTGGTCCTGGGCCTCGCCGGTCGCGGTGCCACCGGCCGCGATTGCCTTCTGCACCAGTTCGTCGACCTTCTCGCGGCTCTCCGCGCTCAGGCAGATCAGCACTTCGCTGGACTTCGTCGAATCCGCGATCTCCTTCTTGGTGAAGTTGGCGTAGTGCTGCTTGCTGAGCAGCATCGCGATGATCGTGTCGCTGATGACGACGCAGGCGCATTCGTCGGTGGAGAACTGGGGGTTGATGGTGTAGCCGAGCTCGGTGAAGAACCTCCTGGACGCGGCCACGTCGTTCGTCGCCAGGTTCACGAAGATCATCTGCTGGTACATGGCGGGGTCTCTCCCATCGCGGTTCGTTGCCGTTCTCAGGGGTAGACCCGGGGTCCGCGCGGAACTCATCGGCGGCCCCGGGATTTCTTTCGCGCGTCTTCTCCGGAGCGGGTGGGCCGGCGGGCCGGTGGCTCAGGGGGCCAGCGGCAGGGCGGCGAGATCGGCGACCATCAGGGTCAGCGGGATGAACAGGGCCAGCAGGGCGAGGCAGCGCAGGAGGGCGGCGGAGCGCAGCACCGAGGCCGGTGCGCCGAGCCGCAGCAGCGCGGCGATGGCGTCGGCACGGGACTGCCTCGCCTCGACGGCGGCGATCAGCAGGGTGGTCACGGCGCAGCCGGCGACGAGCAGCGCGCCCAGCGTCGTCAGCGGGCCGAGCGCCCGGGCGGTGCCCTCGTAGGCCGCGATCACGGCGTACGTCCCCGACCCCACCGCGCAGACCACGCCCAGCGGGCGGCCGATGCGGCCCGCCTCCTCCATCAGGACGCGTCCGGCCAGGAGCCGCAGGGCGCCCGGGCGCGCGGACTGGAGCACGCGGCCGCACAGGTGGGTGAGCCCGGGGCCGGCCAGGGCGAGGCCGAGTGCGGTCATCAGCCAGCCGATGAGGACCGGGGCGGAGCCGGACGCCAGGCCGCCGGGGAGGACCGGGCCGGGGACGGCGCCGGGGGTGGTGGACCGTCCGGCGTACGTCTCCACGGCCAGGCCGGCGGCGAGTACGGCGATGCCCCAGGGGAGTCCGGTGGGCGGCTGCCGAGGGGCCGGGGGCCGATCGGGGTCGGTGTCGTCGTGCGCGGGTTCGTGACCGGCGTCCTGGGGGGTGCCGGACAGGTCGTCCCCGGACAGGTCGGCCTCGCTCGGAGGGGCGCCGGACAGGTCGTCCCCGGTCCGCACCGTGCCGTCGGCCGTGTCCTGGGGCCGGACCGCGCACGCCGTCGCCGACCGGTCCTGCCCCGCCGGCCGGTCCTGTCGCCTGGCGGACCCGTCGCCGAGGCGTGCCCCGAACCGGCCGTACGCCCCGAACGTCTCCCGCGTGGCGGTGCGCCGGTACGCCCCGAAGCGGCCGTACCTCCGGCCGGTGTTCCGGGCCGTCGTGAGCCTCGCCTCCCGGGGGCACAGCACCAGCGCGACCGCCACCGAGGTGAGGACGGGGACGACGGTCAGCAGCGTCAGCACGGCCGGCACCGGCAGTGGCTCCCCGGCCGCCAGGAAGGCGGGTGCCGCGCCGTCGAACGGCAGTTCCGTGCCGTCGCCGCGCAGGTACATGAAGACCAGCAGCGCGAGCAGCGAGCCGAGGCCGCAGGCCAGGGCGGTCGTGGCCGCCGAGACGGCCATCAGACGGCCCGGGCCGAGACCGAGCGCCGACAGGCCCGACCGGGGACGGGTCCCCGGGTCGGTGCGGGCCACCGCGACCGCGAGGTACACCGTCGCGGCCAGGGGCAGCACGCACCAGGACAGGCGCAGCGCCGCGGCGGCCGAGTGCTCCGGGTGGCCGAGCGCGTAGCCGAGGCTGGACAGCAGCAGGAAGCCCGTGCCCGCCGACGCCACAGCGACCGTCAGGCGGCGCAGCTGGACGCCCGGGCGGGCGACGCGGGTCAGACGGAGAGCGAGCACGCGGCCCGGCCTTCCGCGGTGTCGCCGACCGGGGGCAGGTGCACGGTTTTCACGCACCGCCCGTCGAGCACCGCCACCGTCCGGTCCGCGAAGGCCGCGGTCTCCGGGTCGTGGCTGGCGAGCACGACCGTGATGCCGTGCGAACGGGCCGCGGTGGTGAGCGTGCGCAGCACGTGGGCGCGGTCGGCGCGGTGCAGCGGGGCCGTCGGCTCGTCGGCGAACAGCACCGTGGGGAAGGGGGCGAGCGCGCGGGCGATGCAGACGCGCTGCCGCTCGGCCTGGCGCAGCCGGTGCGGGCGCATACGGGCCAGGTCGCCGACGTCGAGGCGCTCCAGCCACTCCTGGGCGGCCACCTTGGCCCGCCGCCGGCTCGTGCCGCGCAGCATCAGGGGCAGGGCCGTGTTCTCCCAGACGTTCAGCTCCGGTACGAGCACGGGCGTGGGGTCGACCCAGCCGAACCGGTCGCGGCGCAGCCGCTCACGGGCCAGCGGGCCCAGGGTGTGCACCGGGACGCCGTTGAACCAGACCTCGCCGTGCCGCACCCGCGTCAAGCCGGACAGGCACCGCAGCAGGGTGGTCTTGCCGCTGCCGCTCGGCCCGTTCACGGCGAGGATCTCGCCCTGCGCGACACCGAGGGAGACGCCGCCGAGGGCGGGTGAACCGTCGTCGTGGGTGTAGTGCAGGGCCCGCGCCCAGAGCACCTCGTTGTCGGGTGGGACGTCCATGGGCGTGCACCTCGGTTCTCATCGGGAATGCCGTGCCGTGTCCCCCGTACGGGCGAACGAGTGTGAAGACCTCGGGTCACGGGGCCGGTCCGACGCAGAGTGACGCGTCAAGGGCACGCTAGGCAGCGCCTGGGGAGAGCCCGGACAGCACACGGCCCCGGGCCGCCGTTTCCCACTCGAACGGACGGCACCGGGGCCGGTGTTGATCAGCTGATCGCAGGTGTGCGCCTTTCGCGCGGCGGTCGGGCCGCCGCGGTCACAGCTTGGTCCACGCCTCCGACAGGGTCGCGCGCAGGATCTGCTCGATCTCGTCGAAGGTCTCCTGGGTGGAGATCAGCGGCGGGGCGAGCTGGATGACCGGGTCGCCGCGGTCGTCGGCACGGCAGTACAGACCGTTGTCGAACAGCGCCTTGGAGAGGAAGCCGTACAGGACCCGCTCGGTCTCCTCCTCGTTGAAGGACTCCTTGGTGTGCTTGTCCTTCACCAGCTCGATGCCGTAGAAGAAGCCGTTGCCGCGGACGTCGCCGACGATCGGCAGGTCGTGCAGCTTCTGCAGGGTGGAGAGGAAGGCGCCCTCGTTGTCCAGCACGTGCTGGTTGAGGCCCTCGCGCTCGAACAGGTCGAGGTTGGCCAGGCCCACCGCGGCGGAGACCGGGTGGCCACCGAAGGTGTAGCCGTGCAGGAAGGTGTTGTCGCCCTTGTAGAAGGGCTCGGCCAGGCGGTCGGAGACGATGCACGCGCCGATCGGGGAGTAGCCCGAGGTCATGCCCTTGGCGCAGGTGATCATGTCCGGGACGTAGCCGAACTTGTCACAGGCGAACGTGGTGCCCAGACGGCCGAAGGCGCAGATGACCTCGTCGGAGACGAGCAGCACGTCGTACTGGTCGCAGATCTCGCGCACACGCTGGAAGTATCCGGGCGGCGGCGGGAAGCAGCCGCCGGCGTTCTGCACCGGCTCCAGGAAGACCGCGGCGACCGTGTCCGGGCCCTCGAAGAGGATCTGCTGCTCGATCTGGTCGGCGGCCCAGCGGCCGAAGGCCTCCGGATCGTCGCCGAAGATCGGGGCGCGGTAGATGTTGGTGTTCGGCACCTTGTGCGCGCCCGGAACCAGCGGCTCGAACGGCGCCTTCAGGCCCGGCAGGCCGGTGATGGACAGGGCGCCCTGCGGGGTGCCGTGGTAGGCGACCGCGCGGGATATGACCTTGTACTTGGTGGGCTTGCCGGTCAGCTTGAAGTACTGCTTGGCGAGCTTCCAGGCGGTCTCGACCGCCTCGCCGCCGCCGGTGGTGAAGAAGACCTTGTTCAGGTCGCCCGGGGCGTGGTGCGCCAGACGCTCGGCCAGCTCGACGGCCTTGGGGTGGGCGTAGGACCAGACGGGGAAGAACGCCAGCTCCTGCGCCTGCTTGGACGCGGTCTCGGCCAGCTCCGTGCGGCCGTGACCGGCCTGGACCACGAACAGACCCGCGAGACCGTCGAGGTAGCGCTTGCCCTTGTCGTCGTAGATGTAGGTGCCCTCGCCGCGCACGATCGTCGGCACGGGGGCGTTCTCGTACGAGGACATGCGGGTGAAGTGCATCCACAGGTGATCGTACGCGGTACGGCTGAGGTCCTTGCTCACGGTTATCGGGTTCCCCACATGTAGGTCTGCTTCTTGAGCTTGAGGTAGACGAAGCTCTCGGTGGAGCGCACGCCGGGCAGTGCCCGGATGCGTTTGTTGATGACGTCCAGCAGCTGGTCGTCGTCCTCGCAGACGATCTCGGCGAGGATGTCGAACGAGCCCGCGGTCATCACCACGTACTCGACTTCCGACATGCCGGTCAGAGCGTCGGCCACGGACTCCGTGTCGCCCTCGACGTTGATCCCGACCATCGCCTGCCGGCGGAAGCCCACGGTGAGCGGGTCGGTGACGGCGACGATCTGCATCACGCCCTGGTCGAGCAGCTTCTGGACGCGCTGGCGCACGGCCGCCTCGGACAGGCCGACGGCCTTGCCGATGGCGGCGTACGGACGGCGGCCGTCCTCCTGCAACTGCTCGATGATGGCGAGGGAGACGGCGTCCAGGTGCGGGCTGCTCCCGTTCCTGGACTCGCGGGAGTCCCTCTGCTCTGCGCTTCGACTGGGCACGACCTCACTGTGCACGACGTATCGACAGTTCCGCAAGGCCGATGCAATGAAATTCGTTGTTTGCGAGACCGAGACGTGCGGATTTCGCAGAACTCGCGGCGGCGGGGGTGTTGAAAACGTGGGCCCCCGGACTAGGGTGGGTGCCTCAGCGATGGGACATCTTGAACAAGATCAGGAGGGCCGGCAGTGAGCACCGAGCTGCGTCGTCTGCGCAACTACATCGACGGTGAGTTCCGGGACGCCGCCGACGGACGGACCACCGAGGTGGTCAACCCCGTGACGGGCGAGGCGTACGCGACCGCGCCGCTTTCCGGGCCGGCGGACGTGGACGCCGCCATGGCGGCCGCGGCCGCGGCCTTCCCGGGCTGGCGCGACACCACCCCGGCGGAGCGCCAGAAGGCCCTGCTGAAGATCGCGGACGCCTTCGAGGAGCGCGCCGAGGAACTGATCGCGGCCGAGGTGGAGAACACGGGCAAGCCGATCGGGCTGACCCGCTCCGAGGAGATCCCGCCGATGGTCGACCAGATCCGCTTCTTCGCGGGTGCGGCCCGGATGCTCGAGGGCCGCTCGGCCGGCGAGTACATGGACGGGCTGACCTCGATCATCCGCCGCGAGCCGATCGGCGTCTGCGCGCAGGTCGCGCCGTGGAACTATCCGATGATGATGGCCGTGTGGAAGTTCGCCCCGGCCCTCGCCGCGGGCAACACGGTCGTCCTGAAGCCGTCGGACACCACCCCCGCCTCCACGGTCCTGATCGCCGACATCATCGGCTCGATCCTGCCCAAGGGCGTCTTCAACGTCATCTGCGGCGACCGCGACACCGGGCGTCTGATGGTGGAGCACCCGACCCCGGCGATGGCCTCCATCACCGGTTCCGTGCGCGCCGGCATGTCGGTCGCCGAGTCGGCCTCCAAGGACCTCAAGCGGGTCCACCTGGAACTGGGCGGCAAGGCCCCGGTCGTGGTCTTCGAGGACACCGACATCGACAAGGCCGTCGAGGACATCTCGGTCGCCGGCTTCTTCAACGCCGGCCAGGACTGCACGGCCGCCACCCGTGTCCTCGTCCACGAGTCCATCCATGACGCGTTCGTCTCCGCGCTCGCCAAGGCCGCGGCCGAGACCAAGACCGGGCAGCCGGACGACGAGGACGTCCTGTTCGGTCCGCTGAACAACCCCAACCAGCTCAAGCAGGTGGCCGGCTTCATCGAGCGGCTGCCCGCCCACGCGAAGGTCGAGGCCGGCGGCCACCAGGTCGGCGACAAGGGCTACTTCTACGCCCCGACCGTCGTCTCCGGCCTGAAGCAGGACGACGAGATCATCCAGAGGGAGGTCTTCGGCCCGGTCATCACCGTGCAGTCCTTCTCGGACGAGGACCAGGCCGTGGAGTGGGCCAACGGCGTCGACTACGCGCTGGCCTCCTCGGTGTGGACCAAGGACCACTCCCGCGCCATGCGGATGTCCAAGAAGCTCGACTTCGGCTGCGTGTGGATCAACACCCACATCCCGCTGGTCGCCGAGATGCCGCACGGCGGCTTCAAGAAGTCCGGCTACGGCAAGGACCTGTCGGCGTACGGCTTCGAGGACTACACGCGGATCAAGCACGTCATGACGTCGCTCGACGCGTGACGCCGACCGCGCGTCACTGACCGCGTGACGCGCTGATCGCGTGGCTCGCCCGCTCGCGGCCCCGGACGGAGGACGGACCGTCCGGGGCCGTGGTGTGTCCGGGGCCGGGCGGTGGTCGACGCGGTGTGTCCAGGGCGGGCGGTGGTCGACACGGTGTCTCCGCGGCCGGGCCGTGATCGACAAGGTGTCGGCTCCCTACCGGCGTGCTCGACGCTGCGTCGATTGTCCGGCCGCGGACAGGAGCGGCATCCTGGGCCGGTGCCCAAGACTCCGAAGACGCCCCCGCTCTCCCGTCGCTCCCTGCTGCGTGCCCTGGGCGGCACGGCCGCGCTCGGTGCGCTCGCCGGCTGCGGGGTGCCCGCCGCCTACGTCCAGCCCGGTGACCGCGCCATCCCGGACATCTCCGCCACCGATCACCGGCTGACCTGGGCGAACTGGCCGCTCTACATCGACACCGACGACAAGAACCCGAACAAGCGGCCCACTCTGGAGGCCTTCGAGAAGCAGACGGGCATCGCCGTCGACTACGTCGAGGAGATCAACGACAACGACGAGTTCTTCGGCAAGATCAGCCCGTCCCTGATGAACCATCAGGACCCGGGCCGCGATCTCATCGTGATCAGCGACTGGCTGTGCGCGCGGTTCGTCCGGCTGGGCTGGGTGCAGGAGATGGACCGCGCCCGTCAGCCGCAGGTGGCCAAGTATCTGGACCCGCTGCTGCGCGACCCCGCCTTCGATCCGGGACGCAAGTTCACGATGCCGTACCAGTCGGGCATCACCGGCATCGCCTACAACCGCCGCAAGCTCGGCCGCGAGATACGCCAGGTCTCCGACCTGTGGGCGAGCGACCTCAAGGGCCGGGTCACCCTGCTGTCCGGCCTGGACGAGGCGTTCGCGCTGCTGATGCAGGCCAACGGCGTGGACATCACCAAGTGGAAGACCCACGACTTCGACAAGATCTGCGACCAGGTGGAGCGGCAGATCCGCAAGGGCCACATCCGCCGCTTCACCGGCAACGACTACACCAAGGACCTGGTCAGCGGGGACGTCCTGGCCTGCCAGGCCTACTCGGGCGATGTGATCCAGCTCCAGGCGGACAACCCCGACATCCGCTTCGTCGTGCCCGAGGAGGGCGCGGAACTGTGGTCGGACTCCTGGATGATCCCCAACCGGGCCGGCCACAAGGCCAACGCGGAACGCCTGATCGACTACTACTACGACCCCGAGGTGGCCGCGGAACTCGCCACCTGGGTCAACTACGTCTGCCCCGTCCCGGCGGCCCAGGCGGTGCTCGCCGACTCCAAGGACCAGGACACCGCCGAACTCGCCGAGAACCCGCTGATCTTCCCCGACGCCACCATGCGCGAGCGCCTCGCCATCGCCCGCGACATGTCCTCCGGGGAGCGTGTGGAGTTCGCCAAGCGCTGGAACGCCATCGTGGGCCTGTAGCAGACTCACCTGCGTGACGCACACGTAGAGCGACCAACCGGTGTGCCCCGCCGTCACGTTCGGGCTGCTGGCGGCCTGGGCCCCGCACGATGTGGCGGAGTTGGCCGCCGTGCCGGGCTGGCAGCGGCGCAGCGTATCGGCGCTGCGGGAGCGCTTCCCGGGGGTGCCGGAGGCGGTGTGGCGGCGACTGGGGTCCGTGGACACGCGTGAATTCGCGGTGGTCGTTGGGATGATGGGCGCCATCGCCGCCGCCGCGTCCGTCGGGGAGGGCACCCATCGCCGAGGCGTTCCGGAGCAAGTGCCGGACCGTACCGAGGTGTTGTCGGGGGCCCGCCGCTAGGGTCCTTCGTCGGGATCGGACCGGATCAGGGAGCCCGGCATGATCCGAACGAGAGGCCCTACGGTGCCGCGGTCTGCGCGGTGCGCAGGGTGTGCAGCAGGTCGACGCGGTTGGTCGTGATGGAGTCGGCGCCGAGGTCGAGGAGGCGGCGCAGGGAGCGTCGGGTGTCGGGGGTCCAGACGGACAGCAGGTAGCCGTCGCGATGGACACGGGTGGCGAGGTCCCGGTCCACCAGGGTGAACCGGTAGTTCAGCCACCGGGGCCGCACCGCCTCCAGCAGCCCGGCCCGCGGGGGCGCCAGGCTCGTCCAGGTCAGCGCGATCTCGGCGGCCGGGTCGGCGGCGCGCACCGCGAGCATGGCCTCGGCGCCCGCGCAGTAGTACACGCGGTCCCGCGCCCCGCACGCGTCGACCACGTCGACGATCCGCCGCACCGCCCGCGGGCGGGCCGGGCCCGGCAGGTCGATCATCACCCGGCCGGTGCCCGTCGCGGCGAGGGCGTCCTCCAGCGTGGGCACCCGGCCGTCCGTCACGTCGCGCAGTTCTGCCGCGGACAGCGCGTGCAGCGGCCGGTCGTGGGCCCACAGCCGCTTCAGCGACTCGTCGTGCAGCAGCACCGGAACACCGTCCCGGGTCAGCCGTACGTCGATCTCGACCGCGTCCGCGCCCTGTACGAACGCGGAGCGCAGCGAGTCGACGGTGTTCTCGCGGAAGCGGTAGGGGTCGCCGCGGTGCGCCACGGCGGTCACGGTCTGCATGGGCCCCATTGTGTCCCGCCGTGTCCCGCTCAGGGCGCGAGCCACCGCGCGGTGTAGGCGTCGATCTCCTCCACGATGCTCGCCTTGCCGGCCGTGTCCAGGAAGGAGGCGTGCGCAGCGTTCTTGGCCAGCTCGGCCAGGCCCCGCTCGTCGAGGTCGAGCAGCCGGCCGGCCACGGCGTACTCGTTGTTGAGGTCGGTGCCGAACATGGGCGGGTCGTCGGAGTTGACCGTGACGAGCACCCCGGCGCGGACGAACTCCTTGATGGGGTGTTCCTCCATGGTGCGCACGGCCCGGGTGGCGATGTTGGAGGTGGGGCAGACCTCCAGCGGGATGCGGTGCTCGGCGAGGTGGGCGAGCAGCTTCGGGTCCAGGGCGGAGCTGGTGCCGTGGCCGATGCGCTCGGCGCGCAGCTCGGTCAGCGCGTCCCACACCGTCTCGGGCCCGGTGGTCTCGCCCGCGTGCGGCACGGAGTGCAGCCCGGCGGCGATGGCCCGGTCGAAGTAGGGCTTGAACTGGGGCCGCGGTACGCCGATCTCCGGCCCGCCGAGCCCGAACGACACCAGGCCCTCGGGGCGCAGCCGGTCGTCGGTGGCGAGCCGGATGGTCTCCTCGGCCGATTCGAGACCGGCCTCACCGGGGATGTCGAAGCACCAGCGCAGTACGGTTCCGAACTCGGCCTCGGCCGCCTTGCGGGCGTCCTCGATCGCGTCCATGAAGGCGCGCTCGTCGATGCCCCGCCGGGTGGAGGAGAACGGCGTGATGGTGAGCTCCGCGTAGCGCACCTGCTGCCGGGCCAGGTCGCGGGCCACCTCGTAGGTCAGCAGCCGGACGTCTTCCGGGGTGCGGATCAGGTCCACGACGGACAGGTACACCTCGATGAAGTGGGCGAAGTCCGTGAAGGTGAAGTAGTCGGCCAGGGCCTCGGGATCGGTGGGCACCCTGGAGTCGGGGTGGCGGGCGGCCAGCTCGGAGACGATCCGGGGGGAGGCGGACCCGACGTGGTGCACGTGCAGTTCGGCCTTGGGCAGTCCGGCGATGAAGGCGTGCCGGTCGCGCGGCGCGTGCGGGTCGAACAGTGCGTGCGGGTCACGGGGTGCGTACTGGTCGGTCAACGGGTCCCTCCCCGGGAAGGGCGCCGCGGGCCCTGCGGGCGCGGCGCTGGTGATCGGCTGATCGGTGAGCACCGTCATCGTAGGCGCATGCCCCGCCGTGGCCGCGGGCCGCGTTCCCGACCGGGGGCGGTGCTGCCCGGTGCCCGGCCGCTCGCCTGCGCCGACGAGGCCTTAGCATGGCGGGGCGATCGATCGAGGGGGAGACGACGAGATGACGGACGGAACGCAGGCCGGCGGGGGCGCGGGAGCCGAGGATCCGTGGGCGCCGCCCGGCAGCAGGCCTTCTCTGGAGAAGAACACGTCCGACCCGGCGCAGTCGCCCGGGCCCGGGCAGGCGCCCGGCTTCGCCCCGCCTGCCTTTCCCCCGCCCTCCGTGCACGACCAGGAGACGATGGTCTCGATGCCGGGGGCCGGTTTCCCGCCGCCCGGCTACGGTGGCCCCACCGCGGACTCCGCCGTGCCGCCGCCACCCGTCGCTCCCACCGGTCCGGGCATACCCACCGGTCCTGTACCCGACGGGTACGGCTACCCCGCCTATCCGGGAGCGGGCCAGGGCTGGCCCGGTATGCCGATGCCCCCGCAGAACGGGATGGGCACCGCCGCGATGGTGCTCGGCATCCTGTCCTGCACCATGTTCTGCTTCTACGGCATCTTCGGGGTGGTGCTCGGCGTCCTCGCCGTGATCTTCGGCATCAAGGGCCGCCGGAAGGCCGAACGCGGCGAGGCCAACAACCACGGCCAGGCCCAGGCCGGCCTGATCACGGGAATCATCGGCATCGTCCTCGGCCTCGCCACGATCGTCCTGCTGGTCATCGGCGTCTTCTATGTCAACAACGTCGAGGTCTCCTCGGACAGCACCTGGGACGAGGGCGCCCGCGCCCCCCTGCCGGCCGTGACCGTCCTGACCGACCGCTGACACCGGGGCCGGCCCGCACTCGGTGCGGGCCGGTGCTGCCCCGCCTGGCCCCACCCGGCCCGCACGCTGCCGCCAGCTCGGCCCGCACTCCGCGCGGGCCGGTGCTGCCCCGCCTGGCCCCACCCGGCCCGCATGCCGCCGTCGGCCCGGCCCGCACTCCGCCGCCAGCCCGGCCCGCACTCCGCGCGGGCCGGTCAGCTCGCCCGCGTGCCGGCCCGCAGCCGCTCGCGCGTCTCCATCAGCGCGAAGCCCAGCAGGTTCGGCCCCCGCCAGCGCTCCGGATCGGCCGCCGCCTCGTCGCCGGCGGCCAGTCCGATGCCCCATATCCGGTCCACCGGGCTGGCCTCCACCAGCACACGGTCGCCCGTGGCCAGCAGGAACTCGCGCAGCACGGGGTGGGCGGCGAACTTGTGGACGCCGCCCTCCACCACGATCCGGAACCGCTCCCGCTCCCACACGTCCTCGTCGAAGCCGCGCACGAGCCGCCCCGCAGTCTTGGCCTCCGCCGGATGCCGCGCGGCCAGTACCCGCCGCTCCGCCTCCGCGTCCTCGAACAGCCGCGCCTTGCCGGCCATCATCCAGTGCTCCGCGGTCGCGTACGGCACCTCGTCCACCGTGAACGGCGACGGCCACCACTGACTCAGACAGCTCGGGCCGACCCGGCCGTCCGGGTGCGGCCGATGCCCCCAGAAATACAGGTAGCGCACGCGGGTCCCCGCGCGGACTTCCCTGGTCAGAGCCTGCCAGGAGTCGATGTTCCCCATGCACGCGAGTGTGGCACGCACCACGGACACACCGTCCTGCCTTTTCCGTGCCTACTCGACACCTGGTCGACAGATTCCGTCGCGTAACCAAAAGGCAACAACGGAATCACTTGTTGGAGTCCCCGAGCTCTGTCAGGATCGGCACTCAAATCGAGCTGGAGCTACGCCACCTGCCCTCGGTGACCGAGGGGCAACGGCGGAGGAGAGCGACATGCACAACCCGGGCACCGCCACCCCGGACCGATTCCCGGCGCAGGACCGTTTCGCTGACGGTGCGCAGTACATCGCCGGAAGGCTGACCAAGGGCACCTCGGGCCGCAGCCACGCGGTCGTCGACCCTGCCACCGGCGAGGAGGTCTACACGTACGAACTGGCCGGCCCCGAGGACGTCGACGCCGCGGTGGCCGCCGCGCGCGAGGCGTTCCCCGGCTGGGCGGGCGCCACGCCCGGCGACCGCTCGGACGCGCTGCACCGCTTCGCGGCCGTGCTCGCCGACCGGGCGGAGGACTTCGCCCGCGCCGAGTCCCTCCAGTGCGGCAAGCCGCTGAAGCTGACCCGCGAGTTCGACGTGCCGGGCACGATCGACAACGCGGCCTTCTTCGCCGGCGCCGCCCGGCATCTGCAGGGGCAGTCGGCCGGTGAGTTCTCCGGCGACCACACGTCCTACGTCCGCCGTGAGCCCATCGGGGTCGTCGGCTCCATCGCGCCCTGGAACTACCCCCTCCAGATGGCCGCCTGGAAGATCCTCCCGGCCATCGCCGCGGGCAACACCATCGTGCTCAAGCCGGCCGAGCTGACCCCGCTGACCGCGCTGATGTTCGCCCAGGCCGCCACCGACGCGGGCATCCCGGACGGCGTGATCAACATCGTCACCGGCACCGGCAAGGTGGCCGGCGAGCACCTGATCGGCCACCCGGACGTGGCCATGACGTCCTTCACCGGCTCCACCGCCGTCGGCAAGCGTGTCGCCGAGATCGCCACCGCGAGCGTCAAGCGGCTGCACCTGGAGCTCGGTGGCAAGGCGCCGTTCGTGGTCTTCGACGACGCCGATCTGGAGGCCGCCGTCAACGGCGCGGTCGCGGGCGCGCTCATCAACACCGGGCAGGACTGCACGGCCGCCACGCGCGCGTACGTGCAGCGCCCCCTGTACGAGGAGTTCGTCGCACGGACGGCCGCCCTGATGGCGACCGTCCGGCTCGGCGACCCGTTCGCCCCCGGCACCGACCTCGGCCCGCTGATCTCGCACGTCCACCGCGACCGCGTCGCCGGCTTCGTCGACCGGGCGCGTGCCTACGCGCGCGTGGTCACCGGCGGTGAGGCTCCCCAGGGCGAACTGAAGAACGGGGCGTACTATCGCCCCACCCTCGTCGCGGACGCCGCGCAGGACAGCGAGATCGTCCAGTCGGAGATCTTCGGTCCGGTGCTGGTCGTTCTGCCGTTCGACAGTGATGATGAGGGGATTCGGCTGGCCAACGACACTCCGTACGGTCTGGCGGCCTCGGCGTGGAGCCGGGACGTCTACCGGGCCAACCGCGCGACGCGGGAGATCAAGGCGGGGTGCGTGTGGGTCAACGACCACATTCCGATCATCAGCGAGATGCCGCACGGCGGTTATAAGCAGTCCGGCTTCGGCAAGGACATGTCCTCGTACTCGTTCGAGGAATACACGCAGATCAAGCACGTCATGTTCGACAACACGGCGGTGTCCCGCAAGGACTGGCACCGCACGATCTTCGGGGACCGATAGCAACGACCAGGCCTTGAACCAGGCCTTCCCGAAAGGGCACCACGCGCATGGAGCAGTACGAGCCCGACCGCCTCACCCCGGCCCAGCTGGCCGCCGTGCGGCGCAGTTTCCGCAACGGCAGGGCCTCCTTCAGCCGACGCTCGATGCTGCGCGCCTCGGCGGGCGGCGCGCTCGCGGTCGGGGGACTCGGGGCGCTGAGCGCCTGCGGGATCCCCCCGGCCGGCCAGGCACAGGGTGGCACCTCCGCGGAGGACCACTCGGCCAAGGAGAAGATCCTCAACTTCTCCAACTGGCCCGTGTACATCGATGTCGACGACAGCGGAAAGAAGCACCCCACGCTCGACACGTTCACCCAGCAGACCGGCATCAAGGTCAAGTACAACGAGGACATCAACGACAACAACGAGTTCTTCGGCAAGGTCAAGCCGGAGCTCGCCGCCGGCCAGGACACCGGCCGGGACCTCATCGTCCTCACCGACTGGCTGGCCGCGCGGATGATCCGTCTGGGCTGGGTGGAGAAGCTGGACCCGGCGAACCTGCCGCACGCCTTCGCCAACCTGTCCGAGCAGTTCCGCAGCCCGGACTGGGACCCGGGGCGCGCCTACTCCTATCCGTGGCAGGGTGTCTCGAACGTCATCGCCTACAACAAGAAGGCTCTCGACGGCATCGAGGTGAAGTCGATCTCCGACATGCTGGACAACCCCAAGCTCAAAGGGCGGGTCGCCTTCCTGTCGGAGATGCGCGACACCATGGGCATGATGCTGATCGACATGGGCAAGGACCCGGCGAAGTTCACCGACGACGACTACGACGCGGCGATAGCCCGCCTCCAGAAGGCGGTCGACAAGGGGCAGATCCGCCGCTTCACCGGCAACGACTACACGTCCGACCTGACCAAGGGCGACGTCGCAGTGTGCCTTGCCTGGGGCGGTGACATCGTCCAGCTCCAGGCGGACAGCGCCAACGTCGACTACATCATGCCGGAAGCCGGATTCACGACGGCCACCGACAACCTGCTCGTTCCCCGCGGGGCTCGCCACAAGGCGAACGCCGAGCGGTTGATCGACTTCTACTTCCGGCCTCTGACCGCTGCACAGCTCTGTGCCTACACCGCCTTCATCAGTCCCGTCGACGGTGCACAAGCGGAGCTGGCCAAGATCGACAAGTCGGCGGCGGAAAACCCGCTGATCATCCCCACCAAGGACATGGTGGCCAAGTCCCACTCCTTCCGCGCGCTGAGCGACAAGGAAGAGGCGGCCTACGAAGCGAAGTTCGCGAAGCTCACAGGGGCGTGACGACAATGACGACGAAAGACAACAGCGGCGACGTCCGCCTCTCCCAGATCGGCAAGCGCTACGGCGGCTTCACCGCCGTGCACCCGCTGGACCTGACCGTGCCTCAGGGGTCCTTCTTCGCCCTGCTCGGTGCCTCCGGCTGCGGCAAGACCACCACCCTGCGCATGATCGCCGGACTGGAGGAGCCCACGCAGGGCACCGTCCACCTCGGCGACCAGGACGTGACGCATCTGCCGCCGTACAAGCGCCCGGTGAACACGGTCTTCCAGTCCTACGCGCTCTTCCCGCACCTCGACATCTTCGAGAACGTCGCCTTCGGTCTGCGCCGGCGCGGCATCAAGTCGGTGAAGAAGCAGGTCGAGGAGATGCTGGACCTGGTGCAGCTGGGCGAGCAGGCCCGCAAGAAGCCGCACCAGCTCTCCGGCGGCCAGCAGCAGCGCGTCGCGGTCGCCCGCGCGCTGATCAACCACCCCAAGGTGCTCCTGCTCGACGAGCCGCTCGGCGCCCTGGACCTGAAGCTGCGCCGCCAGATGCAGTTGGAGCTCAAGCGCATCCAGACCGAGGTCGGCATCACCTTCATCCACGTCACGCACGACCAGGAGGAGGCCATGACCATGGCCGACACGGTCGCCGTGATGAACGGCGGCCGGGTGGAGCAGCTCGGCTCGCCCACCGACCTCTACGAGAACCCGCAGACCACGTTCGTGGCGAACTTCCTCGGCACCTCCAACCTGATAGAGGCCGAGGTCGACGCCAGGAGCGGCGAGGAGATCGTCCTGAAGGCGGGCGGCGGCAAGCTCACCCTGCCCCAGGCGCGCTGTTCCGCCCCGGCCACGACCGGCGGCAAGGTGCTCGTCGGCGTCCGCCCGGAGAAGATCTCCCTCACCCACGCCGACGACGCGGGCGAGATCCCCGACGGCCGCAACCGCATCACCGGCCGGATCTCCGAGTCGAGCTTCATCGGCGTCTCCACGCAGTACGTGATCGACAGCCCTGTCTGTCCCGAGTTCGAGGTCTACGCGCAGAACATCGACCGCGACGCCCGCCTGGTGCCCGGCGCCGAGGTGGTCCTGCACTGGAATCCGGCCCACACCTTCGGGCTGGACGCGGCGCAGGACATAGACGCGGGCGTCGAGAGCGTCGAGGAGGACGCAGCCTGATGGCCGCCGTCACCGAGGCGCCCGCGCCGCCCGCCACCCAGCAGACGAGACCGCCGCGCAGGCGGGGCCGCTTCACGCCGTACTGGCTGCTGCTGCCCGGCATCCTCTGGCTGGTCGTCTTCTTCGCGCTGCCGATGATCTACCAGGCGTCCACGTCCGTGCAGACGGGCTCCCTGGAGCAGGGATACAAGGTCACCTGGCATTTCGCGACCTACTGGCACGCGCTGTCCGAGTACTGGCCGCAGTTCGTCCGCTCGGTCCTGTACGCGGCCTCCGCGACGATCCTGTGCCTGCTGCTCGGCTACCCGCTGGCGTACCTCATCGCCTTCCGCGCGGGCCGCTGGCGCAACCTGATCATGATCCTGGTGATCGCGCCGTTCTTCACCAGCTTCCTGATCCGGACCCTGGCCTGGAAGACGATCCTCGCCGACGGCGGCCCGGTTGTGGGCGCCCTCAACACGCTGCACGTCCTGGACGTCACCAACTGGCTCGGCTGGACCGCCGGCGACCGGGTGCTCGCCACCCCGATGGCGGTGGTGTGCGGTCTGACGTACAACTTCCTGCCGTTCATGATCCTGCCGCTGTACACCTCGCTGGAGCGCATCGACCCGCGGCTGCACGAGGCGGCGGGCGACCTGTACGCCAAGCCGTTCACCACCTTCCGCAAGGTCACCTTCCCGCTGTCGATGCCGGGCGTGGTCTCCGGCACGCTGCTGACCTTCATCCCGGCGGCCGGCGACTACGTCAACGCGGACCTGCTCGGCTCGACCGACACCCGCATGGTCGGCAACGTCATCCAGACGCAGTTCCTGCGGATCCTGGACTATCCGACGGCGGCGGCCCTGTCCTTCATCCTCATGGCCGCGATCCTCGCCATGATCACCACCTACATCCGCAAGTCCGGCACGGAGGATCTGGTTTAAATGGCCTTCGTCAACTGGCTCAAGCGCCGCTTCGTCGTCATCGCCGGACTGCTGACGCTCGGATACCTGCTCCTGCCGAACATCGTCGTCACGGTCTTCTCCTTCAACAAGCCGAAGGGCCGCTTCAACTATCAGTGGCAGGCGTTCTCCATGGACGCCTGGAAGGACCCGTGCGGTGTCGCCGACATGTGCGGATCGCTGTCGCTCAGCCTCCAGATCGCCGTCTGGGCCACGGTCGGCGCCACCGCCCTCGGCACGATGATCGCCTTCGCACTGGTCCGCTACCGCTTCCGCGCGCGGGGCACCGTGAGCTCGCTGATCTTCCTGCCGATGGCGATGCCCGAGGTGGTCATGGCGGCCTCGCTGCTCACCCTGTTCCTCAACATGGGTGCGCAGCTCGGCTTCTGGACCATCCTGATCGCGCACATCATGTTCTGCCTCAGCTTCGTCGTCGTCGCCGTCAAGGCGCGTGTGATGTCGATGGACCCGAGGCTGGAGCAGGCCGCGCAGGATCTGTACGCCGGACCGGTGCAGACCTTCGTCCGGGTCACCCTGCCGATCGCGGCCCCCGGAATCGCCGCGGGCGCGATGCTCGCCTTCGCGCTGTCGTTCGACGACTTCATCATCACGAACTTCAACGCGGGCTCGACCGTGACCTTCCCGATGTTCGTCTGGGGCTCGGCACAGCGCGGCACACCCGTCCAGATCAACGTCATCGGTACGGCCATGTTCGTCATCGCCGTACTGCTCGTCCTGGGCTCCATGGCCATCGGCCGCCGCCGCACCAGGCAGAAGGCGTAACACCCGCCTCACCGAAACAACGAAATTGACTCTGTAGGGAGTTGAAATCATGGCCCCTGGCGCCATGAGCCGTGAGCACGACTGGACCACATCCCTCTCCGAGGCCCAGCCGGTCCCGTACTGGCTGGACGACCCCGGCAGGCCCCGCCCGGAGCCGGCGCTGACCGGAGCCGAGAGCTGCGACCTGCTGGTGGTCGGAGGTGGGTACAGCGGACTGTGGACCGCGCTGATCGCCAAGGAGCGCGACCCCGCCACGGACGTGGTGCTGGTGGAGGGCCGCGAGGTGGGCTGGGCCGCCTCCGGCCGCAACGGCGGCTTCTGCGCCGCCTCCCTCACGCACGGCCTGCCCAACGGTCTCACCCGCTGGCCGGAGGAGATCCACAAGCTGGAGGAGCTGGGCGCCCGCAACCTCGACGCCATCGAGGAGACGGTCGCCCGCCACTCCATCGACTGCGAGTTCGAGCGCACCGGCGAACTCGACGTCGCCACCGAGCCGTACCAGGCCCGGGAACTGAAGGACTGGTACGCGCAGATGCAGGAGCAGGGCCTGGCCGAGGGCTTCGAGTTCCTCGACCGGGACGCGGTGCGCGAGCAGGTCGCCTCACCGACCTTCGAGGCCGGCCTGTGGGACCGCCGGGGCGTCGCCATGGTCCACCCGGCCAAACTCGCCTGGGGCCTGAAACAGGCGTGCGTGCGCCTCGGCGTGCGCGTCTACGAGCGCACGCCCGCCCTGACCCTGATGCCGTACGGCGACGGAATGTCCGTGCGTACGCCCTACGGCCGGATCAGGGCCCGCCGGGTCGCGCTCGGCACCAACGTCTTCCCCAACCTGGTCAAGCGGGTGCGCTCGTACACCGTCCCGGTCTACGACTACGCCCTGATGACCGAGCCGCTCAACGCCGAGCAGATGGCGTCGATCGGCTGGAAGAACCGGCAGGGCCTCGGGGACTCGGCGAACCAGTTCCACTACTTCCGGCTGTCGGCCGACAACCGTGTCCTGTGGGGCGGTTACGACGCGATCTACCCGTACGGCGGCCGGGTGCGCGCGGAGTACGACGACCGCCCCGAGACCTACGCCAAGCTGGCCGGGCACTTCTTCACCTGCTTCCCGCAGCTGGAGGGCGTCCGCTTCACCCACGCCTGGGGCGGGGCGATCGACACCTGCTCGCGCTTCTCGGCATTCTTCGGCACCGCCCACCAGGGGAAGGTCGCCTACGCGGCCGGCTACACGGGCCTCGGCGTGGGCGCGACCCGCTTCGGTGCCGAGGTGATGCTCGACCTGCTGGCCGGTCGGCGCACCGAGCGCACCGAGCTGGAGATGGTCCGCAAGAAGCCGCTGCCCTTCCCGCCGGAGCCGTTCGCCTGGACCGGCATCGCGCTCACCAAGTGGTCACTGGCCCGCGCCGACGAACACGGCGGCCGGCGCAACCTGTGGCTGCGGACGATGGACCGCCTGGGCCTGGGCTTCGACAGCTGACACCCGCGAGGAGACCTCCCTCCCTCACGACGCGCTCCCGCGCGTCCACGGGGGAGGGAGGTCTTCGCATGCCCACGCGAAGACGGCAGCGGCCACGGCCCGGGACATGCCGCCGATGCCACAGGTCTTGACAACCGAATTGGTCTGGACCAAATTGGGCGCGCTCCACCCTCCCCAATCCCCCCATGACCGGAGGCAGTTGTGGACCGCGACATACGGCGACCAGGTAGTTCAGACAGACCAGCCGGCCCGGCCGGACCGGCCAGGCGCCGGCTGCTCGCCGCGCTGACGGCCACGTTTCTCGCCCTGCCCGGCGTCACCGCGCTCACGACGACCGCGCGAGCGGCCGACGCGGACATCCTGCGCAACGGCGGCTTCGAGGCGGGCCTCGACGGCTGGACCTGCTCGGGATCCGGTACGACGGTGAAGTCCCCGGTCCGCAGCGGCAGTTCGGCGTTGCAGGCGACCCCGGCCGGCAGCGACAACGCCCAGTGCACCCAGACGGTGCCGGTCCAGCCGAACTCCCAGTACACGCTGAGCGGTTACGTCCGCGGCTCCTACGTCTACCTGGGTGCGAGCGGCACCGGCACCACCGACGTCTCCACCTGGACCCAGTCCGCCCCCGACTGGCAGCAGCTCACCACCACGTTCCGCACCGGCGCGCAGACCACCAAGGTCACGGTCTACACCCACGGCTGGTACGGCACGGGCGCCTACAACGCCGACGACCTCTCGCTCGTCGGCCCGGGCGGCAGCACCGGCCAGCAGCCGCCCGCCGCTCCCACGGGTCTGAAGACCGGCACCGTCACCTCGACCAGCGTGGCCCTGTCCTGGTCCCCGGTGGCCGACGCCACGGGCTACACGGTCTACCGCGACGGCACGAAGGTCCAGACGGTGACCGGCGCGTCCGCCACGATCACCGGTCTGTCGCCCTCGACCGCGTACGGCTTCCAGGTCGCGGCGGTGAACGCCGCGGGCGAGTCGGCGAAGTCGGCGACGGTGACGGCGAAGACGGCCGCGGACTCGGGCGGCGGCACCACGGACCTCCCGCCGCACGCCCTGGTCGGCTACCTGCACGCGAGCTTCGCCAACGGCTCCGGTTACACCCGCATGGCCGACGTCCCCGGCAGCTGGGACGTCATCGACCTGGCCTTCGGCGAGCCGACGTCGGTCACTTCGGGCGACATCCGCTTCAACCGCTGCCCGGTCACCGAGTGCCCGAACGTCGAGAGCGACGCCGAGTTCAAGGCGGCCATCAAGGCCAAGCAGGCGGCCGGCAAGAAGGTCCTGATCTCCATCGGCGGCCAGAACGGCCAGGTGCAGCTGACCACGACGGGGGCCAGGGACATGTTCGTCTCGTCCGTCTCGCGGATCATCGACGAATACGGCCTCGACGGCCTCGACATCGACTTCGAGGGTCACTCCCTGTCCCTCAACGCGAACGACACGGACTTCCGGAACCCGACCACGCCCGTCGTGGTCAACCTGATCTCGGCCCTGAAGACCCTGAAGGCGAAGTACGGCGCCAAGTTCGTCCTGACCATGGCCCCGGAGACCTTCTTCGTGCAGATGGGCTACCAGTACTACGGCACAGGCAAGTGGGGCGGCCAGGACCCGCGCTGCGGCGCCTACCTTCCGGTGATCCACGCCCTCCGCGACGACCTGACCCTGCTCCACGTCCAGGACTACAACTCGGGCCCGATCATGGGCCTGGACAACCAGTACCACTCCATGGGCGGCGCGGACTTCCACATCGCCATGACCGACATGCTCCTGACCGGCTTCCCGGTGGCCGGCGACGCGGCGAACGTCTTCCCGCCGCTGCGCCCCGACCAGGTCGCCATCGGCATGCCGGCGTCCACCAACGCGGGCAACGGCTTCGTCGCCCCGTCGGAGGTCACCAAGGCCCTGGACTGCCTGACCAGGAAGACGAACTGCGGCTCCTCCACCACCCATGGCACCTGGCCGGCCCTGCGCGGCCTGATGACGTGGTCGGTCAACTGGGACCGGTTCGGGAACTGGCAGTTCCAGAACACCTTCGACAGCTACTTCGGGCGCGGCCGCTGAGCTCTGAGCCGGTTCACTCCAACGAGCGGTCACAATCCGCGTAATGGCTGATGAGATACCTCCCTCTCCCTTGTGACGCGGGCCGCGTCCACGAACGATGAGGGAGGTCTTCTCATGACTGGGGCGAAGACGGAGGTCGCCTGGCTGGCATCGGTCGCGCCGGACCCCGAGGCCTGCCGCTGGGAGTGGGAACGCAACCCCCGGGGGACCGCCCTGCTGCCCGCGGGCAAGGCCTGGGACGTCCTGATCCTGCCCGGGACGCTCGGCTGTCCGACGCTCGACGTCCTGACCCGTTTCCTCGACCGGCCAGGGCCGGTGCTGGCCGACTTCGGGGACGAGCGCACGGGCTTCTTCGTGCCGCCGGGCACCGCGGCCCGCTGGCTCGGCACCGGTATCCGCAGCGCGGGGCCCGGCACCTGGATCGTCGTGCCGTATCCGGGGCGGAGCACCGGCAGGGTGCGCTGGCTGGTCACCCCGGACGGCTCGGGCACCCTCACCGACCCGGCACTGCTGGAACTGGCGATGCACGAGGCGGCCGCGGCCCTGGCCCTCGAGGAGGAGGGCTGACACGGGGAGCCGACCCGAACACACGGATGGGATACCAGTGCTAGGGGGCGGCGTCAGTGGTCACGACGACGCCGATCAGCAGCCACAGCGCGGAGAGCAGCACGGAAGCCAGGCACCAACTGGCCACGACATCCAGCGGCCAGTGGTAGCCACGCCGGACCAGCCCGAAGGAGGCGCCGGACACGAGCGCCGCGAACAGCGCCACGACGGTCCGGCGGGCGGCGGCCGTGCGCAGCCAGGGCAGAAGCACGAGCGCCGCGGCACCGTAGGCGACGGCGGCGGTGGCCGCGTGCCCCGACGGGAAGTACCCGGTACCGGGCGGCATGACCGCGGTACCGGGCCGGGCCGTCCAGGCCTTCAACGGCACGACGAGTGCCGGGAGCAGGGCCATCGGCACGGCTGCCGCGAGGGGCGCGAGCCACCAGCGCTCCGCGCCGGCGGCGCGTCCCCGCCAGGCCGTGTGGATCAGGACGGCCAGGAGTACGGGTACCGCGATCTGCACCTGGCCCAGATCGGAGAGCAGTTCGGAGAGGCGGTCCGGGTGCAGCAGGGCGTGACTGACCTCCCGGTCCGCGCCCAGCAGCGGGCCGCCCACCCGCACCTGCCAGGTGATCAGTGCGAACAGGAGGGCCGGGACGGCGAGCAGGAACACCACGAACACCACGGTGCACAGCTTCGCAGGCAGGGCGAGTGAGCCCGGACCCGGGCCGGTCGGTCCCGGTCCGTGCCGGCCGGCCCCGGAGACACCGAAGGGCCGGCGCACAAGGGGGGATGCGCGCCGGCCCGACGGGGACGGCCGTCCCATCTGTCTGCGACCGTCCGGATCGGAAGGCCGCGCGCCCCGGGGGGTTTGGGGCGGGCGACTGTCCGATCATTGAGGAGAACCGGAACCCGTGGGTTCCGGGTGTGTGCGCGAGGCACGACCAGGTCGAAGCTGGGGAGGCTACGGCCTGAGGCCGCCCACAGTCCCCTGTGGGCGGGTGTATCTCTCATCCGGGGAAGAACCTACGGCAGCCGGTGGGCGGAGGACAGCGGGAACGGCGTCCTGCCATCCACCTCGCACACCTTCTTCACACGCTCTGCCGCCGGCTGCGCCAGGCGTGCATATCCGCCGCTCAGATGCGCGTGAACGCCTGCTCGATGATGTCGAGGCCCTCGCTCAGCAGGTCCTCGCCGATGACGAGCGGGGGCAGGAAGCGCAGCACGTTGCCGTAGGTGCCGCAGCTCAGGACGAGCAGGCCCTCGGCGTGGCAGGCCTTGACGAGCGCGGCCGTCGCCTCCGGGTTCGGCTCCTTGGTGTCACGGTCCTTGACCAGTTCGATGGCGATCATCGCGCCGCGGCCGCGGACGTCGCCGATGATGTCGAACTTGTCCTGCATCGCGGTGAGGCGGGCCTTCATGACCTCCTCGATCCGCTTCGCCTTGGCGTTGAGGTCGAGTTCCTTCATGGTCTCGATCGCGCCGAGCGCGCCCGCGCAGGCCACCGGGTTGCCGCCGTAGGTGCCGCCGAGGCCGCCCGCGTGCGCGGCGTCCATGATCTCGGCGCGGCCGGTGACGGCGGCCAGCGGCAGGCCGCCGGCGATGCCCTTGGCGGTGGTGATCAGGTCCGGGACGATGCCCTCGTCCTCGCAGGCGAACCACTGGCCGGTGCGGCAGAAACCGGCCTGGATCTCGTCGGCGACGAACACGATGCCGTTGTCGGCGGCGAACTGGCGGATCGCGGGCAGGAAGCCCTTGGCCGGCTCGATGAAGCCGCCCTCGCCGAGCACCGGCTCGATGATGATCGCGGCCACGTTGTCCGCGCCGACCTGCTTGGTGATCTGGTCGATGGCCTGCTTGGCGGCCTCGGGGCCGGCGTTCTCCGGGCCGGTCGGCCAGCGGTAGCCGTAGGCCACCGGCACCCGGTAGACCTCGGGCGCGAAGGGGCCGAAGCCGTGCTTGTACGGCATGTTCTTCGCCGTCAGCGCCATGGTGAGGTTGGTGCGGCCGTGGTAGCCGTGGTCGAAGACGACGACGGCCTGGCGCTTGGTGTACGCGCGGGCGATCTTGACGGCGTTCTCGACGGCCTCGGCACCCGAGTTGAACAGCGCGGACTTCTTGGCGTGGTCACCCGGCGTGAGCTCGGCCAGCGCCTCGGCGACGGCCACGTAGCCCTCGTACGGCGTGACCATGAAACAGGTGTGGGTGAAGTCGGCGAGCTGCGCGGAGGCACGGCGTACGACGGCCTCGGCGGACGCGCCGACCGAGGTCACCGCGATGCCGGAGCCGAAGTCGATGAGGCGGTTGCCGTCGACGTCCTCGATGATGCCGCCGCCGGCACGCGTGACGAAGACCGGCAGCGTGGAGCCCACGCCCTGCGCGACCACAGCGGTCCGGCGGGCCTGCAGCTCCTGCGACTTCGGGCCGGGGATGGCGGTGACGACGCGGCGCTCCTGCTCAAGTGCGGTCATGGGGGCTCCCTGATGAGATCTTGCGTACGGCGGCGTTTTTCGGACGCTTTTCCTTCTTTTCTCGCAGGTTAGGGCGGCGAGGAGGACGTGGGCATGCTCCATGTGGGCGTTGTCGGCGCCCGCGGTTGTCCGCGGTGGACATAGGGGGGGCGCGGGCCGGAAAACGCGGGCATCGGCGCCGTGACCTGCGGCGTGCCGCGCAATCGGTGAACTCCCCTTGCGCGGGCGTTAGATTGACTCGCTGATGGTGGACGGAACGGCTGGTCAGGGGGCAGGGCGATGGACGACGGGACGCAGGACGTCCGGGGTACGCACGCGAACCCCGTGCCACGCCCGGCGATGCCGCGGGACGCTCCCACGACACCACCCCGGCCGAGCAGCCCCCCGGCGCCCGGCGCCTACGAGCAGTATCCCCAAGAGGGACCTGGACACGGACAGCTCCCCGGACGGCGGCCGGGCGTCGCCGAGTGGCTCGACACCGTCCGCCCGGCCGCCGCGCCCGGCATCTGGCGCTTCGGGCACCGCCCGCCCAAGGCCGCGAGGACGCCGGACCGGCTGCCGTCGATCACGGTCGTCGGGCTGCTGATCCCGCTGGTCGTGGCCCTGCTGGTGTGGTCGCTGTGGCGGCAGGGCGCGCTGCCGTACCAGTGGGCGCCGCTGAAACTGTTGACCCCGGACGACTGGTGGTGGGGCGGGACCGTGTCCCCCAAGGGGACGCAGGGCCGCGAGGCCATGGTGGTCTACGACGGTGTGTTCTTCGCCGTGCTCGTCTACGCCGCCGGACGGCTGGGCAGCTGGTCCGACGTCGTACGGCACTTCGTCGGCCGCCGCCCGCAGCCCGCGCGGGCGCTGTTCGCCGTCGCCGGCGCCCTGATCGCGCTCAGCCTCGTTTTCCCCGGCGCCTTCCCGGGCGCCGGCTGGGACCCCCTGCCGGTCGTCGACCCCGTCTTCTCCCTGATCGTCCTCGTCTCGGGCGGCTACGGCCTGTTCACCTCCCAGCTGTTCACCGACGCCCTGTACGCGCTCATCACCCTGCTGGTCGTCTGGCCGTTCGCTCGGGTCGGCGCCTGGTGGGCGTACGCCGGGGAACTCGCCGCACGCCGCCGGGCGGCCGCGGACCCCGTCGCCCCGCCCGCGGCGGACCTGCCGCGTTCGCAGTGGCCCGGACCGCGCCACGCCGGGCAGTACCAGGCGGCCGACCTGCTGGCCGCCGAGGTGGCCGCCGGCCGGATGAACGACGTGGACTGCGCCCGGGTCGAGCGGGCGTGGGAGGCGGCCCGGGGGGAGGCACGCCCGGCCGCCTTCACCGAGACCGTGCTGCGGCAGGGCGCCGCCGCCTGGACGCACCCCTCCGGGGCGCGCGACCTGCCCGGCCGCACCGCCCGCCACGACCTGCTGGAGGGGCAGGTGCGCATCGGACGGTGGGCGGGGGAGCGGACCCCGCGCGACTACGAGGGGGCGGGTGCCGCCCTCGGCGCCGAGACACTCGGCACCTCGCTGCTGCTGGTGGGGCCGTCCGGCTCCGGGAAGACCCGCCACGTCACCGGGCCGGTCACCGAGGCGCTCACCCTCCAGGCCCTCACCGGAGCGTGCGCGGTGGTCGCCGTCTGTGCCGCCGGGACCCCGCTCGGCCCGGACACCGCGTACGACGTGGTGGTCCGGATCGGCGACCCCGCCTCCGTCCACGACCTCGACCCGTACGCCGGGTCCGACGACCCCGACGAGGCCGCCGCCTTCCTGGCCGAGGCCCTGGTCGGCGACCTGGACACCGTCGGCGGTCAAAGCGCCGCCACCGCGCTCGCCCAGCTGCTCGGCCCCTACCGGGCGGCGCACGGGCACTTCCCGCCGCTGCCGGCGCTGCGCGAACTGCTGGAGGGCGATCCCGGCGCGCTGGCGTCCCTGCGGGCCGCGCTGCCGGCGGACGAGCACGCCGTGATGCGGCGCGAACTCGACGCCCGGATGCGGCAGTCCGGTTCCACGGTCGACGCCGGACCGGCCCTCGCGGACCGGCTCGCGCTCCTGGACCGGCCGGCCTTCGCCGAGTTCTTCGGCACGGCGGGGCCCGGCAGCCGGCCCTTCTCGCTGCGCGCGGTGGCCCACCATCCACTGCGGGTCCGCATCGACCTGCCCGAACGCGGACACGAGGAGGCGGCCCGGCTGATCACCCGGCTGGTCCTGGCCCAGTTCCACACCGTCGTACGGGACACCCGGCGCCCCCACTTCGCCTGTCTGGTCCTCGACGACGCCACCGGGGCCGTCACGGCCGAGTCGGTGCGCCGCGTCCAGGGGCTGCGCTCCCGGAACGCCGGTGTCGTCCTGGCGCTCCGGTCGGTCGCCGACGTGCCCGAGGCGCTGCACGGTCCGCTGCTGGGGGCCGTCGGCTGCCGTATGGCGCTCGCCGGCGTGACGACCTGGGACGGCAGCCGGTTCGCGCAGGCCTGGGGGACCGAATGGGTGGAGACCAAGGAGGTGGCCAAGCACACC